>JAYPBC010000112.1:0-1504 GCA_038124025.1 Balneola sp. | reverse complement strand
TTGATCTCCAAAAATACTTTTGACCCTGGATCATTTGGAGAATTAAAAGCCTGGTTGGATGCAACGGATCCAAAATATTTTAGCAAAGACGACAGCGGTAATTCTCCTGCAAGTGGAGAAGGTTTTGTGAAGTGGTATGATCTTTCTGGAAACCAACATCATGCAAGCATAGATAGTGGTTCGCCGACTTGGGATTCAATCGGTATAAACAATAAACCAGCTGCGAATCTTTCTACCGCGGCACTTACCTTGGATAATTCTACGGAAGCTTTTGATGCTTGGTCTAAATTGCATGTATTTGCTGTTTTTAAAATAACTGCGACTACTACTTGGAAGAGAATCTTTGGGAAAACTTCCAGCCCCTCTTCTGCTGCGAGTACCGCTTGGACATATTTTATACGTCGAGGAGATTACAACCCTCCGATGTATGCAGCTCATTTTAGAAATAATTCAGATTCTGCTTTCATGCGCCCAAGTAACAATTCCAACACTGCTTCATTAAAAAACAGTCCGGGGTTATTTGTGATGTCTTGGGATGGTGCCAATTTAATCAACCGGATTGATGGTAGTTTAAACGACACCGTAGCTGCAACGGGTACAATAGGTACTCTTTCCTCTGAACCAATGAAAATAGGGCAAAGCTATGGTTTGTACTTCTCTGAATTATTAATTTTTCAGGATAAGCTCAGCGATGCTGATCAACTCAAATTAGAGGGCTACCTTGCCCATAAATGGGCTCTAAGTGCAGACTTGCCTTCAGGGCATACTTACAAAACATCTGCTCCAAACTTTGGGGGTTGGGCCATCAAGCGTGCCTCATCTGGAGGTGGTGTGATTGCTTTGGAGATGGAAGGGGCTGGCGGGGAGTTTTCAACATTAGCCCCTATCAATGATGGTGAGTGGCACAACCTGACCACAACTTTTGGTGGAGGGAGTAAAAAGATTTATCTGGATGGCAATCTTCTTGCCTCTGATGCCCAGTCGGGGTCGGTTACTGCCTCTTCTTTTCCACTCCTCATTGGAGATTCTTTTAAGTCATCGGGAACGGAACCAAAGATCGACGATGTTCGTTTTTACCGAAAAATATTATCTCCTCTTGAAGTAGCCTCCATTTACAACAAGGGAGCGGGCGATGTTGGTCAGCCAAAATTTGCCATCACTTCCCCCAATACTCTTTCCGCCTCTGCGGGCCGGCCTTTCTCCTATCAGATAACATCCGAAACTGCATATGGAATAACTGGGTATAATAGCGCCATAACTTATGAGCTTCTTAATAACCCATCTTGGTTAAGCGTTATTAGTTCTACTGGTCTGGTTACCGGTACTCCACCCACCGCTGGTTCATATACTTTTGAGGTAAAGGGAACCAACGCATTGGGCTCGAGGGTAAAGGAAGTTAGTCTTAGTGTTTCGAGTTTTGCTGACTGGAATTATTCCCTCTCTTTTACCACAAATTATAGCGGCAGTTCTCCGCTGGAGGATTGGAATATGCTAATCCGTCTGT
>JAYPBC010000111.1:0-1511 GCA_038124025.1 Balneola sp. | reverse complement strand
GTATCTCATTGGTAACAGAACCGTCTATCTCAGAGGTTAAATACCCATTATTAGCTACATAAGCATCTACTTGACTTTCAGATAAGTTGGTATTATCTAAATAAGGAGAAAGATCTACTGTGGTTCCTGTAGTATTATTGGTAATGGTCAAACTGTGATTATTCAGCTGCAAATCCTGTATCTCATTGGTAACAGAACCGTCGATCTCCGACGTTAAATACCCATTATTTGCAACGTAGGCGTCTACTTGAGCCTCAGTAAGTGTATAACTAGAAAGCTGCAATGGAACTGTATCATTACTACCAAAAAACAAGGTATCTCCTGATAAAGTAAGCTTAGGCAAGGTGTTGATTGCATCTCGTGACAAAGAGTCCGTATATGAAGACCGATTACTATAAATGGAATAAGGAACAGAAGAAAACCCTTCTTCTCCCATGGTAGTAAAGGGAGAACCACCTATACTTAATTCTATTCTAACCAAAATGGGACTAACAGACCAATCAATCAACCGGAATTGAGATAATAATGGTATACCCTCTCCTAGTTTGAGGTTAATCAAACCTAAATCATTTGAAGATGTATTATGCTGTTCTTGATAAATAATGTTTCCTCTTATAGAATCCCGTAAAACGCTAAATCTTATCTCTACCTGTTGATTAGGCAAAATAGTGCCTGTAGGTGATCTCACTACAGCTTGATAATTCACAGATAATGGTGCGTTTTGGGCTGTTAACGAAAGGGCTCCGAAAAAAGATAACAAGAACAGAAGTTTCCTCATCGTTGAATAATTATTTTACTCTTAAACACTCTTTTACCCCTTGATATAATTAGCAACGAATAGGTGCCTTGTGGACAAAAAGACAGATCTACTGTTTTTAAATCCTCAACATTCACCTCTATCCTTCTTCCTCTTACATCATAAACGTGTACATCTATATAATCAAGATTATGATTCATCATTAACTTCCCTGACGTCGGGTTGGGATACACGCTAATGTCTAAATCATCTATGCTTTCAATCTCAAATAAAGAAATTACAGGTTGATGAAATCCTTCTGATAGTATTTGATTGGAACTAATGTGACTATTAATAAATACCTCTCCAAGTGTATAACTTTCATTTCCTGCTGTACCAAACACTTGCTGGCTAAAAGCCATATTTGCAGTAAAAATAGCTATTCCGAGAAAAATACAACGGCACATTCTATCTAGTTTGGTTATGGTGAATCTACTAAATATCAATTTTAACGACAAGTTTTGCTGAAAGGATCCCCTTGAATACGCTCTTAATGTATTTGTTCCAACGTGCTCAAGATAGTTTAAAGCCGGCACCACACAAACTCTTCCTTTGAAAAACAAGGAAATAATATAACAGTCCTTAGATGCAAGTAATTATAGATTAGAACATCTATATATGGAGAATTTGCCAGAGTTAGAGATTTAAAATTGATATGAATATCCCAAAAACAAAAAGACCTTCAATTTCTTGAAAGCCTTTCTATTACTGAGTC
>JAYPBC010000110.1:0-1535 GCA_038124025.1 Balneola sp. | reverse complement strand
ATCTGCCACCACTCCTTATGTCGGTGGCATAGGAGAAATAACAGGCACCTATATTTCTAGTGATGGGAATTATAGTGAAAGCATCTACGCACAAGTCTATGTCGATGGGGTTTTCATAAAAAATGCTGACATTTTACCTCGAGCTACTCCAGGATTTGGTGAGAGTGATCCTGGGCAAAATTTTACAACTGAACTTCCGGCTCCCACTTCTGGCACAAAAGATGTCGAAATTATCGTAATTAATGGAGAAGAAGTAATTAGTAAAAAGTTAAGTTTGGAGACTTTGGAAAGTCCATTATCAAGCAATTCTCAGTTTCTTAGTATGCTCTATCAGGGACTTTTTGGAAGAGCTCCTGATAATTTTGAGGAAAATTTTTGGTTACCCAGACTCAATAGTGAAGAGATTACCCAAATTGAGCTTGTTGAGTTATTGGGGCAAAGAACAGAGTTTAAAAAAGCAACTGAGATGGCTTTGGCTCATAAGACATTAGTTGGCGATTGGGTTTCCATATCTAAAATCCTCAATGCAGCTACCAATTCATACTCCGGGTCTGATGACTATCCTGACGATGAAATAAATGCCTCTACTGTCTCTTTCAATCAAGTGATTCACGGAAGAATAGACAGCGTAGAGGATGTGGATGTATTCAAAATTAAGTCATTAACCCCCTCTGGCAACGATGGCGTTCTTAGAATAAAAGTTCTACCCGGTCACCCATTAGGAATGTTTATATCAGATGGTAGCCCTAATGCTTGGGACATATTGTTTAGATCGAACAGTGATGGAAGACATCTTGATGGGAAAATCATTCAAAGTCCAGTGGATCCGTGGAATGGTAGTGCTGGATATGAATTTGAATATGATCTATCTCGATTTACCGATGTTGATTACTATTATTTTGGTGTCGAGGGCAGGCCGGTCCCGGTTGGTCAATTAAAAGAACCATATCGGGGTGCTTATACCATAGAGCTAACCAATCCTACGGTCAGAAGCGATGAAGCATCTCTTTCGCAATCACTGTTCAATGAACTTTCTAAAAATATTGAGTCTCCTGTTAAGAATCATGTGATTTTTGCCAATGATGAGACTGGTTCAGGCTATGCCGCCTCTGTATACAATGGTTCGTTTTACACCGATCAGTACGGAGCAATGGAGTCACACAACCCTGAAGAATATTTCTCGCGTTTGTTTTTCAATAAGTATGAACAAAAAGCCAGTTCAGCACAACTAGCCCGAGGGTTGTCCTTACTCCGTAGTGAGGGCTTTAGCCAAAAAGTTTTTCTTCAGCGTTTTACTTTGGATAACAACATCAAAAACTCTGGATCCTTCAATTCTTCGGACGATCTGGCTATTCCTAATTTACCTGTGGACGCTTCTGCGTTTGCCGGGACAGCTATTGTTTATTCTGCGATCATCGGTCAAGATCCCACTCCAGCGGAAGTTGCCAAGTTAACCCTTACTCCCGACTTTGAACTGCGACCGATGGCAGAGCGGGCAAAAATGATTATGGAAATGCCTGCTTATGCTGCCCGCT
>JAYPBC010000109.1:0-1587 GCA_038124025.1 Balneola sp. | reverse complement strand
GTGCCGCACTCGCGGCACGCTCTCAGGGATTAAAAGTCGCACTGATTCAGGACCGTCCTCTATTTGGAGGTAATGCAAGCCAAGAGATCCGTGTTCATACCTTAGGCATACATGGTTACGGATCAGACATTCTAAAGTCAATAGACACATTCCATTATCCCAATGGAGATCAGAAAGCAAAAATCGATCAAGTCAAAAGGGAAAAAACGATGGCCGAATCAGGGGTTGATTTGTTTGCCCATCACACAGCTTGTGGGCTGGAGAAGAAGGGAGATAAAATACTAAGTGTGGAGGCCCGAGAAGTAAAAGGTGGTAAAATAAAAAGATTTCGTGCTCCTGTCTTTATCGATGCGACCGGTGATGGTTGGTTGGGCTATTGGGCCGGAGCAGATTACCGGTACGGTCGTGAAGCAGCTTCCCAGCATAATGAAGGATGGGATAAGTACGGTGAGCTTTGGAGTCCGAAGGAAGCGGATAATCGGGTTATGGGAACCAGTGTATTGTGGAATAGTGAGCGCACCAATCAAAGACAGGATTTCCCTGCAGTCCCATGGGCTATGCCAGTTGCCGGTAAGCATGCAGCTCCCAAAGGAGAATGGTTTTGGGAATATTCAGATAACGATCTTAATCAAATAGATGATGCTGAAACGATTAGGGATCATATGTTGCGTGCAATTTTTGGATCTTTTGCCAACGCTAAGAAAAACCCAAAGTATGCACCAAACCGTTTAAAATGGGTTGCCTATGTTGGGGGTAAGCGTGAATCCAGAAGATTAATGGGCGATCACATTTATGATATGCACGATGCCGTAAAGCGTAGGGAATTCCCGGATGCTGTGGTTGTTGAGAAAAGAGAAGTCGATGGACATTACCAACGGAAATTGAAAGGAGCCAAGGAAGACTTTCTATCCACGGCTATGTTTCATAAAACCGGAGGATATTATTATATTCCTTTCCGCAGCTTTTATTCCAGGAATCTTTCCAACCTCATGATGGCTGGGCGTTGTTTCAGCTGTACACATGTCGGGCTATGTGGACCTAGAGTGATGAACACTTGCGGGCAAATGGGAATAGCAACAGGGTTTGCAGCGGTTTTATGTAAAAAACATGGTACCAATCCCAAACAAGTTGGTAAGTTACACATCAAAGAACTAAGAAGCTTAATCGGTTTTGATAATAAAAAATTGGTTAATAATCCGAGTAAGAGCGGACATTAGTATCTAGATGAGACACTTGGTCAATTTCGGCCTTTTGTTTAGTTTCTCTGCACTGTCAGTGACGGGAGTTCTCGCGTACTTGCGTCCATTTTCCATCACCGTCACGCAAATTCATATCATCGCCGGTTTTGTTACTCTGGTTCTTGTCCTCATGCATTTGCTGGCAAGATTACCGTACTTTAAAAATCGAATTTCGAAAGGTAAGCAAGGTGCATCTCTTCGACTGCAGGTCATTCTTTTTGGTTCGGTATTTGGTTTTCTTGTTTACGGTTCTGTTTCCAGTATGCCCCCTGCCTCTTGGTTAATCGATAACTCTTATGAACATAGAAACAGTTCACAAATTGTAAGATCTTCGAGCCTTGTTGGTTTT
>JAYPBC010000108.1:0-1670 GCA_038124025.1 Balneola sp. | reverse complement strand
TTTCGTATTGTCGAACTTAACCTGATTTTACAATGACATATCAGTTTTCCCATCGCCCACGCCGCTTACGAGAGAATTCTTCTATCCGTGCACTTCTCGAAGAAAATATTCTGACCCCTGCTGATTTTGTATTGCCAGTTTTTATCTCTGATGAGCCCGCTCCTGTGGAAATTACAAGTATGCCAGGGGTGTTTAGGTGGCCGATTCCCTTTTTGAATACTCAATTCAAGATTTGGACAGAAATGGGTATTCGTGCTTTCGCACTTTTTCCTAGAATTGACCCATCGAAAAAAGATACGGACGGTAGTGAAATTTTAAACAAAGATAGCCTTATCTATCGAGCCGCTTCTCATGTAAAGAACTTGCACCCCAACGCCCTTCTTATTGCCGACCTCGCTCTGGATCCATACACAACACATGGCCAAGATGGAGTACTTCTCTCAGATGGCATAGTTGATAACGATGCAACCATTCAAATTCTAGCCAATGCTTCCATCATATGTGCAAATGCTGGTTTTGACTGGGTTGCTCCTTCTGACATGATGGACGGCAGGGTAGGCGTTATCCGAAGTATTTTGGAGCAAAAGCACTTTCACGATGTCGGGATCATATCATACTCGGCAAAATTCGCTTCCGCTTATTACGGGCCCTTCAGGTCGGCTATCAACTCAGCTTCACCACAAAAACCTATCGACAAAAGATCTTATCAACTAAACCCCGCGAATATTAGAGAAGCCAAAAGGGAATTATGGCTGGATTACGAAGAAGGTGCAGATATGCTGATGATAAAGCCTGCTGAGCCTTATTTGGATGTCATTAGTTACGCCAGTCAAAATATGAACATACCCATTGCTGCCTACCAAGTTTCCGGAGAGTATTCTAGAATCATGGCAGCTGACCAATTGGGTTGGCTGGACTGGAGGTTGTGTGCCTTGGAGTCCTTGATGTCCATTAAGCGTTCAGGTGCCAGTTTGATTTTCAGTTATTTTGCGGATCAAATCGCCACAGAACTTAGAAGGTAAAATTAATCGGATTCATCAGGGGCACCTCCTTCATAAGAAGAAACTTCTTCCTCTCGATCTTCTTCATCCCATTTTAAATCCTCATCGGGTAATAGTTTTTCATCCTTGTCAGAAACCTCCACTAAATGGGTATCAAGATCTGAGTAATCCTCTTCGCCCTCCTCGTTTTCATCTTTCTCGTCATCTAAGTCTGAGTCGATTTCAAAGCCATCGGGCACGAATTCTAGAATGGCTACAAGCTCATCACTAAAGTGACTACGCCTTCCTTCCAAAAAGTCATTGTTTTGTTTTTCAGAAAGAACTTCTTCCATTTCTTCAAGCGTGTAGGGTTCAGAAAATTCAATTAAGTCATTGAGCATTGTTACTCTTATCTGCGATACATGATTTAAAAAATCCGCATAAGGCCCTTTTTCTTCGTCCAACACATCTGGTAAGGCAAATAACAAATCCTCAGCTTTAAGCAAAGAATCTCTCACTCTTTCTAATTTAACTTTTTTGCCTGGAACTTCTTCGGAAATTTCGAAAGTAAAAAAAGCTTCATCTACCAACTGGGATTGTAGGCCGAATTCAGTCATAGAGTCTAATAGTTCATTGATATAAATGAACTGCTTGGGGTCAATAATACCGAGATCTTCAATGTCCCAATTC
>JAYPBC010000107.1:0-1689 GCA_038124025.1 Balneola sp. | reverse complement strand
ATTTCATCTTGGGAAAGCGTTGAACGACTCATCTCCATGAGGGATTTTGCCTCCTTATTATTCTTGGTCTCGAGCAATGCCATGAACCTGATAAAAAATGATGCTGAATCTTCTCGGGCAACCTCCTCGGAAATCATCGATAGTACTTTTTGAGGTAGACCCAGTTTCAGTAACCAAGTGGCGTAGTCCAGAGACTTAACCCGGGTACCAACCAGTCTATCAATTTCGGCAACAAATTCATTCACTTTATAATTTTCTTTGAGAATCATCTTTAGTTCACAACCCTTTAGATAATCGATCGAAGTGACTAGAGGATGTGCATGAAGAAAATCGATGGAGGTAAGTAAGTCTTCTTTTAGATATCCACTCACTGGCGGGGTAAAACAAAGCACTTGCCTTGCTTTATAACCCCATCTCCCTTCATTCCTCGCTAGATCATTTAACTGCTTCTTCGCAAGTAATCTGCCTTCAATATCTGAATAAATGAAAGCCCTTTTATTGTACTCATATTTAGCTCTTAAATTCCCGGGGTACTTTTGAGTGAATTCCGATAATTTATCAAGTAAAGCTGTCTTATTTCCCTCCCTAAATAAATAGCAAGTTTCAAGTATGAGAACATCCGGATTGGATGGATCTGACGCCTGTAATGATGCAAGTAACTTGGGATCAACTGAACTTTCTGGAAAGTCCAATTGAAGTTCAAGCAGAAGGATTTTCTCTTCAAAGGATAATTCTTCCTTCTGATAAAGTTGGTTTAGCTTGGAAATTACATTACTGGCATTTGAGAAACTTAGAGATACGAACTCATCATACCTCAAATTTTCAGCTAAAGTCTTTTTTTCGCCACTTTTGAAAAAAAAATAAAGACCAATCAAACATCCCAGGATACTGAATCCAAGAATGATACGAACATAGTTGGTCATGTGAATCGGAAAAGAAACCTATTTTTTAAGTTAGCAATTTTCTTTCTCCCACAAAACAAAGCAACAAACCCACTCAAAAAGGAAAACATGTAGGCTGGTTCAGGGGCAGCGGATGGGGGCACATAAGCACCTCCCGCACCAACACTCCCCACTCGGGCAAGCCAAGTTCCATAGTCTTCCTTGATCGGTATGAAATGAGTCCCTCCCCAATCTGGGTCTGTGTAAGTGTTTCCATCGTTGATACCGCCACCGCTGGGTGAGGCGGATATGCTGTAGCCAATATCCTTTAACACAGCAAAGTCCAACTCAGTAAAACTACCACGTTCATTCGTACCGGAGGAAACATCCATAATTGGGTGACATGCACATCCCACATGGGAGCTATTTAATTCCGAAGAGTTGAAATGCGATTGACTAGCTGGATCCATAGGGATGGGATTGCCACTGTTCGCAGCAACTCCAGATGCTCCAATCCAAGTATCAGAGGAATAATTATTGTCCCATGCGTCGGAACCATCCCGAAAGCCCATTAGATGTCCGATCTCGTGAACCATAACGGAATAAAAATCAAACTTACCGGTCGTGTCATCAAAATCAGTAAGATCAGTATCGAAAAACCAATTGTAGCTGTGGTTCACAGAGATGGTTCCTCCTACTGAATCGTAATTGCTTATGGTATCTCGTACATTATCCAAGTACTCAACAAACTTATCTGAAGAACTGGTTGAATCAGTACCGCTGGTTCCTCTTGTATGAACTCCAGAAG
>JAYPBC010000106.1:0-1740 GCA_038124025.1 Balneola sp. | reverse complement strand
CATGGCATTTGCAGCAAGCGCTAGTTTTCTTACCCCAACTAGTTATCAAACCCATCTAATGGTCATGGGAGCAGGGAATTATTCGAATCGAGATTTCTTGAAGATGGGGCTACCAGTCCTTTTTGTATATAGTGCAATTGTATTGTTGGTTTTATTGTAGTTTGCATTTTGCTAAAGGTTTAAAATCCTTTGCCTAAAATTTTAAAATCATTTTTTGCTTTCAACCATGACAAAAAACCCAAAAATCACAATAATAGGACTTGGATACGTAGGTCTACCTTTGGCCGTTGCTTTTGGAAGAAAATATAATGTAGTTGGTTTTGATATTGATTCCAGTAGAATTAAAGAGTTAAGGCAAGGTAAGGATAGAACTCTGGAGGTCTCTGATGCTGAATTAAATGAAACATTAAAAAAGAATAAGGTTGAACAAATAGGTCTTTCCCTTTCTTCTGAGGTCGCGGAAATCAAAGATTCTCAAGTTTATATTATTACGGTTCCAACCCCAACGGATAAGAATAATAAACCTGTTCTTACTCCATTAATATCTGCAAGTAAAGCCGTTTCAGAAGTGCTCAATCGTGGAGACATTGTGATTTATGAAAGCACTGTATATCCGGGGGTCACAGAGGAATTGATGGTCCCTGTTTTGGAAGATTCCGGATTAATTTTCAATCAAGATTTTTTTTGTGGTTATTCACCAGAAAGAATAAATCCAGGAGATAAAAAACATACGTTGACTGAAATACTTAAGGTTACTTCTGGTTCAACTTCAGAAGTAGCTGAATATGTAGACCAATTGTATAAATCGATCATACATGCGGGAACTTATAAGGCAAGTAGCATCAAAGTAGCAGAAGCTGCAAAAGTCATTGAAAATTCGCAACGAGATATCAATATTGCATTTGTAAATGAGCTTTCAAAAATTTTCAACTTACTAGATATAGATACTTTAGAAGTATTGGAAGCTGCCGAAACCAAATGGAATTTTTTACCGTTTAAACCAGGGTTGGTTGGAGGACACTGTATAGGAGTAGACCCGTATTATTTGGCTCAAAAAGCCCAAGAAGTTGGCTATCATCCCGAAATAATTTTAGCTGGTAGAAGAATAAATAATAGCATGGGCAACTATGTGGCAAGTGAGGTAATTAAATTAATGATCAAAAAAGACATTGCTATCAAGGAATCCAGAGTTTTAATGCTTGGATTCACATTTAAGGAAAATTGTCCAGATGTGAGAAATACCCGTATTATTGATGTCTATCATGAACTACAATCATATAACATACAGATTGATGTTTTTGATCCATGGGCAAACCCTATTGAAGTCTGGGAAGAATACAACATTAAACTTAAGACTGAATTAAAAAGTAAATATGATGCTATTATCCTTTTGGTCGCTCATGAAAAGTTTAAGTCTCTACAAATTGAAAAACTAGTTAAACAGCAAGGTGTAATCTATGACGTAAAAGGATTCCTTCCAAAGAATCAGGTAGATTCTAGGCTTTAAAAGATTTGCCTTGTTTAAGCACCTATTTTTAATTAATAGTATTATCGAATTCCTTCGGCAAGAAAAGAATGGTTTTCTTCTGAACCTAAGTATAGGTTAACTTACCTCTTGTTGTGTTTCGTATGGCTATTATTCATTGATACTAATTGATATCAAAGCCCAATTATTGACTCTTGCTATTAGGAATTAGTTCCTAGAATTTTCATCTTGCGCGCTCAATAAGTTAAGTGAAT
>JAYPBC010000105.1:867-1797 GCA_038124025.1 Balneola sp. | reverse complement strand
CATAGTCGAATATAAAATTGACTCAACTTTCCAAATTTCGTCTGATGGAACAGTGTCAGAACTAGAAATATTATAAGGCGCAATAAGCTCTTGCCCAAAAGAGCTGAATGCGCACATCACTGCTAATAAGGTTATCGTCTTTTTAAAATCCATCGTTCGTGTAGATTAATGAGTTATTACTCGGCAACTTCACTGCGTTACCGTTTGAAATGTTTAAGCTGTCTCCTACAACCTCTAATAGCTGCAATTCATTCGTAGCACTAGTATCTTGCAATAGGTAGGCTGGTAAGTTCTGTACAAACATTGCCGTATCTGCTTTTAGAGAATGTGTAGCTGTTGGCACTCTATAGATCTGAGTGGTATAGCTATCTATATAGTTACTCCCTCCAGTAGCATCCAATGCTACTTTAATGTATCTATTCGCTCCCGACCAATCAATGGAGCTGTATGCTCCCGATTGTAATGCACCAGAACCTACCTCCAAGCTAAATACACCAAAAGGATCGGTACTCACTTGGTGGGTCTCAGTGTACTTATTAGCACCGGTCAAGGAGTCTTGCAGTATGGATATTTCTATACCTATGCTAGATTGCGCTAGAGGGCTTCCTTGAGCATCCCGAGCAATCCCAGAGTAGATGAAGTTTTGCTGTGCCAATGCCCCTAGAGGCAAGGCAACAGCTAAAAAGAGTATTGTTTTAAAGTTTTTCATAAGCTTATTCGTAAGAGTAGTGGTGGAGTTCGATGCGGTAATGGAATTCAAAAGTGTTTTTGTAAGTTTGGTTATAATCAGATACCCTACTTATACCTTGTATATCTAGATTCATCTCTCCATTTTCAATAATTTCAAAATATTCCAAGTCAATCCTATCAATCGGAGAGATTGCATTTTGTAAGAGTTCCTTTAGACACCTATTATTAAGTTTAAAAGTA
>JAYPBC010000105.1:0-857 GCA_038124025.1 Balneola sp. | reverse complement strand
GGGTCATAATTTCCATAAATATTGAAATATAGATCTGAATCATACATCAACTCTATTTCATCTACTGATTCGAAGCTGTTCGGAGAATCTTGTAAAGCTGAGTAATTTTCAGTATTGTCCGCATTGTTTGCACTTTTAATGGATGCGATACCGATACCATTTACTTTACATCTATAGTTTCTTACTTGGGTAGAATATTGACTGATACTTCCTCCAATCGTTTCAACATCTAAAACAACATTTTTAACTTTAATGAATCCTCCATTTGGGCAAACAACAGTATCGTAAATACTAAAAGATTGAGAATTATAGGTAGCTAAATGCTCCCCTTGAATCACTTGAATACTATCAAATCTTAAGAATTGCTCCTGAGCGTTGGAGTTCACTGAGAAAAGTCCTAGTAAAAGGACGATGTAAATTTTAGTTTTCATAAGAGTAGTATACGAGTTCTATGCGGTAACGGAATTCCATAGGGGAATTTAAATACGTGTTTCTGACTTGTCCTTTTGCTTGGAATGAAAGTTCTGAATCCTTTGTAATCAAAATATCAAGTTCTTGCCTAGAACTAAAAACATATTTATCCGACAAATAACCTAAGGGATTGTGGTTATGTTCATTGATAGAAGTGATAACCATTCCATTTAGTTTGCAATTAAATTCTTGAACTTCATAGTAATTAGTTTCTCCTAATCTCGGTGCAGCGGTAGATTGAACAGATAGGTGGATATTTTTAATTTTAATAATTCCATTAACCGGGTTAATTAATGAATCGAGCACATTATATTCTAATGCTGTATAATATGTTCCTGCATATTGAGTGCTTGAAACAGTCAATTTTTCTTCTGCAACTACCACAC
>JAYPBC010000104.1:0-1803 GCA_038124025.1 Balneola sp. | reverse complement strand
AGGGTTTCTAGGTGATGTTGAAATTCTACACAAAGAAAGTGCCAGCGTAGGACAAATGAGCCCATTGAAAGTTGAATATATGTTTAGAAATAGAATATTATTTGCTAGGCGCAGAAGTACTTACTTGAAGCTCATTACTGTTCTATATTTAATTACTATTGTTTTGACTAGAGATACCATAAATTATCTATTACGGGGTAGACTCTCTTTACTCTATCCACTGTACAAGGGGGCTTTTCGTGGGATAAGTAATTCTAAAGTATGAAAGTAGCCATTGAAGCTCAGCGTATTTTTCGCCATAATATTCACGGCATGGATGTCTTTGCAATTAATTTGATTAATGAGTTAGTTCTACTAGATGGTATTGAAAAGATTTACGCCCTCGTAAATGCAAATAAAGAGGTCAAAAGAGTACTCGTTGAACATCCAAAATTAGAAGTAATTTGTTTTAAAGCGAGTTATCCAATCTGGGAACAAATACTACTACCAATAAAGCTTCAATCTCTTGATGTTGATATCATTCACTTTACTGCCAATACTCGATCATTATTTGTGAAAACCACTTCTCTCACAACCTTACACGATGTATTTTTCTTAGATACCAATCCTCTATTTCGTAAAGGTTATTCGTTATATCAACGATTTGGAAATTTCTATCGTAGGTTATTGTTTTTATTACCAGTAATACGAAAGAGTGCGCTAATAACAGTTTCAAATTCTGAAAGATTGCGAATGATTGAGGAGCACGATTTAGATGTTGGAAGTTATATCTATAATGGGCTAAACAAAAAATTCAAGGTCATTCCAGAAAAAGATTGTCTCGAAGCATTAAGCCCCTATGAAATTAAATATCCATTTATTTTACATCTTGGAAATAATGATCCAAAAAAAAATACCGTAAGAGCTTTACAAGCAATAATTTCGTTCTTGATTGCCAATCAAGATTATTATGCAGTTATAGCAGATTATCTTGAGGAAGGCAAAGCATTTTTTCAAAATTCAGTTTTATCTGAGGATATAAAAGAGAGAGTAATTCTATTGGATTTTGTACCTCAATCTGTGATTCCATATCTCTATAATGCAGCGCATATTTTATTGTATCCGAGTGTTCAAGAGAGTTTTGGAATTCCTCAAATAGAAGCCATGGCATGCGAAACAGTCGTAGTATCGGGTAACTGTCCGGCATTAAATGAAGTGACCAAAGGTGCTGCTATCCATGTCAACCCATTGAATGTCAATTCATTAGCCATAGGTCTGAACGATGCTAAAACATTAATTAATTCTCGGAAATTCATTGAAAAAGGGTCTAGTGTGGCCAAAATGTACAGTTGGTCAAATACTGCCAAGGAATATCTCAGAGAATATCAGATGTTATGTTCGTTATAATAATTTGTTTAGTGACTTTGATCTTCTACACATACTTAGGATATCCTATGATTATATTAGGATTGGCCAAGTTTTTTCCTAAAATAAGAAAAGTCGATGTGCTTTCTAGACCCACTGTAAGCTGGATAGTGCCATGCTTCAATGAGGAGCAGGTAATTCAAGGTAAAATTGAAAACTTATTAGCTTTGGATTATCCCAAGCACAAACTAGAAATTATTCTTATTACTGATGGTTCCACAGACCGCACTCATGAGTATGCAATGAACTATAAACAGGTCAAGGTTTTACATCAGGATAACAGAGCGGGGAAAGCTGCAGCGGAAAATAGAGCAATGAAATTCGCCAAAGGTGAAATCATAGTTTTTAATGATGCTAATACCATAGTATCTAGTAATGCTTTAAAGCAAATGATTAAGC
>JAYPBC010000103.1:0-1807 GCA_038124025.1 Balneola sp. | reverse complement strand
TTTATAGAATGGAATCAGTAATCTCATAAATGTATGTGTAGCTCATGATATTCCAGTCATAATATCCAGTAGGTGTTGAATCCAAGGGCATTGGAGCTAACCTAGATCTTACTGTATCCTCATTTTCTAAAGAATAAATTTTCAATTGATGCAAAGGGAATATTACTTCAGGCTCAATGTGTCCCTCAAAAAGGGGAAAGGAATATCCTCCGGTTTTCAAGCTTAAAATAGTGTCGTAGTAGGTATTCTGTTCAAATTGAGCATAGTATACAATATCTTTAGAGGATTTATTGCGTATTACAACTCCTTGATTTGTCGTTTCTACTTTGGTACAAGATGTCATTGCTATTACTGTAGCAATGATTATTAGTCTATTTATCATCATTGTAAAATGTATATGTATTTGTACTTGTTAAATACGCTCTTACGGTCAGTTTCTATGTTCGTACAGGTCTCAATTATATCGTACGTAGTGTTGCCTGTCTGCTCTGTCCAATCGCCCTCAACGTGAATGGCGTTTGCTGTCGGCGCATTAATGTAATTTTTAATATTAGTACACCATTTTTTCCATTGCCAAGGAGATGTTCCCCAAAAGTCCCTGAAATCCGAATATTTTTTTGCTCTTCCTATCAAGTTGTTATGTAAGTCCATTTGTTTAGCAGTACAGGTGTTGTTCGACATTAGTGATGATTCTTTTATTCCACCTAAAATCCAGGCAGTTGTCTTTCCACAATATCTTCTAGTTAGCATTTGCCAAGTGATATGTCTAAACGCATCCCTTTTAGTATCTCCAGAATACAAATTTGGATAAAACTCTTCAGCTTTGTCTTCAGCGCGATTTTTACATTGAATAGCTCGCCATGAAATCCAGGCCACTCCAACCACAGCACTTGCCGATGCCACCGGGAATTTTAATACCAATCCAAAAATACCTGCTGTTTTTCCAGATTGGTTGATGTTCATTATGTCTTCATAAGTTGCTGGATGACCGGTTGAAAATCCAGATGCTAAATCTTCATATTGATTCCATAAAAAACTGTCTGTTGAATCCATAGCAAGGATGTCCGCCTCCATATTTAAAGTTGGGATTGTATCGGACTCTGTAAATTCCAGAGTATCTACATAAGTCGGTGCGTTTGATAATAAATTGAAAAGTACTGAATCGTTATCCTCAATCATACCTACATATGCCTCAGTAGGATACATCGTGATGAGTCTATTTTCTAAATGGTTTATGTAATTTGTGTCTCCTACTAAATCAGATTTCAGCACTTTATTCGGATTTGATATGAGATACTCACGATGGATAACATGTATTACTTGAGCATCAAAAGCGAGAATATCATACTCTTCGATTAGATCATTATCGGTGTTAATTGACATTGAATAATTCATATCAATAGTCTCCTTTTTACACGAGTACAATAGAGCAACTATTGACATGAGTTGTAGAATTTTTCTTTTCATGGTAATTAAAAGTCTTTCAAGGTTAATTAGATACTTATAAACTATTTGAGGCTGACAGGATGACAAATGTATAGAGCTTGAATTACCATTGAAATGGTGAAATTTCACCAGTTGAATCCATTATAGTCATGTGTTTTTTTTGTATTCGCAGCACTTGGCGTCAATTTTATGGCTCTGTAGCTTTATCTCTCTAGAGTTTATAATTCTATATAAATGGCTCGCTCAACACAGTCAAAATACCCCACCACCGCAACCGCCTATACTATAGGGCGGTTGCGGTGGTGGGGTTATATCTATAAGATATTAAGCGCGATTAATACTTAACTATATTAAAATGAGC
>JAYPBC010000102.1:0-1905 GCA_038124025.1 Balneola sp. | reverse complement strand
GGACATGGTTGTCCACTCAACCTCTAGCAATAAAATCGCTAATTCATAAATAAAAAGCCTCACAAACTAATGCGAGGCCTTTAAATTAATAATATTTTCAGCTTTACTAAAGAGCTAGTTTATTGCTGTAAAATCGTAAACAGCACCACCGTCTAATGAATGCCTAGTTTTGCCTTGAAACTTAGCTCCAACAAAAGCTGCCCACTTCCCTGTTCCTGCAATTATTGTGACCGCAATTGTGCCGTCTGGTTGGAAAACACCATTGTTTAACACTACATCACCATCCGGGTCATGTGCTTGGCAGGTACCAACTCCCCCAACTGGTTGCTGTTGACCACTAGCAAAAACCTGAAAATAGTTACAATTAACTTTCATGGCTTTGTGAAAACCTTCTGGCGGATTTTCATACATCCATATATCGCTGGTAGTTACTTGGACATGGGTTCCCGAAGTGCCTTCAATAGTTTTTAAATCAGTACGAACACCAGTTCCAGATCCACCTAGAGCTGAGTGACCCCCAGCAAAAGCGACAAAAGGAGCGAGCGAAAGTAAAATAGTAGAAATAATTATTTTCATTTTGTTTCCTTACTTTATCAATAATTAAAAGAAGGCATAGCCTTTAAAATCCAACTAGAATTACGTCACGCTACTTATTTGGAGCATATTGATTTGAGCATTTTTTGTGCACCAAGTACCATTTTGAAAGCAGTTTTATAAGTTGTGAGAACAGATTAGAGTATCAGTCACATCTGAAGCACTTACAACTGTAGCCAGACCTAGTATCAGTACGATGGCTGAACTTAGAGATATAAATGGTTTATTCATCAATAAGCAAACCTGACACGGAACGAGTGTGCCGCTCTTCCTCAGACCACTCTTCAAGCCAATCTCTAATACCATCTAAAGCCTCTAGAGACCAAGTTTGATCTTCTGCAATATCTTCTATAGTTTCAGATACTTTAACTAAATAGATCTCACCATCTATTTCTGAGAGATACCGCTTTTGATTAAGTAACTTACGAACCTTTTTATTGTGAGCTTTAAGGTTTTCTATAACATCTTCAAGATGATTGGGCTTGGGTTTAAATCTTATGATACTCAAGACCTTCATAAAGCGACTCCCTTTCAGCCATCCTTCCTAAAAACCACATCTGTGTAAAGTTACATCTATACATATCCCATGCACCCCCAGTGTCCGATGCCCGAAGGGGGTGTCTAAAGTTAAAAACGTATGGCTAGACAAATCTGAACCAACGTTGCTTCTAGGAATACGTTAATCTTTTTACAACTCTATTAAACAAGCAACTGTCACGAAGATGAAATTTTTTGTTTTTGTTATAATTCTGACAGTTGAGCAATAAGAGGACCCATAGTTTCTTCAACCATCTTTATCGAATATTCGCTAGAACTGTTTTTCCTAAATTCTTCTAGTTGCGCTCTATGTTGGTTTGCTGACTCCTCAGAAGAATAAATCATTATAGATTGATGATGGTTATCATCTTTCTTCCACCATATACAATCTACCGCAGGGGAATGTGGCTTAACATTTTTGCGCATACCTTCTTGCATTTCTTCCGCAGGCCTTATTCCCTTTTCATGATACCATGTTGTGTAAACTATATATTTTGCCATTTTTTCATCCTTTTGATTTAAAAATTATAGAATAATATTCTATCTACACTCATTATTAAAACATGGAGTAAATGCTGAGTCTACCAAGGGCGAGTGGATGAAGCATGTACCTTACAGAGGATCATTTCAGACTCGTCTACCCACTGAGCAGCCTCACACAGTAGGGTTAATGGCTATCGATTACTCCGCATACCTAAACAAAGCTTAGGGATCCATTGAGGTTCGTTGTTCAAACTTTAACTACGTTTATATTTTCGGATTCAGTTGGTTCGA
>JAYPBC010000101.1:0-1930 GCA_038124025.1 Balneola sp. | reverse complement strand
ACAGAACAATTCTTCTAGGCCGGGAGCCATCTCTTCAACTAACTATTGAATGTAATGCTTGATTTAGTGCTGACTGGTGAAGGTTGTACCCATTGAATTGCTATGAAAACGAGAATCAAGTTTATGAGATGGGTATTGATGATGAACATTTAGTTTTAATTAGGGATGTATTATCATATGGTAATTAAAAGACTATCGAGGGTGATAATATGTATAACTGGTGTGTTGTATACCAATAGTTTTTTTATTTCTTAATTCTCTCATACATAGGTAAAGCCAAATGTGAAAGAGTTTGGCCCATTAAGTAAGCCAGTTACTTGGACCACCTTAGGAATACGGGTCTAAACAATCGAACAATCTAATGATTGATGTCGCTATCGATAATGAGTGGGTGAAAACTAAGCGGATAACGCGATGGTCCAAAAAGCCCAACTCAGGTAGGTCCAAAAGCCACTAAATAGGATATGTACGGTGGTTTCGAAGGCTTTGCCTTTCCAGAGGTCGGGGGAGAAACCGAAAAATTGGATAACTAACCGCGTGGTCCAGAAAATAGCCAAGCCGAATGAGATAAGATGTCCGAGTTCGGTCTCAAGGAGCTGCCTTGGGGCGAGGAGGCAGAGTATGCCCATGAGTAAAACGATTAAGGCAATGAAAAAGGTATGAACCTGCATAACTTGGCGATTCACCAAGCTTAGCCGACTAAGTTCGGTTTCCCAGTTAAAATACCATGGAAAGATAATGTGCAATAAGCCAAGAATGACTAAAGAAATACCAATAATGCTCAGATGAATATCCATTTATTAAAAGATTGCACTCAACCTATATGAGCTTCGAATTATT
Organism: Balneola sp.; assembly: GCA_038124025.1. Taxonomy (GTDB): domain Bacteria; phylum Bacteroidota; class Rhodothermia; order Balneolales; family Balneolaceae; genus UBA1275. The sequence continues at coordinate 1,090 of JAYPBC010000101.1, read as the reverse complement.
AATAGTACAAGTCAAATCATGGATGGACCGTTCGGCAAAATTGCTGGGTTTTATGTGCTTTTTGCTGCAACTATTTCCTTAACGAGTTCCAATAGTTCCGAGCCTATATGGTGCGCAGGCGAGAATATAGTATTTAGAGGTAATTGTTTTCTGTAAATATATCCCGTTCGAAAACCTACGTTTTTTGCTCCTACTATATCCCAGTCATGAGAGGCAACCATGGCAATTTGTTTTGGGCTTCGTTTCTCCTTTTTCGCAGCAAATTGATAAATATCCGGGAACGGTTTGGCAAGTTGGACGGCTTCTACCGAGTAAGTACTATCGAAATAGTCGGTTAAGCCTGCATTTTTAAGCTGAATATCGATCATTTCTTGGGTAGAATTGGAAATGACTACACAGCGTATTTTTTTCTTTTTTAGCCATTCTAAGGTTGGAATTACGTCCTTATGAGCTGGGAGCTCTCGGAATTTACCTACAATCTCTTGTCTGCTGGAGGAGGAGGTTATTTTTCTATTTTCTAGAAATACCTGTGCTAGAGCCTCTTCTGCAATGGTTTCAAAGTCCTTGTATTTACCCACGATACCCAGGGTATTAGACATGAATAACAACTTTGTAAACCATTGAGCGAGTGCTCCTGGATGGTCAAAGTATTCTTCAAAGGTTAATTGTAGGACTCCTACATCTAATAATGTTTCGTTTAGGTCAAAGAAAAGTGTTTTGATCATGTCTTTCAGGAACGTTTCCGTTATTGTGTAATTGGTGGGGTACGGAAGTATGCCCATTGAATAGAGCTGACTAAAGTTCTAGCAAGGCAATATTATTTGTTTTCCTCATATAATATGTGAAAGTTAGTTTAAAAGTCTAAAATAAATAGTTACTTATCGTCAAAATAATTTAGAGTATGTTTTAGCTATACCTCGGAGGGTGGTTCTATGGCTAAACGTAGACTATCCATCATTTGTTAAGTAATGGTTATTTAATAGTAGCTATGCCAAGTTTTGACCTATCTGCTAGGTATATTTACTTGTTTTTAGTTGCTCACTATTATTGAATGTAAGACTTAGTTATTTCAGAGATCATGGTTGGGTGA
>JAYPBC010000100.1:0-1971 GCA_038124025.1 Balneola sp. | reverse complement strand
TTAGATGATGAGGGTACCTATTTTGCTGTCATTGCTTGGCCTGTTTCAATTGAGTTTTTTACAGGCTGATAAGAACTTAAATAGAAGAACATCTATATCAATCGATCCCGTAGATTGGGAATCTTTGGTATACCATGGAATTACGAATTATTCTGCAGGAGAGCACAGTACTTTATATATAGAATATACTACGGAGGGATCGAGCAGTAATGATATTAAAAACGCGGGAGATTTCTCGATTTGGGGAATGGGTTGGAATTTGGAAGGGATGTTTGGAAACGGTACCACTGTAGATCAAAAAAGACCGACTCAGTTATTTAATGGGGATGTTAGGAAAGTTTCTGCGGGTTACTTTCATTCTCTCTTTCTTTATGCCGATGGTTCTTTGTGGGGAACAGGTTCGAATTCAGGCGGGGAACTAGGAGATGGTACCAAAGTTAACAAGACTTCTCCTATTAAAGTGGTTTCGGGTGATGTTGTTGATATGGTCGCAGGAGCGAGGCATAGTGCCTTTATTAAAGAAGACGGATCCTTGTGGGCGATGGGGAAAAATGACTATGGGCAGCTTGGCATAGGAAACAACATTGATCAATCTAGCCCAATAAAAGTCATAGAGAAGGGTGTTTTATTTGTTGATGTTGGGGGCTTTAATACACTTTTTGTAAAGAGCGATGGATCGCTCTGGGGAATGGGTGAAAATGAGGATGGTCAGTTAGGAGTGGTCGGACCTGAAGCAATCGATACTCCCATTAAGATTGTTTCGGAAGGCGTGATTGCGGCCTCTTTTGGATGGAATTACCTTGCTTTTATAAAGAACGACAACTCTCTTTGGGTATTGGGTAATAACGATTGGGGACAGTTAGGTAATGGGACTAACGAACCTTCAAGTACGCCAGTAATGATCGAGGCGTCTGGAGTAACCAGCGTTTCGGCAGGTGGAGGACACTTGCTTTACATCAAAGAAGATGGCTCTCTTTGGGGAGTGGGAAGAAACGACGGAGGTAGGTTAGGGACAGGAAATGAGGTTCATCAAAAAATTCCAGTCGAAATTTTTAAATCAGGACTTGAACTCAAGTTCACTCCTTTTGGATCAGACTTAGAATACACATCCGTGATTTCAGTTTCAGCTGGTGGAAGTCACAGTCTTTTTATGAAAAATGATGGCTCCCTTTGGGGTATGGGAAGTAATTGGGCTGGGGGACTTGGTCAGGGAGAATCTGTTAGTGATGTTTATGAACCCGTACAGATTTTGCTTTCAGCAACCACTTCTTACTATTATGAGGTTTCCGTGGAGCACTCCGTAGGTGGCTCTGTTGAAGGGGGTGGTTTGATTTCATTAAATGAAGATGCAAAAGTTACTGCGGTTCCTGCCCCTGGATATAAATTTGATTCTTGGTCAGGCGATTTACAGTCATCACAAAATCCATTTACTTTTCGTCGATATCACGACCTAAAACTAAGGGCTAATTTTGTTGAAGATATTTCTGATGATGACGGAGATGGAGTGAGTAACCACGATGAATGGGTAATTTACGATACTAATGCCTCGAATTCGGACACTGACGGAGACGGACTCTCGGATAAGGAGGAGATTGATCAAGGAAAGAACCCTAATTCGCCTGTGGAAGATGGAGATGTTGTTGAACAGGCTATTTTAGTCACTCCATTTGTGAACGGTTGGTTTTATGAGCCTAAGATGGGCTGGTTGTTTACCAATAATTTAGCATATCCTTACATATTCGATGCCAATAATAGCTCGTGGATGTATTTCAAATCAGGCTCAGAAATTCCAAAATTTTGGCACTACGGAAAAAAAGAGTGGGTAGAGCTTAGGTAGTAAAAACTAAGTTGCAGGATTAGCTCCATCCATGGGAGGTTTTCGGGCAATAGAGAAACCAAGAAAACGGAAGAACCAACGGCCTGCTTTTTTGAGATCTTCCAGGATCAGATAGAGGCAGGGTACCATCAACA
>JAYPBC010000099.1:0-1999 GCA_038124025.1 Balneola sp. | reverse complement strand
GAGCAGACGAAGGTTTTGCTGCAAGTAGAATTGGTAACCCTGATGCAAAATGGGAAACCTCTACTACGATCAACGTCGGTTTTGATTTAGGATTATGGAATGATAAACTTAGATTAGAGTTAGACTGGTGGGATAAAACTACCGATGACTTATTATACACTGTACCTTTAGCAGCCGTTACTGGTAACTACGCTGCTGCTCCATCTGTGAATATTGCAAGTATGGCTAACACGGGTCTTGACTTTGCGATTTCAACTCGAGGAGATATCGGTGATAAAATGCAGTTTAACTTAGTGATGAATAACGCGTTCTTGAGTAATGAGATTACAGCTCTTGCTCCTGGTATTGATTTCTTCGATACAGGTAGCTATAGAGGTATTCAACCAGTTCGTAACGCAGTTGGACAGTCTATTTCTTCTTTCTTCGGATACGAAGTAATTGGATACTTCAACTCTCAAGCTGAGGTTGATTCAGCACCTGCTCAGGTAGGAGCTGGAATCGGTAGATTCCGTTATGCTGATGTTAACGGAGACGGTGCTATTACTCCAGATGATAGAACATTCATAGGAAGTCCAGTTCCAGATTACACAGGAGGTTTAACTTTTGATTTATACGCTGGAAACTTTGAAATGACAATGATGTGGTACTGGTCAATTGGTAATGATATCTTCAACCAAAGAAAGTGGTTTACTGATTTCTTTGGATCGTTTGAAGGTTCTGCCAAAGGTGCTGCTGCATTCAATTCATGGACTCCTGAGTTAGGTAACAATGCTGCTGCTCCAATTTGGGAATCAGCGTCTAACCTTTCTACAAACGGAGCTTCTAACTCTTGGTATGTTGAGGATGGTTCATTTGCAAGATTACAAATGCTATCTTTGGCTTATAATTTTGATAGAGATAAAATCGAGCAATTCGGATTATCTAAGTTAAAATTAGGAGTTTCGGCAAATAACATTTGGACAATTACAGGTTATGAAGGATTAGATCCTATGGTAGCTGGTCCAGATACAAACTTTGGTATTGATGTTGGTAACTTCCCTGTTACTCCATCTTACTTATTCAATTTAGAATTAGGAATATTAGGATTATAAAAACTTTAAAAGAATTACAAAATGAAACAATTTAATACTATGAAGAAGTATTTTGCTGTTGGTGTTACCGCACTTATGTTAGTCGTTTCTTGTAGCGATGACTTTCTAGAAGTGGCACCTACGGGTTCTCTTGCCGATGCGCAAGTGGGAACCAAAGCCGGTATTGAAGGACTTTTAATTGGTACTTATTCTGCTCTAAATGGAGTATTTGGAAGTCGATTTGAAGGTCCAAACCACTGGGTAACAGGATCTGTTGTTGGTGGTGAAGCAAACAAGGGTACAGATGCGGGAGATTATTCTGCTATCAACCCTGTACAACGCTATGAAGTAGACCCTACTTCTGGTGATTTATTTAACCTATGGAGAGGTCGATACGAAGGTGTTGCTCGTGCCAATGGTGTATTACGTGCACTTGCCAATGCAACTGACGTGTCTGGAGCTGATGCTGCTCGAATTGAAGGAGAAGCAAAAATGCTTAGAGGTCATTTCTACTTTGATTTGAAAAAGCACTTCAACAGTATTCCTGTTTTTGACGAAACAGTTGCTGCTGCTGATGTTGTTTTAGTTCCTAACACTACTGATGTTTGGGGCCAGATTGAAGCAGATTTCCAGTCAGCTTACGACAACCTACCTGTAAACAATGGACCAGGTCGCGTGAGTAAAATGGCTGCTGCTGCCTACATGGGTAAAGCTAAATTATACCAAGGTAAGTGGTCTGAAGCTAAGCAATGGTTCGATATCGTAATCGGTAGTGGACAGTACATGCTTTTAGATGACTACATGCAAATCTTTAACGCTGAAAACGATAATCACGCGGAGTCAGTAATGGATGTAGAATCTGCCAACAATACAGGTAGTACGCAAAATGCTAACTATTTTGATGATTTGAATTATCCATACAACACAGG
>JAYPBC010000098.1:0-2036 GCA_038124025.1 Balneola sp. | reverse complement strand
GCATCAGGGCTTTTTTTCATGATTAACCTGGAGAAGAGTGTCTCTAAACATTCAATATTCACGTGTATACGTGACGGATATGAGTTGGGAAACCGTATTATTGTGGCATACTTATCGTATTATAAATCCGAAATCATCATGACAAAAAACTTCATTTTACTTTCAGTTTTCTCAGTATTGTTTTTTGGATGCTCGAAAAACGATACTCCTCCAAAAATCGTAGGGGAATGGGAATCGTATAAATTTGAGCGACAAATATTACAACTTGATAGTATTGATCCGCTCACATTGAATCTTTATCAATCAATGGTATGGAGTGACCTAACGCCCCCCCAAGAACCTGAGCCTTCATTGAAATTTAACGACGACAATACATTTGAGCAGTTTTATCAGGGGGTTCTAACACACGAAGGAATTTGGACCGAAATAGATGAAAATTCGTTCAGCTTCACATTCAATCAGGATCCATGGTCAATTTTACAGAGCAATTACATTGTTCAGTTTCATTGTGATAACACTATGTCTATAGAGTATCTCGTGGAGGCACCTGCTGGTAATCACGATTTTCAAGATTCGGATTGGTATGCAGTGGGATATTATAGGACACCTGGCAGTGTTGAATGTGATGCTCAGATAGAGTATTATGTGGAGTAATAATGTTCTCTAAACCATCAATTTGAGTTTTGGATGGTTTGATTTCACGACCACTATTTTTTGGTAATGTATGAGTATTCGACCATTCTAATTGTACTTCGACCTTTTCTTTAGAATGTCTACAAGAAAAAGCCTTGATGCACAGCATCAGGGCTTTTTTATGCTCTATATTTTATTCTTGTAAGGTACACCGCATCAAGGCTTTTTATTACCGCACTTGTTTTTCAAAGGAGTTTTGAAAAGAAAAGCTATGCGTTAGGGAATCAAATCAACTGTGTACCCCAAGTAAGCTCCAAGTAGCGTTAAATTAACGTTTACACTAGGGCGGAGTGGAGAATTCTGATTTTCCAATTTGTAGCCGCACATTAGCATACCAAACCCTATATTTTCTGAATCAAATGGTAATTCTGCACGCAAGTACATTGTTCCTGACCACCCAGTCATTGGTGCAAACAACATGTCCTTAGCATAGATTGTAGGTAAAAGGTAATTTAAATGAATACCTTCAAAGGTGGGGTCAATTTGGACATTTGTTAAATGAACAGGACAAGTAATAGCAGCTGTTTGAGAGATTGAAACTTTCGGACCAGTAGTTAAGGAATATTGGAGCTCACTACCCCTAAATTCATCATAGATGAGTCCTGCTGTAAAGGTTGAAGACCAAGCAATATTATTTGATAGACCTACACTGTGAAACCCTGCTCCTCCAACATTTGTTTCAACAACGTTATAGCCGTCAAGTAGTCCTCCGTCAAGAATTGTTAATCGTGCGCCTCCATAAGCTCCTGCGGCTAACCTATGTTTCCCTTTCTCAAGTGCCTCGACTCGCTCAAACTCTGGTAAAAACGAGGTGCAAGAGTTTAAAAAACAAAGTATTGTGGCAATTCTAAGGCTGTTAAATATTCCCATAGACTAGAAAGAAATTACACTGGTGATGGACGGAAACGTATCTGTCATCTTATCTCATTGCCATTAAAGGCTTTACAAATCTATTTACAGTAGTGGTTACCACCGTGGTGCAAACTTCCCTAGGCCGATGGCTTTACCTGGTTTACACCTTTTTACTTGTAGTTGCAAGATACGTTGTTCTTTGGTGATTGTCCGATCTGACTTTCTAAGGTTAGTTTTAGCCTGCTTTTTGTTTGAATAGTAACGCCACTTCCCCGCTGTCGTAATGAAGATACTGAAAACATTGGGTTGATGGAATTACACGTGATTCCAAACGTGTGTTCGGAATATTCCGAACAAAAAATTCAAGCCAATGGAAGGCCTTACCGGGCAATAATTCACTCAACCTGATCTGGTGCATCTATTCGATTTACATTCGACCTATTCTCCAGAATGTCTACAAGGAAAAGCCCTGATACAAAGCATCAGGGCTT
>JAYPBC010000097.1:0-2049 GCA_038124025.1 Balneola sp. | reverse complement strand
CGTATGTTTCCACAAGGTAGCCACCACATTCGTGTAATTCAAAAGACTTGAGATAAATTGAATACGCCTTTAATACAAAAACTAGGTTCTAGAGGTTTTCAATCTCTTCGTTAAGCCAATCCATTCGGTTTTTCAACCAATCTTTCAAATAACTTACCTCATGACTATATTTAGAGAAATTAGTTGCGTTGGGATAAACATAAACCCCTAAAATTGGCCACTTCGTAAAATTTCTCTTTTGAGCTTCATATAGGTAGAATGCATTCGCATCAATTTCATCAAGAAATTCATCGCGATTTGAATAGTAATGTCGATAGCGATTCTTAAGTTTTTCAACAAAAATAGAATCCTGAAACAATCTCCCGTACCACTTTTTATTCTTGATTATTGTATAGCCTTCAATAGAACCATCTTCAGTGTTGTCATTTCCCAAGCTAATGTCAAAATCCCAAACTGGGCCCATCTTTAGTTTCTCTGCTTTACCATAATTAAGATAACAGCTAGAGCCCCAGGATGACTCATTCTCTTTAGTTATTTCATGTACTATGAACCAATCAATGAATGACTCAACATCTAAATATTTGGAGTAACCAGTCACGGAATCGGAAAAATTCTCACCAAAAACAGTAGTCTCAACTTCATTAATGTATGATTTTATGGATGTAAAGTTTGAATCACCAAACTCAACTTTTGGATCTTTAATTGTATAGTAGTTGCAACAATCGTCTAAAGAGTTAAAGTAAACATCGCTAGGCCCAATACGACTTGGTCTATTAACCTCTAATAAAAAACCTTTACCTTCATTAAGTCTATTTTCTGTAGCCTCAATTTTTTCAACCAACTGATAAACCCCTAAATATTCTTGATTAATAAATAACTCAATAAACCTTGATTTAGGAGTCCAGCCAATTTCACCATACCTACTTAAACTGAATGCCACTTCTGTTCGTAATAAAGACTTGTCACTATATGGAGCCAATAAAACCCACTTACGCGCTTCAGGCATACCTAAAATCTCAATATCTTCCTCAAATTTAAGTTGATATGGTTTCTTGGCGAAAGACCAAGTACTATTACCCCTACCTCTCAATAAAATTGGTTTCGTTTGCAATCGTTGTGTTTGTAGATTACTTTTTATCTCAATCGTTGCTTCAGAGTAGAATTCTTTAGACAAGTATTCAATAGAAGTAGTCAAATTAATAACTACTTGAGGTAATTCGCTATCATCCTCGAATTTTACCTGTGAGTAGTCATCTGAGCAAGAAATCAATATTAGAAACACAAGCAATATGTTCCGATTCATAATTAAGACCAATATGGTTTTTTAGAGTTAAATATGCATATATTCAACATACATTTTTTCGAAATGATACTAAAAATTAAAACTAGCTTATTTAGTGCCTTCTTTATTCTTATGTTGACTTCACATAACCTATCCGCTCAGTATCGCGAAATAGGTCTTGTTTCGACAGCCAATATGGGTATTTTGTACGGACCGGTTTTAGATGCTCGCCCAGTATTTAAATGGGGGAAAACCATGGATAATGTAAGGACAATAAGGGCTGAGAGGACATATCTTAATTTTTCGAGATTTCAGGGCAATGATTATGGAAGTGCGAGTTCAGGAATATATTTTGGTCACGAATGGCGTAAATTACTTAGTGATCGACTATACTTTGTTCACGGCCCTGAAATCGGGACATACTTAACACTTACAGGAGAGTACACGTCTATACAACCCGGAATACGATATTCTTTAGGTGCATTCTATAAATTAAATAGCAAAGTGTACTTCGCATTAACCACTCCTATTACAATGATGACTTCATTCGGTAAATCTGACGGTAACTGGGAGCAAAGTGCCTTTTCTTTTGGTATTTTCAGTGAAAACAATCACCTTACCATAACCTACTCGTTGGAAAATAAAAAGAAGTGAATTAATCGAGTTCGCTGAGAATATTGTTTTCTTGGAGGTAATAAGCCTTTCTTCGACGATTTCAGCCTATTCAATCAAAGCAACCTCCTAACAATAACATACGCCATTTAGTC
>JAYPBC010000096.1:0-2098 GCA_038124025.1 Balneola sp. | reverse complement strand
AATGATTTTCTTTCCCAATTTAGTTCAGCTTTGCGCCGTCTGGTCAAATTGCCGTTTAAAGGCTTTAAGTAGATGTTTTGAATTAAAATTTATTACCTCAAAACTGAGATTGCGCCACAGCTGAGTCCAAACAACTCAGACCTGCTTAACTCAAGTGTTTGTGAACAAGTTGGGAGGGCATTCATTCAGTTTATTCCATAAATAAATGAATGAATGAATGAAAATAAATTTCTAAGCAGTAATGAAACAAAGATGGAGATCTTCACGTGTAATTAATAAGAATACCAACAATTATTGATAAAAATGAAAAAATTAAACGTTATTTATATCGCACTTATTTTAATCAGTATCTCAGCAGAATCTAATGGACAAATACTAATTGACTCTTTATATGGTAATAATGTAGGAAGTGAATACGGATTTTCAGTTGATCTTGCTCAAAAAGGCAGTTGGCTAGTAATAGGTGCTCCAGAAAGTAATAATATAGGTGATCTAGTTAATACACTAAATCGAAGAGGTGCAGCGTACTTTTATGAAAGAACCAATTCTGGCTATGAATTAAAAGGACAGATCTTAGGCGGTGAAGATGCTAACGATTATTTTGGATATTCGGTAGCCATATCAAATGAAGGCGATTTTGTTGTTGGCAGTAAATTTGATAGCGACAACCACAGTGCTGGAGGTAGTGTAAGAGTACACAATTACAATGAAGCAACTTCGCGTTGGGATGAAACAATTCACCTAGCTTCAAAGCAGGATAATGAACAATTTGGATGGGATGTTGATATAACTCGAGATGGATCATTTTTAGCAGCATCGGCAGTAACATATAGTTACGAGGAAGGTCCTAATTCTGCTGGGATTGTTAGGGTTTTTAAAAAATCTAATAATAACTGGGAAGAATGCACATCAGTAATATATCCTAAAGATAATGGCTCTGTAGAATTCGGTCATGCAATTGCTGTGCAGAATGCAAATATCAATGGTCAAGATTTTGTACTAGTAGCAGTATCTGCACCTAAAGATAATTCGAGTGACTTGGAGTCAAACGGGAGTGTGTGGGTTTATCAAAATGATGCAGATTGTAATAATCCTTGGAGTTTAATGGATAGAGTAATAACTGGTCAGTCATCCTACGATAATTTTGGTAGTAGTCTCAGTTTAAATACTGCTCATGGTAATATTTCATTAGCAGTTGGTGCAATTAAAGAAGAAAATGAAAATGATCTCCAAGATGCTGGTAGTGTACGTATATTCAAATTTGAAAATGATACATGGTCACAAAAAGGATCTACCTTATACGGAGACCAAGTCCAACAATATTTTGGTTCTAGCATACAAGTGATAGGTGATAGAATAGCAATAGGATCTAGTCAATTTGATTTAGGGAATGGATATGTGAATCAAGGTAAGGTTGACATTTTTCAGTTCTATGATGAATGGAAAAAAGCCATTGAACCATTAAAAGGTAATAGAGCAAACTCCTATTTAGGTAGTGATTTATCATTTGACGGACTAACTTTAATTGCAGGCTCGCCTTTAAACTCCGATATAGGTAATCAATATGGTAAGGCAACTGTAGCTTATATGAAAAGTGCTATCCGAATTGATTCAATTCAAGCTAATCAACAAACTGATTCTTTATATGTATTTTTTTCTGAAGAGATCTATGGCGATACTGAAAGAAGCTTAGCTCCAACAATTGAAAATTTTAATTTTACCTTTGATTTTTTCAGCAGCAATGAATTGAATGCCAATATAGTTGGACTTTCAAATATTAACGGAGAAGATCTAATTGGTGGAGAATCGACTATTGTATTCCATATAGACTATACGAACGGTTTGCCAAAAAGTGGTGATCGAATCATATTCGGTATAGATGATAATGTTATTTTATTTGATTCATACGGTTTGCCAGTAGATAGCGAACTTGAAGAAAGGTTTGTCTTTTCAAATGATGCCGTCAACATAGAGTCAGAATTAGATGAAATTAGTTCATATCTGCTAAAACAAAACTATCCCAACCCATTCAACCCATCTACTCAGATTCATTATGCCTTACCTGAGGCAACTCATGTAACCCTTGAAGTGTTTAACA
>JAYPBC010000095.1:365-2119 GCA_038124025.1 Balneola sp. | reverse complement strand
ATATCATGATGAGGAGGAGGACTTATTAGTCCAACGCCTGGCGTGGAATGTCTTATCTTTGCTATATATTGATCGACTTTTTTTCCAGGAAGTTCACCGCCTTCTCCGGGCTTTGCGCCTTGAGCAATTTTTATCTGTAGTTCGTCAGAGTTAGTCAGGTACCACATAGTTACACCAAACCTTCCAGAGGCAACTTGTTTTATTGCTGATCTTTTAGATCTCCCATCTTTTAATGGTTTAAATCTAATAGGATCTTCTCCTCCTTCACCTGTATTCGATTTACCTCCTAGTTCATTCATTGCCAATGCAAGCGATTCATGAGCTTCTGTTGAGATAGAGCCTAGTGACATTGCTCCGGTTGCAAACCTTTTTACAATTTCTTTTTCTGATTCAACCTGATCCAAAGGAATTCCCTTTTTAGGATATTTGAATTTCATCAGGCCTCTCAAAGTACTGTTTTTGGTAGTCTGTTCATTTGCATGATTTGAGAATTCCCAATATTTACTCTCGTCATTGGCTTGAGAGGCTAGTTGTAAAGAGGAAATCGATTTTGGATCCCACATGTGTGAATCACCACCGTTACGCCAATGAAAATCCCCAGGATTAGGAAGTACAGATACTTTATTTTGATCGTATTCAGGAAAACCTATTGCATGTCTTCTCTCTATTTCTTCAGCTAAAACTTCAAAATTTACCCCTTGTACTCTGCTAGTAGTCCCCGGGAAACAAAAATCTATTAATTCATCAGCTAAACCAACCGCTTCAAAGATTTGAGCACCTTTGTAAGATTGAAGTGTCGATATTCCCATTTTGGCCATGACCTTCAACATACCCTTAGCAACTCCTTTTTTATAGGCATTAACTAAATCTGAGGTATTTCTCAATTTTTTATCTTGCAGTATTTGATCTTTTAAAGATTGCTCCAGGACTTCAAAAGCTAGGTAAGGATTTATTGCATCAGCCCCATATCCTATAAGAAGGCAGTGATGATGAACCTCCCTGGCTTCGCCAGACTCAATAATTAATCCTAATTGTGTTCTTTTTTCTTTTCTAACTAAATGATGATGGACGGAGGAACACGCAAGCAATGAACTTATTGCAACTCTACTTTTCGATAGATTTCTGTCAGATAGAAGTACAAAAGAATATCCTTGCTTTATTGCGTCCTCAGATTCAGTGCAGATTCTTTTTAGAGCTTTCTTTAGACCTGAGGCTCCGCTACCTCTTTCGTATGTAATATCGATAGTTTTAGTAGTCCAACCATAATCTTTGTTATTCTTTATACTAATTAATTCTTCATTTGAAAGAATAGGATGCTTCAATCTTAATCGATGTGCATTTTCTTCTAAAGATTCGAGCAAATTACTCTCTGGGCCTATTAGGCATTCAAGAGACATGATTACTTCCTCTCTTATTGAGTCAATTGCTGGATTAGTAATCTGAGCAAAAAGTTGCTTGAAGTAGTCATAAATCATTCTGGGCTTATCAGATAAACATGCTAAAGCCGCATCATTTCCCATTGATCCAAGAGGATCTCTCAACTCAGTTACAAGGGGTAGCAACATGAACTCAAGTGTTTCAGTGGTGTAACCGAAAGACTGCATCCTTGAGATCAGATCGTCTGTTTTGTATTTTGTTTTGGATGTTTTTAGATCTTGGATATCTATAATTTGATTTTTTACCCAATCTTTGTAGGGAAGTTTTTTTGAAACCCTTTTTTTATCGCTTCATTGGTAGAAGCAATGGCATTATGT
>JAYPBC010000095.1:0-355 GCA_038124025.1 Balneola sp. | reverse complement strand
ATTTCTTCATCTGGAATCATCCTGCCTTCCTCAAAATCAATCAGAAACATTTTTCCTGGCTGAAGTCTTCCTTTTGATAAAACTTTTGCTTGATCAACCGGAAGAACTCCTACCTCTGAAGCCATGATGACTTTGTCGTCATCAGTTACATAAAATCTGCTCGGTCTGAGTCCATTTCTATCTAAAACGGCTCCAACATAATTTCCATCTGTGAAAACTATAGATGCAGGACCATCCCAAGGTTCCATAAATGATGATGAATACTCATAAAAGGCTTTTTTTGCTGGACTCATTTCATTGTCATTTTGCCAAGCTTCAGGAATCATCATCATGGCAGCCTCAGGTAGTTCTCTTC
>JAYPBC010000094.1:330-2182 GCA_038124025.1 Balneola sp. | reverse complement strand
TGGGTTGACTTTTGCTGAACGTATAAAGAACGAATTTAACATACAACTATATGCGCTGTTAGTACTCTCCGTTGCTTTCGGATCCGCAATTGTTGAAGGTGATCATGCAAGTTATTTTTTGGAAATGATTACATTACCTGAAAACAGCCGTGTTGCGGTATTCATGCTTTTCGGGATTACTTTACTCTTCACCAACTTTATGACTAATGTTAGCGCCGTTGCGATTGCTTTTCCTATTGGAGTGGCCATCATGAAGCATTATGGTTTGACGCATCTTGAGGTGTTCCTACCCATGGCATTAGCAGCAAGCGCTAGTTTTCTTACCCCAACTAGTTATCAAACCCATTTGATGGTCATGGGGGCAGGTAACTATACAAACCGAGATTTCTTGAAGATGGGTCTACCTGTTCTTTTGGTGTACACAGCTATTGCGTTGTCTATACTGTTATGAGGTTTGCATGCATCTTCTAAATTGATTTTATCCTCATGTATGTTGGCAACCAACAGACTTTTAAATCGTCTTAGTTACTTACACATTGTACAGGTAACTTTATGGATTAATGCTTCAAATCGAAATATTGCCTATTACATCAGTCGGAATTTCAGAATTCTTTGAGAAAAGTGAGCATTACGCCAACCTTTGATTTTATGAAGGTTAGTCATATTGCATATCTATTTGATTAACTATTATGCATATCTTGAAAATCAATTATTCTCTTCAAGAAAGGCATTGAAATGAAACGAATTCTAGTCACCGGTGGCCTTGGATATATAGGTTCACATACCTGTGTAGCATTAATAGAGGCCGGATTTAAACCAATTGTAATAGATAATCTTCGTAACACTCGTATTGAAACCAAAAGGGCTATAGAAGAAATAACAGGCGAAACCTTGGAATTTTACGAGTTAGATGCCAAAAATACTAAAGAAGTATCGAGTAGGATTGGTTTAATTCATGGAACTATACATTTCGCGGCTTTAAAAAGTGTGGGGGAATCGATTAAGAAACCCATGGAGTACTATACTGAGAATCTTGAATCACTTTTAAGCATCATTGAAGTTTCCGCGGATAACGGTTCTAAGAATTTTATTTTTTCGTCCAGTGCCACTGTCTATGGAGAAACATCCGAGGAATGTGTGATGGAGACAACACCTCTGGGTAAACCGCTAAATCCTTATGGTCATACCAAATCGCTTGGTGAACAAATCTTAAAATCAGGCAATTTTCCTTTTAACACTGTTTTACTTAGATACTTTAATCCAGTAGGGGCTCATCCCTCTGCTAAAATTGGAGAATTACCCAATGGTGTTCCTAATAACCTTGTCCCATATATAACTCAAACTGCAGCAGGTTTAAGAGAAAAGCTGACTGTCTTCGGCTCAGACTATGATACACGAGACGGCTCTTGTATCCGCGACTTTATTCACGTGGTTGATTTGGCGGAAGCACACGTCGCAGCACTCAGGTATTCGGATAAAACAACTAATCGTTTTGATATCTTCAATGTAGGAACAGGCAAAGGAAATACGGTTTTTGAGCTTATCCAAACTTTTGAAAAAGTAAATGATCTCAAACTTAATTATGAAATAGGACCTAGACGAAAAGGGGATATAAAAGCTATCTACACTGACACCTCCAAAATCAACTCAACATTAGGTTGGAAAAGTAGGTTTAATTTACAGGAGGCATTAAAACATAGTTGGCACTGGGAAAAATACTTAAAAGACTGCCGTTTAAAGTAATTCTATCCAATATATTTCTATTATCATCCTATATTTCTGCCTTTGAAACAAGTTAAATATTAGGAATTAGTTGATAGAATTTTCATCTTGCGCGCTCAAATAATAAAAG
>JAYPBC010000094.1:0-320 GCA_038124025.1 Balneola sp. | reverse complement strand
ATTGCATTGTGGGTGTTATTATAATGTATAACATCCTTGTTTTAGCCAAAACAGTAGGTAAAGCTGTTAAGAGTTAATCTATTACTGATGCTGTTAAATCCTCTTCAAATAGCGCGTTAGGACACAAGTTCATACATTAAGCCCTAAAGGCTGTAAAACGCCTTTTCTGCCTTGTAAGTCTTAATCTATAAACAGTTATGACGTATATGCTCTTTATTAGGCACTTTCTATTAGGAATTAGTTGATAGAATTTTCATCTTGCGCGCTCAAACAAGAAAAGCATTCAGGGCGTGGGCGAAAAACTACACATAATCCCCCAT
>JAYPBC010000093.1:0-2321 GCA_038124025.1 Balneola sp. | reverse complement strand
ATGATATTCTGCTTGAGGAAAATAGTTGGCTTAAGTTGGAGAAAAAAGCTCCTGAACTTAGTTTTTTAGAAAATAAAAGGGAAATCATAAGTGAATTAGATTCCTCACTCGCTAATCTTAAAAAACTCAAACCCGAATTCTTCTCTCCTTTCGATGATACAAAACAACTGGTTAGTGATTCCCATGCAAAATTGCTCCAAATCTTTTATTTGGACCGAGAGAATGAGGAGCTTCTTCTGAAGTATCACCAAGCTTCCGATAGAGAGACATTCACAAGATTTACTATTGACCCTGATCAAATTGGCGACTTTCCAGAAAGACTTTAGATTTTAATTTTAAATCAGAGCTCAACTCTAAGCTCTTTCAATTTAATTACATTGCTGCGATTTGTATCTCCAATGACATTGTTTTGAGGCTTCGGAGATTGAAGTAATTGCTCCAAGAATCCATCTTCATAGTTGAAAATTACTCCTCTTCCTTCTGTAACTTTCGTGTAAGGGCAAGGGTCTCCGTTGGAAAGCCAACCTTTTGCTTCCATGATTAATCCATGTTCAAAAGTTGATTCCAGCTTCCTTTGCCCATTATCATACCAAAAGTTGCTTTCCCCATGTAGTTTCCCGATCAGATAATTTCTCTCTGAAATTTTTTGGCCTAGGTGATTATTTTCAATATGAGTGCCATCCTTTGCACCATCAAAAAAATCACCCTTTAAACGTAGTACTCGATTTTCATCCCATTCGGCAAAGTATCCCTGTCTCTTGCCATCCAAAAACGAGGCTAGAAACCTCACCCTTTGATTACTGTCAAACTGTGAGTACCAGCCAGTAAATGGAAGATCATCGTGATCCTCCCTGTATAGTTTTCCTGCTTTCATTTTAAAACCTTCATATGGCAAAGCCTTATTAGACAAGGGATACCAAAGACCTTTATAGGAGCCATTTATCATTTCTTTTAAAATCAAGTCTTCGGCAGACTGATTCGCGAAGCAAAATAGGGCGGGGCAAATTAGCCCTAAATAGATTATTACTTGGGCAGGTATCACTAAATCCTATGTATCGCTCCTTATACTTATGAGAAGCAAGTATAAAGAAGGATTAAAGATGGCGGAAGGAGAGGGATTCGAACCCCCGGAACCGTTTCCGGTTCAGCGGTTTTCAAGACCGCCGCATTAGACCACTCTGCCATCCTTCCTAAAAAAATAGTAATAAAAGTTGTGGTAATCGGTTTCTCATAGTCAGAACAGATGCTTGACTATGCAAAATTCTTATCAAATCTGCCGGAAATGATCGGTGTAATCAAGTCCATATCTTTTAGGCAAAAGGTTATTTCAAGTATATAGGCAACGAAAGTTACTCGAGGAGGAATTATTATAAACTCTGGATGATTTTGTTAGAGGGTTAGTAGAATGACTACTCACTCCACAGTAATCCACTCCTTGCTGCCATAATGATAAAATGTCGGACTTTCCCTACCTGACTGAAAGTACATCCAATTTGAGGAGTTTTGGTCGTAGAACCACGGGAAAATCTTTTTTTCCGTCCACATCCATCCGCGCTCAGGAATATAAAACCAATCTGGAGTATATGCAGATGCATTGGAATCCTCATTCTGAAATAAATCTTGAAAGTTATCTTCTGCTTCTTTGCGACCTTCCTTCTTTGCTTCTTCCACCTCATATTCATGAGTGGACCAAGAAACAAGTGAGTATGCTTCAGGGTCATTAGTAACAGCCGACATACCTTCAGCAAACCCTTCGCTTCGTGACTCAGATACTGCAATAGCCATCTCATCTTCTGCAGTTTGATTCATCTCCAGTAGTTCCTGCTGATAACTGGAGAGGGGCACTAGAGAATAAGATGCAGGATCATTTGTAACCTCAGATCTCCCCTCAGCAATCCCTTCTGCTTTTGATGTGGCAATTGCATCTTCGAGAGCAAGCTCTGTTTCTTGATTGTATTCGAGAATTTCAGATTCGTGCACTGATGTTGCCATGAGTTCATAAGACTCCGGATCTCCCTGAACCATAGATATCCCCTCGACTATACCTTCTTCTCTAGCAAGATCTCTTATATTGTCTATTAGCGAAGAGATGTTCCATATGCTTATGTCGCCATAAGTGATGCGGGCCAATTCTTCATCACTAAGCCACAGCTCAATTGCTTCCTGAAGATTGTATTCATCTACAATACTGAATTCACCTTCACCCTGATAGGGCCAGTTTGCATTGGTGGAGAAAGACTCATGGATGAGATCCCAGTTTTCATCGGATAGACCGCTTGCTTCATAGAACATATCGTCCATGAGGGTAGCTGCTGAAACAT
>JAYPBC010000092.1:0-2468 GCA_038124025.1 Balneola sp. | reverse complement strand
TAATGTATGCTATGCAAAAGTTAATGGAGTCAGTTCATTTACAAGTGGTGAATGTGATTCTTAAGTCATAGTAAGACTTTCCCAACCTGTTCCCCAACATCTGACTTAGGTCCGCATAGTTCTGAGTGGTTTGTACTGAGCTAACTAATAATATATATTTGTTCTATATGTTATAATAAATAAATCTTCTAAATGTACAAAAATGGAAACACTCAATAAAAATTGGTTTGCTTTTACACTTATCGCTATAGTTTTTGGTTTACTTGGATATTTACTTGGTCAACAAAGTAGTGTATGTCCAATGCATAACATTCATATGCAAGGGAAAGACATGGAAACTATTATGATGAAAAAAGGCATAGGAGAAGTAGACGGTAATTACATTTGGATGATGGATGAGGTACTGTCTACAGATGATATGAACATTGAAGTATATAGAGACACTACAGAAAAGAACGGAGAAGTACGTGTTCAAGTGAAAAAAATCATAAAAAAAGAGCAATAGATCCTCTATTTAGAATACCTTCCCAACCTGTTCACTAACATCTGAGTTAAGTAGGTCAGTATCATCAAGAAGAATATAAATGGCGAATAATAAAGTTTTGAGAAAGGATAACGATTCTATTCCCCATATTGAGTGGAGAGAATATAATGAGTGGTATTGGTGGATAGGTAACAAAGTTTTTACTGAACTTGGACTTGCAAATAGGGGTAAGTGTTGTGGATGTGGATGTAGGCATTGTCCTTTTGAGCCTAAACATTCTGGCTCTAATACAATAAAAAAGGAATTAGTGGGTCTAATTAAGACAATTAAAGAATTTGAGTGAGTATTTGGATTTTATGCAAGCATTTTGAATAAAATTATTAACATATTAAGTACTAGAGTTCTAACATTTATCTAGTAAATATTTATTTGGTTTAGCATGATTAAGTCAATTTTATCTGTTTTTATTCTATTAATCTATTATTCATTAGCCAATGCCCAGCATCATCATACCGTCAATCAAATTGGGCTACATCACTGGGAAATCCCAAGTAAAGATCCAGACCGCATAATTTTAACATTTAATGGAAATCCAGCTACAAGTAGAGCGGTAACTTGGAGAACAAACACAACTATAACTAAGGCTATAGCTGAAATCGCAGTAGCTACGGTGAACTCCAAGTTCGTTGAAAATGCTAAATCCTATGATGCTTTTACTGAAGAGTTTGATTTAGGATTATATAAAAGCAATAATTCACTAAAAGTTCATTATCATAGTGTCACTTTTGAGGGGTTGGATCCCAATACTCAATATGTGTACAGGGTGGGTGATGGAGAGGATCATTGGTCGGAGTGGATCGAATTTACTACAGCTAAAGTTGGATATCATCCAACACAATTCGTGTATTTTGGTGACGCGCAAAATGATGTTCTCAATCACTGGTCTCGAGTGATTCGAAAAGCATATCAGACCGCACCTAATGCCTCTTTTGTTATTCATGCTGGTGATTTAATCAATACTGCTCATCGTGATGTAGAATGGGCGGAATGGTTTAAGGCAGGTGGATTTATTCACAGTCAATGGACCGCTATTCCGGTAGTTGGAAATCATGAATTCTCTTCACTAGAAAAAGATACACCTAGACGTTTATCTATACAATGGAGACCACAATTCACATTACCAGTTGAAGAAAAACTGAGTGCAGAATTGCATGAGACAGTATATACTGTTAAATATCAAGATGTTGAAATCATAGTGCTTAACTCTACGGATAATTTAGAAGAACAGACTGTATACTTGGAAGAAACTCTATTTAAGAGTACTGCAAAATGGAAGATTATCACATGCCATCACTCTATTTTCTCTCCAGCTAAAGGAAGAAACTTCCAGTTTGCTCGCGATAATTGGAAACCATTGCTCGATAGATATAATGTGGATCTTGTGTTGAATGGTCACGATCATACATATGCTCGTGGACATGTACCAGTACGTGATACTGATGAGAGTATTACAGGTGGTCTTGGTACTGTTTATATAACATCAGTCAGTGGCCCAAAGCAGTATGAATTGGATAATGAAAAATTAGAAGAATATGCAGTTGAGGGATATCAACGGGATCATCAAGGTGAAAATATTCAGTTTTACCAAGTAATCAATATAGAAAATGATACCCTCACCTACGTCGCATATACAACATTAGGTAAAGAATATGATAGAGCCGTTATAAAAAAAGATCATTCAAGCGGGAAAAAAGTTTTGATTGAATAATATGTCAACAAACCTTTTGATGTTCTCTAAATGTTGTTCTTGGTAATCAACATTCTCACCCAACGAAACCAACTCTTTTGTTAATCAACAACTATTTTGGAATTAATTGGATATAGTATTATTCGGGCAGTATAGTACATTAATATATGATATCTAATTTTCTTAGGGAATAAACTGAATGAACGCCCTCCCAACTTGTTCCCCAACATCTGAGTT
>JAYPBC010000091.1:0-2486 GCA_038124025.1 Balneola sp. | reverse complement strand
AAACTAGCGTCTTGGATAAAGACTCGGGAAGACTGGAAACCCAATGTTATGGGGCAAATTAAGAGTTGGTTGCAGGATGGCCTAAATGACCGAGCGGCAACCAGGGATCTAAATTGGGGGGTTCCCGTTCCTTTGGAGGATGCCGACGGAAAAGTTCTGTATGTTTGGTTTGAGGCGCCTATTGGATACATATCCGCTACCAAAGAATGGGCTGAGAAATCCAATAAGCCTGATGCATGGGAAAAATATTGGAAAAATGATGATGCCAAACTGTATCACTTCATAGGCAAGGATAATATTGTTTTTCATTGCATCATGTTCCCTATTATTCTCATGGAACACGGCAACTTTGTACTACCTGAAAATGTACCGGCCAATGAATTTTTAAATTTAGAGGGTAAAAAATTATCAACATCTAGAGGATGGGCAGTTTGGCTTCATGACTATTTGGAATCCTTTGAAAGTGATTATTTACGCTATGCTTTGGGGGTTAGTCTTCCAGAGTCGAAGGATTCCGATTTCTCTTGGAAAGATTTTCAAAACAGAATCAATAACGAGTTAGTTGCTGTTTTAGGTAATTTTGTACATCGTGCGAATAGCTTTATTGAAAAATATGCCGATTCGACGGTGCCTATACTGGAGGAACCTCAAGCAATAGATGTAGAGATGCTCGAGGCTATAACGGTTCAAAAGCAAAAAATTGAACATGCATTTGAGCATTTTAGATTTAGAGAGGCTGTACAGGAAGGCATACAATTAGCTCGTCTGGCTAACAAGTATTTTACGGACACCGAACCCTGGAAAACACGTAAGACAAACGAAGTAGCATGTTTTAATTCCCTTCATGTTAGTATTCAAGTTGTGGCGGCATTATCGGTATTAATGGAGCCGATTCTACCTAAAAGTATGATGGTGTTAAGGCATCAAATAGGCTTAGCTGATTCGATAAAATGGGCGGATATATCTTCGTCAATGTTACCTGCGGGACAAACAATAAAACCCGCAACACTTTTGTTTCAAAAAATTGAGGATGATTCTATACAAATAGAATTAGATAAATTACAAAATAGTTTAAACGAACAATCAACGGAGCCAACAGTTGAATACCCCACCTTAAAAAAGTCTATACAGTTTGAGGAATTTATGAATCTAGATCTTCGATTGGGCGTTATTAAGGAAGTACAGGAAGTGCCTAAGTCAAGTAAACTTCTAGCCTTTAAAGTAGATATTGGCATTGAAACACGGACCATACTGTCTGGCATAAAAAAGCACGTAGATTCAAGCAAATTAATTGGCCAAAAAGTTACGGTCGTATGTAACTTAAAAAGCCGGAAAATAATGGGTATTGAGAGTGAAGGTATGATACTAATGGCTGAGTCCCCTGATGGCAGTTTACATTTTGTACAATCCGAGGCAGAACTAGGAAGCGTACTATCCTAAAAGTGGTTTTTCTAGTTCATTATTTTGTCAGCTAACACTACATATATACTTGGTTGCACTTTTGGTGCTGAAGGTATCCATTTTGCTTTAAGAGCACCACTGGCCGAGCAAGTCACCTTGTGTATTTATCAGAAGTATGATAAATATGCCTTCTTTCGAATACCTATGCAAAATACAAGTGATGGCATTTGGCAATACTATATAAATGGTTTTGAGTGGGAAAACTATTGGTACACCTATTCTATTCAAGGTCCTTCTAATTCATTATTTTTCGAACAAACGCAATATGAAATAGCAGACCCTTATGCCCATCATGTTGCCAATACCAATCATTACTTAGGCTATTATAAATCTTTAATCAAACGCCCCACACCATTTGATTGGGGAAACAGCAACCGGGTATGTATTGAAGACCCAAGTGACTTAATTATTTATGAGGCTCATTTAAAGGATTTAGTCGCGCATTCATCAGCAAAAACAAACAATCGAGGGGCATACTTAGATTTTATTGAGGCAGAGAAAGGTGGTTTGCATCACCTAAAGAATTTAGGTGTAAATGCCATTGAATTTCTTCCTTTGCAAAAATTTGCCTACTACGAACCCCCTTATGGCCAGCGTATTGAAAGCGGATTAAAAAATACATGGAACCCAAATTCTATAAATTATTGGGGATATATGACCTCATTCTTTCATGCTCCAGAAACACTTTACGCTTCTGAAGCTTCAACAGAACATATGGCCCATGTAGGGTTACAGGCAATTAGTGAATACGAACTAAAATCATTAATCAAAGCATGTCACCAAGAAGGTATCGCAGTTATCATGGATGTGGTATATAATCACGCATCTCAATATGATTTAAATCCTCTGAAATATTCCGACAAAGGCGGGTATTATAGACTGGATCACCAGGGTAATTATCTCAATGATTCATGGACAGGAAATGATTTGGACTCTACCAAACAGGCCACAAAGGATCTAATATTATCGTCCATCACACATTGGCTAAGCGAATACAAAGTAGATGGATTTCGGTTCGATTTAGC
>JAYPBC010000090.1:0-2488 GCA_038124025.1 Balneola sp. | reverse complement strand
AAAGTACGGAGGAGTAACTTCCAATACTTCACTCTTAAAATTTAAGTTTAAAAAGATCTATTTAGTACGGACGATTATTATCGGGAAAACAAAAGTAAAACTCTAGTCAGGAGTGCTCCTCTCGTAACTAAATCCCCCCAATTTTCCTTGACTCCAAGATAAAAACTTAATTGAGAGATATATATCATCTTCAACTAAATACAGCACCAATTCTTCACCAACTACATTTTTTGGATTCCCAACGGTACTTCTAAAGTTCCCAAAACTGAGATTTTCAACTTGGTCAATGGTTCCTTTTGCCCATTGAGTTCCTACTGGGCTTTCATTTTTTATGGCTGCGTCATTTAACACAATATTGAAAATTTGTCCTCCATTATTTCCTCTTGTAATCCAAACGTTGTCAGTTAACCTATCCTGAGCACTTTCTTCTGTTGGATTTGAATTATCAGCCTTGCTAAATGTTATATAGGGTCCTCGCCAATAAGTTGATACGCTATCATCCTCTGTTGAATTACTTATTTGGTCATTGGATTGTGAGGCCTCATTATTTTCGTTTGCTGAACCCGAATCATTACTTGAATTTGAAGTATTGTCTGTGGGACTAGTTTCAGTATTAGCCTCGTTAGTGGACTGATTTGTTGTGTTTGAAGTTCCATTATCGGTGTTTTGTACTGGCGCAGTAACGGTTAAGTTAATCACCAGTTGGGCACTGCCACACCCCCCTGTGTTGATTGTAGTTGCAATAATTTCATAGTTTCCTGGCTGAACGGAGGCTAAAATTTGTCCAGAAATGGTGTAGGTCTCATTATTTAAAGAAGCAGTTATCCCATTCGGTAATCCTGAAAACTCAATTCCAGTTGCACTCCCTCCGAATGTAAATGTGATAGGAGAAATTTGATCCCCCTGAGTAACTTCTTCATTTAAGCTCCCTTGATATTCTATAATAGGGGTTTCATCGTTTCTTTCAAGGACTATTGTTTGTAATACTTGATTGCAATTTTCATTTCCTTCTTGAGTAGCCACAACTATTGAGTAACTATTTACTCCTCCAAATTGTGGTGTTCCTGAAATTGTTACTGTATTGCTGGTTGTAACTGCAGAGACACCAGTTGGCAGGTCACTTTGATTTATGCTGATGGTAACATTCTCTCCACCATAGGAGAATACAACAGGCTCCATAGGATCAATCCCATCACATAAAGTCTGATTTGCCAGTCCTGATGTTAAAGAGAGCTCGGGACAATTACATTCTAAGGAAAAAATATCCTGTGAAGGATAGGTCCAGCTAGAAGGTATGTTACTTAGGATTTCTTGGGTCACCTTAACACATTCTAGATTAGGGTTTCCAGTTAGATCAAGTGATGTTAGAGCAGTAAAATATGAAAGGTCTAATTGACTAAAATTATTATTACTAATATTTAAACTGCTTAAGCCACTTAGGTTTATAAGAGATAGTTGTGTAAGATTATTTGATGACAGATTTAACTCTGAAAGACTAGGAAATTCTCTTAATAGCTCAAATAACACATCTTCTTGACCACTCACTCCAAGACTACTTAGATCTAGTGTGGTAACACTTTGAATGGCAGAAATTGCCGCATACCCGTCTATTATATCGTCTACTCCTATTGACGAGAGTCGCTGTTCAAATTCAGATAGAGGGATAAATACTCTACCTTCTTGATAGTTCTCATCCTGTTCACCTTCAACTTCAAATTGGAATAGACCAGAGATGTTTAAGCTGAATGATATAGTGTTGTTTTTAATGTCAATATTTGAGATAACACCGATATCAATTAAAACAATTTCAGAATTAGAAATTATATCATATTGCCCACTAATTCTTCCTCCGCTGTAATCTAATTTAAAATTGTAAGAAGAATCAAACTCTATGCTGTAGACTTCAAATGATGATCTTTGTGTGACTTCTTTTTTCCTTATTTTCCATTTTCCAACTCCAGCATTAAATAATTCAAACTCAAACTTAGCTTTCACTAATTTCTCCTGATCAATTTCTAGCCTAACTGGGTTTTCATTGGAGATAACATCCCCAGCCCATTCAATAAAGTCGTGTCCTTCTTCTGGGGTTGCAGTTAATTCGACTGTAGTTCCAAACAGATAGTCTGTAGATTTGCCTGTTATAATTATTTGTTCCGAAACGGTGCCTTCCCCAGTTATGACAATTTCAAGTGGGTAGGACCTTTTTTCAAAGTTGGCAACTACATTTTTTGGACGATCTATTGTAATTTCTTTTGGATTCTGATCTCCAGACAAATCTCCAGACCATCCAGTAAAATAGTATCCGTTGTCAGGGATAGCTTCTAATCTAACTACAGATCCTGAATCATAATCGGTATTTTTCCCAGTACCAATTAACGTTTGTTGAATTGTACCGTTACCCGTTGTGGTAAGGTTAAGCTCGTAACGTTTTAGCCTAAAATTTGCAGTAATGGATTTATCACTACTCATTACAACTTCAAGAGGATTA
>JAYPBC010000089.1:0-2542 GCA_038124025.1 Balneola sp. | reverse complement strand
CCTCCCGTTGCCCAGCAACCGGAGGCTTTTTTTATGACCTCCATCATGGGAAATAAATTTGTATATTTAATGTCGATTTGGCTTCAGAGTCAATGTACCATTTGCAATATAACTTGCAGAGAACAACTAACTAGGAATAGTATATGATCGATTTCGAATCATTTTTATCAGAGTACAAGAATAAATTAGCAAAGATCTTTAAAAAAGAACGAGAGACTAGCGAAGAGTCATTGGAACGCGGAATATCACAGGACAACTTGACTGATATACTTATGTCCACCCCCTTAGCATCGTTCATTCCATCCGAGCATGGGGGTTTTGGAGGGCATACGGCAGAAGCCTTAAGTATGCTAGAAGCTAGTTCCTATGAATCTTTACCGCTATCATTGATGATGGGTATTAATGGTGCCTTATTTCTTCAGCCAATAGCTAACTATGGCTCTGAGGAAGCTAAGCGTGAAGTGTTTAACCGGGTAATAAATAATGCTAAGATGGGTGGCCTAATGATCACCGAGCCAAATTATGGTTCCGAAGCTTTAAAAATGCAAACCAATGCTCAGTATAATGCTTCCACACAGTTATATAATGTTAAGGGAACCAAACACTGGGGTGGTCTTACAGGAATGGCCGATTATTGGATAATGACTGCTAGAGAAAAAAATTCAAAAGGTGAATTAGGTCGAGATGTATCATTTTTTGTACATGATTCTCGCAATGGTGGCATAGAAGTTCAAGAATACTATAATAACCTTGGCTTGTATATGCTTCCTTATGGTAGAAATAAGGTG
This sequence comes from Balneola sp., assembly GCA_038124025.1. GTDB lineage: Bacteria > Bacteroidota > Rhodothermia > Balneolales > Balneolaceae > UBA1275. Next base: position 1,754 of record JAYPBC010000089.1, on the reverse strand, counting down.
GATATCAATGTGCCTGAATCTCATAAGCTCACGCCAAAAGGTACGGGTATAACCTTGATGTTAGATCTGCTGCACAGAAGTAGGTTGCAGTTCCCTGGTATGGGTATGGGTTTCCTAAGAAGAATGATGGATGAGGCAGTTCAGCATTGCAGAGAACGTTTAGTTGGTGGGGTAAGTCTCTTGAACTACGACCAGGTTCGTTCAAGAGTATCCCAGATTCAATCGTATTTCACAGTATGCTCGGCTATGTGTAATTTTACTGCTACCAACGTGCCTTTGACAAAAAATACGGCCAAAATGGATGTGGAGGCTAATGCCATTAAAACTGTTTTAACGGACTACATGCAAAAAGCGTCCCAATCCCTTCTTCAGCTTACAGGTGCCAAAGGGTATAGATTAGATCATATTGCTGGTAGGAGTACAGTGGACAGCAGGCCGTTCCAAATCTTCGAAGGATCGAACGATATATTGTATCAGCAGATTACGGAATCGATAATGAAAGCGATGAGAAAGGTTAAGAGTACCAACTTGTATGAATTTTTAAAGGAGTACGACTTAACATCTCAGTCCTCCGATTATTTCAAAGATCTACTCAATTTTGAAATTGACACAAAGATGTCTCAACGCAAACTGGTTGATTTAGGAAGAGCCTTGGGTCGTATCATCTCCATGGAGTTCACGATTAATTTAGGCCATAAAGGTTTTAACAAAGAGCTAATCGATCATGCTATCACCAATGTTCAAGAAGAGGTTAAAGCTATTATGAGTCAGTTTTCTAATACTAAACTCTCCGATGTGGTAGATGCCTATCATGATAACAGCTCATGGTTTAGCTTACAAAGACAACTTGCACACTAAGACGATAACCCTTAGTTCTACTTCATGAAACCGAGCGTTAATTCGAGTCAATCTAGTGAGGAAAGAGGTGTTCTAGAGCAGTACATGCTACCCTTTTTAAATCTTTCTTCGCAATTCCCTCTTTATCCAGGAAAGAATTCTGTCACCACCGAATCGGCCCTGCTCGGATGGACCGAGCAAGAATTAGAACAGGCAAGAGCTAATCTTGGCGAGAATGCAAAGCAAGCAGCTCTTGAGCTACTCAAAGAAGATGATATTGTTGATCAGCTCGATGCTCTTCCTTTTGATGGAGAAGAATGCATCGCCGTTTTGGGTGACTCCATAAGTTTAGATGCCCAGGGATGGGTGTACATTTTACGTCACCTCATTGATATAGGTAAAGAGCAAACTAATATACGATGGATAAATGCCAGTCAAGCACACGATACAACTACCGATGCATTGCGTCGTTTAGATCGAGATGTGATAGTACACAATCCAGATTGGGTCATTATTGCGTTAGGTACGTTTGATGCTCAGCGTTTGGCGATTTATCCGGATAGAACCTTAATACCCCTGTCGGAAACATGGGAAAATATTCAGGCTATACAAGATATACTAGATCAAACGCTCGAACATCCACTTCTATGGCTCAGCCCAGCAGCTGTTATAACAGATTTGCTTTCCGAGCACGCACTCTACGACTTTACTATTCAACCAGAAGATTTAGCGGCTGTACAAGATGTAGTAACGGGTAAAATAGGGGGTATTGTTGATCCAAAAGCAGAAAGAACGGGAAAAAATGGTCCCCAAGCTTGGCATTACATTCCGGATGGGCTGCATCATTCACTTACGGGACATATGCAAACGGTCAGAGAAGTCCTCAAGACCTTGGTCGAAATTGATCAAAAAGGGGT
>JAYPBC010000088.1:0-2550 GCA_038124025.1 Balneola sp. | reverse complement strand
TAATATAAAAGTAAGAGTACATAAATGAACATTAGACAAAGATTTATTCTTGTTTTTGGATTGGTACTTATATCACTGCTTGGGTTAGGTCAAAATTTGATATGTTCTCCGCCATTACCTTCTTCAACTGATTCAATAAGTATTTACTTTGATGCTGCGGGCGGCAACGGCGAGCTCATTGGAGTAGATACCATCTATGCCCATACTGGACTAATAACTAACTTCTCGCAGTTTCCAAATGATTGGCAATACGTTCAGGGTGCTTGGGGTTATAAAGACCATAAAGTACGAATGATTCCATTAGGAAATAATCGGCACAGATTAGATATACATATTCCTAGTTTTTACGGCATAATTACCGGTACTGTAATCTCAGAGTTAGCATTCGTCTTTAGGAATGCAGATGGCTCTAAAGTAGGCAGGACTGTTTTACAAAAGGATTACAAATACCCAATTGCATCGAATACAAACAGTTTTCAAGGAAGATTTATTTATCAAGAGGGCGAATTCGATGGTATTTATATTGGAGATTCCATAAAATTAGTCTGCGCGGCCACAGCCAACGCAAAGTTTACTTTATCAATCAATGAACATATTATTGATAGTACCGTGGGAAAAAACATACTAATCTCTAGTCTTCAACTTCAAAATGGCGGTAAAAACAAGATTAAGTTGAGTATCAATTCTGCCAATCAACTTTTTGTAGATAGTCTTACCATTTATGTACACAAGCCACACCAAGAAATCCCAATTGGTTTGAAGCAAGGGGTAAATAAAATAAATGATAGCACAATCACTTTAGTGCTTTTCGCACCCATGAAAGAATACATTCACGTAATTAACAGTGAATCAAATTTCCAGAAAAATAATGATAATCTAATGATAAGAACATCAGACAGTTTATATCATTGGATAACCCTTCATTCAGGTAATGATGATTATTTTTTATTCCAATATTTAATAGAAGACGAGATTCGGATTGGAGACCCTTTTTCAGAGTTGGTTTTAGACCCAATTCATGATATTTACATTGATTCCACACAATTATCGAGTTTTCCGCCATATCCTTATTCGTTAACCACAGATATTGTAAGTGTTCATTACAATAAAGAGCAATATTACAATTGGAAAAATCCTGCCATAAATAGGGTAAATAAAGATGATTTGGTAATCTATGAACTTCTAGTAAGAGATTTTACAGATGACCATCTTTACACTACACTACGCGATACACTTAAATACATAGCGAACCTTGGGGTTAATGCAATTGAATTTATGCCTTTTAATGAATTTGAAGGCAATAGTAGCTGGGGTTATAATCCTTCATATCAAATGGCATTAGATAAATATTATGGAACTAAGAATGAACTGAAAGAATTAATAGACAGCTGTCATGGGTTAGGAATTGCTGTAATTATGGATCAAGTTTTTAATCACGTGTATCCACAAAGCCCAATTGCAAAATTATGGTGGAATGATTCATTAAATGCTCCAAGTACCTCAAATCCTTATTTAAATTCAGTCTGCCCACATATTTCTACTTGCTGGGGATTAGATTTTAATCAATTCGTGGAGCCCACACAGAACTATATTGATAGAATCAACCACTACTGGATTAATGAGTTTCATTTGGACGGTATCAGATTTGATTTTACCAAGGGTTTTACAAACAATATATTTTCAAATCAGATCGATTTTTCGCGAATTCAGGTTCTTCAGCGAATGGTAGATTCTATTTGGAATATTGATACTAATTTCTATGTGATTTTAGAGCATTGGGCATCTAATGCAGAAGAAAAAATATTAGCAGATTATGGTGTCTTACTTTGGGGTAATGTGACTCATCAATTCCAAGAGTCCGCGATGGGTTATCATTCAAATAGTGACTTAACTTGGGGACTTGCGACAGCTAGAGGTTGGAATCAAAACAATTTGATTACCTACATGGAAAGCCATGATGAAGAAAGAATCGCCTATAAAATCAAACAATATGGGAATAATTCAAACAGTTTGTATGACATAAGAAGTGATTCATTAAGATTAGAGAGAATCCTAGCAAATAGCGCTATCTTCTATACATCTCCAGGACCAAAACTTCTATTTATGTTTAGCGAATTGGGATACGATGAATCCATTAATGATCCGTGTCGTGTATGTGAGAAAAGTATTAATTGGCATTATAATGAAGATGAAAATCGAAAGCGCTTGTATTATTATACAGCTTCTTTGATTGATTTTAGGAACAGCTATGATATTTTCAATAGTCTCAATATATCTTACGACTTGGATGAATCTATCAAACAAATGTCATCTAATTTACCAGACAGTAATTTTTTCGTTGTCGCCAATCTGGGAGTAACTTTAGATTCTGTTAGCGTTAATTTATCGCATACCGGTTGGTGGTATAATTATTTCTCTTTGGATAGTTTGTTCATTGGAACAAACACTAGTATGGAATTACTTCCAGGAGAATGGGCGATTTACACTGATTTTAAGGCAAAGCAGCCTAAATATTTCAATAGAATAAATGGTGTTCCCCCACCCCCTCCG
>JAYPBC010000087.1:0-2600 GCA_038124025.1 Balneola sp. | reverse complement strand
ATGTATGTAGTGTCAAAAAGGTTGTTGATGTTAGCGCGAACGCTCCAACCGTTTCCTTGGTAGAAAGAAGCTCCTAAATCTATCAATCCATAAGAAGGCAATTTAAGTGCACCAGGGTTGTTTGCTTCGGTGAAAGCAGAATCTGTAATCGAGTAGTCTGCGTACAATCCATCCACAAAACGGTAGTCAAGATCAACGCGGAGCTTGTCTCCAAAACGTTGGTCAACTCCTAAGAAGGCTACAAATTGAGCAGCGTCTCCAACTTTTGCCCCTTTGGTATATAGGGTTCCTGTACCAATTGATCTTTGGTTTTCATCAAATAATTCTGCTTCGAAGTCCTTGTCATACGACCAGTCTCCGATAGAAAGCATTCCTCTAAGTTTAGTACGAGAAGACACATAGTAACGTCCTTCAAATTCTAAACCGTTGTGGGTTACGTCGATATCTCTAAACTGAGCAAAACCATCAACACCTTGTTGGTTGCTTAAGGAACGAGTTACAAAACGATTCCCCCAGTTGGTTGAGTAAACGTTTACGTTAATTTTCAATTTGCTGGAAGCATACCCGTATCCTAATTCAAAAGATCTGATTTCTTCGTTCTGTAAATCAGGATTTACATTGTTAGCATAATTTGGGAATACGCCGTCAAACTGAGGTTGTCTTGAAATAAATCCGGTATTAAAGAAAATGTTTGACTTTGCATTAAAGTTGTAGTTTGCCCCACCTTTGATGTAGCCACCACCAACGTTTTTCTTTTCAGAAAGAGGGTTAGTGGGTTGGTCAAAGTAATCTTTTCTTTGGAACGATTGGTTGGACGTACCTACTTGCAATACTGCAGACAGTTTATCACCGCTGTATTCAGCCATCCCGTTGAAACCAACCCATCCAACATATCCAATGTTGTAGTAGTCGATTTTTGGACCGCGGATTCCAGTGTCTTGGAATGGGTTTGCCTCCACTAGGGTTTCAATAATTTGCCCTGCAGAGTTTCTATTTCCTGTTGAGAAATATCCATCTAAGCCCATTAGGTTGTTTAACACACGGTAGTGATAACCTTTGTAGTTTCTGAGGTCAAGACCTAAAGAGTAGGTCATTTTATCGCCTTTAAACTTAATGTTAGAAATGGCTCCCACCCAGTCGTGAGAGTTCATAGAAGCTCTACGGATTAAAGCTACACGGTTTACACCATCGTCTCTAAATCCGTTGGAACCAATTTTAAGGCCGTCATAGTTTCCTCTTCCTAAACCTCCAGTGTAACCACCAGTACTGTTACGGTTTTCAGCAACAATAGCGTCAAAGTTAATAAAGCCATCGGCGTCACGAGGCCCACGACCATTTTCTAGGTAGTGTTCTGTGAGGTCTTTACGGAACGGTAAAATGTCTAAATCACCACTTCTGTAGTTGTTTCCACGAGGACCAGTTCCTCCACCACGACCAGCAGAACCGTAGAGTGAGGTGTTTATCTCGATGTTTTCGCTAATGTCCCAGTCCCAGTTAAAGGTAGCAAGTGGTTTGTTGTAGAAGTTTCTACGCATTGAGAATTCTTCACCGTCTAATGTACCACCATTGGTGTTCCATCTTCTGTCAATGCCATCTTCACCAAAGTTTTGGTAGTCACGAATAGACACCCAAACGTCTCTTTGGTGGTGCCACTGCCCTGCGCCCAAAAGGGAGAAGTTTAAGCTGTGGTTTGAATCCTCGGGAGTGTAGCCAACAGCAAAGAAATAGGTCCAGCCCGCACCCTTAGTATTGTAAATGTATCCGTCACCAGACCATTTTGTCAACAGGTAAGAAGAAGACCATCCTTTATCATTCATCCCAGTGTTGTACGCCCCCGTTGTTTTGATGTAGCCGTCGTTACCAATCATTTGAGTTAACGACCCACCTTGTGCTTTTTCAGCAGCCTTTGTGAAAATAGAAACTGTTCCACCGACAGAAGGTACTGCTAGTTTGGTAGCTCCAAGTCCACGCTGGATCTGAATGCTTGAGGTAACATCTGTTAGCCCTTGCCAGTTTGACCAGTATACCCAACCGTTTTCCATATCATTAACGGGCTGTCCGTTAATTAGGAAAGAAGTGTTACGTTGGTCAAATCCACGAAGTGAAATTCGCGAATCTCCGTATCCACCCCCTTGCTTGGTAGCATATACCCCTGGAGTTTTGTTCATGATTTCAGGAAATTCTTGGTTTCCTACTTTTAAAGCAACTTCTTGTGCAGAAATTGTACTCACCGCAATGGGTGTTTCGCGTTCCTTAGCAACGTCAATCACACGTGAAGTCACAGTGATTTCGTTAAGGTTTACTTTTAAGATAGAATCGGATACATTTGTGTCCAATTCTTGCTGCGCATAAAGGCCTGTAGTAGCCAACGCAATGAATAAAGTGAAAATCTTTTTCATATCTGTGTTAAAAATTTAACACAAAAGTACTTTTATTTCCAGCTGTAACAAAAGTTGTTTATTAACAAATAATTAAGAAATCACCCCCTGATTTAATCTAAGACTTTGAACACCGCTGAATTAGGGCTGTTGTAGAAGGGTCGTGTCGATTTTTGTTTGATTTTGTTGTTGCTTCCAATTCGGTTAATACATTGGTGGCCA
>JAYPBC010000086.1:0-2618 GCA_038124025.1 Balneola sp. | reverse complement strand
ACCATAGCTCACTTCCTGGAATCCTTACCGCTTTTTTTAGTCCTTTCTTTCTTATCGCAAAGACAGCACCAATTCCGTCAGCATAACCAATATTTTTTAATGAAATATTCTTTATCTCAGTATTTTTAGAATAGATTTTCTCTCCATTCGCTGCGATTAATATTGATGGTGATTTTTTGACATATGCAATTAATTCATCCTGGGTCTGGAACCCAAAAACACGGAAACCATTAATTAATCTATATTCAATGCTCATTTTTACTGATGTTAAGTACCATCAAAGAATGAGCCATCCATGCCTGGCTCCATCTCATGTAAGGTATCTTTGTTGTCCAATAATTCTTCTTTTGATAATAAAAGAAACCTTCCGGATCCTGCATGTTTTTTATGGTCCAATTAATGACTTTTTCAACTAAACCTCGGTATTCCTTCATCCTACCTAAGCTCTCTACAGTAACAACTAATTGTGCCGGGCTATGAATATCTATCGGATACACTGCATTGTTGTAATACTTAGGCATGCCCTCATCTGTAAAGAAATTATTTACGTAATAATCAAAACCTAGATTGAGGCCTGCTTCGATTGATTTATCACCAGTGAACTTCATATAGTCAGCTAAGCATTCTAGGTTAAAACCCGTATGAAAGCTATCTTTCCATGATTGAATAGAAAGCTCTCCATATACCCAGGAGCCATCTGTTTCTTGAGCATTCATGACGGCTAGAACAGAACCCCTAGCAATATGAATCAAAGACTTATCTTTATTGTAAGAGTATGCCCTTGAAAGAAGTTTACTTCCGAGTAATGAAGCATTGTAAACTGTATTATTTCCTTTGGTAACAGAGTAAGAAAACAAGAAGGTCCCGTCATCTCTATAATCCTTACTCAAGTCATTTAATACAAAGTTTACCGAATCAAGAGCAACATTTAAATATCTTTTGTTTCCGGTGGCATCATAGGCATCAAAAAGTCCATACGCAGCATATGTTGTAGCCACCACTGTGGGTGTGCCCGAAGGAAAAAATAATCCCCCGCGCGCTTGCCAATCAAAATTATAACCCCAACAAGACCCAGAATAGCCTTCTGTGCGCAAGTCAATGAGGAGCTGTGCAAGTTCATCTAAAGTCTGCTTTAATTCAGCAACATTAATTTTCTCATCATTTTTCAAGGCAATCAGCTTCTTACTGTAACATGAAAGAAATAGACCTATTCCCTTTGGGTTATGCCCTTTTGGTACTAGAAGTAAATTTCTGAGATTAATTGGATTCCGCTTAAACAGTTGTATCCACGCAAGTCGAAAGAAAGCGACTTTATTTAGTCCCAAGCCTCTAAATACTTTAGAGTTTAGGCCGTCATAAGGGTCCCATCCTTTAAAGCCTTGAGATCTACAATAATCTAGTAACGCGCCAAGAGATTTATTCATCTATTTTCTTATACGTTCATATATTATAATACTGTTTATACCACTCAATAAACTTATTCACACCTTCTTCTACTGAAGTTTCTGGACGGAAGTCTATATAATCTTGCAATGCTTTTGTATCTGCATGAGTAGCAGGAACATCACCCGGCTGTATATCCATCATATTATAATTGCCTTTTAAACCTAAGGCCGTTTCTACCGCTTCGATATACCTCATTAATTTAACTGGGGAGCCATTACCAATATTAAAGATCCTATAAGGCGCAGTAGAAGTGTCTATTCTTGGTTGATCACCATTCCAATAAGAATTTCTTTTTGGCGGTTTTACGATAAGTCGAGTTATACTTTCAACAATATCGTCTACATATGTGAAATCACGAATCATCTTGCCGTGATTAAAAACATTTATAGCCTCTCCTTTTCTCATGGCTTCAGCAAAAAGAAACAAAGCCATGTCAGGTCTACCCCAAGGTCCATAAACAGTAAAAAACCTTAACCCAGAGGTTGGTAAGTCAAATAGATGAGAATAACTATGAGCCATCATTTCATTAGCCTTCTTTGTAGCAGCGTAAAGGGCCATTGGATGCTCAGTAGGTGTGGTTTCTTTGAGCGGCATTGCAGTGTTCAATCCATAAACAGAACTCGTACTTGCGTATACTAAATGTTTTACCTTACTATGCCTAGCTCCTTCAAGAATAGATAAAAACCCATCTACGTTGGAGTGTGTATAGGCTAATGGGTTATCGATACTATATCTAACACCTGCTTGAGCTGCAAGATTTACTACATAGTCGAATTTCTCTTCTTTCATCAATTCGATAATAAAATGATGTTCCGCCAAATCTGTTTTGATAAACTTAAGATTAGTGTGGAGACTGGATGCTATTAATGTATTGCTTTCTGCTTTAGAAGCAGCAATGCCCAAATGCTCTAATCTAGCATACTTCAAGCTTATGTCATAATAGTCGTTTATGACGTCTAGGCCTACTACACTAAACCCTTCTAAGACCAATCTTTTGGTTAGATGGAAGCCAATAAAACCTGCTGTACCGGTCACTAATACCTTATTCATTTAATCAATTTTTTTAGCGATATTCTCGCTCATTCCTATTCCGTAATAATCAAATCCTGCCTCCCCCACAATTTCTCTGCGGTAGAGGTTACGGCCGTCAAATACTACCTTGGTTTTCATAG
>JAYPBC010000085.1:0-2868 GCA_038124025.1 Balneola sp. | reverse complement strand
CCTACTGCAGCATAGCTGTAGCTATAGTAATCCATCCATCCCCACCAAGTACCTAGTGAGTATAGCTCGTTTTGAGCAGTAATGTCGATACCCCATATGATACCTGGGTGGCTATTTACATCATTGAATCCACCAACGTTGTCACCTGCTCCCATAACAGCTACCTCATTGGCAGTCATGATTGGATAACCAGCGTTCACTACCTTTTGAGCATACTCCTCTGTTTTAGACCAATCATTCATTGCTCCATATGTGTACGCAAGCAAGCCTCTAACGATATCTTGATTCATTTCAATTTTATTGCTTCGAGAATACCCTTCGAGAAGTGTTTCAGCAGCTAATAAATCTGAAAGTGCTTGATTGAATACTTCTTGGGCTGAGCTCTTTGGCTGCTCTAATTGATCCGCACTCGTGTAAATAGGTACTGCAGGTGCAGAAAGATTAGAGATGTCATCTACAAATAAATTTACTAACCAGTAATACGCCCATCCTCGAAGTGCACGTGCTTGTCCCATAGTGTGTTTTTGCACATCGGTAGTAAGATCTGCCGCATCACCTCCTAAACCATCAATTACGAGGTTAGATAGATTGATTACGCGATAAAGGAATCTCCAGGGAATGTAGTTATAGTTACTGTCAGGGTCAACAGTTGCTGTAAGCTCTGAAATTCGAGTCTGACGGTTATAACTTTTTCCTAAGTGAGCCATATCTCCTGAGAGAATGTCTAACTGGATATCCTGAGTTTTGATACCGTAGTCTTCCTGGCCACCTACACCACCTGAACCAATGCGGTAAAGGTTTTCGTAGATACCAAGTAGCGTACCTGCTGCAGCATCAGGGTTTACTGCAACGGCTTCTGAAACCTGCTCCTGTGATAAAGTCGCAGTAGGATAAGTTTCAAGAAATTCTTCTTTACATGAAACAGCCAGAAGGGCAATCCCGATAAGGCTTAATATTTTAAAATTTTTCATGGCTATTAGATTTTAACGTTTAGTCCAAACACGAGTGTTGAAAGTGGATTATATCTATAGATGCTTGATCCTCCACTAATTGATGTTGAAGGATTGAAACCTTGTCTTTTACTAGCTAACCAAAGGTTGTCTCCAGTAACATATAAATCAGCTTGTTGAACTCCAAATTTCGTTGTTATCGTTTTTGGAACGGTATAACCAAGACGAACATTGTTTAGGGCAATATAGTCTGACTTAGTTAAGAAACGAGTTGAAGTTGCATTTTGCTGTATTTGATAACGAGCATCCTGTCGAGGGATGTCAGTTACATCACCTGGCTTCATCCATCGATCACGCATGTCAATGTGGAAGTTATTTACCCCTGCATAATTGTTTGCCATCAGACTAGCATAAGCACTGTCGTACGCATATCCACCTAACTGGTAGTTGAATAATGCACTTAGTGAGAATTGCTTGTAACGAGCATTAACTCTGAAGGCACCACGAACATCAGGGATGATCGTCTTATCGATAAACTTATCGGTGGCTTCTGCATAAACCTCAGTGAGGTCTTGTGCAACTACGGCATCAGGGTTATCATTTAAGTATTGAGTAAGTGAGTTAATGATAACATCACCATCAGTGTAGTCACCACTACCATCTTTATCATCGAAATTACGTTCCCATTGGGCCGCTCCTGTATCGCTATTCACCCCAGCATACACTGGAATGTAGTAATCGTACAATGAACGTCCTACCGAACGAGCATAACTTCCAGAAATGTCCAGTTTTTGTTGCTCTCCAGTTGCTGGATCAATAGGCATCGCCGTTAATTCGTTGGTAAACGATTCGCCATTTATTCCTAGGCTAAGGCTGAAATCCTGCTTGTTTATTAAATCAAAATCAAGGTCGAATTCAAGTCCTTTGTTTACTAATTCCCCATCGTTTACAGTAATAAGAGCGTAACCTACTGATGGTCCTACACGACGATCAAAGAACATGTCGGTAGTTGTTTTCTGATAAGCTTCAATAGAGCCCGAAACAAATCCACCAACTTCAAATTCGAAACCAGCATTGAACTGATTTGAACTTTCCCAAGTTAGATCCTTATTACCTTTTGTACTGAAGGCAAGTGAAATATTATCAGCAAGGTTATTGATCGAGAAGATATTATAACCTGGATATAGACCTACACCGCCAGAATTACCAATGATACCATAACTCGCCTTAAACTTTAAAAAGTCAAAGAAATTAGAGTCTGACATGAAGTTCTCTTCACTAAGTACCCATGCACCACCTACAGAGTAGAAATTACCCCAACGATTGTTAATGAATCTAGATGACCCGTCGCGGTTAAATGATAGGGTTAGGAAATACTTACGAGAAAAATCAGCAGTAACGTTAGCGATATAACTTTCGGTTGCCTCCTCATCGGTGTAACCATTACCAGGAGCATTTACCACACCATTTGCGATGTCTGTACCGAAAGGTAAAACGAGCTTAGAGCGTTGAGCTGAAAGGTAATTGAAATCGTACTGAGTTGAAACATGAGAAACGAACGCTGATAAATCTAGATCTCCGAAAGTTTTGTTGTATCGAAGACCAGTTCTAATGGTGTAGTTTTTCGTTTCAGATCGGGCACGAGTAATTACACCACCTTGGCCTTTTGCAGGGCTGTAGAATGGCTCATTTAATCGAATCGAATCATCCATAAAATACTGATAAGCAAAGTTATTTTCTAACGTAAGCCCATCGGCAAGAGTGATTCTAGTGTCGTTGTTAAAGTTTACAGAGTTTCCGTTGTTTTGAACAATGTTAATCTGTGAGTCAGCAACACCATTTGTCGCGAAACCAAAGCCACGACCGTCTTCTAGACCGTAGTCAAAAAGGAATCCACCGTATACTGGATCTGGAATTT
>JAYPBC010000084.1:0-2909 GCA_038124025.1 Balneola sp. | reverse complement strand
TTTACTCGGCTCAGTCCTATGAACATACAGATGCCAGTTATGAATTGGGTGTCTCAATGACTGAAGGTCTGGAGGGCGTAGAGGTTGAGCCTAATGATAATACGGCAAACTCATTGTCTTTGGGGTCGAGCATACGGGGTAATCTGTTCAATGCGAGTGATGTGGATTGGTTTTGGTTCAACACGGAGGTATCTGGGGAATTAACGGTAAACTTTACCGCTCCGACGCAATCGTATGATGAATGGGACTTGGCAGTATATTTGAAGAAGAATGGTATTATGAACTTGTTACACACCAAGTCACTCTCCGGAAATGGTTCTTTCAATGTGGCGTTGGGTGAAGCAGGAGAGCACTATGTTCAGATTTACTCGGCTCAGTCCTATGAACATACAGATGCCAGTTATGAATTGGGTGTCTCTTTAAGGTAAATTTAATTCTTAATTAGTCACTGTAGTTTTTAGTGGCTTTGAAAATGATCTATTGAATTAGCACTTGAAAGTTACAAGAATTGGTAACTGTCTAGCCCTACCCATTTTGTAAATTGAATTAATTATTCAATGATTAGATAGGAGTGGGGGGTGGATGTTTTCAATATCTCAAAATAAAGCATCTTTCATTTTTTTATAACATATAAGAAAGATTTTTAATAATATTGATCTTTTCTCCCTTTATTTAAGTGGTTTTAGCCAAACTACATTTTATATGTTAGTTACAATTGAGTAGCTTCCTAAACAACATATTAGATTTGGTTTTTAAGGAGGTCGGGCCACTTGAATGGAGCATCATTAATTAATTCATCTTCGGGCTTCCACCATGCCACTCTATGATACGGTTTCCCTTTAACATCCAATTGCTTTGTTGGAACAGTTCCAATGGCTTTAGAGTATACTTTGGCTAATCTGTTACTCGATGCTTTGGATGTTGGTATTAAATTGAGTGCCTCAACAAGGTGTTCGCACTCTATGTCTTTGCACACATCAGTGGGCCTTAAATAGACTGCTTGAATTGGATTGTTGGGCATTTTCTCAAGATGTTGAATGAACCTTCGTCCCGTCCATAGTGCGTTTTCTCCATCGTATTCATTACGATCACGCCAAATCAAACTGATGTAAAATACCGACCAATCACTATTTTCAAGATCCTGTTGATTTCTGGAAGGAATTTTGGGTGAAAATAAAATATATATGCCTGTGCCTATTTTTGCCTCCCAACCAACCAGGGTGTCCCCAGGGCTTCTTGTCATGGTGGTACATCTGATGGGATATTTTTGGAGAATCCATTGATTTACCTCGTGCTTGCATGAACTATTATGGTTTAGCCATCCATAAACATCTCGAATTGAATGCCAGGGCTTCCCAAACAAAAGACGGTAATTTAGTTTAGCTAGCTCAGGATCTCTTGGTTCATGCAAAAAACCTGGGCAACTACTGATCGGCCAAATTGTATCTGCGGTATATTCACTTGTCTCCACATACTAAATTACACCTACAGGGAATGTATTGAGAACGGATAAATTCTTTAGAGCCCTATCTTAAAATAGTTATCTCCATCTGCTTTTGAAAGCTTTGGATTAATGTAGTGTTGCTCGAGTACCCAAGCAGAATTACCTGCTATGCGGGCAATCATATCAGGGGCTTGGGCAGGATTAGAAGCGTAGTAGTAGGATGCCCAGCTATGCCTACAACAATCACTAATCCAATTCGATAAACCAGCTTCACAAATTACCTCCTTGAATCTAGTTCGCCCATTTTTCTTCGGGAAGATGGGAAGTTTTTTTACCGATCGTAATAAAGAAACACAGTTGGGAGGTATGGGCACGATTCGAGGCCTTCGTCCTTTTGTCTTGGAAAGCCTTATCACTGGTGTATCAGCATCTAACTCCAAATCCTCCCAGTCGATAGGGCGTGTTTCTCTGCTTGCTTTTGTTCTCATTAATCCGCCATGGATCTCTGTGGGCCGAATTCCACAAAACATAGCGATAGAAAAGTAAGCGAGAATTACTCCATCCTTATTTTTGGAGGCCGCTGAAATTAACCTCTGTGCTTCTTCTAAAGATAAGATCTCTGGAATATTGCCATCAACTTTTGGCTTATTCAGATGCTTAATGGGAGAATGCTTTAACCATTCTCTTTTGATACAGAAAGTAAAAAAAGCCCTGAAGTTGGATAGATATCCAATCGCAGTTTGAGGTTTTCTTCCTGATTTAAAAACGAAAGGGCGTACCATGTCTTCATTGACTCCAACCAAACTCTGCCAACCATGTTTTTTGATAAATCCACGAAGACGGTTTCTTCGATCATCCAAACTTATTTTTCTCAGGTTCTCTTCATCCCGCCCACAAAGGATCCATGAGTCATAAGCCTCTTTTACAGTTTTGTTTACATCTGGGGTTGCATCCATGAAGAACTTAGCTGCCTTTTGAAGGGTAATATTATCTGGTAAGAGCCCTATAGCATACTCTGCATCCTTTAACTGTTGCTGGGTTAGGGTAGTGGGACGGTTGGTATATTTGCCTGCGATTGCAGCCTCATCTTCTTCCCATCGATTTACAAAGCTCTCTACCTGCCATCTTTCATTAAATCTTTTATCTCCACGGTCCTTCTTTTTTACTCCCTTAATAGGCTCCGTCCATTGGACTCGATACTTTAGTTTACCATTTCCGAGCTTGATTCTTATGACTCGAAAAGATACTTTATCACCTTCTCGATTTTTAACCTTTATGACATCAGTTTCCCCAACCTTTAATTCCTTAATTCTTCGCTTCATACCTGCGAATAATGAGGATTTATTGAGGACGGGTTGTCAAGATAATCAATCGGAATTGTGTCGTAAAGGCTTGATTATTAAGCCTAATAGGAGAGATGGCAGAGTGGTCGAATGCGCTGGTTTGCTAAACCGGTGAGGGGCTA
>JAYPBC010000083.1:0-2916 GCA_038124025.1 Balneola sp. | reverse complement strand
GTTAGGAAAGTACCTGCACCTCCTTGGCCACCATCGTAGGCAAGACCACGACCAGGTTGAGAAAGTCCATTAGGACCAGGTAAAGATCCTGTAACTCCATAACCAACACGTACTTTAAATAAATCTACGTTTGAAAGGTTTAAGTAATTGTTCAAATCAACCCCTAAACCAACTGATGGAAATAATCCCCAACGATTATCCTCTCCAAGTTTTGTTGAACCTTCTTGACGTAAAGATGCATTAATAAAAATAGCATCGTCGATAGTAAGGTTAGCTCGCCCAAAGAAAGCAATTATCTTTTCATCTGGAGATGCATCACTACCAGCACCAACTAAACCAGAATTTAATAAGTCTTGAGAATATTCTATAGCATCAGAGAAATCTAAAGAGTTATCTGGGAAATCACCTAAAGAAAGGAACTTTGACTTAAAGTTTTGTTGTTGATATGAATAACCAGCTGTAATGTTAAGGTCAGTATTTCCAAAACTTTGATTTAAATCTCCGTATATTTCATATAGCTCGGAAGAAAACTGTGCATCAAAAAACTCTGCTAAACCTTTACGTAACGGAGAAGTAGCGTTTCCATTGAAATGAGAAGTTGTCGGGTAGTATATGGTGTTATTGTATCGAGCGCTTTGCTCCGCAATACGTCCATTAATATCAAGAGACTCACTAAGGCTAAAGCTAAAATCTAAACCATAGTTGAACTGAATTCCTGAACCTTCATTTTTGTTTTGCTCCACCATAGAAACAGGGTTGAAGCTGTCAAACAATCCTAAGGACTCAAAGTACCCACCAAACTGCTCAGAGTTAAACTGGTAAGGTGAATCTACACCATAAATAGGCATTGTTGGGTTTGCCATTACTGCGTAACGCAGAGCTTGCGGGAACCCATTCATTTGGTTTTTCTTAGTGAAGGAGGTGTTAAAATCAACTCTGAGTTTATCATTAAATAATAATGAAGAGTAATTTAAACGAGTATTGAATTGATCAAAACCTGTGTTTTTAAGAATACCTTCTACATTTCGAATGTTTGTAGAAACACGGTACGTAGACTTATCATTACCGCCGGAAGCAGATAAATTGTGAATTCTTGTTACAGCTGAACGCGTTATTTCATCTAACCAAATAGTTTGTTGGCCTAGGTTAGTCCCTCCAGCAGCAACAAATTCGCTTGGTGACATTATATCAACACTATTTACTTTTTGAGCAATATTCACTTGTCCACTATAGTTAAAGGCTGTTTCACCTTTCTTACCTTCTTTGGTAGTAACGATAATAACCCCACTAGATCCACGTGAACCGTAGATCGCAGCAGCAGAACCATCTTTTAAAACGTTGAAGCTTTCAATATCATTGGGATCGACTAGATCCAATGAAGCACCAATTACTCCATCGATTACTATAAGTGGTTGTTGGTTAGCTCCTACTGTAGAGATACCACGTAAACGGATTACAGCAGCAGAGTTTGGATCACCCCCCTTATTGTAAATCTGTAAACCTGCAACCTTACCTTGAAGTAATTGCTCAGGTGCGCTAATGGCACCTTGGTTAAATTCTTGAGCTTCCACTTTTACTACTGCGGAAGTCACCTCTTTCTGACGCTGAGAACCATATCCAGTAATTACCACTTCTTCCAGCTCATTGTCTGCAACAAGTATTACGGTGATTTGATCCTGTCCTGCAACCGCAACTTCTTGAGAGGCAAACCCCACAAAAGAAACTACAAGTACATCGTCAGCACCCGCTTGAATAGAAAAGTTTCCATCAAAATCTGTAGTTGTTCCTGCAGAAGTTCCTTGAACTACTACTGTAGCCCCAGGAAGCGGTCCATCTTCGCTAGATACTGTACCATTGACAGTCTGCGCATACATTCCTTGAGCTATAAACATAAATGCAAGCATCAGAAATGATGTAAATAGATTTTTTTTCATTCTAGATTGTTTAAGTTATTGTATTTGATTTCTATAAATCCTAACTGCCAATTTTACGAAATAATCTTAACGTTTTCTTCACATTTCAAGGGTTTTGTTATTATTTAGTTCGAAAACGTTTTCGAGATAAATATTTCTTAAATTTGCTGGGTAAAATTATCAACTACGCAAGTAATGACGTTGAAGGATATCGCTAAAAAATTGAACATTTCAGTAGCTACTGTCTCTAAAGCCCTTAAAGATTATGACGATGTTAGTTTGGCAACAAAAACACGTGTGCAAGAATATGTGGAAAAAGTAAAGTTTACTCCCAATTCAGTAGCCGCTTCCTTACGAACCCAAAAAACAAAGACCATTGGGGTGGTCATCCCTGAGCTGAATCACTACTTTTTTAGTGCCGTACTTTCAGGCATACTGGCTGAGGCTGAAAAACACGACTACACAGTACTCATTCAGCAAACTCACGAATCTTATAATGCTGAAAAACGTCAGATAAAAAAGCTATTGTTTAAACGGGTAGACGGCATATTAATATCTATTGCTGGAAAAACAAATGATACGCAGCATCTTAAGGATGTTGTAGATTCTGAAACAATATTAATTCAGTTTGATAAAATCTCTAAGTTAGTGGCAGCTTCAAAAATCATTATTGATGATAGGAAAGCTGCTTTTAATATTGTGCAGCATTTACACCAACAAGGAAAAAAAACAATTGCACATCTGAGGGGGCCACTGCTTCCACAGGTGGCCATTGATCGCTTTATTGGCTACAAACAAGCACTAGAGCACTTTCAGCTTTCCTATGACGCTAAACGAGTAGTAGTGTGTGATAAAGGGATTCGCAGAGAGGGCTATACCGCAACTGCAAAACTACTCCAAAAAGACCCTACTATTGATGCTATTTTTGCCCACACAGATTCTGTGGCCCTTGGTGCTATCGATTATCTATTAGCGCATGACATTAAAATTCCTGAACAAGTGG
>JAYPBC010000082.1:0-3050 GCA_038124025.1 Balneola sp. | reverse complement strand
TCCAGTTTTTCCAATTCTTATATCCATAGTCAGTATACAAAATTGGAGGCCATGTTATAGTTAGTGGATTCATTCCGTATTTGTACTTTAATATATGTGACTGATAAGCACTGTCTTTACCTCCACTACCAGGAACAAGGCAGTCATAATGACCGTCAGATCTTCGATATT
Organism: Balneola sp.; assembly: GCA_038124025.1. Lineage (GTDB taxonomy): Bacteria > Bacteroidota > Rhodothermia > Balneolales > Balneolaceae > UBA1275. The sequence goes on along the minus strand of JAYPBC010000082.1, from coordinate 2,879 downwards.
TATCGAGCAATTTCAAAAGTTCTGTTTCCCGTTCCTCCCAATTAATTCTTTCTTTTTGCTCTGCGTTTCTACAAGCATCACAGATGCCCTCATCATCCATATTCATGGATGTTTTTTTGCTATCACGCGTATGTTTGAATTCAACAGCAGATGCAGGCCGTTGATTAGAAATGACACATTTCTTACAATAAATAACTTCGCCAGGAAGTCCATAATATGCCTTTAAGTTATCTTTGTTATTATTCATTTAAATTATATTTTGATGCCCAATTTTTATATATTTTTAATCCTTCTTGACCACTTTTCTCAGGATGGAATTGTGTAGCAAATATATTATCGAACTCTATTGATGATGTGACTTTTCTGTCGCCGTAAATGGAAAAAGAACTCAAATATTTTTCATCATCTAAGTCAGCAGAAAATGAGTGCACAAAATAATAAAAACTTCCATTTCTTAAACCTGAGTAAATGGAAGACTCTTTGACTATATTTATTTTGTTCCATCCTATGAATGGCACTCTAAAAGACTTATATTTCTCAGTATCCTTAAATTTAAGTTTATTAACTTTACCTGGAATTAGATTTAGACCTTTGGTAAATCCGAACTCAGAACTACTAGACAATAAAAGTTGCAGACCAATGCAAATGCCAAATAAGGGTTTCCCACTATCAGCAAAATTTCTGATTGTTTCAACAAGATGTAAATCCTTAAGATTACTCATTGCTTCACCATATGCACCCACTCCCGGAAGAATTAGGCCATCAGCCTTTTCAACTTCTGCAGGATTTGAGGAAATAACTGCAGTTATGTTACAAGTATCGCATGCTTTGACTACGCTATGTAAGTTACCTAACTTAAAATCTAAAATTACTACTTTTTTTCCCATTAAAAGAATCAGTTACGAACAGTAAGTGTTTCATCTGCAAGTGATTGTTTTAAAAGACTTATATCACACATATCGAAAGTTTTAAAACTATGGTTTTTTTTAAGAAACTCAGTGTTTCCCTCACTATTTTCACCCTTATATGAAAATGTATCATTTTTAATTAAATTGTAATGAAGTATTGATGCCACGGCTACCCCATCAACATTTGTTTGGTTAAATAATTCTTTTACATGCTCTATATTTCCAGCACCGCCATGACCAATTACGGGAACCCCTACCCTTTGGGAAACATTACCCAATAGTTCAAGATCAAAACCCTCTCCTGTGCCTTCTTGATCAACAGAGGTAACAACCAACTCACCAGCACCTAATCCGACGGCTTCTTCAGCCCATTCAATCGCATCAATACCGGTATATTCCCGACCATTATCTGTATAAGCTAAATACCTACCATCAGTTTCCTTGATTACTTCAATGGCAACTATAATAGTTGATGACCCAAACTTCTCTGATGCTTCTCTAATAAAATCTTTATTACCTATAGCAGCTGTATTTATGGCTACTTTATCAGCACCGCATCTCAGAACTGCATTTATGTCTTCGATTGTACGAATACCACCGGCAACCGTAAGAGGAATGAATATTTCGCTGGCTGTTTCCCGGATAATATCCTCCATACTATTCCTTCCATAAAGGCTAGCGACAACATCCTGAAAAAAAAGCTCGTCCGCACCATTCTCGTAATAATATTTTGCAAATACATTGGGGTTACCAAGGACTCGTAAACCTTCGAGGTGAATACCCTTAACAAGGTTAGGACCCTTAATATCTAGTCTAGGTATTATTCGAATGGGCTTTGGGGGAACTTCAGAGGTCATTAAATTTCTTTTTTATTATACCGTTCAAATTTATCTTTTCTAAAACATTGATTATTCTCTGACTTGCTCCGCCATCTCCATAGGGATTCCTAACATCTTTTAATTTATCTATGGTATGCGAATTTAAAGAATATGTAATAGCCTCATAAATACTTTGAGATGTGGGAATGCAATCAATCACACTATCAGCTTTTAATCTCCCTTTTTGCCTATCTCCAATATTAATGGTGGGAATTTTAAAACTTGGTACTTCAAGTAATCCACTAGATGAGTTACCTATTACTACATCCACATGTTTTAAGCAGGATAGATAACGAAGTTGTCCTAATGATTTGTAGTATACAGCATTAGTTCTATTTCCACAAAAATCCTCAATAAGCTTAAATATGATGCGCCCATTGGTATCACTATTTGGCATAGTAAAAATCAAACCTACATCTTTAAACTTATCCAGTGATTTTAACAATTCGATCATTTGCTCCTCACTTGAATTATTTTCTAATGTCACTGGGTGAAAAGTTATAATGAAATTCTTTTTCAAAAATTTAAATTGTAAGTCTTTTTCAAGATCTCTCAGACTTAGAAGTTTTAACTTTTTAATATTATCAATTCCAAGACCTCCCACATTGAAAACATTCTCTGGTTGCTCACCAAGCTGAATCACTCTTCGTTTGTATGGATCGGCAGCTACAAAATGCAGGTGTGACATTTTAGTAATAGAATGTCTAATAGCCTCATCAAAAGCTCCTTCCGTAGTCTCTCCACCGTGTAAATGAGCAATAGGAATACGTGCAATCAATGCAGCAGTAGATGCCGCTAACAATTCGAACCGATCTCCAAGAACCATAACAATATCAGGAGATAATTCATTGAATGCATCGGCAAAGGATATAATAGCTAATCCAGTAGATTTAGTAACACCAACAGGAGTATCTGAACTTAAAAGCATCTCCAATTTTCTATCAACTTGAAATCCATCTCGCTCGATGTCGCAGATAGTCATTCCAAATTCGGGTGACAAGTGCATACCCGTAGCAATGACCTGCAGTTCTAATTTATCGGATTTCTTTATTCCATCCATTACCCATCTCACAAGACCATACTCTGCTCTCGT
>JAYPBC010000081.1:0-3095 GCA_038124025.1 Balneola sp. | reverse complement strand
ATACTGTTGTAAGGGAACCGGGCGTTTTGGAGGTCACCCAACTGAAAAGTTTAGACGATACCATACATTGTAGCACTACGGATGGAGACACCTTGCTTTTTAAAGTATACGTCAAAGGGCTGAAGAAGAATCAAGAGTATGCGAATTTAAAAATGCAAATTCCTAGATTCTACAAATGGAATTATACTTTGGATTCGATCACTCCTCCTACATCCTGGAATGGACCTTATAATCCTTCTTACTGGTGGCAAGGTGATGAGCTAAATCCAGTCCTAGTTGGTCCAGATAATGGTCTGGACACACTCTTTGTATGGTTTATTCCAGACGCTTTAAATGCTGCCTACCCCGCTGTAAGTCTTAATACAACTCAGACCCGAACTGATAGCATAAAATTCTATTTTGACAAAATACTTAACTCGAGTAATCCATGTCGTAGCCCAGAACCTGTATGGACAGCACCCTTCACAAATACCTGGATTGGTAGACCAACAGAGGTTTTTTCGAGAAACTCAAATAATAATGATCAACATGTAATCACCTGTGGCCATGCTGATTCTCTTGAATTTAAATTTACTAGTTCTGAATCAGATACGCTGCTCTACCAAATTTGGTATCGTAACTCGTCAAGTTATCCGAATAGTTACATATACCCGGATAATCCAAGTCAAATGTATCAGTATGCTGATACAATTAGTGGCTATTATGACATTGCCGTAGCATCTGGCGATACGGTCCGAGTTCCCTATGACAGTACTGCTGGTGAGAGTGGTTCTTATACTACATACAAGGCATTCGTGACCGATGAAAATGGTTGTGTAAATTGGACTAGTAGTGCCTATTTACGGCATCGGTATTGGGATAATAACACCATAAATAGTTTATCGCCGCTTTCTGTGGATGCAGGAGATCAGATGAATATTTGGATGAAATATTGGTCATGGTATGGAAACGGCCCGGGTGAAGCATATGTCGATAGTATTACTGCCAATTATATAAATATAGACCCGTACTTAGCATCAGGTAGTGATCGACTCTACTTTACAGTACCTGAATTACCTGCAGATACTGTTTTAGGATATAACGATACAGTCAAATTATACTACCACAATCCAAACCCTACGGAGGTGTGTGTGTCTAAAAAACATTTTGAGTATCGCAACACACTGGTGTCAGGGGATTCACTATCTGTTGCTGACAAGCAATGGCACGACCTCCTAAAAGGTTCCATGTGGGATCCGTACGACGATCAATCCGGCAATTCTAGTGAGATAGACCTTGTTGGAAACGACTCCAATGCTCTGTTCCAGGCCACTTACCAAGAATTGTATGACTCGGATCAGAAACTAAGAAGCGACCATGTATTTTTTCGAGCACGTCTCGGCGACAGTACGTTTAATGATGGTTTGCTGTGGATCGGTTTAAATGTGTCGAGTGGTAAGGACATCGATACTTACTTGAGAGTTGATTTAGCCAACTACACTATTAGTCTTCACGATACCACCCAAACTTCAAGTACTTTTAACAATACGCCAAATCAGTTAAACATTAACCCCAATGCCAGCGGTACCTTAACAGGCACGAACAATTATTACATTTCATTATACGGTGCCGCAACAGATTTAGACCAGAATGGGCAAGAGGATTCATGGCTAGAAATTGGTTTCGACTTGAATGAATTTAATCGTTTTGAATCTCTATTAATGAATGATGCATCCGCGATAAGTGTCTTTACCTCAGATACCGCGCAGAATCACTACGATTATGCAGGTTTCGATGATCAATCCGAGTTGGATAAAACTTGGCAAGAGGTTGGGGCATTAACCATTGGAACGATCGATGAATTCACCTCGGGTAAAACATTGGCTCCGTATCATATTTTTAATACCAATCAGCTGAATGATTACTCGTCAGACACGATGTACATTGAAGGTATTTGGGGTGGACACATGGGGGCGGATGAAGATACCATTTACTTTTACTGGAATAGTCAATTCTACACCATTGATTCCAGTAATGTTGTAATTGACCAGCATAAATGGAGATTCTACATTTACGATTGGCAAGTGGGTTGTCAGTTCACCAACGGTGAAACAAGGAGACTCTATTACTACACTAAGGGCAAGAATGATGCTAACTCTAGAAATGGTGATGTATCGATTTCAAAATATGCCGGAACGGGTACTCTAAGTAGTCCGGGCGTCTCAGTTGAAGATTTTGAAAGCGGAACTACACCCAATCCATCCTTATGGGATAGTTTTGGCGTTGCTGCCAACATATCTAATAGTTCTACCCGCTGTGGGACCGATCTTGACGGGCTTTTTGCAGTACACCTCTATGGTGATCAAAACTGGCGTTGGTTTCAGACTATACCTCTTGACCTTAGCTTGGGCGGAGTTATAAAATATAAAACAGCTCAAGGAGGGTGTGAGACAGCTGATGCTGGTGAAGGAGTCAGGCTTTATTATTCCATAAATAACGGCTCCTCCTGGGTGGAGTTTGGGGGGGGAAGTAAACCTCCTTTTGGTGGTTGGTCGCAATCCTCAACGCTTCCAGCTGCGGCTCAAACATCGGCCACAATGATAAGGTTTTGGCAGAGTAGCAATAGTGGTGATTCTTTTGATGATGTGTTGGTCGATAATATCGAGCTTCCAATTCGACAAGACTCATCCGTTACTAACGACACACTAATCACCTACGTAAATGCCGCTTCGGAATTCGTTGACTTTTCAATTAATATTAGAAATATTCAAAGTTCTCAATTTTCAGTGTTGACTGTTGATTCAGCATTCATTACTGGCCAAGATTCTTTGGACGTTACGTACCTTTCAGGCTTACCTGTAAATTTATTGGCAGGTCAGGATGTAGATGTGCACTTTAGATTTCAGCCACGTCACGATACATCTAGACTGCGAAGGGATTTCACATTGAATATTGTATCTGACGGTAAAGATATTGACAACATCTGTAATTCAGATTCGGTACTTTCTTTGAACCGTTATGGATATGCTCGTGGGCTTCTAGATACTGTGCCTCCAAACATAGCGGTTCAACCCATAACATTGCCTTTGGATAGCTTGGGCGGCGCTATTTTATAC
>JAYPBC010000080.1:0-3117 GCA_038124025.1 Balneola sp. | reverse complement strand
ATATAAATTGGCCACCGTAAACTTCATATACCGACCACTTGATGCCCCCAAATAAATCTGAAGAAACACCTCTATCGTTGGACCTGCTCATTTTATATTAAACTCATAACACCCAATCTTATAGCTGAAAACTGAATTGAAAAGTAAAGACCACTAATCCTCGTGATAGCCGTCTCCTTCATCATTTAAATAACCATAGCCACCATAGCCATAGCGATATCCATAACCATAACCATAGCCTGAATCGTAACCATAAGCGCCGGTATGTTTAACGTCATTTAAAATGATACCAACATTTGAAATTAAACCGTTCTCAAATTGATCGTTTATAAAACCTAACAATGCTCTCTGTGTATAATTATGCCGAGTAACATAAATTGTTCCATCCACTTTGGGAAGTATATTCAACGCATCCGCGACAAGACCTACAGGTGGAGTGTCTAAAATCACAACATCATAAGTTTCCTTTAATTCGTTTAAAAAATGATCGAATCTACTCCTTCCTAATAATTCAGCAGGATTAGGTGGAATAGATCCAGAACCTATCACATCTAAAGAATTTAGTTGTGTCTTTTTAATGATTTGAGGTAATACTATATTAGAATCTGTTAAAAAGGAGCTTAGCCCAATATCATTTTCTAAGTTAAAATTTATCAATAGCTTCGGCTTTCTCAAATCCACACCCACAAGACACGTTTTCAACCCCGTTGAGGCTATTGCGGAAGCCAGATTAGAAGAGACAAATGTTTTACCCTCACCACCAATAGAGGACGTAACCATGACAATCTTTGCAGACTTGCTCGCAGAATCCCTAAAATCTTCAATAATGAAATTCAGATTTGCAATCAAGCCCCGAAATGATTCTGTAACAGCACTTCTTGGTTTTTCAATTACCACTATACCTTTATTTGGGTAATTCCCGATTCCCCCAATTATTGGTATTGAAGTCATTAATTCTATATCCTTTCGGCTCCGAACTTTATTATTCAGGGAGTCTAGAATAATTATTATCAATATTGGAAATGCCATCCCAATCACCAATCCCAAGAGCAGATTTTTTCGACGATTTGGAGATACTGGAGATTTAAATTCCGCAGATGCAGGATCTATAACCTGCGTATCCGGAAGGTTACTCGCTTGCAATATACCTGCCTCCGCTCTTTTTTCCAGCAAAGACTCATATTGCCTCCCGTATGTTTCATATCTACGTTGAATATTAATGAATTGCTGCTCTTTTGCAGGTAACTTAGTAATCTTCCTTTGATAGTCTAGGTATCGGTCCTGTATACTTCTTTCTATGTTCTCAGTATGTTCTAGTGCGTTTAATGCTCCTTGAACTAAAGCTTCTCTAGTATTGGTAATTTCCATTTCAAGGTTCATTACCTGCGGATTATTTGCATTCAGCATTATTCTAGCTGTACTTAATTCACCATTAAGTGAAACTAATTTCTCTATAAGGCTAGAAACTACTGGATCCTCCATGCCATTCAGTGGAGGCAGGGATAATTCAACCAATTGTGAATTATTATTAAGGAAATCAATTACGTATTTATAATATCGCTGTAAGAGTATATTTTCTGTTAGTTCGTCGTCAATAACCCCAATTTGATTTAAAAGCTCTTGGCTCTCTGCACCGAGATCGACTACTAAGTTTTGAGCTCTAAAGGTTTCCAGCTCTAGCTCAGAATTCCTTAAATCGGACACAATTCCTCTTATCTGTTCATCAATGAAAACAATCGTATTCCTCGCTCGTTCATTCTTACGCTCGAGCTCATAATCCCTCAAAGTTTGAACAGTCGTATTAATCAAATCGGCGAGAATATATGGATTATTCCCTCTTGCCGAAAGCCTCATCGTAGTGGTGTTAAGTTTATCTGAAACATTCACCATCAGTTGATTCTTATTAGTGTGTGCAATACTGCTAATAGACTTAAACACAAAAGCAATTTGATCGTCTGTACCTAGTTTAAACTCTTTATTTCTATGAATCCTAAATCGATAATCTTTACCTTCTATCCATTCGCCATAACTATATTTTCCTTTTGGGAAAGAAATGGAATCTCTCCGAATTTCTGATTCATTACTGTAATCATAAACTGAAGTTTCTTGATCAAGTAAATCTGTGGAAATTTCAAATCCCGCTGAAGCCTCCTTTACGATGAAGGGAATATTAATGATTTGATAATGGTTTTTATCATATTCAACTTCAATAGGACTGTTTTGATATAATTGAACATGAGTTAAACGACCTGTGCGGAAATATTTCACTTCCCAATTTAATCTCCTCGCGGCCATTTTATTGAGTTCAACACTTTTCAGTACAAGTTCTTTGACGTCTAATACACTCTCGCCAAACGTATTAACAACTAATGAAACTCCGCTACTTGCAAGGGGGTTTTCTATCTGCTCTACATTTAGAACAGCTTCTAACTGATAGATATCTTTAACGTAACGGTTTACTACAAATGCGGCTAAAACACCAAAAACGATACCTAAAAGAACAAATTGCCATCTACTAATTACTTTGAGAAATAGATCCTTGACATCTAACCTATCTGATGGTACTACAAGTTGTTGTTTTCTATTCTCATTCATATCGGAAAATCAACTTTTATCTGCTTTTGATGCAAATTACATTTTATTTTGCTTAAAGTTCTAATGGTAAAGGATATGCCTTATAAGCGTGATACAATCCGTTTTCTATAACTGAAATATAACGACTTTGTAGTTCGTGTTTATTTTTTCAATAGAGTATGGCGCATTTTGCACCTCTCTCTTATTGGTAAAAACTGAAAACCACAAGTAATAGAACACATTATCTTCAAAATTAACCCTACACAATCTTAGATTTGACCACTCTTAAAAGATGCTAGCCTAAGATAGTAGTAATAACTCGTAAGCAATTTATCTTTAATGACATAAATGCAACTATACCTAATAGTATTAGAATAAAGCCTGCAGCAATGATTCCAATAGAACGATAAAGGCATCCTCAAGAAAATTATCAGACCTACAGGGATAATTCTAATTGAAAATATTTCGTGATTGCTTTTTCTATCCAGTGCCACTCCTCTTCTGTCAAGTTTGATCCGGAGGGAAAACATAGACCGTGATCAA
>JAYPBC010000079.1:0-3136 GCA_038124025.1 Balneola sp. | reverse complement strand
GAAGTGTTACAACAGTCACAAACGGCATTGTCGATTAGATGCGATTCAATAATTTTACCGTCTCTTCCTAGTAATGCACCTCTTAGTGTCATAGCAGTGGCTAATTTTGAATCTGAGCTATCAGAATCCTTAGTATCTTGATTAACATCCACATCCTGATGCTTCATACCGTCGTGATCCATACCGCCAGTATTTCGGCCATCCAGCCAAATCGCATAAAATGCAGAGCTATCCATAGGTTGCATGCTCACAAATCCATGTTCTGTGTTGGTATTATCAGTATGTGGTACAAAAGCTGCATACTCAAATTCTGCCTGACCATTTTGTCCGTTGCCCTTATTAATTATTTGGGTCATAAATTTATCTTGTATGGGTTGAATGGTTACATGATAGGAATAGGGCGATCCAGGCACTTTATCTAACCAATGAGCGGCCATAGGAGTCCCGTTTAATCCAATAACCGAAGGGAAATCGGCCCAGTTGACAAACCAATCATCTGATTTTGCCACTGAAGTATAGGGAGACCACTCAAATTTATCGGCCTTTTCCGTGATACTCGGTGAGGATAGGGTGGCTATACGTAACTCAGCTACTTCATCTACTTGATGGATCCAACTCATATGCACTGAACCTATATTGTCCGTGTAAAGTCGGGGAAAAGTACTATTCAATGAACTAGGATTGTCAATTGATACCTGCTTTATGGATGGTTTAGAACACCCCAAAACGTTTATTAATAGTATACTAAAGAGGGCTATAGAGTTGTAAAGATTTAAGGGCTTCATTAGTTTATCTCCTATTGTGGCTATGCAAAATTTATATTCGTTCAATAGTCTCTCCACAACGAAGCATCATCGCTCCATAGTAGGGATTGTTAATTTCTTGTTCTCGGCTTAACCAATAAGCACCTTTACCTTCATTTGTCATTGGACAAAATTGGACAAATAGTATATCATCACGATCAAGCTCTTTTATAAAATCAATGTAAAGACGTGAAAATGCAATAAAAGAAGTACGAGAAGTTGTAATATCGGTAGAACCAGCAAGAGTTTGAGCGGCTTGGGATAGTAGCTTCAAAGTTGAACTATCCTCTGTTAATTCTGGTACCCAGCTTTTTATCATAGTTGATAATTGGCTCATTTTACTCGTTATAGCCTCAAAATCATCGGCAACGAATCCGTCTTTAATATCAAGATATAGGGTTAAAGAAGAATCTATTTCAGTACTCTGCGGCATGGTAACTAGAGAAGTATAACGCTGAGAGCTAGTATGAGATGGTGTCCCTATTTCAGTACGATTATTGATTTCCTTACCCACACCGATATGGCTGTGTTGGGTCATGCTGTCCAATCCTCTTAATTGGGAAGCCGCATCAATAACAAAGGTACCCGTTCTCACTACCAAATCACCTTCATTTAATCCAGAATGAACCACTACTACATCACCAACCTCTGGGCCTAAATGAATTGGTCGCAACTCATAAATAGATCCAGCATCTGTTTCTAATACCACATATACAAAGCTGCGCTCACCTGTCCATAAGACAGAAGATTTTGGGATATAAATAACCTCCGAAGAGCTATAAGGTATTACTAAATTACCCGATAACAATTGATTGGGGCGTAGTTTTAAATCTTCATTTTCTAATGTAATTCTCACTTTAGCCGTGAGTAGCTTTGGATCGAGCTGAGGATCAATATATTCGATCAAACCTCTCATAGGTACCCTGTCACTAATAGGGTCTATTTTATGAAATAATTTCCATTGAATTTCTTGTCCGGTTTGTAGGTAGGGCAGCTGATCTTCGTAGGCATCTAACACAAGCCATACCTTACGATGATCATTGATTGAAAATAACGCTTCACCCTGATTTATATATTGCTCTGGTAATACATTGAGGCCATGCACATAGCCACTAGCTGGTGCTCTTAATTCAATGTTAATCGTAGGTTTTTTTGTCTGTTTTATTTTAGAAATATCTTCGTTGCTAAAACCTAAACGTTCTAGTTTAGTTTGTGCTGACTCAATCAACTTGACCCTAGAGGGATTATTTTCAATAAGTGTTAGAAATTCCTGCTGGGCGGTAATCATTTGTGGTGAGTATAGTTTAGCAACAACCTGTCCCTTTTCAACCAAAGCCCCTTCAAAATTGACAAAAAGTTGTTCAATCCTTCCTGCAATATAGGTCGACATTCGTACCGATTTTGTTGGATCTAATTCTATTTTTCCAGGCAACTGTATCTCGAGATTGACTAAACCAGATTCAACTTGAACTGTTTGTAGGCCCAGATTTTTATTCACAGAACGGCTTAGGTATAACGAATTACTATGTCCTAGCGCTGTTTGTACACTGTCAGTGGTAGTATTTTGGTCAAGAATTAAATCCATTCCACAAATAGGGCAATTTCCAGGTTCAGTCTGCCGAACCTCAGGGTGCATACTACAATAATAGGTCTCAGTCGATTCAGAATGATCATGGAATTCAGCATCGTGATTCTCCTTTATATTATTTGTTGAGGGCGCGTCAGCTTCACCACAAGCTTGAAAAATAAGTAAGACAAAAAAAAGCAGGTAACTTAGGTATTTTTGATATTTCATAAGTGATAATTAAAATTATGTTATTTAATAAATTCCATTGATAACGGACTCAATACACTTTGAGCCATCATTTTGGTTAAAAATTCGTTCTCCTGATATTGAAGTAATTCTGTTTTGAGGCGTAGTTTTTTATTAAAGTACTCAAAATATCTACTCAAGTCTCCTTGTTCTGCCTCAATAGCTTGTTGCTCCAAAGAAAGTAATTCGTCGACAATGGCCATTTGATTAGCTATTCTGATTTGTTGTATTTCATTGATCTCAAGGGTAGTATTCCATTGTTCAAGTGCCGTCTTTACTTCAATTAGGTGCGCTTGTAAGCGGTAATCGCTAACGGACAATTCAGATGCTTTCGATTGAATGTCAGCCTTTTTTCTCTTTTGGGCTATGGGAAGACTAAATGATACTTTTGCAAGAACAGCATCTTTACCATTATTCTGAATCCCAAATTGACCAGGTTTTTCTGCAATACTTATATAGTCTAGCCCGATACCAAGGCTAGGATAGCGACTCAATTTAGCTGAGTTTAGGTCCATTTTTT
>JAYPBC010000078.1:0-3170 GCA_038124025.1 Balneola sp. | reverse complement strand
CAACTTCATTTTTGTATCCTTACTTGTGGGTTGTATTCTGGGTGGTTTCACCCTATTAGAATATCAGTACAAACAAATACTCAATTGGTGTTTGAACAACAAGATCAAGTTCCTGATCATACCTACAATACTGATTTTTCTAGGGGCAACCATCTGGCTTGGCTTCAATAGCGTTTTTGGCTTTGTTTCAAAAGGCTTTGAAAAAGTAGGATGGAATATCAATCAAACGAAAGGATGGTCAACTATGGTGCATACCTTTCCGGGGATTGGTAAAGAATTTATGCCTTCCCTTGATGAAGGTAGCTTTTTGTTGATGCCTACATCTATGCCTCACTCCGGGGTAGCATACAATCGCAAAGTGGTTGGCCAATTGGATATGTTGCTCACAAATATTCCGGAAGTTGAATTGACTGTAGGCAAACTGGGACGGGTAGAATCTGCACTAGATCCTGCACCCATATCCATGTATGAGAATATTATCAATTACAAATCCGAATACATTCTCAATAAAAAAGGGCACAGACAGAGATTCAAGGTAGATAAAGACAATAGATTTATTACCGTATCCGGTGATACTCTAACCAACGCAGAAGGTTTGGAGCGAGGAATAGAGGCGAATGAATTAATTGCTGATGAAAATGGTGAGTATTACCGCAATTGGAGAAACCACATCAAATCTCCCGATGACATTTGGAATGAAATAGTCAATGTAACCAAATTACCAGGGGTTACTTCTGCACCTAAACTTCAACCTATAGAGACCCGATTGGTCATGCTCCAAACAGGGATGAGAGCACCAATGGGCATAAAGGTGTATGGCCCTGACCTAAAAACCATTGAGAACTTCGGTTTACAATTAGAGAATATTCTTAAAGCAGTTCCATCGGTAAAGGCAGAAGCCGTTTTTGCAGATAGAATCGTAGGTAAACCGTACATCCATCTCAATATTAATAGGGATGAAATTTCAAGATATGGATTGAATATAGAAGATGTGCAGCAGACGATTGAGACCGCTATTGGTGGCATGAAAATAACCTCTACCGTAGAAGGTCGTGAACGCTTTCCTGTAAGAGTGCGCTATCCAAGAGAATTAAGGGACGATCCTGAAGCATTGGGAAAAATCCTCATGCCTACACCAACAGGTGCGCAAATTCCTTTGTCTCAAATAGTAGATTTTGAATACATAAGAGGGCCACAAGCTATAAAAAGCGAAGAAACCTTTCTGGTAGGTTATGTCCTTTTTGACAAGAGAGATGGGTTTTCTGAAGTCACAGTGGTAAATGATGCTCAAAAGACAATTCAAGACAAAATTGACTCAGGTGAACTAAACGTGCCCTCTGGGGTGAGCTACAAATTCTCAGGTAGTTATGAAAATCAGGTTCGTGCAGAGAAACGGCTATCCATTATCGTTCCGCTGGTGCTAGGTATTGTATTCCTCATTCTTTACTTCCAATTCAAATCCGTTTCTACTTCGCTTATGGTGTTTACGGGTATTGCTATGGCATTTAGCGGAGGCTTTATTATGCTCTGGCTGTATGGTCAGGATTGGTTTGTAGATTTTTCATTATTCGGCACCAATATTCGAGAGCTATTTCAAATGCATACGGTCAATTTAAGTGTTGCAGTATGGGTAGGATTTATAGCCCTATTTGGAGTAGCCACCGATGATGGCGTTTTGATTGCTACCTACCTGGATCAAAGTTTTGAACGCAATAAGCCCGCCACTCATGAAGAAGTAAGACAGGCGGTAATTGAAGCAGGACTCAGAAGAATAAAGCCAGCGTTGATGACTGTAAGTACTACCATGATTGCCCTTTTGCCTGTACTTACCTCTACAGGCCGTGGTTCAGACATCATGATACCTATGGCAATCCCATCATTCGGTGGCATGGCCTTCGCATTAATCAGCATTTTCATTGTACCCGTGATTTATTGCTGGAGAGAAGAACGTAAAATCCTAAAAGCACAATCATGAAAAAGTACATTATAATTACAGTCATCACTTTGGGATTTTCTTTTTTGGCAAATGCCCAATCATTAGATGATTATTTCAAAATAGCTGCTGAAAACAATCCGGGACTACAAGCTAAATACAAGTCTTTTGAAGCAGCGATGGAGCGGGTTGCACAAGTGAGCAGCTTACCAGATCCAAATTTGTCTTTCGGCTATTTTATTTCGCCTGTAGAAACTCGTGTAGGTCCTCAAAGGGCAAGATTTTCATTGACACAAATGTTCCCTTGGTTTGGCACTTTAAAAGCTCAGGAAGATGCGGCTACCTTAATGGCAGAGGCCAAGTATCAGGAGTTTTTAGATGCCCGTAACAAATTGTATTATCAAGTTTCCGCATCATATTACCCACTATATGAACTACATAGACTTATAGCAATAGAAGAGGAAAATTTAAGTATTCTCTCGTCCTACAAAGACATTGCTACCGTCAAGTTTCAGAATGGTAAAGGTGCAATGGTGGATGTGTTGCGGGTGGACATCATGCTCAAAGATGCCACGACCAACTTGTCCATTTTGGAGCAAAAGAAAAAGCCACTTGAAACTCGCTTCAATACGCTTCTGAATCGACAGGAGAATGAGCCTGTTATCGTTCAGGATTCATTATACACAGCAAGCTTGCCTACCGAATACCGCAAGGATTCCCTATTGACTTCCAATCCATTACTCGATGAGTTGGACTTAAAAATAAAGGCAAGTGAAGCACAGGAACAAGCTGCCATCAAGCAGGGGCTACCAAAACTTGGCGTAGGCTTGGATTATGTTATCGTGGGTCAAGGAACGGATATGTCATTACCTGATAATGGTCAAGATGTATTTATGCCAATGGTGTCTGTGAGTCTTCCAATTTTTCGGGGAAAATATAAGGCAGCACAGAAGGAAGCCCAACTGATGCAGGAATCCTTTTCGCACCAAAAAGTAGATATGGCAAACAGACTTACCAGCTCCTACGAGATGGTTTGGTTCGATATTCAAAAGCAGCTTGAGTTTATCGAACTCTACGAAGAACAGATTATCACATCTCAACAATCTTTAAATCTCCTGTTTACTGCCTATGGCAATTCAGGAAAAGACTTTGAAGAAGTTTTGCGGATGCAACAGCAAATATTAAAGTATCAAAAAATGAAAGCTACTGCCTTGTCTGATTACAACATAGCAATAGC
>JAYPBC010000077.1:0-3196 GCA_038124025.1 Balneola sp. | reverse complement strand
TTGCTATGAGTTTAAAATATGGTGTTGCTAGAGGTTTATACTCAAATGAAGCTGGGCAAGGTTCATCTCCAATAGCTCACGCATCATCAAAGAATAAATCTATTGACCAAGGTGTTGTTTCAATACTAGAACCCTTTATAGATACTATTGTAGTTTGTAGTGTTACAGCTTTAGTTATTTTATCAAGTGGAGTATGGACACAAAAATTTGATACAACTTTTGCAAAAACAGACATGGTTATTCTTGAAGGACTCTACAGCGATGAGAAAAATACTGATGGATCCTATGTTTTTCCTGACCATATAAATGAACTAACAAATTATGTTCAATCAATTAAGTCTAATGTTTCTGAATATAGCGGAGAACTAACAATTGAAAATGGTAAATTGATTAATTCAGACATAACTATTCTTCATTCAAGATCAATAGCAGAGAATGTTCTAGTTAAGAATAATTCAAGCAAGAATTTATATTCAGGCACATTGAACGTTGTTGATGGAAAAATAATTGATCCAGTTATACTTGAAGGAAAATCTCTTGTAAGCTCTGCTGAATTAACTGCTAAAGCTTTTTCACAAGGAACTTTTGGTGATTACGGAGGTAAACTTGTTGCAATAGCATTGCTATTGTTTGCATTTTCAACTGCTATTACATGGTGTTATTACGGTGATAGATCAACTGCATACATTTTTGGTGAAAGGGGTGTATTTTGGTATAGAAATTTTTATGTTTTATGTTTCATTTTAGCTGCAGTAATTGATACCACTATTGTATGGAATATTGCATATGTTGTTGTGGCTTTGGTCTCAATACCAAACTTAATTGCATTATTTGTTTTAAGAGGTGAAATGAAACAGTTAACTAATGATTTCACATCTAAAAGCTAATATAATAATTTTTTTTTAATAAAAAATATTCAATGAATCATAAAATCGTTTTTAACCTATTGTTAACTATCATTCTTGTGTCTTGTGGTGGAGGCGGTGGTGGTGGCTCACCAGAACCACAACCACCGACAGCCTTTAATCCAGTTATTAATACTTTTTCAGCCTCTTCTGAATCTATAACGGTGGGTAATGCTGTTAATTTATCATGGACAACTACCAATGCCATTGAATGTACTGGTAGTGGCGACTGGGATGGTACCAAAGCTACTGGTTCTGGATCAGAATCACTCACCCTAAATCAGGTTGGTACTTATACTTATACGCTTACTTGTAGAGGTGAGAGTGCACAAAATACAGTTTCTAAATCTGTAACTGTCCAAGTTACTGAATCTAGCGGTTCTGGAAATGATATTTATGCTGAAGATAAAAGCTCATATTGTAAAGAACCAGAAAATACTGGCTCAAGTCATTGGATTGAAGAATTTTCTAATAATATATTAGATAATGAAATCTTTACATATCAGGAATCAAATGGTTTTTGTGCAACTCCTGGCTGCCCAAATGGAGACTCTGATTATGTTCAAGGTTGGGGTAACAATGAATTGCAATACTATACAAGTTGCAATGAAGGGTATTCAAAAAATTGTAATTCTGAAACAAATACAACTGAAAATGCATTTATTGAAAATGGGTATTTAAAAATACAGCCGATCTATAATAGTACCAGTCCATTTGAGGATCCATATTGTGCTGATAAAGATTGCGCTTATACATGGGATTATACTTCAGCTAGAATTATGACCTCAGGCAAAAAAGTTATTTCAACTGGTTCCGAAGTTACAGTATGTTTCAAACATCCAGAGGGAATGGGCCATTGGCCAGCAATTTGGATGCTTCCACAAGGTTTTGTAGAAGGACAAAAAAAATGGCCAAATGATGGAGAAAATGACTTAGTAGAACATATGCAGAACCATCAAGCATATGAAACTCAATCTACAATCCACTTTGGTACAACAGGAACATCAAGAAATATTTGGAAAATTGAAGCCGTTCCGGCAGATGTTGATTTTTATGATAAGTTCCATTCAGTCACAATGAGATGGCAAACCGATAAAATTGAATATTTCTTAGATACACAAACGGAACCATATTTCACAATAAACAAAGATGATAGAAGTGAGTTTAATAACGAATACTGGCCATTTAATGAAGACTTTTATTTAATATTAAATGTAGCATCTGGAGGTAATGGTGGCGGAAGTCCCGATACATCAAGGTACTGTCAAGATGCTGAATGTTCAAACTTTGAGGACAAAGATAGGGGTAGATTACTTATAGATTATATTGAAATTAAGTCTATTGATTAGAAGTTCTTTTTTTTAATTCTATAAAGACATCTTCCATGGAATAATTCTGGTTTTTTAAAAGAACCAGTAGATGAAATAATAAATCTGCTGATTCATCTATCAATCTTCCGTCACTTGTAACTGCCGCTATTGATGTTTCACCTGCTTCTTCTGTAACTTTTTTAGCAATCTCCTTAACACCCTTATTTAGCAGCGATGCAACATATGAATTTTCTGAAGACTTATCTTTCCTGTCATCAATGACAGCTTCAAGTTCAGCAATGATAGAAAAGGAATTTCTTTCCTCTGATTTAAAGCATGAATAGTTTTCTAGATGGCATGTTGGCCCAAGTTGTTTTGCTTTAATTAGTAAAGCATCTTTATCACAATCAAATTCGATAGATTTTAGTAATAACTTATTACCAGATGTTTCTCCTTTAGTCCAAAGTCTTTGTTTTGACCTGCTAAAAAATGTAACTTCTTCAGTTCTAAGTGTATGTTGAATTGAATCTTTATTCATATATCCAAGCATTAAAACATTAAAAGATATTGAATCTTGAATTATTGCTGGAATTAATCCTCTATCATCATAGTTTAAATTTTCTATGTCCATTTCTAGTACCTTATGTTTATAGATTTGTTTCTTAAAAAATCTTTAAGTTCATTGATATTAATTAAATCTTTATGAAATACACTTGCAGCAAGAGCGCCACTGGATTCAGTCTTAGTAAGCACATCCTTAAAGTGATCTTTAGTTCCCGCGCCTCCAGAAGCTATCAATGGAACGTCACAATTTTGTAGCATAATATTTAACTGTGTGATGTCATATCCATCCTTAACACCGTCTTTATTCATACAATTTAAAACAATTTCTCCCGCACCCAGATTTTGAATTTGATCTATCCATGCCTTTGTTTCTATTTGTGTATTTTTTATTGTTTTTTCATCTCCAGTATTTGAATA
>JAYPBC010000076.1:0-3284 GCA_038124025.1 Balneola sp. | reverse complement strand
AATTCAGCTTGGGTAGAACCCGCAATTTCACTAATATAGGCCGTTGAGAGTACCGAAGCTGCGCCCACAGCTAGTCCACCAATAATACGGTAGATTACAAATTCTACTGAAGCGCTAGCAATTCCACTACCAAATGCTGATATAATAAAAAATACGGCAGCTACGATTAGAATGGATCGTCGGCCAAATCGATCGGCCATTCTTCCAGCAAAAAAAGCACCAATGGCACAACCTAACAGCATTGAGGCTACATTAAAGCCCGTACCTGCACTGGTTGAATTAAAACTTTCTTGAAGTCCATCGACAGTTCCATTTATGACCCCACTATCAAATCCAAAGAGTAAGCCACCTAGGGTGGCGACAAGGGTTATTGCAGCTACATAAAATGAATGATTTTTTGCCATAAAGGAATGTTATTTATCGGCTAGTGAGTGTTGAATCTACGTAAGGAGAGGGGTAGTTTTGTAGGAATTACCTGATTTAGTCTTTTTAGAATATTACTGAATCAGCTAATAGAATGAATAAAGTACATTATTTTTCTTTCCAATACTTCTGAATGTCAAAGCCTTCTTGAACTAGTATAGACTGAAGGATATCGTCACTCTTCATGGGTATAATACTTCTTGGAAGATGCTCTAAAAGGGGGTGTTCAGGATTAATAAGTTCAACATAAATGTGGGCATGCACATTCTTCCGCATGATACGACTTACTACATGTAGTGTTTTAACATCAGGATCTGTGAATCGGATATTTTCGAAAATAAATATAGCCGAAGCAGCTTGAATATTAGCCTTGTCCTGGGTTTCTGGACTCACGGCAACACCACGTATAAAGTGACAGTCTGAATAGGGACGATTCTCTATAAGTGAGCCTATTACAACTCGTTCCATATCTTTTGTTGGGTCAAATCCTCTGAGCGCATGGATAAGTTCGTCTGCGTAGGCCGTGTATTCGCAAACTACAATATGATTTTTACCAGTGTACGGTAGTAATCCTTTTTCTTCTTGTGAAAAGCTCTTCTTAACCCATTCAAGTATGAGTGAAATGGTATGAGTATATCCAAAAATGCCAATGATTATAGCTATGACACCCGCAATACGACCTAAATCACTACTAGGGGTAATATCACCATAACCCACAGTTGTTGATGTTACTACCCACCACCAGATAACATCTGTGATACTATCTATACCATTTTTCCCATACTCCGCCCACCAAAATAGGGTGGTAGTTCCAATAAAACTCAAGAAAAATAAACGTAGTAAAAACCAGAGTTCTTTTTTAAGATTGTTATCCAGTTTGAGTAAGTTGGTGGTATTTTTAGACAATAGATTTTGAGCTATTTAAAACAATTAGTGATAGCTGAAAAGTACAAAATAAAATTCTTATCGCAAGGGTGACAGAAATTGTCATAGTCTCTATGTACTTTACAGCGTAAAGTGTAAGATTTAGTGATTGGATTTATCAACCAGATTCATCAACCAGATAAACTCAAATGGATATAAGTATTTATTTTTTAGCAGTGCTATTGCCACTTCAATTACTAGCGGTATGGTACTTGTGGAAGCTACATCACAATAATGCTGCCACCGATGCGGACTCGCTTCAAAAGTCTATGCTTGAGAAATTGGATTCGTATGAAAAAACACTGCGGGATGAATTTTCTCGAATACGGACAGAGAATGCTCAAGCTGCCCAAGTTCAACGCACCGAACTAGAAGCAAAGCTAGACAAGTTTGAGGCGGCTCAAAAACAGACAGTGAATGATCAAAATAACCTACTACGAGACAAATTAGCGGAAGTCATTGTGAAGCAGGAAAAACTTAACGAAGAAGCAGAAAAGCGTATAAAAGAAGTTAAAAAAACAGTGGAGGATCAGCTAAAAGAAATTAGGGATGATAATTCGAAGCGACTTGAGGAAATGCGAAAAACAGTGGATGAAAAATTGGAGGAAACTCTCCAAAAACGGCTGGGTGAATCCTTTAAGTTAGTGTCTGAGCGTTTAGAGTTAGTACATAAAGGTCTTGGTGAAATGCAACAACTTGCCACTGGCGTAGGTGACTTGAAAAAAGTTTTAGATAACGTAAAAACCAGAGGTGTTTTAGGTGAATACCAATTAGAAAATATACTTGAACAGTTGCTTACATCCGATCAGTATGCAAAAAATGTGGCCACTAAAAAAGATAGTCGAGGGTATGTCGAGTTTGCCGTTAAATTACCTGGGAAAAATTCGGATGAACCCGTATGGATGCCCATTGATTCAAAATTTCCTATTCAGAGTTATGAGGTGTTACTTCATGCTTATGAGAATGGTAATCCAAAAGAAATAGAGCAGGCCCAAAAGATTCTACTAAGGACTGTTGAGTCATTCGCAAAAGATATCTCTGAGAAATACGTCAATCCACCCGACACGACTGATTTTGCTATATTATTTTTACCTATTGAGAGTCTGTATGCAGAAATACTGCGCCACCCTGGACTGTTTGAATCATTGCAGCGTAAATATAGAATCACCATCACAGGACCTACCACTCTTTCTGCTTTATTGAATAGCTTACATATGGGTTTCCGTACGCTGCAAGTTCAACAACGAAGTAGTGAAGTATGGAAAATCTTAGAATCGGTTAAAACCGAATTTGGTAAGTTTGCTGCTCATCTCGAGAAAGTAGACAGTGATTTTGCAAGAGCCCATAAGTCACTTCAAAATCTACGAAGTACTCGAACCAACGTTATGGAAAGAAAATTACAAGATATTGCTCTGCTAGAAGAACCTCATACATCACTTCCAGATTCCTAATCTAGTCAGGGGTCACAGAGCGATGAGGCTAAAAAAGACCTTTTATAAAGGATGTTCGTATAGTTGATGCTCGTTCACCTAATTCAGTCCATGCAATAATAAGTCCGTCTTCAAAGGTGGTTAACTGAGGAAATCCACTACGTCTACTTGCCTCCATATTATCTAATATAAGAGATTGGGATACAGCACCATTTCGCATTATCTGCTTAATGTGTAATCGAGCTCCGTCTTCGTGCCGCTCAACATAGCTCACCCATGCTGAATGCTCATCATGCATAACGATATCGACTCTACCCAATGGTTCGTTTTCGGAAAGTAAAATAGGATCACTGAAGTTGCGCCCATAATCATCGGAGAACGCTAATTTAACACGAGGGATATTTTCTGCTCCAGTAAACCATAAGGCGGAGGTAACTCCCGAATGGAAGGCAAGTTGCGGGCCATTGACTGGGCAGGCAGCTATCTGCCAACCGTCTTCATGAATCA
>JAYPBC010000075.1:0-3323 GCA_038124025.1 Balneola sp. | reverse complement strand
ACAACGAATTAAATCCAGGTGGATATGATGCCGTAAACCGTTATGGTGATGAGGATTGGTGGGATGATGGTGGAGATTCTAAGACTTTCCCAGGAATGGGTAGATTTTATCGTCCTGGTATTGAAGAGAAGCATTTGGTGGATTATGATACAGAAAATATAAAGCTAACTACAGCTCTACACTACAAAATCAAGGATGACTTAACGGCTATTTATGCTATGAATTTCGGGTCTGGCACAACTGTTTATCAAGGTGATAATAGATATAGTCTCAAGGACATATTGTTTCTTCAGAATAGGGTAGAGCTTCAAAAGCAAGGTAAGTGGTTTTGGCGCGCTTATTCTACCCATGAAGATGCTGGTAATAGTTACGATGCCTACTTTACAGCATTGAGAATGCAAGACAGTGTTGTATCAAACCAGTCCTACAGTTTATATTACATGGGCCTGTGGAATCTTTTTATTAGGCCTCAGGTACGTGCTTTGCCCGGGGCTCCTGCAAACAATCTGCCTATGAGTCAATATCAGTCCATAATGGATTCACTGATTGCGAGTAATCTAGATTTTTTTAATCAACTACACCAAGACAATCGAAACAGTGTATCAATAGCTACCGCATCAGATGCGTTAGGTGCAGTGGCTATTGAAGAGCTTGAGCGTTATGCGAATCAACTAATTCCTGGTACAACAGAATTTGATGATTTAAAGAATTACATTACCTCTACCTTGTTTACCGACGGTGGCAGCCGATTTTATGATAAGTCGGCTTTGTATCACACTCAGGGTGAACGAACGTTTACCCTAGATAATGGTGCAATATTTCGAATGGGTGGAAACCTCCGACTTTACACACCAAAGAGCGCAGGTACAATATTCTCAGATACAGCGGGTGCGGTAATAACTAATAGGGAAGTTGGTCTTTATGGGGGTTGGGAGGATTCCTTTTTAGATGAACGTCTGAAATTGAGCGCAACAGGAAGGGTTGATAAAAATCAAAATTTTAAAGCCTTGATTTCTCCAGCAGTTTCTGCTGTATATAAACATAATGAGAATCAGACCTTTCGTGTAAGTTTTTCAAGTGCTATTCGAAACCCAACTTTAGCTGATCAGTATTTATATTATAACGTCGGCAGGGCGGTTCTTCTCGGTAACCTGAATGGTTTTGACTCGTTAGTTACATTAGATAATATTACGGACTACTTAAGTAAACCTGCTAATCAAAGGCTTGAACATGATTTTGGTTATTTTAACGTTGATGCTATTCGCCCAGAAAAGGTCAAAACAGCTGAGGCTGGCTACCGAGCCACTATTGGAGCTCGTGTATTTGTAGATGCAAATTATTATTTTAGTCTATATGATGATTTTATTTGCTATATCATAGGCGCAGATATAGAGGAGGGGACCACGGCCATCGATAGACTAAAATCATTACAGGTATACCGTATTGCCGCCAATGCCACTGAGCAGGTAACTACACAAGGCTTTTCCATAGGTCTTAATACATACATTGGTGATTATCAAACACTTTCAGGGAATTACAGCTGGAATAAACTCACATCGGCAGTATCAGACCCTATTGTGCCAGCCTTTAATACTCCCGAACATAAATTCAATGTCGGATGGAATATTAGAAACTATCCTATCAAAAAGGATAAGGAAAGATTGCTTGGAGCCGGGGTGAACTATAAATGGGTTGAGGGCTTCTTATTTGAGGGTTCTCCTCAATTCACAGGTAGCATCTCTTCTTATGGACTTGTCGATGCGCAATGTTCCTTGACCCAAAAACGGAAAAAGAATGAAAAGAAGACTACAATAACCTATAAAATTGGTGCGAGTAACGCATTGAATAATCAAGTGTATCAAGTATTCGGTGGGCCCTTAGTTGGAAGGTTGGCCTACTTGAATATTCAAATAAATTAACCTTCCTAAAAAAATAACAGTGTATGAAAAAGATTACTCTTTTAATGGGAGCCTTGTTAATCTCTTCGATGGCGTTTGCACAACGCTATACCACCGAGATTTTTACGGATTCTGAGATTGTTGTACAAGCAGATGTTTCATATGGGGTGAACTTCAATCCCTATGCAGATACAACATCGAGTGCAACAAACCCCCTTTCGGGAACTAACCTTCAGCCATTACAAGCTGACTTTTACATGCCTTCTCCTGCGGTGGATACGGTAACAGATCGTCCCGTTGTGATAATTTGGCATACGGGTTCATTCATTCCTAAGGGATTAAACGGTTCGCCGCTGGGCACACGCCAGGATAGTGCAGTAGTAGAAATGTGTAAACGTTTCGCAAAAATGGGTTATGTAAGCGTTGCAGCTTCATATCGCCTTGGATGGTTGGCGAACAGTTCGAACCTCGATCTTCGTCGTGGTTCTAACCTGCTGGCAGTTTACTATTCTATTCAAGATGCAAAAGCATTGGTGCGTTACTTGAACCTTACTCAGCTTGGTGCAGGTAACCCGTACGGAATCAATGCTAGTAATACCATTATGGTAGGTCAAGGTTCAGGGGGATATATTACTTTTGCATATGCGACTATTGATAAGCATTCAGAAGTTGCAGGACCAGCTAAATTTAAGTATCAGGATTCTACTGGTATCTTCGGTCAGCCAGTATTGCCAGGAGACCCATACGTAGATACATCCATTGTTGGTGATATTGATGGTTACGGTGCTGCTATTACTGTTACAGGACAGAACGCTTTTGGTGTGCCTACAATGGATTACAGCTCCCCAGGACGTAATTACATTAATCACGCAGGTATGCCAGATGATGTATTGATGGTGATCAATATGGGCGGTGCGCTTGGAGATGGCGCTTGGTTGGAGCAAGGTGATGTTCCGATGTTGAGTATTCATAGCAAGTACGATTTTTTTGCGCCATATGATACGGGGATGGTTTATGTACCAATTGGCACTCAATTTTTCGCAGTTGTGAGCGTTACGGGATCATATGGGGCGATAAAGGCGGCCAATGCATATGGGAATAATGATATATTCTTAAACGAAAATTACACAGATGCCGTTTGGGTAGACCAACAATCTACAAATCCAACGGGTGAAGAATGTTTATATACTGTCGAAATTCCTCCGGCCAATCCTGTGACCCCATGGATTGTTCATACTTCTCCTTGGAACTGGTTTGATCCAAACGATCCAAACATAACTGCAGCCAATGCCAATCCAAATGTAGAAGCAACCTCACAAGCCTGGATTGATACGGTGATGTCATTTATTGTGCCACGTATGGCAACAGTGCTTCAAGCTGAAGGAGTTCCAGCCGGTATTGAAGAATTTGAATTAGATATGAAGG
>JAYPBC010000074.1:0-3338 GCA_038124025.1 Balneola sp. | reverse complement strand
TGCCATTATTTCATCGGCTCGTTGGGCGTCTAAGCTTTGTCTACTTTGACGTTCCATTTCCGTAGAAATACCAAAATGCCCGCTTTCAAGCACCAGTCCTTTGCATAAGCTAGGGTGTTGAATAGCCAATGAGAGTGCAAGTCGAGCGCCCATACTATACCCAACTATAATGACAGGTTTTTGGCAATTATGACGAATGAAGTCGGCTACATCTGCTACCTGTTCTTTAGCTGAAAATCGATAATGCAATTCAGCCCCATCCGTAGCGCCATGGCCAAGTAAATCGATCAGAATAAGCCGGTGTGTATTCATTAAAAGATTCTTGGACAAAGCCTCTTCAAACATTTCATGTGACCCTAAAAAGCCATGTAAAAATAACACATCATGTTCGCCATGGCCTTGCGTAGTATAGTAATATTGTATTCCTCGTACTTGTTGGTGAAAGCCATCCATATTAGGACCTAAAATTAGAGCGTTCGGTGTTGGAAACTTCAGCGTTAGTCACAAACTCAACAATGCGAACATTCGAGGGGTCTCTGGTTGATTCAGGCTTGACAGACTCCTTT
This sequence comes from Balneola sp., assembly GCA_038124025.1. Classification (GTDB taxonomy): domain Bacteria; phylum Bacteroidota; class Rhodothermia; order Balneolales; family Balneolaceae; genus UBA1275. The sequence goes on along the minus strand of JAYPBC010000074.1, from coordinate 2,772 downwards.
GTTTTCGGGGCATTCGGAGGATAATGGTTCCTTCTAGAACTGCTAAGCTGGGTTTCGTGCTGTATCTGGAAAACTTGCTGAACTTCTTCAGCCCAGCGGGCCTCCCAAAGCTGGTCTGAATCAACAATCTTTGTGTAAGAAAGCCCATAGCCCTTTGCAAGATGTTCGATGGAGACTTTTTGAGGGGTTAGAAACCAATCCATACTGTCTGGAACAGCTTGTTGAATAGGCAGGCTAGTAAAAATACTTCCACCTCCATTATTGATTACAAAAATAACCAACGGCTTAGTGAGTAGCCTTGCGGATAAAAGGGCATTAATGTCATATAAAAAAGCAATATCACCTGTAACAACGGCCATGGGTAAGTCGGTGGATAGCGAAACTCCAAAGGCAGTCGAGCTAATTCCATCGATCCCCGCAGCCCCACGCTGTGCTATTAAAGGGTTGTTAACAGACCAAGTTGGTGCAAATAATGCTTGATCACGAACGGGGAAGGAGTTAGAAAAAAAAATGGGGATTGACGATGGTATAATTGTGCTTAGCCGGTAAAATACAGCCCCATCGGTAAGTTGACTACTACGGGCTTGATGAAAATACTGCCTTAAAGAATCCACATAATCCTTTTGCAGTTCATCTATTTCAGCATGCCAACCATTTGACGCAGTTAGGGCATGTTTTTGTTGAAACTCGACCCAAGAAAAACTCACTTCAGGTGTGATAAAATAAGGATTACTGGCTAATGCATCCTCATACGGTTCGTGCGTGATAAACCGTAGCTGCGGAAGGTGTTTATGCTTGGAAAAAAAACGAGCTAAGGATGGGTTAACGACTTCTTTACCCAAACGTACCATCCCATCTATGAATCTAAATGGTGATAAACTGAGCCGTTGTGAATCATAAAGAGATTTTTCCCATCCCAAGACCACCTTTGCTTGAACGATATTTGACTTATCAAACTCCCAGCCATACAAGGAGGCCCCCGCCTCTAGAATTATTCGAGCATTTGGATGTTTTGCAAGAAAGGGAAGGAGGCGAAACCATTGAAAAGGAGTAGGATCTGAGCCTACTACAATCAAAGGTTTGGACATCTTGGTATAGAGTTCTTGTAGCTGCTCAGGATGTGCTATCCACTGAATTTTCTTTGATGTTAGTTCTAAACCTGCCGTGACATTACTAGAAGAAGGACTATTTTCAATAAGAGATGGTTTGTGTTTGGTTGGACTAGCTAAGTCTAATAACTCAGGACGAATTAATTGGTCCGTTGATAGCTTAGCTAAAAACCTAGAGGTATCTACTTGTGTATCATGTACCCATTCCTCGCTTTCTATACGGTATTGTCGAAACTGTTCCGGTGTAGGTTCAAATGGTTTATTAAAGGGAGCATTTATATGAACGGGTCCACCTGAGTAAGCCAGTTGAAAAGCACGAATTAGTTCTTCATGGACTCTTAAAGGATCTTCTTTTTCATTGGTATTTGCTTCTGGAAGCTGGATAAAATCCAAAACATGAGAGCCAAATAGATGCTTTTGTTGAATGGTCTGTGATGCGCCAACCTGCTGTAAGTGAGCTGGACGATCGGCAGTAATAATAATCATTGGTATCGAAGAGTGATAAGCTTCAATAACAGCAGGGTAATAATTCGCTCCAGCTGTCCCAGAGGTGCAGCAAAGAAGCGTGGGTCTTCTTGATATTTTTGACATACCCAAAGCCACAAACCCTGCTGAGCGTTCATCAATTACCGAAACGCACCGGATTCCAGGGAAATGAGTGAGTGCAAGAGTGAGTGAGGTATTCCGTGAACCAGGTGAAAGAACGGCGTGTCTGACACCTTGATTATAACTCTGCTTAATTATCGCCGAGGCCCAACTAAAGGATGGGGTCTTTTGCATAATGTTCGCTAGTGGTAGAAGTATTCTGCGCGTGGGTCGCTAATCGGACTGCATCTACCATGGGTTTAAATTTGAGTTCGGTTTCTAACCATTCGTTTTCTGGATCCGAATCTTCAACAATACCGCAGCCTGCATAAAAATGAGCGGTTTCTTGTTCGATAAGCCCACTTCGTATAGCAACATAAAATTCTCCTATTCCATGCGAATTAATCCATCCTATTGGAGAGGCATACCAGCCTCGAGTAAAGGATTCTGCACCTTCAATAAAATCAAGTGCTTTATCTCTTGGAAAACCTCCCACGGCTGGGGTTGGATGAAGATTTTTTAGTACCTTTGTTCTGGATATACCTTCTTTAAATACCGCTGAAATAGGGGTATAAAGATGCTGTACATTGGGTAGTTTTTTCACTTTTGGCGAGCTAGAATGCTCTAAGCGTTCCGAATAAGGTACTAAGTCTTCCTCAATGGCTTCAATAACTATTTGATGCTCGTGTCGGTCTTTCTTCGAGTTGAGTAGTTTGCCAGCTAGGTCATCATCTTCTTCGAATGTTTTGCCCCGCATTGTGCTACCAGCTAAGCTTTCGGTTTCAACCTGAGTGGGTGTGAATCGTGCCAATCGTTCTGGTGTAGCGCCAACAAAATAGGAGTTTCCCCTAGGGTTAACGCAGAAGACAAAACAATCTGGGTATTGATATTCAAGATTTAAAAGTATATCAGCGGCTTTAGGCTTAAGGGGCAGTGGTTGAGTAATCTTTCTAGCAAGAACTACTTTTTTAAAGATATTGGCATCAATAGCATTTTTTGCTTTTTCTACCATACGCTTCCACTCAGTAAATGCGGTGAGGCGATCGATTTGTTTCACTGAGATGTGAGATGCAGGATT
>JAYPBC010000073.1:0-3458 GCA_038124025.1 Balneola sp. | reverse complement strand
GGCCATGAAATAGCACAGCATGGGCTCATTCATATTTGTCAGATTTGTGGGAGAAGTAAACATGAAATGTACTCTTCCTACAACAAACATGCCCTTAGCTATGATCAGCAAGAGGAATTGATACTTGAGGGTGTACAGATAATGACAGATTCCTTAGGTATTAAACCAACTAGTTTTATACCACCCGGACATGTTTATGATACAACCACAAAGGAAGTGTTAGCAGATCTTGGTTTTCCTGTTATCTCCACCGCTGGTGCTTTGGGTAAGAGTCATAACACTCTATTCGATATACCAATAAACGCTGAATTTACATGGGCCCTTAGTCAGCAAAATTATGCAGAAAACCTCACAAAGGCCATTCAAGAAATAAAACAAGAACAAGAATCATCGGGCATTTATGTACTTATGATGCATGACCCTTTTATTCGACTTGGATATGAAAATGGGATTACGTTGAAATGGATGGGAGCCTTGTTGGACTCACTAAACGCCTATTACGGTGACCGTATTCAATATAAAACACTGACCGAGGCCGCAAAAATATACGATACAGAACTGAGTACCAGCCTAGCAGAAAAGGCTAGTTATTCAAGAACTCAACCAAATGGTGTTTCTTTACTTCCAAACTATCCAAACCCCTTTAATCCTTCTACCAAAATTGGGTTTCGTTTACTAAAAGAAAGTCTCATTAATATTTCGGTTGTTACTATGGAAGGTAGAAAAATTGAATTAATTACAAATCAGCTCTATGAGGCTGGTGAACATTGGGCATCCTTAGATCTTGGGCACATGGCCTCAGGTAATTACCTCCTTCTTTTAGAAAATAGGACAGGCAGTACGAGCAGGGTTATTAGCTTAATTAAGTAATTACTAACTGGACTGCTTAGTCACGAATTATTTCTGGTATCAGTTCTTGCTAACACCTACCAAAATCCACGGTAGGCGGTCACAATAGTATATTACCAGGTTTGTAATACATGTATAGAGAGTGCTGGGATTGCTGAGGTTGCTGGGTAATTTGACATATAAAAAACCCCAACTAGCATTCAGCTAGTCAGGGTTTATCCTGTTTCTCCATGAAAGAAAACGATTTAGTGGCTCCTCCTTAGATTAACTACAACCAGAAGTTGAGCCACAGGTAATACATTTCAAGCAAGTACCGTTACGAACCATAGTCATGCTTCCACATTCAACGCAAGCGTCTCCCGTGTAGCCGAGTTGCTTGGCCTTTTCATAATCACTCTCGTAACCAGACTTTGCCGCTGAGGTACTAGCTCTAGCTGTTGAATTAGCTTCGGAAGCAGGAGCTTCAACGGGAGCAACGGCCACGACTGGCTCGCTTACAGGAGCGGGTACTTTTTCAATTGTTGGAGCAGATGACGTTGGCAGACTGACTTCACGATTTGAGATCGATCCTGTGACTTTTAGACTTCGCATATGGATATCGTCCACGGGCACATGGGCTAAATCTTCCCGACCAAGATAAGTTACGGCCAATTCTCTGAAAATATAGTCAATGACAGAAGTAGACATTTTTACATGTGGATTTCCGTTCACCATACCGCTCGGTTCAAACTTAGTGAATACAAACGCATCAACAAACTCTTCAAGTGGCACACCATGTTGGAGGCCTAAAGAGATGGAAATAGCAAAACAGTTTAATAGACTTCGGAAAGCAGCCCCTTCTCGATGCATATCGATGAATATTTCACCTAATTGTCCGTTTTCATATTCACCAGTGCGTAGATATACGCTCTGTCCCCCTATTTTTACTTTTTGGGTGTAACCCTCGCGACGGAATGGAAGTCGTTGCCGTCGAGCTACATACTTGTGTATAATTCGCTCTGCAACTTCCACGACTTTACTCTGTGCTTCGGCAGTTACTGTATCAACAGTTTCTTGTACCTCGTCCTCAATTTCCTCGAGTACGTCCGCCATACTATTGAGTGGTTGGCTCAGTTTAGAACCATCTCGGTAAAGTGCATTTGCCTTCAACATCATTTCCCACGACATCATGTAGGCTTTTTTCATATCCTCAACGGTGGCCTCATTTGGCAGATTAATCGTTTTGGATATAGCACCTGAGAGGAATGGCTGAGCTGCTGCCATCATACGGATATGTCCTTCGGCTGAAATATACCGAGTACCTGTTCTTCCACACTTGTTTGCGCAATCGAAGACGGATAAGTGCTCGTCTTTTAAGTGAGGTGCACCCTCTACCGTCATTGTACCGCAAACATAGTCATTTGCCTGCTGGATTTGCTCTCGACTAAAGCCTAAGTGACGTAGCATGTCAAGGGTAAAGTCGTTGAGTTGCTCATCGCTCAAACCCAATACCTCTTTGCAAAAGTCCTCACCTAAAGTGAAGTGATTGAAAGCAAATTTAATGTCAAAACTGCTAGGTAGTGCAGATTCTATCGCGCTTATCTGATCCACTCCGAAGCCTTTTTCAGCCAGACTTTCCGGGTTGATGTGAGGACAGCCTTCTAATGTAGCATAGCCCTTGGCAAAATTGATGATTTCTTTGGACTCTTTCTCCGTATATCCCAATGTATCAAGAGCTCGTGGAACACTTTGATTAATGATCTTAAAGTATCCACCTCCCGCTAACTTTTTGAATTTCACCAAAGCAAAGTCGGGCTCGATACCGGTAGTATCACAGTCCATAACCAAGCCAATGGTTCCAGTAGGGGCTAATACGGTAACTTGTGCATTACGGTACCCATGTTTCTCGCCTTTTTTTACGGCTGCGTCTGCCGTTTCGCGGGCAGCGTGTAACAAGTAGTCGGGGCAATACTCCTCGTCAATTCCAAGTGGGGTCACGGTGAGTCCCTCATAAGCCTCAGATGATTCATTGTAAGCAGCGCGCTTGTGATTCCTCATCACACGTAGCATATGCTCTTTATTACGCTCGTAACCTTCAAATGGTCCAAGCTCACCTGCTAGTTCTGCTGAAGTTTCATAAGCCTTCATATGCATAATAGCAGTAATTGCTCCAGCAGTAGCCACTCCCTCAGGACTATCATAAGGAATACCTTGTACCATGAGTGCTGCGCCAATGTTTGCATAACCTAGTCCTAGCGTTCTAAACACGTAAGAGAGTTCGGCAATCTCTTTAGAAGGGAACTGGGCCATTAATACCGAAATCTCTAGAACAGTAGTCCAGAATCGTGAGGCTGCTCGGATGGATCCGACATCAAAAGTTGTACAACTCTCGTCGGTGAAAAATTTCATAAGGTTGAGAGAAGCTAGATTACATGCTGTGTTGTCCAAGAACATATACTCAGAACATGGGTTACTTGCCCGAATTTCTCCGTCTTCAGGACATGTATGCCACTCATTTATTGTGTCATGGTATTGGGTTCCGGGATCAGCACAAGACCACGCTGCATAGGCAATTTGGTCCCAGAGCTCCGTTGCTTTCAGTGTTTTACATGCTTCTGGTGCACGACCTT
>JAYPBC010000072.1:0-4007 GCA_038124025.1 Balneola sp. | reverse complement strand
GTAGTAGAGGTGCCTGGAGCAAATCTGAACTGATTGTTGCCTTGGGGGTCTTGATAAAGGAATTGGTATTTTCTAGCGGTATCTAGCGGAATACTGTTTACATCTCCTTCTACCTCGAATCCTTCGACAATGATATAGGAGGAATTCTTGATCTCAATCGCAGCAATACCGTCGCCTTTAATTTTAGGTGAGTCGTTAGGCAGTGCCCGCAGAGTGATGTACCCATTAGAGGTGCCATTAAGGTTGTTGACAAAGAGAGTTGTCTGATTCTGTGCTTTAAACCAATCTCCATCACCATAGCTAGAGTGGGCATACGTCCCGTTCATAAAGTTTAAGGTGTCTCCTGCAGAAAGATTACCGAGGGCATAAGGAATGGTTAAAAATGGATTGGTAGTCGATAACCCATCATTTGCATCGTCCCCGTTCAGCGAAATGTAATAGTTGGTTCCTGTAATGGTTGGTGTACCAAGTTGTAGCCTTAGTATTTGTTGGCCGTTTTCCGAGACAATACTGGTGCTGTATTGACCAGAGTATCCTTCAACAATGACAGAGCCAACACTCCCGGAAATGGAGCTAGCCTTTATTAGATCAAAACTTGGCGCGCCACTTACCGAATAATCCACGGACACGAAGAGATCCAAACCATTTAGTGTAATACTATGGTCACCACCCTGTGTAATTGTATATGAAGTGTCACTGGAAAGAATTACGTGTTGTAGCGTATTGGAAGGGAAGACTTTATTCTGGGCAAGCACACTCGCTCCGTAACGAATTCTACTGTAAGGCGTGTCACCAATTCCGTCACCATCAGTGTCACGCTGGTAGTTTAGTGTCATAGAATCAAGCCAGGTACTGTAATCTTCCGGAACGACTAATTCATATTTTCCATTATACGCGCTCAAACCATTGCCTCTGTTCAAAACGGAGTTGCTGCTGATATTGGCACTCTGCCATGTGGAGTTAATTGAAAAATAGAGAGCTTTTCTACCTTTATTGTATTCGAGATCCGACGCATCGTAAGTGCCTGCATCGGTAAAAACAGTCTCATTAGAAGAGATACCATCTTCTACCCCAGGGATGTTATCTAAAAGCGTTTGTGTGTTTTTTAGATGGTCATGTTGCCAATGATCATTTGCGATGGTCACATTGTACGTGTCGGCACGGGCAATCAAGTCGTCCAAAATAGCTTGGGGTATTCCGACATTACTCAGCTGAGTGTTCAGTAGTTCAAAATCACCATTATCAGGATCTGTAAACAAATCTGTATTTTGATAAGTGGCGATAGACGTTGGCACTACTGATCCATAGGCAGCATAGTTATTAGAAGAGGAACTACCGGTACTGGTCATTGCATCGTCAAGCTTGTAGGCATCCGTTACAGAATTTACATCTACAGCATTGTTTTTGACTATGAAATTTAAGTACGGAGTACCGTAAGTTGAAGTGCTAAAACCGTTTGTGGTATTGGTAATGCCATCAGCATGAGGATCGCGAGAAAACAAGGAATTATTGGAAACCTCTAAGCCATTGGTAGGCTTTAATCGTATGGCATCAATTTGAGCGAAGGCTATTACATTATTAGTAATACGCGTCGTCATACCTGTATCATGATTTGGTGTTTCATCGATGAGAATGGGCTTGCCCTCATCTAGAGTCATGTTTAAATATCCTTTCCAAGGAACCCAAGAATAAATTCTTTGATGAACATTAAAAATGAGATTACCGTCTATATCCCAACGGTATTTGTTTGGGTCGTCATTCGTGCTGAAGCTTCCACTGCCTTGTTGACGCATGATTCCATGACCACCACTTAGCGAGGTATGTCCTATGTTATATATGACGTTTCCACTGATTTTTACGTATCTCCCGTCTTCTATGTTTACTGCTTTCTGGAAGAAGTCGTGGATGACATTGTTAGTGATAAAAATATCCTCAGCATCTTCTACTTGAAAACAAGTACCTCCACCAGATAATGAATCAGGAAGTAAGTCTGGCTGCCATACATATTGTGATAGTAGGGTCCAATGGTCGACTGCATTTGATCGACCATCTAACTCAAATCCTTTTACCTCAATGTTCTTTGCGCCTTGGTGAAATCTAAAATTCCGAAAGCCACCTAGGTTGAGCTTAACACTTCCATTGGGCTCGGGGCTTAAAGTTACTTTAGCGCTTGCTTGCGTAGTAATATCAATGCTCGTTGGAAAATCGTAAGTGCCGCTTTTGATGTAAACGTTGGAAATACTATTGGCAGCAGCAATATCTAAGGCAAGGGGTATCGATTGAAGTGGTGCCGTAGATGATCCTACGGAGGTATTATTTCCATTACTTGGATCTACGTAAAGGACTGTTTGAGAAGAAGGTATAAAGTCAACGAAAGAAATTTATTCTATTTCTATGGTAATATTATTACTGTTATGGGTACCACCTCCGCTCGTTCCATCGTCATCTTTAAAAGCTAATTCTATGCTGTTAATAGTTCCCGTCCAATTGTTATGGGCCATGTTCAAAGCATAACTAACAAAACCATTAGTTCCGGTAGTGATTGGCGCGGTCACATTACCGTTAGGAAAATTGATACGTAACAATGTTGGACCTCCACTGCCTACACGCATCTTCACAATAGCATAGGAATTAGAATCTGCATCAATTGCTGGGCTTGAGTGCTTTAGCTTTGGGTTATTCTGACCTGTTGTGGTTAATGTGAGATGAGATGATCCTGTAGCTGAAGATATTCGAACTGTTGACCAATTATTCAGCGAATTGTTATTGAAAATCCAACTCTGAGCAATGATATTGTTGATGGAGAAGCAAAAACTTATTACTAGTAAAAGCTTGTATTTCATTTTTTTATTTAGATGTGTGATTCTTAAACAAACCATGGTTTTTTCATGTCCGCATTAATGAACCGCCTGACTCCAAGCAAAGATACTTTATTTGAGGCTGCGTCTATTCCGCGTTCGAAGCCAAAGGAAAGTAATACTCTTAGGGCATAAAAAAAGCCCTGATGCTGTGCATCAAGGCTTTTCCTTGTAGCGGAGGCAGGACTCGAACCTACGACCTTCGGGTTATGAGCCCGACGAGCTACCAACTGCTCCACTCCGCGTTATTATGGGGCAAATATAGGTGGCTCGATGCAACTAGACAACCTAATATCATCATATCTTAGCAATAGATATAAATCTTTTAGAATTTCAAGAGCTTGAAATAAACACATATGATTACCATTTTGTAACTTTTTCTAAATCAAAATATATTAAACTAACTATCATGAAAAATCTAATTTCGCTTTCTTTCCTGTTGATTTTTGGAGCTTGTAATCAAAGTATTGAGGAACCTGCAGCAACCCCTGAAGTGAAAGAAACCGCCGTTCAAGAAGCAGCTATTTCACAAATGTCTATTCACCTTTTTGATTTGCCAGAAGGTATTACGGAAGAAGAATACATAGCAGATATAGAAAAAATGAATTCATTCTTCATTGCATCGGGTTTTGGAAAAAACTACACTGTATTAAAAGTAGCTGATGATAACGAAGCGGAAGAATTCCGTTATGCTCTAGTAAGTTCCTATCCTAGCGCCGAGGTTTATGCTGCTTCTCATGACCAGGGGCCTGAATACGAAGCTTTTATGGATGAAATAAGTTCCAAATATCAAGGTATTATAGAAACAGAAATCTATCGTAAAGTATATACAATCAACTGATACTAGGTATAATCAAGACTAGACGAAATAATCTTTCTGACTACCTAATAACTATAGCCACTTTGGATTTAGGGTTAACGCAAATATTCTAGATTTAATAAATTATGAATACCAGCTTGAAAAGCCCAAGGAACAGTAATTCTTGGGCTTTCAATGCGCAAAGATTTCTTCTAGATGTTTAGACCCCTTTTGAATGTTGTCTTTATTCAAGACTTGCTTGAGTTCGCCGCCTCTTAAAAATACACAACTAGTACAAAGCTCAACCACCTCCTGCATGATATGAGTTGAAAACAATACGGTTTTATGTT
>JAYPBC010000071.1:0-4047 GCA_038124025.1 Balneola sp. | reverse complement strand
GTGTAGAGCTGAATAAGAGCGCAGCACGCAAATTGAAGTGGGAAGTCAATTATTTTCAAGTAGGTCGCTTAGCTCAAATAGAATTGTATGAAAATTCACCAATAAAGGTTGAATTTGATAGAAATCATTACCAAATCGTCAAGGTTCCATTTTTCATAGAAGAAGATAACAATGGATTTATAATTTCAACAGATCAAGAAGGATCCGCTTCTATGGTTTATGATTACCAAACCGAGAATAGTATTCGATTAGATTCGGCGACTTATCCTTCTGGACGTTATAAATACGATCAATGGATAGAAGGAAGAGGATATAGGTTCAAGATTCAAAAAACAGCCAATTTTAATCTTAGTGTTGGCGCAAGATTAGGTATTGTTTTTAATACCATTTCAAGTATTGCTCATAATAATCGTAAATCATTAAACGTCAACATTTCTGCAAAGGCAAATTCCACTACAATGCGACTTTCCGCGAGAGGCAATAACCTATTTAAACTCTCTGATTTAATAAATACAACGGTTGAAACATTAAGAGAACATGAGCTTGAACGTAAGAATGAGAGAGCACGAAACACGCTTCTTTTTATTGACGAGCAAATAAATGGAATTATCGGTGATTTAAGGAATTCAGAGAAGAATTTGGAGTCTTTTCGAGCACAAAACTTGATCATTGATTTAGGCGCTGAGAGTCAGGAATTGTTGGCTCAGATCAGTGATATAGACCAGCAGCTAACGGAAAACTTGCTTCTCCAACGTTACTACACTTATGTTATTGATTTTTTACAAAAGAATACTCAGCTTAGAGAACTTTCTTTACCTCCATTAAATGGCATTGAGGATCCTGTTGTATCTACACTTATTGAAAAGTTAGTTGGTTTGAATGGTGAGTTAACCAATTCACGTTTAATGTTGAGTTTAGATAACCCAAGGGTTCAAAATTTACAAAATGAAATCACCAATACTCGTGAGGCTTTGATTCAGGGGGCGAACAACGCGCTAGAGCACATGAAAGTACTGGAGGTAGACATTCAAAACAGATTTTTAGAATTCCAACAAAAAATAACTACACTGCCTGCAAAGGAACAGCAATTTATCAATATTCAGCGCCGGTATGAAACTTACGGCAGGCAATATGAGATGTTGCTTGAAAAGAGAGCAGAGGCGGGAATTCTTCAAGCTAGTAATCTGCCGGATACTCAGGTAATTGATAGTGCAACTGCAGAATTCCAAAGACCAATTTCACCAAATAGAAGTAGAAACCTCCTGATAGGCTTATTAATTGGAATGGCTTTACCGATTGTTGTAGTCATCGTGTTGGATTCGATTAATAATAAAATTCGAAGTAGAAAAGACATTGAAGTAATGACCCCTATACCCATCTTAGGGGCAATTGGAAACTCAAAAGAAGACGGCCTGATTGTGGTCAAAAAGCCAAAGGCCGTCGTTACAGAATCTTTTAGGGGCATTGTGGCCAATTTAAACTTCATCATCGATGATTTTAAAAATGCTTCTAGTGGGTCGGGAAAACTAATTATGGTCACTTCTTCAATAGGAGGTGAGGGGAAAACATTTCTTTCATCAAATTTGGCCTCTACTCTTGCCATGTCTGGGCTTAAAACGTGTCTAGTAGGGGTTGATTTACGCAAGCCAAAAATCCTCAAGAATTTTGATCTTGAAAGCAGCATTGGTCTAAGTTCATATCTCACAGATTTTTCCCTAGAGTTACCTCAAATTATTCAGGATAGTGGTGTTAATAATCTTGATGTTATTGGATCTGGTCCAATTCCACCTAATCCGGCTGAATTATTAGGAAGAACTAGGTATGATGACTTTCTTAACTTACTAAAAGAAAATTATCATGTGGTTGTTTTGGACACACCGCCTATAGGTCTTGTTGCAGATGCTTTACAAATGCTTCCTAAAGTTGACGGAACGGTTTACGTTACTAGATTTAATTACACACCACGTGAGTTGCTTGGATTCATTAACGACCAGTATGAAAACAACAACGTTTCCAACGTAGGAATTCTTTTAAACGATGTTAAAGGAGCGGGGGCTTACGGCTACGGCTACGGTTACGGCTACGGCTACGGTTACGGTTACGGCTACGGCTATGGCGGCTATGGCGGTTATGGTGGCTACGGTTATCACAATGAATGATATTTATCTATTCAAGACGCACTTTTCTTGAGTATTGCACCATGAGTTATGTCCAATGTTTCCAAAGAAAGCCAAAGTAAACTGGGACTCACAAAAGGACTCAGATGGTCTGTATATGAGGTTTATGGTGCTCAATTTGCTTCTTTTTTTATTTCTATCATTCTTGCTAGACTATTATCTCCAAAAGATTTTGGTTTAGTTGGCATATCTATGGGCGCAATAGCCATTCTAAGGTCATTTGTTTCACTTGGATTTAGCGAAGCACTCATACAAGATCGAAAAGCGAGTTCTTCTGCAGCCAATTCTATTTTTACGCTTAACCTACTTACAGGAATACTCACATCCTTGTGTCTTTTCCTCAGTGCACCAATCCTTGCCAAATATTTTGATAACCCCGAGCTTCTGCGAATCATTCAGTTTTTATCCATATTGAATTTGATTGAAGGCACGGCAAAAGTGCAATCGGCATTATTCACAAAAACACTGAACTTTAGAACGCTTGCAATCAGAAAGCTAATTGCGCAATTATTTTCAGGAATTCTCGCGGTAATATTAGCAATACAAGGATTTGGTGTTTATGCCTTGGTAGCTCAATTTCTAGTAAGGGAAACAATTAGCACGTTATTGTTATGGAAACAGTCTATGTGGCGTCCAAAACTTGAATTAAGAGTTTCTGAATTAAATAGATTAAGGCCTATTGCTCAATATTCTTTTATTACAGGAATGCTGAACAGAACCTTGAAAGAGTTATTTACCTTCAGTATTGCCAAATCTTTTACGATAACTCAACTGGGTCTTTATTCGAAGGCTAATTCTGCTTTAGATTTTTTTAGTACCGGTGTATCGGCAAGTATCAACAAGTTTCTTTTTCCGGTCCTAAGCGGTATTCAGATTGACGAGGTGGAATTCAAAAAACGCTTTATGGAGGTGTATTATTTTGCGTTGACCCTAGTGCTTATTGTAACGTCAACTTGTTATGTTTCCGCAGAATCCATAATTACTGTTCTTTATGGGCAAAAATGGATCGGTTCCATATTCATTTTTAAATGTATTTTAATCAAGGGTGTTACTTACACGCATTATAGCGTTGTGAAATCTGCTATTTTAGCTAAGAGTAAAGTAAGAGAAGGGTACATTTATGATAACATCAAGCGATTTGTGGAGCTCAGTTCACTAGTCCCATTATTATTCGGAAATTTTAATCTCTTTCTACATTGGTTTATAGTGACGCAGATAGTGAATATAATTGTTCAAAGCGCCTTAGTTCATCGTGCAATTAACTTTTCTTACGAGGAACTTCTCGGCTTTTTGTTGAGTAATATTTTATTGTTTACTGTAGGCGTGCTTTTGTTAGAACATGTTTTTATTTCATTTGATAATATACTTTTGCGCGACCTGCTCAAGACACTTTCAATATGGTTATTTATCCTTCTCAAGCTTGTCTTGTTTGATAGAAGCAAACTATTGGATATCCGTAATATTTCGCTCAAAATCTTGAGTTTCAACAGATAGATATGGAGCAGTATAGGGCATATCTATTTAATTATCGTGAGGCAAATTTGCATATTCTCATTGCTATACTCTTTGGTCTTTTTCTAGACGGCGCAGGAATGGCTTTCAAATTCCTATTTATGCCGTACATACTTTATCTCATGTTAAGCCGGAAAGAAGAAAATATACCAGGGCTAATCATAATGCTTTCTTATGGGAATATACTCACAGTATTTGCAGGTTTTGTTTGTGTTTATTTTAGCCTGAGTAGGCTTTCCAAGATTAAAGAGTTAGGCTATTTTAACCTTTGGCTTACCTTAATCCTAATGTTGCCAGTTTACCTTATTATTTTGGTAATACGCTTGCAATCCGATGGCTTTATAGGCGGCTTTCAAAG
>JAYPBC010000070.1:0-4097 GCA_038124025.1 Balneola sp. | reverse complement strand
GTCACTAGAATTAGAAATAACAATACGTAATTAGAATATTTTAACTCTCTCATAAGAAAAATGTTTAATGTAATGATCAATTTAGGCGAATAAACTAACCATATGAAATTAAAAAAACCTGCTGGTAGTATACCAGCAGGTTCAAACTAACTAAACAATTTAAATCATCAATATTGTAGATGCTCTAAAATGAAAAGTGCTTTACTATTGTTTGGCCCACCAAAGTTTTGTCCCTTGAACATCAGGACCTTGTGCGCTATTTGCAGCAGAAACATTGTCACCATTAGTGCCATAAACACTATTGCCATAACGCATTCTTTCTGGGTATGCACCATTTAAAGTAGTACCCAAAGCGTGAAGCTCAGGGTCTGATACCCCTTGATGCAGAGCTGCAGGATAACCTGTATCTCTAACAATCGCCCAAGATTCAAAACCGTTGGTAAAGTTTGCTATCCATCTTTGAGTAGCAATTTTTTCTAGCTGTTCATCTACTGATCCAGTTAATTGAGCCATATCTTCATTTGCAAGAAAATCGTCAATTTCACCGCCAGGAACAGTCCACAATTCCATACTTTTTCTAATACCAGTTTGATAATGAGATTGTGCGTCACCAGAGGCTAATCCTTTTACAATAGCTTCAGCAACCATAAGATGACTATCTCCAGCACTCATGACAACCCATGGAAAAATATCTTTTCCTGTGTTCATTTGGTTCGTTACGATATCAGCTGGTTTAGAAAATAAATCAGTATGTAAATATGGTTTTGGTCTTCCATTTACTCTTGTAGGAAAACCAACGTAATTAACGCCCTCAGGCATAGTAATTTCAACTGTAGTGGCAGTTTTTTCAAGTGTATATTGAGCTCCTGCGTGATCGAGTATACCTCTTAGGAAATCTATATGCTTATCAATTAGCCCTACATTTTCACCTTCTGTTGGTAAGTTAACTGAAATGGTTCCTCCATTACTTGGTTTAGCCATAGTTCTAATTCTTGGGTCATTATTATCGCGTAGTGCATCTACAAATGCGAAACCGAGATTCCAATGGCCTCCAGAATAAAATGGATACCAAACATCACCATACGTAGCACTTGCCCAAGTATTTCCTGTTAGGTGTCTTTGAAGTAGTGCATCTTGGTCGCCGAGGACTCCACTGGCAATCGCTGAAGAAGCTGCGCTAGCTGCAAAGTCAGCACCAGGTGCTCCACTCGCTCTTAGAGCTAGTCTAAGTTTTAAACTATTTGCTAGTTTTTTCCAAGCTTGCATATCTCCTCCAAAGAATAAATCATTTTCACCAAGGATTTCAACCCCTGTTCCAGTAACAGTATTGTTCCCAATTAAGCTAATAGCCTCATCTAATTCTGCAATAACACCAACATAGATATCCTTTATATTATCATATTTGGGTAAAACTATGTCAGGGTCTGATGCTTCAGAATAAGGAACCATACCAAAAGTATCTGAATACAATTGGTAGTATAATCCTTTCATGATTAAAGCTATCGCATAATATTGATCATTTTCAAGTGTTCCACCTTCTTTTACAAAATTTGTGAAGGCAGTTAGTTTACTATTGTATGAAGCTAACCATGCGTCGTGAACAGCGTCTGTGTATCCTGCTGAATAATCGTAGCCTAAGCCATCATTCCACCAGCAAGCGCTAAATCCAAATGCTGTTTGTCCAGAATATCTATCAGCATGTATAATTGGCCCCCTCCAGTAAGGGTATCGGTTTGGTGCGTATAGTCCAGTTTGAGTATTGGTAACAAAAAACTTAGCACTAACGTCCTCTGCAGTAAGAGCATCTGGTCTCTCATTTATCTCGTTAAAGTCATCCGTACATGAGGAAAATGAAACAAAAACGAGTCCTAATAAAATTAAAATTTTATTTTTCATCATATTCAATTTTTAAAAGTTTAAAGTTAAATTAATTCCAAGGCTTCTTAAGGTTGGCATATTATATGAAGCAAATCCTTGAGCCCCTAATCCAGTTCCTAGCATTGCCTCTGGATCTATATCATCTGCACTTTTGGATAAGAAAAACAGGTTTCTACCAATTAGCTGTATTGATCCACTTTGGATCCCTAAACTGCTTAAACCAGGCAGCCTGTAACCAAGAGAAAATTCTCTAAGTCTTATGTTGTCTGCATCATAAATATAATTTTCAGCAATACCTGACATTGCACCCCAGTATTGTTGTCCAGTAATGTTTGCTGTATTTGCTGAATTTGTTCCTGTATTGATAGCATCTAAGGTTACACCATTGGCTCTATATTCTAAGCTACGTTCCGATACACCAGATGCATCTAAACCTGAAGATGTTCTTGAAAATACTTGTCCACCTATTCTCGCATCAATTAAGAAACTTAGGGAGATATCTCCAAAACTTAGGGTATTTGACCAGCCACCTAACCAATCAGGTTGAGCGTTTCCAAGTAGATTATCCGGTGATGAAGCAATTGGAATTCCCTCTGCGTTAACTAGGTTTCTTCCTGAGTCATCTGTATCCCAAACAGATCCAAATATGTCTCCAATTCCACCTCCTACTGTGGCTCTAATTGAGGCATTTCCGGAATTTGTGGTATTATACACCACAGTATCTAATCCCTCACTTAAGCTAACAAGTTTGTTTTCGTTTTTAGCATAAAACAATGAAGTGTTCCAGCTAAACGATTCTGTTTGTACTAAAGAAGCCCCTACATTAATCTCAATACCTTTATTCGATACTTCACCAATGTTTTGCTTGAAAAAGGAGTATCCAGTTGCAGCAGGAACAGGTACGTTATAAATAAGATCTGTTGTAGTGATATCATAAATTGACAAATCAACGTTCAATTTATTATCTAAAACTGCAAACTCAAGTCCAAATTCAGTTGACGTAACTTTTTCAGGTTTTAGGTCAGGGTTTAATTTTACACTTGGCGTTGAAAGCGTTGTCAAGCCAAGATAACCTTGCCCAGGAACACTAAAGGTTTGAACTAATTGATACGGGTCTGTATCGTTACCAACTTCAGCCCAGCTACCTCTTACTTTAAAATAACTAAATATCTCCTGATTAGGGTCAATATACCTAGACAGTAATGCCGACAAACTTGCAGAATTATAGAGGAAAGATCTATTATCCTCTCCTAAGGTTGAAGACCAATCATTTCTAGCAGTCACATCTAAATAAAGGAAGTCATCATATCCTAGATTCACTGAACCATATAAAGAGTTTACCTTTTTGATAGCTTGAGGGCTTTCTCTTGGAGCTCGAACTTGGCTTAAATTAGACATAAAGAATTTAGTTGGAATTTTAAAATTATCTCCACCAACTCCAAGTCCTTCACTTGTTCTTTTAGATAAGTTACCTCCAACATTGGCTACAATGTTAATTTTCTCATTTATATCCTTTTTTGCAGTAACTAAAAATTCTGAGTTTAATTCAGTAAATGTATTGGTATTAATTTCCATTCGACCACCTTTATACCAGTGATGCCCTGGTTTTTCAATATTTGATCGTTTTATGTTAGTAACATCAGAACCTACTCTAACAAATGCACTCAACCAATCATTGACCTGATAGTTGATTTTAGCAAAACCTAAAAATCGATTTCTACGATCTAGTCTTTCGTCATTATAGAGCATCCAAAATGGATTTGGCGTGTTGTCACCAACTTGACCATAACTTAGCGAATAATAATCTTCGGGAACAGCAAGCTCTGTTCCTTGATATGTTCTTAAATCATCAATATCAACATTCCGTGGCATATTGAAAACAGGTGAAATTACACCTTCACCACCAAGACTAATTCTATTTTGAACTTCTTGAGTGAAATAAGTTGCTTTTGCATCCAATGTCAATTTGTCTGATAAATTTGCTATACCCCTAAGATTAAAGTTATGGCTATCTAAGAATGAATTTTCTAAAATAGATTCTGAGTCATTGTTTGTGTAAGAAAATCTTACAGAACCAGACTCAGATCCTTTATCTAAGGAAATTGACGTAATTGCTTTTGTGGCAGTTTGAAAGAAATTTTTAACATTATCTTTTTGGGCACTATATGGACGTGACTCGCCATTATAGTAAAGGCTCTGTCCTCCATTCATTCTTGCTC
>JAYPBC010000069.1:1666-4220 GCA_038124025.1 Balneola sp. | reverse complement strand
TGAACCAAGTGGCACCACGCAGGATGTTCTTCATGTCGGTCACGTGGGAGACACACACCTTGGTAAGGTCGCCTTGTGCGGCCACAATGGCCAAGAGTCGCGTACGGTCCACCACTTCAATGGAATCGCCGTCCACCAAGAAGAAGTCCCCTATGTTCAAACTATCACACTTGATACAAGCATTTGTATTGATATGAAGATTAAATCGAGGTGTGCTATTGGACCATCCTCCGTATTGGAAATAATACGAAGCATTCGTAATATCCATAAAGGTGTTGAGATGTTTATCTTCTAATAGTACTTCATATGGATTTCCATGCACAATTTGATCAAGACTCAACTGATACATGGAGCCTGATTGCGGAGCCTCAATTCCCAATTGTAATACCTTGGGAGCACCTAGATCCACGGCATTAATCGCTAACTTATCTCCTGCATGGAATGAGTAGATGTTTGGATTGCCCCCATAATTAAGTAGTTTCCAGGCATCAAAGCTTCCATCAAAACCATCTGAAGCACCCAAAACATTAGCGATGATTGTTTCGTCTCTTTTATTGGTATCAGATAAGTCAATAACAATTAGCTTAAGAATATCAATTTGAGCTTGGAGTGAAAAGCCAGCGATTATTAAAAAAACTAAAAGAGGTAATTTGTTTATTCTGAAAGTATTCATGAAACATTGAATTATTGAATGCACTCTTTCCGTTGTCAAGCACATTCTATTTGGGATGAATTTATAACCTATCCTCTCGGTTTAGAATATACAACCAACAAGCTAAAATCGCCATTGGATATGGTCCATGGAAAAAGATACGAGTAATCAGCGCTAAGAGGGTGGCTGCAAAAATATAAGGGGGTGATATCCTATGGAACTTTAGAAAAAAAGCGCCAACAAAAACGCGAAGAGTGGTTGCGATAATAAGCATGGCAGGAAATTCGAAAAAGTCTCTGGTGTTATGCTCATGTAATAATAATCCGAGTCGCCCAGAAATGATTAAGTGGCAGGTCAGGTATATACTACAGGAGAAGAGGTTTTTAATTGACATGTTTAAACATGGCCTTATCTAAATGAGGCTTTAAAAGCCAAAGAAAAAGAATTGATAAATAGATAATTACACCGAACATATATTTGATAAAAAAGAAGTATAAATCACCACCTATATCTCTCAACACTACCAATATACCTATGCGAAAAACATTGAAGAATTGAATTACAACAATACCTACAATGACCTGAACTAAACTTTGCCATTTCCAACCAGAAACTCCAATAATGTAACTTGAGTATACCAGGCCTAGCATTAGTCCATTGCAACCTTCTAGAACATTGATCATTTTACCTTCAACACCTATGTAGCAGCCGTCCATAAAGCATGAGAATTCACAATTTGCGACACCTAAGGCCACTGCAAAGCCATGAGAAAGTTCGCTGATTTTATAGGTTATCCAATCTAATTCTCTCTGCTGCTCAGTACTCCATAAGTACCATTCATACATGAAGGTTAGCACAACAAGGCAGGAAACAAACCGAAGTATAAAAGTTCTAAAATCAGAGTCTTTGAATGCAGCGAATAACTTCTTATTGGCTATTCTCTGCCACATTGTTGAGTATGACAAAATTACTCTTGATTTTTCGCTTTATACTTTTTATACCCTAGAGCTGCTCCTGCACCTATTAAAGCTACCAACCCTCCATCAAGCGGAACGGGCGGAGGAGGATTTCCCGGAGGCGGCGGAGTATTACGTCGTTGAGCTTCAAGAGAAAATGAAATCAGAAAAATAAAGGTCAGACATATATATCTCATAATCCAATTATTTTAAGAATGTTTTAATGGTATTGTTGTTGCTTTTTCCAATTAGCTTAATTAAGTAAAGTCCGGTTTGTGGTGTTGTGAATTTGGTTATTGAAGAACTGATTCTCCCTTTTTGAATAAGCCGCCCATCAATTGCCCGTAATTCATAAGCCGTATATAAATCAGCATCGCTATGAATAAAAACTTGATTCTCATGTTGATATACATAGCTGTTATCTTTTAAGATTTCATCAACCCCAATACTATTGGTCGCACTTAAATGAAGATTAAATCGAGGTGTGTTATTTGGCCATCCTCCGTACTGGAAAGAATAAGTGGTTTTTGTGATATCCGTAAAGGTATTGAGGTGTTTATCCTCTAATAGTACTTCATACAGGTCCGCATTAACTACTTGTTCAAGACTTAATTCATACATGGATCCTGATTGGGGAGCATCTATCCCCATTGGTATTACCTTAGGAGTAGTAATATCCACGGCATTAATCGCCAATTTATCACCTGTATCGAATGAATAGATGTTTGGATTGCCACCATCGTTAGGTAGTTTCCATGCGTCTATACCTCCATCAAAACCGTCTAAAGAACCTAGGACATTGGCAATGATAGTCTCGTCCGATTTACTGGCATTCGACAAATCTAAAACAGAGAGCTTTAAAATATCATTTTGACTTTTTTGGAAGGTAGGCGATTGCGTAGTGAGGGTGTTGCTAGACATAGTGGTACTTACATCATAAGCAGTT
>JAYPBC010000069.1:0-1566 GCA_038124025.1 Balneola sp. | reverse complement strand
CCATTACCTACATAGGAACCTACGTAGGCGCCAGTGCTACTGGCGTCGTATTCATAAAGTGAAGAAGCCGTTCCTGAGGTTGTACTAAATCCGGTGGTCATGGGTGAAGAAATACCATGATGGCCAGTTGAGGAAATGTATTGTTCATGAGTTATTGAACCATTATTGGTAATAGAGCCTTCTGTTTTTAATTGCGAATACTCATTGGAAGAGTTGACGCCTAGAGTCAAGGATTTTGAAGAATTCACAACGAGATTACCCGCGATATCGACATCTCCCTCAACAGTAATATCATCGTCTATAGTGAGATTTAGGTTGTGGGTATTTGATGTTGATCCTGGTTCCAAAGGATTTGAGATGTCTCCGAAAGCGAGGTTATTGTTTGGATCCGTAATGGTAAGATTACCATCATTAGAGATAAGCATATCGGCTCCGTCGTCGCCAAAGTAGAAATTCTGATTACCGCTACCACTCCAATCATCTCTGAGATAAAATGTTATATGCGTAATTTCAGAGTTTGTAAGTGTTGGATAATAAATAACAGAAGTTGTTCCATCATCCATAGTAACGGTGGCTGTTGTTTTCGAGGTCAATTCAAAACTTACATCCCATGTTTGTTCTGAAGCGCTGGATAGAAATGATGTTTCGATATTTGAGCCAGAATGAATGATGTGCCAGTAATCACCGTGTCCTGCTGATCGTATCTCTAAGGCTTGATTACTATTTTTTGAAGAATAATTTCCGCTGAAACTAGGACTACAATTTAAAATGACACCTACTTCCCCAAAAACTTGATAACCTTTCATTTGAAAACTAATGGCATCACCAACTTGCATCAATCGAGAACTCGATTCGCAATTACCGTAGTTTGATTCATCCGTACAAAGTCGATAAGAAATAAAAACTTCTTTATTAGCAAAATTCGCATAAAGTCCAATCCCCCCATTTGAAGCAAAAGACCCACCTCCATTATTGTACTGATAATATTCTGCTGAAAAATCTCGTGTGTCCGAAGTTGACTGAGACTTTACAGAAAAAGTAATCAAGGTCAAAACAACTGTGAAATAAAAAGTTCTCATATACTATATTTTAAAATATTGGTTTTAAGATTTGTTTATGGCTTTTAAATAAAGCATGAAGGAAATTCACGCCCTTAAAAAGACTTTTCGATGAAAGAATTTTAATAACTCCTTGTTCCACAGGTGCATGGAATATCTTAAAGTTACCTGATTTAGGAATGGAATAATCAATCAACTCCTCATATTCAATTTCTCGAACGCTAAACCGAGAATCACCTGTAGGAATATTTACATTCGGATATAATAACTCTGTTTCATTGAGATTTAGAACCGAAGTAGTATTGCTTACGTTGTAGGTTATGTCCTCCATTTTATTTTAGATTGATAATTTATCAATAAGGGTAGGAAGTACATTTCTAAAGTTACCAAATGATAAAATTATTTTAATTAGCGATTTTCAACATATTTTGACCGTAATAGAGCATTTTTCATATAACCATGTCCCAATACTACTCGAGTAAAGCAATTGTTTTGAGCGCCATCAAAT
>JAYPBC010000068.1:0-4296 GCA_038124025.1 Balneola sp. | reverse complement strand
TGAATTGGTGTATGCTGGTGAGCTAGGAGGTCGTTTAGGCGATTCCTTTGGGGTTTATGGAGATGATGATAAAGCTAGAGTTCTTCTAAGTGGATCCGGCGCTGATAAAGTTGAAGTTTTTGATTGGGATGGGTCAGTAATGACTCATGCAGCAACTTTTCCTATTTCCGCTGGAGAAGCCCGTGGTGGTTTTTCTTCTCATGTATTTGAAGATAGTGTACTCATAACAGGTACTGGTACTGCACCTAGACTGATGAGCTTAACCGATGGTGGATTAAGTCCACAAATTGTGTCAGTTGGTGTAGAACAAGCAACCTTTAATTCATCTATGCTAAATGATTTTGCTTTCATTGATGGTGAATTTATTGTAGTAACAGGCCCAGCCTTCACTGATGGTAAATTTTATATTTCAATTCCTGGTGAAGATGATTACAGTCTTGAAAATG
Organism: Balneola sp.; assembly: GCA_038124025.1. GTDB lineage: Bacteria > Bacteroidota > Rhodothermia > Balneolales > Balneolaceae > UBA1275. Next base: position 3,850 of record JAYPBC010000068.1, on the reverse strand, counting down.
TTGGTGCAATAGGTCCTTTAGGAGTAAATAAAAACCTAAATAATACAGGTGGTGTCATTTTCAATGAAATGACTGGTCATCTATATTTAATGGATACTAATAATCAATTAGCTGCATACAATATTTATGATTTTATGCCTGAACCAGGCCCAGCTGCAAATTTAATATTCTCGGAATATATAGAGGGGTCTAGTAATAATAAGGCAATAGAAATTGCTAATGTTGGACAAATTGAAGCTGATCTAGCGCAATATAGGATAGCTCAATCGGTTAATGGTAAAGGATGGCAATACTATCATCATTTTCCATTTGGTGCTTACATCGAACCAGGTATTCCTTATGTGATTCTAAATAGTTCAGTTCATGATACTCTATATAATAAAGACTGGGCTGATGAAGTATTAGATTATCCTTCTGTTGTTCATCATAATGGTGATGATGCAAGGGCAATTATTAGAGTTGTTAGAGGGGATACTACTATACTAGATGTATTTGGAGATCCAGATAATGATCCAGGTTCTGGTTGGGATGTAGCTGGTGTTACTGCCGCTACAAAAGATCATACTTTAGTTAGAAAAGGCAATGTTTCTCAAGGGGTTACTGAACCTTTACTTTCTTTTGGTAGTGATGAAGCAAGTTCAGAATGGGAAGTAAGACCTAAAAATGATTTTAGTGATTTAGGTTATCACGGACCATCCGGGCCACCTACAGTAATATTCAGAGTAAATACGTCAACTATGCCAGATACACTTCAAGATTATCATTTCATGCAGATTAGAGGTGGTTTTGTGGGACCTGATGTTGCTGATGCTGCATCTTCTGGTATGATTACTTGGGATTCAATGTCAAGACATATGTACAATGAAGGTGGTGACTATTGGTGGGCAGATTTCCCAATGTCACCTGGAGACACATTGAATTATAAATTCTGGGCTGGAGTTAATCCTGACACACCATTAATTAATGGTAGTGAACAGGGTTGGGAATCCGGAGGTAATAATCAATTCATCCTGCCTGCAGATTTTGCTGAAGAAGATACAGTTGTCGCTCTGCAATTCTACGAAACCAGAGAAGCTCCATACACTTCACATGAAGATAGTATATCTGTATACTTCAAAGTTAATGTTGGTGCTAAATTCCAATTAGGTGACTTTAATCCAGAAACGGATAAGGTTGGTGTTAGAGGTGCTCCAGAATTCTTTGATAACCCTGCTGATTGGAGTAGTTCTGCATTTTACCTAGACGCAACTAGCACTCAGGGTGATAACCTATTTTATGGTGGTCATACTAAAATCCACAAGGATAGTGTTCATAACTTTGAAAATGAAGTTAAATACAAGTTTGTACTGGAAAGTGCTGCAGGGGAGACCACTTGGGAATCAACTCCAGATAGACTTTTTAAAGTCCCTCATGAAGATTCCACAATTCATTGGGTATACTTCCAGGATGAAGCCCCAACAGACGCACAAATTCTAAATACTACTCTTAACTTTGAAGTTAATGTAGGTATTTTGGAAGGTTTAGGTTATTTCAATTCATCAATTGATACTGTATTTGTACGAGGTAGTTTCAATGGTTGGAGTACGAACAACCAAATGGCCTTTAATTCATTTTCAGGTACTTATGAAGAAACGGGAATACCTTTCACAACTACTATTGGTGCTGAAGTTGGATATAAATACTATATCAAATGGGATGCATCTAGGGATGATGAATCGAGTACAAACTATCTTGCAGGAATTACCCATGATGGATCAGGATGGGAAGAACCAGGTGTCACTGGTGGTGGCGACAGATTCTTCCAAATGGCAGAAGGCGCTGATCAACCTAAGCGTTCTGAATTCTTCAATGGTGTTGATCCAAAAGCACTACTAACATCAAATAATGTTGAAGGTGGCGCCGTATCAGTTACCTTTTCGATTGATATGGGACCAGCTGCTCAACATACATCACAGCCATTTGATGCTTCAAATGATTCCGTATATCTATTTGTTGATACACCTTTCTTTGCATTAACAAATGATATAACGGTACCTGGTGATGGTGGTCAAAACTTCCTAGATATTACGGATGAAGAACGTGAATCACTTCGATTCACAGATGAGAATGGTGACATGGTATATGAGCTTACTTTAGAGCTCAAACTGCCAACACTCAATCATATGGGATTCCGAATAGCTTACGGTGAACCTACATCTGCTGATGGATCATTATTTGCACACGGTAGTGGTTTTGCGGCTGGTAGAAGACACTATCAATACGTTCAACCTATAGTCTCTAATGAAGGCGCTGTTACATGGCCTAGTTCATTCACAATGCCGACATTGACTTGGAAAGCAGAAGATTTAGATTGGGAAACTCCACCTGATTACAATACACCAACAACATCTTCTGAAGAGGAAGTTGAAATCGTTGATCAATATGCTTTAAATCAAAACTATCCTAACCCATTTAACCCGACAACTAATATAAGCTTTAGTCTAAAAGATGCAGCTCCTGTTAAGTTGACAGTTTATAATCTTTTGGGTCAAGAAGTTGCCACCTTGATTAGCGGAAAAGTGATGAATGCAGGTACCCATACTGTTGCGTTCAATGCTTCTTCCATGTCATCTGGTGTATACATATATCGTCTTGAAGCAGGCAGTTTTGTAAGCAATAAACGAATGACACTAATAAAATAAATTTTAATAACTATAGAGCTGATGATTTGAATCAGTTTTATGTTATTTGAAAGTCTTACCTCACAGAGGCGTTGAAAGGCCTCTGTGTATTTAACCAAATAAAACCAACTCTCCATTGGCTTCGACTATATACGACATAGCAGCAAAAGCAGGGGTAAGTATTGCCACGGTATCTCGTGTCTTTAATCAGAGTACGAGTGTTTCTCAAAAGACACGGAATAAAGTCTTAAAAATTGCTGAATCTGTGGGTTATCATCCTCAAGCCTACGCTCAAGGTCTAGCGAGTAAGAAATTGAATACCATTATGGCTGTGGTACCCGTCATGTCGAATTATTTCTTTATGGAAATTTTGGGAGGAATTCAGGATAAGCTAACCCAACTAGGCTACGAACTCAGTATTTTTAACGTCACAGGTACGGGAGATGGATTTTTTGAGCAGGTAGAACATGTAATTCGACGCAGAGCTGCGGAAGGATATTTATTCATTTCTATTCATTTAAACCCTGATCAATGGGATAAGCTTCAAAAGTACCCTGTTCCAATCACCCTGGTAGATGAGTTTTACGAAGGCTTCGATTCGGTATCCGTCGATAATGTACAAGGAGCATATACTGCGACGAAGACTCTATTAGACGCCGGATATAAAAAGATAGGAATGATTTCGGCACTTGAGAGTTCCAAACCCATAAAAGATCGTGTTAAGGGTTATAAATTAGCATTTGAAGAGTCTGAAAAACCTTTTGATGCTAGTTTAATTATTTCCGGTGACACGAACTACAGAGACGGATTTACCGAAAGAGGTGGCTACACCGCTATGCAACGCATGATCGAAGTACATCCCAAATTGGATGCCTGTTTTTGTTCATCCGATATTCAGGCGGTTGGAGCGCTCAAGGCGATGGAAGATTTAGAGCTTTCTATACCATTAATTGGCTATGATGATATAGAAATCTCGGAATACATTGGACTATCAACGGTACGTCAACCTATGCGGGATATGGGAGCAATTGCCACACAAACTTTATTGGACCGAATGAACAATGAAGAAAAAGCAATATCGCAAACCATTTATTCCCCCCAGTTAATCCTACGTAAATCGAGCAATGGTATTCTGAAACGTTCTTAGGACTAAATTAAATAACAGCAAATTATTTGTTTTTAACACTATT
>JAYPBC010000067.1:0-4687 GCA_038124025.1 Balneola sp. | reverse complement strand
ACGGCAATTTGACCAGACGGCGCAAAGCTGAACTAAATTGGGAAAGAAAATCATTAATTACGGGCTTATTAATTTGAGAGTGTCTAATTTAGCAGGAATTTAAAACTATCATAGTGTAGGTATCAAAGAAAAAAATAAATCAAGATTATGAAAAGTAAACTACTGATTGTTATTGCAATACTATCAATGTTCAATACTTTGAATGCTCAAATAGTCAAAATTGATTTTGATGAGAATATAAATGATAAAGTTGGTATTTATTCACCTGAGGTGATTTTTAATGGAGAAATTAATGGACAGACTGATTCTCTTTTTACATCTGGAGTAGAGGGATCCGCTATTCAACTAGATAACAGAGATGGGGTGATTTTTCCAGCATCTTTATCTGAGGCCTTGTTATCTGAAGGATCATTCGAAATCAGTGTTGATTTTAAATATGAAAGTAAAGAGGGAAATTCTGGACAAAAGACTATTGTAAATTTTAAAAGTGATCGTGATTGGACTAGTCCAGGTTTTAACTTGTATGCATGCCGTCAATGTCCATTCGGTGATGAGGTGTTAGATGATAAGTTTTATGTTCGTTTTCTATATGCTGATGGTTTACGTGCTACCCAAGGTTCAGACTATAGTTACCTACTAACTGTAGATTCATTTCCAGTTGATGAGTGGATAAATATTAGTTTTATAGTTGATTTTGAAAAAAGACAATGGACAATCCGGGCAGGCAAATCATATATATCTCAAGGATTTGATGAGTTTTTTAATTTTGAGAATGTAAAAGAGGAACTTTTGCATACTAACCCATATATAGGTTGGGAATTAGGGCTTGAAGGAGATATTGATTATGACCCACCTAGCTACCAAGCTAGTGGAGTTTATGATAATCTTGAAATATTTGTTCCTAAACGACCAGCTTCAGTGCCAATTTTAAAAAATGCACTTGAGCAAATGACTGAGGAAATAAAAGGAAATATTGAACTAACTGACGTAGAAAAGGAGCAATTTAAAATTGATATTTTATCAAATTTTGCTTCCAACTATAAAAATGCGAAACAAGAAATAGATTCTTATTTGATTGCATATGAAACGACTAATCCACCATTGTTTCAGTCTAGAGAATTTGTAAATATCACAGAATTATCGCGAGAAGCACAGATTACTTTTGCTTTACAGCAAGATATTCTAGACAATGAATATTCAAACGAAAATATAGAAAATATGGCAGGTATCTATTTTGAAGCTGCCGAAGCCTTTCCAGGAATTGTAGGATCTGAAGCAAAAAGAATACAATATTCGAATGTTGAAATAAATGCTACCTATATCTCTGATAGGGGATATCAAAGAGGTGGTGACTATGCAATTAGACCAACAGGATTTTATGCTGCACCTGGTGAATTAGTTGAAATAATTACACCCGATGATTTAATTAATAAAGATATCAGGGTTCAGGTTGGGGCTCACAGTTTTGATCTTACTAGGAAGATTAATGAAATAAATAGATTTCCTAGAATTACTACTGAGTTTGAGATAATTGAAAGTAAGACTACTATTGCAAATCCGTTTGGTGGAGGTATTTATATTATCATCCCAGATGGGACTGATTACAACTGGCAGACCATAGGAATTAAAAATGCAATCAAATCCCCATACTTTAGAGTTATTGGAGATAGGGTTACAGACATAAATGAATTTTTAGAGACTCTAGTTAGTGGTGATGTTTTGTGGGCAGATCTTGAATCTGAAATGATGATGTTTACTATACCAAGTGGTGTAATTCCAAATAGAGAGATAATAGATGACATGTTAACTTGGGATAAAATTTGGGCAGGTGTTCAATTGGCATCTGGTCGTCCAGAATTGAAGACTAGAACAGAATATTATTTAATAGACAGTAAGTTACCATATGGAGGTTTTGGTGCTGGTTATCCTGCAATATTAGAAGAACGTGATGCCCCAAATTTTGATGATTATGATGCATGGTGGAATCCACTTAGAATAAGGGAGGATGATTATCTTCAAAATTCTGGTAGTGGAGTAATGGTTCATGAAATGGGGCACAATATGAACTTTCCAACTCTTCCCGGTGAATTAGAGACTGTAGTACAATTAGTTGGTGTGCCAGGCTATACGCTAGGTTTGGGTGTTCCTATTGATACAGCATTAAGCTATGTAGAAGGTGAAAGTCATACAAGAGATATGGCAGCTATGAACTGGATGATAAGTCAAAATTTCAGAACCAATCAACCAATGGGCTGTGATCCTACTATGTCTCTAGATGTGTGTTCTGAAAAGAGATATCAGATTAGGGCTGGAATGAAATATTTTGATATTGCAACTTTGTTTGGGTGGGAAAAATTAGGGGCTATTAATCATGTTTACTATAATAGATTTAAAGAATCGGACTGGTTTGCTGAAAATGTTCCTTTTGTCTCGGATCAAGATTATATAGCTACTGCAACGCAAGCAATAGACACAAATGTAACCCCATTACTTCACTTTTGGGGTTATATACCAGAGCAAAATCTAAAACAAGAACTTGATGACTATCCAAAAAGTGATAAAATATTAAATAGGCTTAAATATTATAAATCATTAATACCTGATGATAAGGAAGGTTTTTCTCTCTGGTACAATAAACTAAAGCCTACTGTCGATCCAGTACATTATGAAAGGTATGATTGGACTTTAGAGAACTATGATAGTGAGGGTTTAGCTCAACAAATGAAAATTCAAATAGATACTATAATTGAAAATTATTTTTCTACAGGCACATACCAGAATAATTCTGAAACTATAAATGTGCCAATAAAATTTGATTTGTATCAAAACTATCCCAACCCATTCAACCCATCTACCCAGATTCATTATGCCTTACCTGAGGCAACTCATGTAACCCTTGAAGTGTTTAACAGTGTCGGTCAAAAGGTGATGGAGCTGGTGAATGGTCAGAAATCAGCAGGGTTACATACAGCAACTTTTGATGCATCAGGATTATCTAGTGGAGTGTATCTCTATAAGCTAACGACTCCATCTTTTACACAGGTCAAGAAGATGCTTTTGATTAAGTAATTGGAAAGCCATCAAGTACTAGTAAATTATTTTAGTAAAAAACTATATTCTCTAGGGATTAAGGTTAATTAAAAGGAGAATAACATGGGACGTATTGCTGGTTTAATTCTATTGGTAGGATGTATCCTTGTTGGTTGTCAAGGTGCACCAGAGCAGCCTCCTCAGTCGGATGATGTAGCAGCGCAATCAGGACAAATTATACATCATGTGTTTTTTTGGCTCAATAACCCAGATTCAGAGTCTGATAAACAACAATTAATTGAAGGATTAAACACTCTTGGCTCAATTGATGAAGTTAAAGTCATACTGGTTGGCACGCCAGCATCTACGATCAAGCGAGAGGTGGTAGATAATAGTTTTGATGTCTCTGAATTAATGATCTTTGATAGTGTAGAAGCTCAGGATGCTTACCAGGTTCATCCAATTCACGCTGAATTTGTAGAGAACTACAGTCACCTTTGGGAGCGGGTAGTAGTATATGATATGATTCTAAATTAATTTAAATCTAATAAACTAAACCTAGTAGATACTGAAATGAAGAAAATAATTTTGATACTTTTCGTAAGTGTTACTTCAATGATAAATTCAAATATTTATGCTCAAACCAGGTTGTATGTTCATTCAAGTGCTGAAGATTATGTTAAGCAAACCGAAATACTAGCAATTCTTCCATTGAAGGTAAATGTAAAATTGAGACCTAAGCAATTGGCAGAATTTACACCTGAGCAAATTAATGATATGAATAAGCAGGAAGGATTAGAGACACAGAAGGCTATTTACAGTTGGATGTTAACCAGAAAAAAAAGAGGAGAATTAAGGGTTGAGGTTCAAAATCCAACAGTGACTAATTCATTGTTAAAAAAAGCAGGAATAAATATAAATGATCCACTTTCAGAACATACACCAAAAGATCTAGGTGAAATACTTGAAGTCCAAGCAATAATGACAGGTTCTTTAGAAACCTCTAAACCTATGTCCGATGCTGCAGGTTTAGGTATAGCCTTACTCACTGGTGGTTTTGTAGCTCCAACTCAGCAAGCTGTTGCCAATTTAGATTTTATAAATACTTCTGATAATGAAGTTGTAGTTAATTATTTCAAAAGTGTAAAGGGTACTATTGGATCTTCTCAGGAAGACTTGATTAACATATTGATGAGAAAGGTAACCAGAAGAATACCATATACTAATTAATCTAAGTCTGATACTTTTAAAAGGGTTCATTTACATCATTGCCCTGGGTACAATTGATGGATATCATTTAGCATACGATTGTATTAAGAATCAGCATCTAACCTTAAATTTGCATATTGCTTTCTGTAGATTTTCCAGTGATATGTAAGTGTCTTACTGTATCTGATTTTTATACCCATAATTTTCAGTAGTTATTTTCTAATAACTAAACAGTATTAAGACGTTATCTGAAAAAATTTCTCTCAAATAGGGTATGGCTTTTAAAGTAAACACCATAAATGAATACAATTCTGTTACCCAAATGTTACCCAAAAATAAAAAAGCGACAAATAGCACTAATATTTAGTTACTATAAATCGCTGTTTTTATTATGTACACCCGAGAAGATTGTCATATAGGGTTTTAGATATCCTTATATGCTCTCAGA
>JAYPBC010000066.1:0-4727 GCA_038124025.1 Balneola sp. | reverse complement strand
GGTGACGTATAACTATGCTGCTCTTACCATTCCTTCCTTTGGACAAAATCAAGCACTAGGTATTGCTGTTGTCTCTTCCGGTGATGATATGATGAGCGAGTTATCGGTACATGCAGGCTATGGATTCCGAATACAATTTATCTCAGTGGGTGCTTCTGTTAAATATAGAAGTGCTTCTTTTGGCAAGAATACACTTTCTGAAAATTCTTATCGAGTATTCGATCCAGAAGAAATATCCATTGGAATGGGGCAGCAGGTTACAGGTAATGCGTTTGGTTTAGGATTAGATCTAGGGCTATTGGTTCATATAAATGAATCCATACAAATTGGACTGATGGCACGGGACTATAAAGCTCCTATGCAGTGGAGTTCTTCGGCTGTGCAGAGTACTACTTATTCTACAAAGGGTGATTATGCCGAAGACTTGCCTATGGAATTGTTATTTGGTGCTTCTGGTAAAATTGGAAATGAATTAACAGTTGTAGCAGATTATGTGCCAGCTTTAGAAAAAGACCGAACTACATGGGTAAGAGCCGGGTTTGAAAAACGCCTAGCTAACGTATTTATGTTACGTGGCGGTACAGAACAAGGTATTAACAATATTGAAGACGATAAAATAACCTTAGGCACAGGGCTTGATATTTCCATTCAACAAGCGTTGCGAATTAAGGCTGACTTCACTTATGTGATGGATCCTATTAAAGACTCTCAACGCTTTAGTTTTTCAATCCACTTCTGATGAAACAACGCATATTTCATTTATTTATTCTCCTTTTTGTCCTTAGTGGCATCCTTAATTCGCCACTCTATGCTCAAGATGGAGCGGAAGAGGATGATGCAGAACCCAGTGAACTGCATCTATTTCGGGGCGGGTATATGGATGTAAACTTTGGACTCAATTTGAATACCATTGGTGGGAGTTTAGGATCTAGTGGAATGGGTGGGTTGTTATCTACTAAAGTATATAATGGAGCTCTGAATGTAAATTTGAACCCTGCTATGCTTGCCTTTAACACAAGTGGTTATGCTGTTTTTGACAGTCGTATTGGGCTGGGAACGAATATGAACGCCGGATTAAATAAAAGAATATTAAACTCACTCAACGCTAGTTTTGACAGCTCGATAACAGATACATTCAGTGATGAAGATGCTTGGACTCAGTTTCCAGAAACCTATATCCAACCCACCAAAATGAGAAACCTCGATGTAGGGCTTACTCCTAATATAGGTTTGATGGCTTATTCGATGCCCATAACTGAAGAATTGACTTTGGCAGCATCGTACAACTACCCATTGAGTATGAATCTTGATATGGGCCTAACAGGAATTTCAGCCAAGTTAGCCCAAGAGCAAGGAACCGACGAAGTAGCCATACGATTCGATGTGTTAATGAATATCTCTTTACTCATGCAAATGCAACTTCAGATGAGTAATCTCACAGTAGGAGGAGGCTATACTTTAGTAGATACACCTGCAAAGAAGATTGCGGCAGGATTGTCCATTAGTAGGTATCAGGTTGATAATACACGTCGTTTACAAGCGGATTTATCAGGTATGGTTGTAGTAGGTGGCGCAGACGAACGCTATTTTAATAACCCTAATGATCCTAATTTAAACAATGAACTAGGTGAAATTAATACCTTTTCTATGAATGCCTATGCCAATTATCGTTCGGTCGGATATGGGTACACTCTGGGTTTTGTATATCAAACATACCAAGGTATAAATGCATCCATCGTCTATAATAATAGACCTAATTTTGAGTTGATAGCCGAAGATGGTGCTTATGCGAATGCTTATTTACCGATATTTATTACAGGGTCTGGAGATGAGCTTTTACAAGGGGATATTGGTGTTGCATTAGATAGTTTACAAGCAAATAAGCCAAACTTAACCACTGAACGAAATATAGGCTCTCTGGTGAGCAATGGCAGCTTAAACTTGCCCTCCTCGTTTGGCGTAGGATTGGATTACATGTTAGGACTACATACGTTCGTTTTTAACTATACCTTATACAATGGGGAATTAAGCTACAAGCATGGTAGTAATACCATTGGAAAACAATCACGACATGGTATTGGTTTTGGGATGAATATTCGTTTAGAAGACCGGTTTGGGTCTTTTGCTTCGTACGCGACCATACCGCTTCGGTTATTACTCCTAGATATCGATGGTATTCTATTTCAAGCATTTGGTAATGCAACAGATTACTCAAATAGTTATTTACGGTTTGGAGGGAGTATGATGACGGGTATTGGTATTGATACTAGGGAAGAAGTGGACGGATATGAAGAACTGCTCGGTCAAACTTTACCAAAATCCTTTAGTTTAGGGCGGCAGTATCGTATTTTTGATCAGGTCGATGTGGGTGTTACTGTTTTAGCCATTCCTGATTTGCTGGTAAAGTATTCTGTAGGAATACGATTTTAACATAAGCTACAGCCTTGTGCTATTTCACCTTGTGATACTTATAAATACTTTCCATGTACTGTATAAGTAAATGCCAGTTAGTTTGTAATTAACTAATAACTAATCATTAAGTATCTGATAAATATTATTACCCGATTTACTTGTATTATGAATTAGGTGAAGAACGTAGTTAATACAACATTTCGGGTTATTTTCTCGTACAATAACTGACCACCCTAATTGAGCTTGAGGCTTAATTAAGGGTTTTTTATTAGTGATTTAGGGAATGAAAAATTAAACAAAGTTATTGTAAATAATAAGTTTAATCAGGCCATACCAACAACCTAGAAATACAGCTTATACAGCTTGAATTAAAAAATCCCTTCACTCATATAATCACTATGAATTATTTATATAAATATGTCGGGCAACTGACATTGCTTTTTGTGATCACGTTGTCCCTTTCGTGTTCAAGCAATAAGATGAGCAAGAATCCTGTGTTTACATTTGAAAAAAAAGAAGTATTTGACAAACAAGATATGTACCTCGTAGCTTTCGAAATTATAAATGACAATCGGCTTATTCTTTTAAATGAATCACTGAAAGAGCAGGTAAGAATGTTCAGTAATGAATATTCAGATAGCTTAAATCATGTAGTTGGTGATCGCGAACTACACTATTATTTTTACTCTACTGGCGCTAAAATTCCACCATTTTCAAGAGTAAATGATTACACCATGGTTGATGATTTACTTTGGGTTGATGTAAAAAGCTTTGACAGCCCACTTTTAGAATGGACTAATAAATTTGACTCTACAGGCTTATTGTATGAATGGAAACTAGAATAAACCTTACAAGGGCTTGCTCAGCTTTTTTCTATTCGTATACCTACTCTTAATAGCTCGTTCTATTTAGTTTTGCTTTTTTGCCAATATAGATATAATCATAGCACATGTTGTTTTCTTAGTAGTCGTATAGTAAATGAATACCCTTACTTATATAGGTCTAGCTACTTCCACAGACTGTGTTCTGTTCAAAAGCTACGCTTCGATTAAGTAGATATTAGACGAACTATTCTTCATTATTAGTCAGAGCGTTTATTGGACAGCTTCCCCAATTTGGAATAAACTGTTCATTAAGTCCAGAACCTTCGCTTATGTATTGTATAATTTTACGAATGCGGCAAAATAGTTTACTATTAGTTATGAACTAATTAAAAACTATTTTGAATCAGCTAGGCTATTTAAAATTCGAAAACGTCTTGAAGAGTTGTTTTTCAAGAAGGTAAGAAGGGGCAAGGGTATAATTAATGGCAGGATCATCAGAAGGGATTACCATAGGATCTTCTGAATCAAAGGTAAATTCACTCAGCACCTCCCTCTTTTTTTTCGCGTATTTTGTTTCATAATAAACCTTGAAACTTAATATGGTTGTTTTAAGACTCTTTTGCGATAGCTGTATACGAATTGTGCAAGATAGAGAGGATTTATAATCAGATGTGGGCAAAATAAACTCCAATAAGTCACCTTCATAACCATTAAATCCTCCTTCTTTGAGTATACCACCGTCGAGATACTTGTGAAAATCTTTGGTTACAAAACTAATTTCGGCGTAGTAACTATCTGTATCCATGGAATCTATGCCATAGGAAGATTGACGTATGTAATCTGTTAGTTGAGACCAAATAACGTTTATATTCTGGTTATATTCAACTGTTCTAGATTGATTTTGTATTCCCAAGGTCTCAGGTGGGGTATACACAGTTGGTGAACAGTTTAATAATGGTATTATGAGTACTAAATAAGCAGTAATATTTCTTAGCTTTCTAGCTCTAACACGTTTTGTTAACTGATTTACCGAGTTCATTAGCCAAGTATGACTTTTTTGATAAGTATCATGATTAAAAAAATAACAAAACCACTCATTAAGGAGGTATAGCTCCAGCGAATAAACTTGAACTTATTACCTAATACTACTCCTGACTGATAAATTTCAAGTAATAGGGTATCATACGTTTTGCTTTCTGATTTCATAATCTCAATCATATGATCCGCATAATCTTCATAATTTATGTTGTTATAGTCCCCAAAAAAAAGCCAGTTTGTTTTTTTTAGTTTGTCATTTTTTGATATAGGAAATAATGAAATAAGAGAAAAAGTGATGGATAAACAAATGAAGAACAGTAATACCAGTATCTCATTTGCTAGCTCAGGTAACTCACTGTATCTAGAGACAAGAACAGTAACTAATATGAACGAAGATGCTGTTAAAATATTCGCCTTTTGATCAGCCATCCCACTTAAGGCCGTATTCTTTTG
>JAYPBC010000065.1:0-4779 GCA_038124025.1 Balneola sp. | reverse complement strand
CATACTCCTTCTCGTTGATAAACGAGGTGGATAACACCAAGCCTGCAAAAAGGGCACCGTACCAGAGTAGTTTTTTCATACTGGAAGAATTCGTTTATTCAGGTTATCGAATAAAAAACCTACAGTCAAAAAAACAATATGATTTGCATACCTGTTGAAATACCCAAAGAGTTATGCGCCATAGATGATGAACTTAAGGCAATTTATCATTCAACGGATACCGTTTGCATTTGGGTGTTCAAAACCAGAGAAGACCGAAATGCCTTTATGGATGCTACAGCTGGAATGAATAAGGATTCACGTGAGCATTATTATGAAGTAAATTATGCTACTAAATAGAGATTGTATGGACCCACTAGAAGAATTATTCCGACAATTATACGCCTCTAAAATCCTTCATATAGTACTGGCGGTATTCTTGGGTTTAATGTGGGGAAGGCACTATCAAAGTAAGTTAACTGATAACAAAGTCGAGTAGTTGCTGGACAAAAACTTGCCTATTTATCGATCCCAAATATCCACCTGTCAAGAGGAATAGGCTGTACTAAATGACTACTAAGAGTACCGATGAGTTCTTTCTATCCTGTAGACTCTGCTTAATACCCATCCTTGTCCTATTCCCTATCTGCTTCCTTATCTTCATCTTAATCTTTAACGGTAATGTTAGGGTAAGCTTAGGCTTATAGAAAAAGAATAATAGTAGGTACAAGAGCAGGCAAAAGATACGGCTTAATTTCGGTATTGAATTGGAGAGCATATAGGCTTTATAATGCTTCTAAACTATATTATTAACCAAAATAATAGCCTTATAAAAAGCTCAAAGCGATTCACCAATATTCACAAGTGGGAGGATAAATCCTATCGAGATTTATCATTAGAGGAAAAAGTATACTGGGAATTTATTAACTCTCATTGTACAGCAATTGGTTTGTATTCCATTGACTTGGAACTTGCCTCTTTTAATACAAAAATTGAAGAGTCAAAAATACCTAATCTGAGTGTCTACAATACCAGCTCAACAAAAATAGTTCAGTTTAGCCATCATCCAGAAAACATCGTATTCATCAAGAATTTTATTCGCGAACAATACTCAGGTAAAAAATCTATTGGCTTAAATGTGACCAGTCCTCCTCATTATGGATACCTAAACGAGATAAGACAACACGGATTATGGAATTATATTCTTTCAGAAGACCCATTATTGATTTCGAATAAATCCTTAGTCTATTATTTCAATGTGGATGCAGGTACCGTTGAAAATGACAAAAAACCAACAAGACAAGAAATTGAATCACTTCCACTTAAATTTTCTGATATTCCTGATGATTATCTTCATCCACGTGTTCAAGGGGAGTGGTACTCATACGGGCAACCTGAATATTCCGTTCAAAATGTAGACTTTTCAGAGCCATCAAAAACTGAAGATGAAGACGTACTTGCATTATTAGAAACGCGGAATATTTCTTATTCCTTAGTCAGGAATATTATGCCGCATCTGAACTCCTATATGAATGAGTACGAAATTAACAGACATGACTTCGAAAAAGATATATTTGAACTCCTAATCCTGTTAAACTCTAAGGAAAAAGATTTATATCCAGCTGAATTTTTATTATTAATAGCAAAATCAGTTTCCGATAGATGTGGCAAAGAGATGACGAATCTATCATTAGTAATTAGAGAGTTTAACGATTGTTACGCCCTAAATTTGCCACTCAAATCAAATACTTGATAAATACTTTGTCTTAAAATTTCTAGCTCGTTACAAACGAACCTCGAAAGAGTCAATACTAAGTTGATGGGGAGCCAATAAAAAACCCCACTGAGTTGAAGCTAGCAGGGCTCAATACCATTTTGCCGAATGATGTATTTCTTATTTAATCAGAAGCATCTTCTTTGTTTCGGTAAACGATGGAGTCGTTAGCTTGTACAGGTACACTCCACTTGATAATCCAGAAGCATCAAAAGTGGCGGTATGTAATCCTGCTGACTTCTGCCCATTCACCAGTTCCATCACCTTTTGACCGACACTGTTAAACACTTCAAGGGTTACATGAGTTGCCTCAGGTAAGGCATAATGAATCTGGGTAGATGGGTTGAATGGGTTGGGATAGTTTTGGGATAGGGTATATTCCTCTGGTATAAATTCATCTTCTGTAGAGGTACGAACTCCTGTTGTGAAAGAAAACATTTCAGACCAATCTGAATTGAAAAAATCAGTTTCACTTATACTCTTCATACGCCAATAATAACTTGTATTTTGTTTTAATTGAGATGATAGAGTAAAACTATTCGATTCTAAATAATTTGCATCATACTTCAGGTCTAACAATACAGAATTAAACGTAGAATCATTGGATATTTGTAGTTGATAAAAATCTGCAGAAGATACTTTTTCCCACTCAAATACTGGAATAATACCTACATTAATTTCTTGATTTTGAGGAGTTCGAAGTATCGGTGAGGCTAATATGATTGAAAATGTTCTAACCTCACTCCAATCTGTACTATTTGAATTGTAAAACCCTTTTACTCTCCATGCATAAACTTGTTCTGATTCAAAAGTAGCACTAAAAGTTGCATCAGTAATAACCGTATCGAATATGAGGGTATTTAAATTTTCATAACCAATTTGGATAGAATAATTATCAACTGAATCAATAGCGTTCCACTCGAAGTTTACTCTATTACTACTAAAAGTAGAATTGTTTGATGGTAATGTAAGTGCTATTGTAGGTTTTCTATTTTTACAAGTACCCCACACTGGTAAATTATTAGTACTTAATGCGCTGTTGTAACTGAAACTTCGAGGTTCATTTGTAATATTTTCAACACACCAATTACTCAAATTTTGATCAAAGCTTGAAGCTCCATAAAGCATGTAGTCCATATTAGTAACATTAGAAACATCCCATTTTCCAATATTATGATTAAAATCAGCAGATAATTGAAGCATACCTTCCATTGAGGTTCCAGAGGAAGTATTCCATTCTGATATATCAGCGTTAAATGTCATGTTCTGTGAGCTTGCACCAAACATGTAATCGAAATTTTCAATATTGGATACATCCCATTGGCTGATATCTTGATTGAATGCTCTTGCTTCCCAAAACATAGCATATGTAGTTGTAGCATCAGACATATCCCAATGACTTATATTCTCATTAAATTGGTATTCATTGTAAAAAAGATTGCTAAAGTCTCTTATGCTACTTGTACATGATGTAGACGCATTTTCTGGTGTAATTTGATTGGAGGATCTTTTCGTATACTCAATACCATTTATTACCTCAGTTGCTCCAACATATACATCTGGGCACATTATAGTCACACCGTTATTAGCTAGATAAAAATCGCCATCAACTCGTTCATTTCTATAATTAGCTATAACATATCTTATTTGATTAAGACTTCTTGCATTATCTGATGGAGCACCCACGCCAGTATAACTACCAGTTGGAGCTCCTGCGTATTCAACGTTAGGGTTTGAGAAAAGCGGCACTCTTACATCAGAATTTTCTTTATATGACATAATGGAAAAGTAGCTCTTATTCTCATCTCCATCCCACCTCCATCCAGTTGAGTAATTAAAGAGAGCGCCATAATTAGGTGCAGGTTGTATAGTTTGTGTTCTACTATGCATACTACCCATTGTATGAGCCATTTCATGAACTGTAGCAGACTCATAAGCGTAATTAATACGAACTAATCCAAAACCATATTCAGGTCTGCCAAGTGTATCCTCTAAAATCCATGCCAATCCACCTGTATCAAAACCATAGCTAAAATACATTACTAAATCAGCGGAATGTTCATTTCTCAAGGAGTGTACTTCATCCATATAACCATCATCAATGAATGTGATTCTATCCAGATCAGTACTTGCTGCAGATTCTGAATAGTCAATTTTCTCAGAGTGCACAACGTTAAAATTCATATAAATTTCACTGTTATCTGCAGCTGATTGTGAATAGGCAAAATTTTGGGCAATAACGATATCAATACCACCATGATTTGTATTTGCCCAAGATTCAGCTGCATCGGTGTAAACTACCAATACATCTATATCAACTGTAGTAGTGTCAGTGGGTTCAGCAAGATCCATTCCTTTCTTAGAATGATCTATTTTATCTTTCCTGCTAGGAATTTTTAAAGGTTCTCCTTCATGAAAATCATTTAAGTCTACTTCATAGTAAACTAGATTCTTATTCACCTCTGGGAGGTATCTAATTTTTATAGTCTTTTCTCCTCTCAAGTTATAGATTGTCCCATTGAACCTATTTTTACATATGGTAAGTACTAAACTTACCAAATCTTCATTGGCTCTACTAGCAAGTAATGAAATTACGCCATCTTCGTATTCAATCTTTTTGTGTAACACAAATATGATCGATTGATCATCGATTACTAATTGAAAAGTATCTGTATCTAATAAAAATAAATCGTTTAAAACTTTTTCGTCAAAGTCTAAATAGCCTATGACGTTATTCAAATCAGTTAGCTTAGATTGATTTTCTAGTGGAACAGTTTCAAATAGAATAGGCGTTATCTGTTGACTATAAATATTGTTGCTATTGCTGTATATAAAAACAACAAATAGTAGTAATGATGAGGATTTTAATCGGAAGAACTTTAATACTGACAAGGCTTGAATGCTACTAATTAAGTTTTATTAGACTATTAAACTGATTATATAATTTAATAGACACAATATAAACAACTAACCAATTTTCATTCATTCATTTACTTATGGAATAAACTGAATGAACGGCTGAATGG
>JAYPBC010000064.1:0-4841 GCA_038124025.1 Balneola sp. | reverse complement strand
TAGTTTGGGATGCAGAAACAAGATCAACAGATTCTTCAGTTTCGTTAATCTTGACGTATTTAAGTAAAGATATGGAAGAAGGTTATCCAGGAAACTTAGAGGTAGAAGTGGTATATACACTAAATAATGAGGATGAGTTAAGTGTTACCTACAAAGCTACAACCGATAAAACGACTGTTATTAATCTTACACAGCATTCTTACTTTAACTTATCTGCCAATTTTAACAATACCATATTAAATCATGAACTTATTTTAAATTCAGATTCTTATTTACCTGTGGACAAAACATTAATTCCTACTGGAGAGTTTAGAGATGTCACCAATACTCCATTTGACTTTAGGACTCCAAAAACTATTGGTCAACAGATTAGTGAAGAGGACCTTCAATTAAAAAATGGCTTTGGTTATGATCATTGCTGGGTTTTAAATGAGCAAGATAAGGGTGTTCGCTTTGTAGCTTCAGCCTTCGAGCCACAATCAAGAAGATATCTGGAGGTATTTTCGGATGAACCAGGGATTCAATTTTACTCTGGTAATTTTTTAGACGGAACACTTCCGAGTAAGAACAATGGCAGTTATGAGTTTCGATCAGGGTTTTGTCTTGAAACTCAACATTTTCCAGATAGCCCTAACCAAAAGAATTTCCCTAGCGTAATACTTCGGCCAGGAGAAGAATATACATCACATACCATATTCAAATTATCCGTGAAATAAGAAAGTATCGGAAGAAATAATAAACTAAATAACCCCAATAACCATAAATACCAACGATTCTGACATCATTGTAAAATCTCCAGGCCGCATCAATCTTATTGGTGAGCATATTGATTATAATGGTGGTCATGTGCTGCCGGCAGCGATCGATCGTAAAGTCACTATATGGCTTAGGAAAGAGAATCATTCTTTATGTAGTGTAAATTCTGAAGAGGAAGGTGCTTTTACTTTTGATATAAATGAGCCTATACAGATTAGTGACGCACATTGGGAGAACTATGTGTTGGGTGTTGTCGATGGTGTTTTAAAAGCTCGACCGGGAAAGCTTGGTGGATTTGATTGTGTGATCTCTAGTGAGCTGCCTATTGGGGCTGGTATTAGTTCATCTGCTGCCTTGGAGTGTGGGGTAGCCAAAGGGTTGAATGATTTATTTGATTTAGGGCTTTCCAATTTGGAGTTGATTGAGATTGCTCGGATGGCAGAGCATCACTATGTGGGTACTAAATGTGGGGTTATGGATCAGTTTGCAGTGATGATGGGCAAACGAAAAAAACTGTTGCTTCTCAACTGTGAGTCCTTGAACTGCAAGTTAATCGATGCAGAGTTTTCCCCTTACAAGATATTACTACTGAATACCAATGTGTCACATAATTTGGCATCGAGTGAGTACAACACGCGAAGAGAAGAATGCGAACAAGCCCTTGCTATTATTCAAAAAGACCATCCTCAGTATCATTTTTTAGCCGATGTTCCAGAAGCAACCATTGAGACTTATAAAGAAAAGTTATCTGGAAAAGTTTATCAGCGCGCACTTTTTGTATCGCGTGAAAACGCCAGAACTTTAAAAGCTGCTGAACTTATCCAAAATGGTGATATTAAGGGTTTTGGGGCTCTTATGTACCAAACACACGAAGGACTCTCTAAAAACTATGAAGTCAGTTGCCCTGAACTCGATTTTTTAGTGGACCTATCAAAAGACCTCCCGCAGGTGGTAGGTAGTCGTATGATGGGTGGTGGCTTTGGTGGATGCACCATTAACCTTTTACAAGAGGGCTTTGTCAATGAGTTTATGGATTTGGCAAGCAAAGCCTACAAAGAACAGTTTGGTATTAACCTCACCTCCATATTGGTCGCTACCTCGAATGGTGTAGAAACCATAACATCTGAATAAGAGATGGATTTTAACAACACCCCACATAGAAGAAAAAACATCCTAACCGGTGAATGGGTATTGGTGTCTCCTCACCGTACCAAACGCCCATGGCAGGGTAAAAAAGACAATCTCCAAGAATTAGAGCGCTTGGCGTACGATCCCAACTGCTATCTGTGCCCGGGAAATGAACGTGCAGGTGGGGCTAAAAACCCGGACTATACAGGTACCTACAGCTTCCAAAATGATTTTGCAGCGCTTCTTGAAGGCTCAGAAGAAACTTTTAAAGAGGGATTGCTTGAGGCTGAGAGTGAATCTGGAATATGTAAAGTCATTTGCTATTCTCCTAATCACAGCTTGACCTTGCCTCTAATGGAAGAGCGTGATATAAAGGAAGTGATTATCCTATGGCAAAAGGAATACTCTACCCTTGGGAGTGATCCAAACATCAATCACGTACAGATTTTTGAGAACAAAGGGGCGATTATGGGTTGTTCAAATCCACATCCTCATGGACAGATATGGGCACAACGTTCTATTCCGCAGGAAGTACAAAAAAAAGAGATTCATCAAAAGACTTATTGGAAGCAAAACAAAAGCAGTTTATTGGGAGATTACCTCAAACAGGAGCTCAAAGCTAAAGCACGTATTGTATTGGAAAACGAAAGTTTTGTTGCCTTAGTTCCTTATTGGGCAGTATGGCCGTTTGAGGCGATGATTGTGCCCAGAAGACATATTACTTCAATTTTGGAATTCTCACAGCAAGAAGTATCGGATTATGCAAGCATATTAAAGGCTCTCACGACCAAATACGACAATCTTTTTGAAACTTCATTTCCCTACTCTGCAGGCATACATCAATCTCCTACAGACGGGAAGGACAACAGCTATTGGCATATGCATATGTCATTTTATCCACCCTTACTTCGCTCAGCCGAGGTCAGAAAATTTATGGTGGGTTACGAGATGTTTGCCAACCCACAACGCGATATAACAGCAGAACAAGCCGCACAGCGTTTACGTGATTGCACAACCAACCATTATTCAACTACCTAAAATCAATATCAAATGGATTTTTCAACAATAGATATTACCATATTCGCGCTTTATGCCGTCGTTATTTTATCTATCGGACTCTTTGTATCTCGTCAAAAGAAGGGAGAGAGCAAGAGTGCTGAGGATTATTTTTTAGCAGGTAAATCATTGCCTTGGTGGGCGATTGGCGCCTCGCTCATTGCTGCTAATATTTCAGCTGAACAGTTTATCGGTATGTCTGGATCGGGCTTTGCCCTTGGACTGGCCATAGCCTCTTATGAGTGGATGGGTGCTATTACATTATTAGTGGTTGGGAAGTACTTCTTACCAATCTTTATTGAAAAGGGACTTTATACCATACCAGAGTTTATCGAAAAACGATATAGTACCAATCTTAAAACCATTCTAGCAGTATTTTGGATTGCCCTTTTTGTATTTGTAAATCTAACAACCGTACTTTTTTTAGGTGGTAAAGCCCTTGATACCATTGTTGGAGCTGGAGACGGTAGTATATTATTAAACAGTATTATCGGACTCGGCCTATTTGCAGCTGCCTATTCCCTTTGGGGGGGATTAGCCGCTGTGGCTTGGACTGATGTATTGCAAGTAGTATTGCTCATTCTGGGCGGTCTACTTATGACCTACTTTGCACTGGCTAATGTAACAGACTCTGGGAGTTTTATCGACGGTTTGAAATATGTCTATGATAAAGCCCCTGAGCGCTTTTCTATGATTCTATCGAAAGGAGAGATTATTACTCCCAATGGAAGAGATGCTTGGTGGGATCTTCCTGGTTTAGCAGTGCTTATTGGCGGCATGTGGGTTGCCAACCTCTATTATTGGGGCTTTAACCAATACATCATCCAGAGAACATTGGCAGCTAAAAGTCTGAATGAAGGACAGAAAGGAATTGTGTTTGCAGCCTTTTTGAAACTCATCATTCCAGTAATTGTTGTACTCCCAGGGATCATTGCTTATGTAATGAACCTGGATACAGAAACAGGCACATTGAACATGGGTCTTTTAAGTAGTGAAGGTTTTTTGGGAACCGCTGGTAATATAGCTAATGACAATGCGGGACCGTGGTTGATTAAAAACTTTATCCCTGTAGGGCTTAAAGGTCTAATCCTTGCTGCATTAGCCGCTGCGATTGTATCTTCTTTGGCATCTATGATTAATTCAACATCGACAATTTTTACCATGGATATCTACAAATCGATATTCAATAAAACGGCTGATGATAAGCAAATGGTCAAAGTAGGACGCCTTACAGGACTAATCGCTCTAATTATTGCCATGCTGATAGCTCCACAACTGGGAAGTTTGGGTCAGGTATTCCAGTTCATACAAGAGTATACTGGGATTGTTAGCCCAGGAATTTTAGCAGTATTTCTTATGGGTCTATTTTATAAAAAAGCAACCAACAATGCAGCGATTTGGGGGGTGATATTGTCGATTCCGATTGCCATGTACTTTAAAGTCGCACCCAATGATTGGAGTGATGCGGCTGTATTTGTGAACCTACCGTTTATGCACCAAATGATGCTGACATGCATTGGAACACTACTAGTAATTGCAAGCATTAGTAAGCTTGAAGGCAATCAGGATAACCCTAAAGGCATTACACTTAGCAAACAGCTCTTTGCTACCGGCAAAAACTTCAATGTAGCTGCTTTTGGTGTGCTGCTGATTATCGCATTACTATATGCGCTGTTTTGGTAGATTGGGTATAAGTTATTCGAAATATTGTCAATCTATTCAGGAGAACTAAATAAAAAATGGCAAAACCGTAATAGAATTACCGTTTTATTTTTTGGGTAGAGCTCACTTTTTAAATATTGAAAATTCTTATTCCTGGAGATTTTTGAGTTTGCAATTCAAACGATAGAATTAATTCAATAATATTCCTTTTAAGAAATCTATTTCTTTATTATCAAAAG
>JAYPBC010000063.1:0-4874 GCA_038124025.1 Balneola sp. | reverse complement strand
AATGGTTATACCAAAGGTATCTATGAAGGTGCAATAGAAATTAATTCTGAATTTTCCATCTAAGCTTAACTGTATAATTTAGTCATCATAAAAGTACGGTATTGTTGATTTAGAACGGAATTAAATAGGATCCAAGCTCATAGATTTATTCGATAATTGTTATAGTTTTTTTACCAAATGTGCGTACTTATAGCTATACTTTCGCCATGTTAGATCGACGATTTGCAAAACCACGACAACGACTAGTGGAACAACTGATAGAAAAGGGTATTAAGGATTCCATGGTCTTGAATGCTATTGGGTCCTTACCCCGGCATATTCTCATTGATACAGCGCTTCATCATAGGGCTTATGAGGATTCAGCTCTTCCTATAGGTCTCGGTCAAACCATATCTCAGCCTTACACGGTAGCGAAACAAACCGAGCTTTTGGGGGTGAAACCAGGAAATAAAATCTTAGAAATAGGTACTGGTTCTGGGTATCAATGCATGGTCTTATGCGAGCTCAATGCTCAGGTCTATAGTGTTGAGCGTCATAATGAGCTGTATCACCGGGCTAAAGAAGTACTACGTGATTTAGGGTATCGGCCTCAATTAAAATGTGGGGACGGTACTTTAGGTTGGTCTACTTATGCCCCTTATCATGGGATTGTTGTTACTGCAGGAGCTCCAGTGGTGCCAGATGATCTTATTCGGCAATTACATATTGGGGGTCGGTTGATCATCCCAGTTGGCAGTAATAAGGAACAAAAGATGATGAAAATCACTCGCCAGTCCGAGGAAGAATATACCCAAGAGGAGTATGCAGGCTTTACTTTTGTCCCCTTAATTGGGCAAAAAGGCTGGAAGGAATGAGGCTAGGTAATCAAGTGACTATAAAAGCTGGGTAATCGAATGGCTAAAAATGGTACAAAATCTTCGTCTGTAGATCCTTCGGGAAAAGACCAAACTTCGCTAAAGGAATTTCCAATGCTCTGGTTGAAAGGTTTTTTAATGGGCTCGGCCGATGTAGTTCCTGGGGTCAGTGGAGGAACCATGGCGCTGATATTAGGAATTTACGAACGACTTTTGTCCGCTATAAAAAGTGTAAGTGGAACCGTCATTAAAGAGGTACTTTCGTTTCGACTTTTACAGGCTTTGGGGCAAGTGCATATGTTGTTCTTGGTCATGCTGTTCTCTGGAATTGCCACCGCTTTGGCCTTCTTCACGAAAGTTGTCCCACTACAAGTGTATATGTTCACCCATCCAGAAATAGTATTTGGACTCTTTTTTGGACTCATACTCGGATCTATTTATGTGCTAGTAAAAGCCATAGAACAGCGAAAAGTAAGTATGATTGTATTTGTTATGGTTGGAACAGCTGTTGGCTTATGGGTAGTGCAGTTGGTGCCCACCCAAACTCCCGAACATCCATTATTTGTTTTTTTTAGTGGAGTAATAGCCATAACGGCAATGATATTACCCGGAATATCGGGTTCTTATCTCTTGTTAATCATGCGAAAGTATGATTTTGTGTTAAGCAATATTGGCAAATTGGGAGGAGCTGAAACAATAGAGGGATTTTGGACGCTGCTTCCTTTTATTGTAGGAGCCGTAGTCGGCCTAGCCCTTTTTTCTAGGGTTTTATCTTGGCTTTTGGCGCGCTATCATCGGGCTACTTTATCGGTTTTGATTGGATTTTTATTGGGTTCATTACTTGTTATTTGGCCTTTCCAGGACAGAGAGTATATTGAGCAGGTTCGAGAGGTTGAGCTGCTACAGGCGGATGATCCGCTGGTGCTTGAGATATCTGGTGCCAACGATCGTGCTCCCGCTTTACCAGAATACAAGAGATTGGTATCTGAGCCGATGGAATCTACCTTAAATGATCAGGGGGGTACAGCATTGGTGGCTGAAGAAGGCACCGTTTTGGTAGAAACCGTTGAACAAAAACTTATCTCTTCGAAGCCATTTTGGCCTGATCCTACCAATGTACCTAACCGCTGGATGGGCTTTACCAGTATCTTGGTTGGCTTAGTGTTGGTTGCAGGTTTGGAACGACTCAGATAACCTCTGTCTTATAAGGCAGTTGCGCTATATAGTGAGAAACCCGCTTAAACTATCTGAAGCCTTAATAAAGTTATGTGTACCTTAACGTATGAGTATGGATCGATTTAGAACCAAAAAACGCCTAGGTCAGCATTTTCTTACTGACAAGAATGTGCTAAGCAACATAATCTCGGCATTCCCAGCTACTTCGAATGACTGGGTGCTTGAAATTGGCCCAGGGACCGGTGCTTTGACGCAGTATCTTTGGCCACGACATCCCCGGCTCGAATTGGTAGAGGTGGATGGGGAAGCTGTTGCGGTGCTTAATGAGCGGTTTGAAGGGGTGGTTATTCATCAGCAGGATATTTTGAAGGTGAATTTGGGAGGGCTGATCCCTAGTCAACTTGATGCAAATCGGGTTGACGCGGTTCGGGAAGAAGGCACTGCTAGAAATTTTATCATAGGGAATTTGCCGTACTATATCACCAGCCCCATTCTATTTGGACTCTTGGAACACAGAGCTAGATTGACAGGGGCCTTATTGATGATGCAAAAGGAAGTTGCTCAGCGTCTAGTTGCTGTTCCACGGACCAAAGACTATGGCATTTTAAGTGTTCAAACCCAGCTAATGAGCACTCCTGAATATCTTTTTGATGTAAAACCAGCTTCATTTAGTCCACCCCCCAAAGTAACCAGTGCCATGGTGTACGTACATTTTGACAAGCCGTCATTACGGTGTTCCGACAAAATGTTAAAATCGGTTGTGCGAACTGCATTTAATCAGCGAAGAAAAAAGCTTAGTAATGCGCTTAAAACCGTGATACAAGGGATTGATTGTTCCTCGTTTGATTTAAATGTGAGAGCAGAAGAATGGACACCTGACATTTATGCAGAGTTTACGGCCTATCTAGAAGAGCAAACTCTAGATTAGTGCTTTGGTACGAGTTTTGCATAACCTGTCATCAAACAAATGCGAATGTCGTGTGAGAATGCATACAAAGGCGTTTAGGCACATGAACTCGCGCAAAGAATTCAAACCATAAACTAAACTAATATTAAGGAGTCATACCCTATGGCTAGCATTAAACCTTTAGGAGATCGTGTACTGATCCAGGCCGATGTAGCTGAAGAAGTAACCAGCTCTGGTCTTTATATTCCAGATACCGCTAAAGAAAAACCTCAACAAGGAACCGTGATAGCTGTCGGTCCAGGTAAAGTAGAAAACGGTACCAAAGTCGAAATGACAGTGAATGAAGGAGATAAAGTACTTTACGGTAAGTATGCCGGTACCGAAGTCACTCTTGATGGTAATGAGTTCCTCATTATGCGTGAATCGGATATCGTTGGTATCCTCTCGTAATTCCTGTTTAATAAATTTTAATCATCTAATCTAAAGAAAGAAATGTCAAAGTTAGTTCATTATGATATCGAAGCCCGCGATGCTCTAAAGCGTGGTGTTGACAAACTTGCCGATGCGGTTAAAGTAACCCTAGGCCCTAGAGGACGTAACGTAGTTATCGAAAAATCTTTTGGTGCGCCAACGGTGACCAAAGATGGGGTAACCGTTGCTAAAGAAATTGAGTTGAGCGACAAAATCGAAAATATGGGTGCTCAAATGGTAAAAGAAGTAGCTTCTCGCACTAGTGATAATGCTGGTGACGGAACGACTACTGCTACCGTACTTGCCCAAGCGATTGTAACCGCTGGGTTAAAAAACGTAACTGCAGGTGCCAACCCAATGGACCTCAAGCGTGGAATCGACCAAGCTGTTGGAGCCATCGTAGCTGGTTTGAAAGAACTTTCTCGGGATATTGACGATCGCAACGAGATTGCTCAGGTAGGGACTATTTCTGCCAACAACGACGAATTCATTGGTAACCTGATTGCTGATGCCATGGAAAAAGTGGGTAAAGACGGTGTCATTACCGTTGAAGAAGCCAAAGGAACCGAAACATACCTCGAGACCGTAGAAGGTATGCAGTTCGACCGTGGTTACTTATCTCCTTATTTCGTGACCGATTCCGACAAAATGACGACTGAATTAGAAGATCCTTACATCTTAATTTTTGATAAAAAGATATCGAACATGAAGGATCTGCTTCCAATTTTGGAAAAAGTAGTTCAGTCTGGTAAGCCACTTTTAATTATTGCAGAAGATGTAGAGGGCGAAGCACTTGCGACACTCGTAGTGAACAAATTACGAGGTAGCTTAAAAATTGCGGCGGTAAAAGCTCCAGGTTTTGGTGACCGTCGAAAAGCGATGCTTGAAGATATCGCCATCTTAACCGGTGGTACCGTTATCTCTGAAGAGCGTGGATATAAATTAGAGAACGCTACCCTAGACTACCTAGGTCAAGCTGCTCGAATTAGTATCGACAAAGACAACACAACTATTGTGGATGGTGCTGGTCAAGAGGGCGACATCCAAGCTCGTGTCAATCAAATCCGTTCTCAGATCGAAACTACTACTTCTGACTACGATCGTGAAAAATTACAAGAGCGATTAGCGAAGTTAAGCGGTGGTGTTGCTGTACTGTACATTGGTGCGGCTTCTGAAGTAGAAATGAAAGAGAAGAAAGCTCGGGTTGAAGATGCCCTTCACGCGACTCGCGCCGCTGTTGAGGAAGGTATTGTTCCTGGAGGTGGAGTAGCTCTTCTACGTACTACTGGTGCGCTCGAAGGTTTAGAAGCCGAAAACGACGACCAAGCGGTTGGATTCCAAATCGTACGTCGTGCGATTGAAGCACCACTCCGTACCATTTCTAACAACGCGGGTGTTGAAGGAGCCATTGTAGTACAGAAGGTACTCGACGGCGAAGGCGCATACGGATACAATGCACGTACAGC
>JAYPBC010000062.1:0-5022 GCA_038124025.1 Balneola sp. | reverse complement strand
CTAGCAGAAAAGGAAAGGTACTCGACCGGCAAACCCTCTTAAATAAGGTTTGGGGAGACAATATATATGTGGTAGACCGAACAGTTGACGTACACGTGCGTAAAATTCGAGAGAAGTTGGGAGACCATTACATCGAAACTGTCAAAGGTGTGGGGTATCGATTTAAAGAATGAGTAAAAAAAAAGGGGGTATACGAGCATATAAGTTAGGGTTTCGTAAAGCGCTTTATAGTTCCATCCCTATTGGATTTTTTACGTGGGTATTGGTTTTTGTTTATTTGGGCAGTAGCACTATTGAAGGTATAGTGGCTACAGCAACGATGATTTTCTTAAGCTTTATGACCTTCCTTATTATTGACTATAGGGTTGATTATAAACGCCTTATGATGCTTGAACGAATCTCTAAAAATATCTCAAAAAAGAGATTTGAAGAGATGGACGACCAAACCAGCTCAAGTAATGACGAGCTTGATTATGTAATAAAAAAGCTCGTTAAATCTAATCGTACTGTTGAGCGCGAAATACAGCGATTAAACCGTATTGAAAATTACCGAAAAGAATTTATTGGGGACATCTCGCACGAACTCAAAACGCCTATATTTGCTATTCAAGGCTTTGTTGAAACCTTATTGAATGGAGCTCTAGAAGATGAGAAGGTAAACAGAAAGTTTTTGCAAAAAGCCATGAGAAACGTAAACCGGCTTATTTATCTCACCAAAGATTTAATGGAGATTTCAAAGCTTGAGACGGGTGAATTAAAATCGGAAATGGAAGAGATTTATTTGTTCGATATCATAAGTGAGGTCGTTGAAAGTCTGCAGTATAAGGCGCAGCAAGAGCAAGTGAATCTTTTTATCGAACGAATAGACCAAAACCTCAGGATTAGAGCCGATAAAAATCAGCTTCGGCAAGTGTTGATTAATCTGGTGGAGAACGGAATAAAATATAATGTTCCGCAAGGCAGTGTTAGAATAGAGCTTAAACCAACCAAAATACCCGACAAAATGACCCTTACTATCGAGGATACTGGAATCGGAATTGATGAGTCGGATTTACCGCGGGTAACCGAGCGTTTTTTTCGGGTCGATAAATCTCGCTCCAGAGAACGCGGAGGCACGGGCCTTGGCTTAGCAATTGTAAAGCACATCATTGAAGCTCACGGGGAAACTCTTAAAATCAAAAGTGAACCGAACAAAGGTTCAAGGTTTAGTATAAGTTTAACGCGGGTCGATGTAGATGAAAACGTACAAGGCCAAGGAAAGGAGACTTTTTCAGAAATAAGAAGGGAAAAGTAGTACCTTTCAAAGAAAAATCATGGTATACGCAGTAATAATGGCGGGGGGCTTTGGAACCCGCTTTTGGCCTTTTAGCACCCAGTCCAATCCAAAGCAATTTCATCAGATTTTTGGTCGCGGAACCATGTTGCAGAATACTGCTGAGAGAATATCAAGCTTAATTCCTCAACCACAAGTCATGGTGGTAACAAATGAAAGTTATACAGACATAGTTGCAGAGCAGTTACCTAAGGCATTACAAAAAAATATAATTGGGGAGCCTGTAGCAAAAAATACGGCACCATGCGTAGCTATAGCAGCAGCCCTTCTTGAATTTCACGACCCGGATGCGGTCATGGTTGTTTTGCCGGCGGATCATCATATCACAAAGCCAGAAACTTTTTCAAATGTGTTGGAAAGCGCGATATCTGTCGCACAAAAAGGGAATGATTTAGTTACTATCGGGATAGAGCCAAGTTTTGCCGAAACCGGTTTTGGGTATATCGAAGCAGAACTGAACGAGCAAAATAATCAAGCAGATGAGCGCGCCTTTAAGGTAACCGCTTTCAAGGAAAAACCCGATCAGAAGACCGCAGAATACTTTTTAGAGCAGGGAAATTATTTTTGGAACAGCGGTATGTTTGTTTGGAAGGCTTCGCGAGTTCTTCAGGAAATACAAGAACACCTTCCAGCAATGTATGAGCTGCTCCAACGAGCAAAAACGGAATTTGGTACCGAGTTTGAGGCAGTAGCAGTCAAGGATTTTTATATGGACTGTGAATCCATATCAATCGACTACGGAATTATGGAAAAAGCGTCATCAGTGAAAGTAATCCCAGGAGATTTTGGTTGGAATGACGTAGGAAGTTGGTCAGCGGTATATGAGTTATCTGAAAAAGATAACGACTCAAATGCACTAGAAGTATTGAATTACTGTTTGGTCGATTCAAACAATAATTTAATTTTTTCCAAGAGTGAAAAAATGATTGCGCTGGTAGGTGTTGAAAATATGGCGGTTGTAGAAACAGAAAAGGCGATGCTTATTTGTGATTTGCACAATGCCCAGGGAGTAAAAGATGTGGTAGAGCAGTTAAAAGCAAGCAATCAATTTAATGGTTTTACTTAGATATAGATGGTTTGTTGGTCGTAGGCTAGTTTTATATGATCGGGTAATTTATTGTTAGATAAGCTGTGTTTTGTTTGGCCACTCATATGAATTAGATACGCTTCAGGAATGCCTAAGCCCGTAATTAAGTCAACAGCATCGGGTATACATAGGTGAGTAGGGTGTTCAGGCTCCCAGCGAAGGGCACTTAAGATAAGCACCTTCGTGTCTTTTAACAGGGTGATACTTTCTTTGGGTAGCTCTTTTACGTCTGTCAAATAACACAAATCGTTTATTTTAAAACCAATTATATCAAGTGCACCGTGTTTTGCTGGAATGGCGCTTATGCTGAACGGGCCTATCTGTACAGGCTTGTCTATGTTATGGAAATCAATTCGGGTAGAGCCAGGATAACGCTCTGCACCAAATAGATAATGAAACCGGGTTTTAATAGACTGAGCAGCCGAGGCGGTAGTATAAACAGGTATTGAGTTTTTCTGTACATAATTATACATCCTAAGATCATCGATTCCTGCAATATGATCCATGTGTTCGTGAGTAATGAGTACGGCATCAATATGGGTTATGCCAGCATAAATGCTTTGGAGTCTAAATTCTGGCCCAACATCAATTACTAAGGAAAAATCATCCTGTTGAACCCAAGCTGAGCATCGACTTCGGATGTTGCGCGAGTCTGAAATAAGCCCTTTTTTGTAAAAGCCTCCGGCTACGGGAACCCCCATTGATGTTCCGCTACCAAGAATGGTGCACTTCACTCTAAATCACCCCATTTCTCTTGGATATTTGAATTCAGCTGTAGCTGGTCCCAAAGTTTTTGCAGTTCCTTTCTGATTACTGGTTTAATGAATAGGCCCTCTAAGGGAATTTGAGCAAGAACCGTTGCAAGCGTCTTAAGTTGAGACTCTATGGGTTTATTTTTATTGACTAACACTAATTTATCACCTTCAACCAGACAGTCTGAACCTACAAAACCACCGCGTTCTTTACGCGTTTTGTATCCATGTTGCTCCAATAGCTGTTCTAACTCTAGAAATAATTTTTCTGCTTTCACTCCGTACCCCTCATGTTATAGGCCGAGTTTACTGTATATCTACACCAATTGAAAATAGAGACACAATAGAACGATAATCAAAGTCTAACCCATCAATATTAAAATCTTGTTGTAGGGTTTCATAAGAAAAATATACACCACGGCCTTTTAATAGTCGATTAAAATGTAAAGTGGTTTTTGTTTTGAATTGCTCGGTATTTCCACCAAAAAAATTACCTGCTGAATTGCTGAATCCATACCATTTTGTTGCTTCTGTGTATATAGAGAAAAAATCGGTTGGCTTCATAGCGATGATGCCACCAAATCCACCAGAAAAGGCGGTTTGATAAAAACGTTGGCCATACCCTTCTTTTGTAGCGGCTGTAATGGCGGTCTCTACCCTAAACGGAATGATAAATTGAAGACGTTTTTTTCTTAGTAAATAGGATTGCGTACCTAGTTCAACCCCTAAACGAACCAAAGATTCATTCTCATTGCCAATAATGGTGTTGCCTCCAATTAAATGCAACCTCACTCCTGTGGTATTATATTGTACATGTAACAACGATGGGTTCATTTCCAGTGATTGATCTCCGCGAATTGCGCGACTGTCACCTATATACTCAAAATTCACATCACTGTATCCAAGATGTATACTTGAGCTAAATACTCGGCGTTCCTTTTCTTGGTTTTCAACACTGAACATTTGAGCTATTAAATGGGGGCTTGAGCTATAAACTAAAACAATAAGTAAAAGTGAGCGAAAAATTAACTTGAACTTTGTCATTTTGAAGGAATGAATTATATAAATTTTGTTTTAGTGAAGTTAAGCATAACATTTTATATACGACTATGAAAACACTATTAATATTACTATTCAGTTTAATCACATTAAACATTGGGCAACCAACAGAGACTATGAGTACAGATAAGAGCACAGAACAAAACACATTATATGACTATGTAATTCAAGACATTGACGGAAACGAGCTTTCCTTAGGTGCTTATAAAGGAAAAGTACTTCTAATTGTGAACGTCGCTTCCAAATGTGGCTATACTCCACAATATGAAGGCTTGCAAAACATTTACGAGACCTACAATGACAAAGGCTTCGTAGTTTTAGGCTTTCCGGCCAATAATTTCATGGGACAGGAGCCTGGTACGGAAGAAGATATTAAACAGTTTTGCACACTTAATTACGGTGTTACATTTCCAATGTCATCTAAAGTTTCAGTTCGAGGTAGTGACCAAGACCCATTGTTCACCTATTTAACCTCTCAACCCAATGAAGATTTTGAGGGTGGAATTCGATGGAATTTTGAAAAATTCTTAATTGACAAAGAGGGTAATTTACAACGACGATTCCGCTCAGGTGTCGAACCAGAGAGTGAGGATTTAACAAAAGCCATTGAAGCATTATTATAGTATTATATATCAGGCCGCGGTGTAATGGATATAATTTCATAAAACAAGGGTACTTAAAAAATAAACTGTTGACTATTGTGTCTGTTGGTAGTTATATTTGATGCCCTTTATAGGGTCCGGTAGTTCAGTTGGTTAGAACGCCTGCCTGTCACGCAGGAGGTCGAGGGT
>JAYPBC010000061.1:0-5259 GCA_038124025.1 Balneola sp. | reverse complement strand
CAAGAAATTGAAGGTCTTTTTGTTTTTGGGATAGTGACGGATTTAGTGACGCTTTATTTTGTTTATTTGCTCAGATAGTTTACAACTCTGGCAAATCCTCCACATCTAACTGCTTCAATTCTAATCCCCTCATATAAGTTAGTGTTACTTTAATATCGCTGATAGTAAGGAAATAATTAAGCCCCTTCCGAGGAAGAGGCTTAAAGATTATATAGTTGAGCAATTAGTTTTCTATTTGCGGTCTTGTAAAATTATTTCTTTTCCACCGTCAAGAATTACAATTTTCTCTTTTTCTGTTCTAAAATTAGAATATGTTCCACCGTATCCCTCTACTGTGACTTTGATCGTTTTGGTAAAAAGAGTTCTAGTGACTTTTACTGTATGTTGTGGATCAACGATTATATCAAAATTATTTTCAGTACTATTCAAGGCATTGTATGCTGCAGAGCTTTTAACTTTATTAACCGCACCAAAGGACATTCCGGGGAAACGTACACCATCTGCAAAGGAGTTGTCTCCAGACAATCTGAATATCGAAAAGAAGGTAGACGTGCTCGTACCTGTTATTTTTTCTTGGTCTACTGTTAAATCTGCCTTTATAGGGTCTAGTTGTACATTCCTAAGTTTAACTGCGCTTGAGTTGTACGATTTGTTCAAGCTTGCGCAAGAGGTCATTGCCATTGAGAGGGCTAATAATCCAAAAAAGAGTAATTTTTTCATTCGTTTTGTTTTGCGAGATTATTGTTTTTGATCCTTTAAAATAATCAAAGTCCTCACAAAAAATGATCACTTGACTTCATAATCTGCTATATCTAGGTTAGATAAAATCTCATTACTTTACCACTCTTGATGCTTATGGATTTATAGCTGTTTAGAAAAGCGTAGAAGGCGTCACGAGCTTCGTGCTTACGAGATGTCCAAGTGGGATAACTTATGAAGTCTAAGAACAGCTTTTCAAACTGTTCTAGACTCAAATAACGTTCTTGTTTCTGCATTGATTTCATAACCTAAGGATTAGAGTTCTGGAAGATCATTTACATCTAGCTGCTTCACTTCTAATCCTCTCAAGTAAGTCAGGGATACCTTTATATCGCTGTGTCCCATCACTTGCTGTAGTTTTTTATTTAGTCATTACTTCTAATTTCCTCTAATAAGTTTTATAAGTTGTTTATGTTTATAAAAATTAATCTAAAGAGAAAATGATGAAAGACATACTCGTTGTTGCAAGGCTTTAAAGAAATGAGAAAGCCTTGCATACAATTTCGGTCGTAATTCCTTTAATGGAGATATTTCTACGTGGGATGTAAGCTCAGTTATTGACTTCTCCTGAATCCAACCAAAAGGGAAATTTTGGTTTTTGCTCACCACCGCTGAAATAACAGAAAATACCTTGGTTATTATGATAAAATTTGGCATATCCATTATGTCCTATGGCATCGAATAACATACTCTCAACCTTCCATACTTCATCAGCAGGAACTGTATCGATAACATCTACATTAGCTTTCGACCTGCCCATCATAATCAATATCGTAAAGAAGAACCAAGAAGCGGTTATAAATGCTTGAAAGAAAAAGTCTAAGGGGTTCTTTGGAGCCATACCTAAATTCAGATAGCTCATTAATACGCTATATACGTTTTTGAAGATTCACCCATAATATTCCTAACCGTCAAGTTAAAACCAGCCTGAAATTCCAATAAACCATAGTTATTTAATCCGCCATTAAAACTATTATTAATTGATCCTGCACTTATACCGTTACTTGAATCGCCATATAGAAAAATATTTCCACCTGCTCCTGTTGTTCCATAAGAGCAAGGCTGTTGCGTCGCAGGACTACATGTAGCTCTAACTCCACCTTTTCCTCCTTCGGAGAATATTAATAAATCATTGTTGATGAATACCCAGCTTGCACCCCCGTCTTCACCAACGTTACCTAAAGAGGTACTATTTGGAGAACCCGCCCCGTTAATTCCATTATATACCTTAACAGTATCACCTGGAGTCACGTGAATTAAAAAAGTTACATCTAGTCCTTCTCCTCCTGCTCCCTCTGCATAAGTCCATGAATTACAATTATTATTACTAGCGCAATACCGTCCTGATGAACCCCCATTTGAACCAAAGTGAATCAACTGAATCTGTGAAATTCCATTAGGGACTATCCAATCTAAAGTATCCAAGGGATCTGTACTTACTAAACCATGCTGTTGAAAATAATTACCTTGAAAGTTATTCTGAATACTTGTGGAGCTGTTGGTAGTTGAGCTCTCCGGCAACTTAACAAACCCTCCGTTGCTTAAAAATAGCGTGTCATTAGATATGGATAGCGTCTGTAGCTCATTGGTTACACTACTGTCTTGTTCAATGGTAATAAATCCACTGTCATTAGTTAGGTCAGATGTTTTACTCGGTATAGATGGGGTACTGGTTAAGCTACTGTAGTCCCCATCAAAACCAGCAGGCAGAACTACATATCCGCCTGAGGTAAGATAAATGGTGTCGTTTGATAAGGACAATACTTGGAGTTCATTGGTCGTACTACCATCTACTTCGGTGGTTAAAAATCCACTATCATTTGTCAAGTCTGACGTCTTGCTTGGAATGGCTGGTGTATTGGTTAAACTACTGTAATCGCCATCAAAACCAGCAGGCAGAACTACATATCCGCCTGAGGTTAGGTAAATGGTATCATTAGATATTGACAATAATTGCAACTCGTTGGATGTACTACCGTCTACCTCTGAAGAAAGAAAACCGCTATCATTAGTTAGATCAGATGTTTTACTCGGTATAGATGGGGTATTGGTTAGGCTACTATAGTCCCCATCAAAACCCGCTGGCAAAACAACGTATCCTCCTGACGTTAGGTAAATGGTATCATTAGACAAGGACAATACTTGAAGCTCGTTCGTAGTACTTCCATCAACTTCAGTAGTTAAGAAGCCACTGTCATTCGTAAGGTCTGAAGTCTTAGTAGGAATCGTTGGAGTATTAGACAGATTGTTGTAATTCCCATCAAAAACAGTAACGTTTCCACCATTGGTCAAGCTGATTATGCTTCCTGATTTAGAGAGTATCTGAATCTCATTAGAAGGATCCGAATCGGCATCATTTATTTGATCCGCAGGAAGTACAGCATAACCTCCATTACTTAAGTATAGAGTATCATTACTTATACTTAACACTTGAATTTCATTGTTAGGATCTGCATCTGCATCATCAATGGCCGGTATTTGAACCGTATTGCCATTACTCAAGGTTAAGCTGTCACCTGAAACAGTTAAAGACTGTAACTCATTAGAAGGGTCAGCATCAGCATCGTTAACATCTATAGCTGTCTGAGCCACCAATGCATTCTCCGCCAAAAAAGCATATGGAACAGTCATCAACTGTTGTACAGCGGACAATAAAAATTCGCCATCATTGTCTATGGATAACTCTACCTGTAAGAATTTATCACCTTGCCAATTGATATCTGAAAACGGATCAGCCGAAACTTGTAACCCTTGCCCAATAACCAGTTCAAACATGCCATATAAATCGGTACGAACTTCATGCTCCTCTTGGTAAAGCATATTACCTGTCGGTGAGT
Source organism: Balneola sp. (assembly GCA_038124025.1). GTDB lineage: Bacteria > Bacteroidota > Rhodothermia > Balneolales > Balneolaceae > UBA1275. Next base: position 1,663 of record JAYPBC010000061.1, on the reverse strand, counting down.
TCTCTAAAATGGTGATGCGAACGCCTATTTCTGCATCGTCAATAGGACGTCCTACAATATCAATTCCTGGAATAGGCTGCCCCCTTTGATCCAAAGCAACAGCCTGGTAATTAATGCCCTGAGGTACAGTTTGCGACTGAGCAAGATGGCATGCTAACAATAAAAGAATAGATAAAAGCTTCTTCATGGATTAATCGGTTTTAACTAGTTTAATGGGTTGGTACTCAAAAACTCCAAACACACGAATGACGTATACGCCATTAGGATATTCTTGAAGCGGAATTTCTTGTTTAGTAAAGCTTGTCGATATGAAGGAATCAACTATGCTGCCTTTTGCATCAATGATGGAAATCATGTCTCCTTTTACCACTCCTGATAAGTACGAAACCGATCTAGTAGGATTAGGGGAGATGAAAAGTAATCTACTAGGCTTTGAGACAGGGATGTGGTTGGGTTGAATAAAACCGTGTCTGTTGATAGTTAAAGAGGATTGACCAACTATACTCTGAAGTGTAGTATGGTTATTTTGAATATTCACCCCAGTCACCCCAATAGCACTGCGAGAAATGCTTTGAGCGCTTACATGGAATGAAAGGATACCAAAGCTATAGAAGAAAAGCCATCTTAATAGAGTATACATACGTTATCGCTCTTAGTTTTTGATTGGGATCCTTATCCAAGGAATTTAAAAAATGAGATCTCGTCAGATCGATATACAACGTACTCCGTTTACTAATCTCATTGCGATAACCTACTAATACATTATAACCGTAAAGCCTGCTAGGGGCGTTACCCTCCTCTAAGAGATCTATGGAGCCAAAATTGGTGCTTTGCGTAGCTTGAGTTGTAAAGTTCAAGGGTATACCTGTGCCTGCATAGAATACATCAGTGAGTCTGTATACCACATTGTTTTGTAGGGTAAGAAAGGAGTAACGGTAATGATAGCCGGCATAATTCATACTCTCATCCACTTGGTTATACCAGGCGATATTGGTCTGAAAATCTAGCTTTTTATTGATACTTAAATTCATTCCTACCCAGGGGCGAGAGTTACTTGTAAGAAAGCCAGGTTGAATATTAGTAGTAGGGTATGGTTTGAAGTTAGTTCCATTAATGAAAAGCCCTATGCCCGTGGTTATCTCCTGAGAAAATGCCTGCTTAGAAAACAAAAACATGAACAGAACAATATATTTTCTCATTAATCGTCAATTTGAAAGATGAAAATAAAAAAATTTAATTGTCATTTGCAAGTTGAAGTACAGCAATATGATGACCCATTAATGCGCCATAACCTCCTGAAAAAGCAAATGCTCCGTTAGTGAGATTTCTTCTTATTGAACGTGAGGTACTTTCACTTACTGCATAATCCCTTTTTCCCTGCCTAAAGTTTACGTTAGCTACCCGATATTCTTTTGTTAATTCAAATACTTCTTCAAAAGATATCTCTAACCCATCTTGGTAAAACTTAAAGTCTCGGTATTCAATAAGGTCTTGACTAAAGGCTGAAAGATGTATTAGTGATGCTATTATTATTAATGCTGATTTCATTACTTGTTAATCCCGGTTGGCTACATAATGACTACCTTCTATATGCAATTGAATGGACTGCTATTAATAGTATATCCCAGGTTGTGCTAATGGTTTAGATGTGAATAACCCTTTG
>JAYPBC010000060.1:0-5268 GCA_038124025.1 Balneola sp. | reverse complement strand
CGTTTGAACAAGTTGACCTAAGCTATTGTAAATTTTCAGGCTCGTATTACCAGCAACTGGAAGTTCGAACTTAATTTTTGTATTTGGATTAAAGGGATTAGGATAATTCTGATGTAGTCTCAATTGTTTTGGAAAATCAGATTCAAAATCTTGGTTTGAGTTAATGGCTTGATCACTGTAGAAATACAGATTATCGATGTAATAGTACTGTAGGTCGCCTTTAACACCAAATACCATTTGAGAGAGATTTTTTCTTCCAGTCATACCTGGTAGATTATCTAATGGAATATCAACTGAAATCCATTTATGACTTTCTAGTTTTGGATTCGAATCCTGGTCAAATAGCCAAGTATCTTCTGTATCGTTTCCACCACCATAAGCATCTCCACCAAAATCAACCAATTTGAATTCTAATTTTGTAGGTGAATCTGTTTTATCTTGGGTATAGAAATCGAATCGTACATTTGTAACCTTAGTGCCATCTATACCATTGTCTTTTTTCCCATCTGGACTGATGCCTTGAAAGAACTCAGGAAGAGCATATCGACTGTTGTTGTAATACAGCATATTATTGCCATTCAATTCCGTTACTTCAACAGTGGCAGCATCATGTTCTGCGCTAAATATTGTTTCATTCATTTGACTATACATTGGGTAGGCGTCTCTATATTCAGTGTAGTGATCACTAAACAATGATATCACATTTTCAGAAGGGTGTTCTGGTATTGGAGATTCTGTGAGTTCTGGATATTTAAAAAAAAGAATATTATCTAAGAATACTGTTTCATCACCTGTAAATTTTATTTGGGATATCCTACCTAAATCAACACTCCCAAAATGAGTATGTAAATCAATTTCAATTTCTTGCCAAGAGTGTTTAACGACATTTATCATATAGCTACTTTCTTTACCATCGCTACTGATTAAATGAACAGCTAGGTCATTTGTTTCTTGAGTCCAATAGTTGAAATGAAAATTTACCATGTTAGTAACGTCAAGATCTTTGCCCAATTCGATAATGTAGGTATCAAAGTCTTTTAACTTTAGTATACTATCTGATTCTAAAATGTAGTAGTCGAATACAGTATTATACTCTGAGTTTTGTTCGAAATTGGATTCCACAGAAGGATCAAAATGATCACTAAAAACAGATGTTACATTCTCAGACAAAAAAGCATCTGGAATTGCAGAACTATCTGGGCCAGCTTTAACAGGGGTATCTCCATAGAAAAGAAAGTCGTCGAGAACGATTGTATTAGCTCCATGTATAATGATACCATCTACTTGTGTTAAATCAATAGTATGCTCAAAAAGAGATAATTCTATAGCCGATTCTAACCATGTATTTTTTTCAAGATTTACATTTATTCTTTTTGAAATATTATCACCCTGAGTAAGAGATACCGTCAAATTATTGTCACTATTGGACCAAATATTACTGTATAAATGCGTCCGAGTTGAAATATCTAGTTTAGTATCAAATTTTAGTAATAAAGAATCTAAAGATTCTAACACTAATACGTTATTGTGATCAATAGTAGTGAATCTAGCTTTAGTTGATTGTTCTGAATTAGGGATAATAAGTAGACTAGTGCTTGATTCATAAAATTCACTAAACGCTGAAATTACATTGAGTGAAGGAAACTCAGGCTTTGTTAATGGTTGCCCTACAGTATCTTTAAGCATTGATTTATTATATGCTTTTAGTTCATTTCCTTGAACATCAAATGAGAAGCCATTTGTGAATGTTACTTTTTTTGTAGAAGGATCAGAATTGTATGCTACATAGGTTGTATCATTGTTAGAGTTTACAAATACATTATAAGAAGCTATGTCAGCTTGTACCTCAGAATTAACTTGTCCTAAAACTTTAAGATTGTGTAGCCAGTGCATGGTTCTAGCTTTAGTTTCACCATCAAATACCTGGTAATCTTTATCATTGTAAAAATGACTAAGAGCAAGCTCTGAGTCATAAAAAGCAAGATATGACCAAAGAATATCTTTCCATGATATGGGCTCTGAACCTCGTTTTTCAACAATAGAATTGTAATTTTTCTGTACATAATCGGGATTAGTGCCTAGATACATTGAGCCAGCTGTGATAGGAAGAAAATTTATACCATGAATTTTTTCTACAGCCGAACTAAACCAAGTTCCATGAATAGCTCCAGATCCAGTTACCATGCCTACAGTAGTTTGTTCAAATTCCTCTGGAAATACTTCTTCGTCAACATCAAACCAATATTGATTTATGGCTTCTGATTCAATTGTGTAAAGATAGGCCCCTAAGTCTCTAATATTATATTGGCCGGTTATTTCTCCCCAAAGAAATACACTAGCTGCATAATTCATTGATTCAGAACTTGATTCCTGGTTGTTACCAACAAACCAAGATCCATCACCACTGGCCCAGCTATGGCCTGCATAAATATCAAAATTTCTTAAATAAGGGAACTTATGATCTTTTCTATCCCAATTACTAGCATTTTTAATCAACAGATTTATCATACCCCCCCAATTTTCATTTGAAGCCCATATACTATCAAATTTTGCTACAGTAGCAGCAGCATAAATGGTATAGCCATGGTGAAAATGTTGATCATTTAAACGTAGATTCGAGCCATGACTTGCTGGGAATCCAATCAAAACTTTCCAATCTTGATCATAATAATATTGCTGACTTCCTCCAGCTGTTAACCAATTTTCTAGTGCTAATTTTAACTGGAAGAGTAAGGTATTTTTTACTTTTAGATCGCCTAGTTGATCGGCAATATGTACTAATTGAGCGTACTTTCCCATTTCTTTACCGCTATTATAAGAGTCGCTACTCGTAACAATAGGTTGACTGGCTACTTCATTTAGATACTGATTCAATTCGATTCTATTGTAATCGCCTAAGTCTGGTAAGAAGGGAAGTATTCCAACAAATGAATTATTTGTAGTAAATGTATTAGCATTCATTACTTTCATTTCACCCCTAGGTGACTGATAACTAAGATTAATTATATCATTGGAAGTATTTAGCCACTGATGCCTGTAAAGTGCTTGAAGGGTATTATTGCTGGTTGACTCATTACTTTCCATCAAAGTAGTTGTGACTTCATAATCAATTTCAACTTGATTAGTTTTTGCGTTATAACTCCAATGGGCTTTTGTATCTTCCACAAAAGCATATGCATGGGTTTTAAACAAATTAAAGGTTACCTGACTAGAATCTGGTAGTACAGCAATCGAAAGAAAATCTTTCCCATTTAGATCAGAAATCAGCGGAAAACTAGAATTCCAATTTGAGCCGGTAGGGGCAAATATCCCAAAATGTTTTCCATCAATTGTAACACCTAATACATTATCAGCTTGGTGCCAAACAGAGGGGTTCATTTTAGATGATAGTTGTACTTTAGCACCATTAATTTTTAAAAAAACATAGGGTAGGCCATGACCAAATGTAGCTTCTAAATTAGTGGAATCTGTGGTCCAAGATGAGGTGGCGGTCCAATCTGTATAATTGACTACTTTAAAATTTGAAGGCTCCACATTTAATAGACTGACTTTTAATTCACCTTCAGTGAAATAGGCGTAATCATCTATAAAATTTGATCCAGTCAATAAATTGGAACTGTTATTAGCATATCCCAAAGTTAACCCATCTGTTTCTACTTTTAATTGAAAAGGATGAGCATGTATATAGCTGGGCTCTTCAGGATCATATCGAAATATCAAATTGCTCCAGAAATCATTGGTTGTTACTGGAACATAACCAGGCATGAAATGCAATTTATTGAAATTACCTCCAACGTTAGGCAGGACTCTTTCACCGTATTTATCTGAGGCACTGGATTGTCCACTTGGTAATTGTATTGTATAGCTACCTTCTCCAACTTTAATTGATTGTCCATAAAGATTTGTATCTACCAAATTGACGAAAAAAATACATGAAAAAACTATCACCAAAACATTACCAATTAGATGATATATTTTATTGGTTTTTGTTGGAAACGATTTCATATTCATGCTCTTGAAATTTGAAATTATTGGTAAAATAAAGCGTTTTTTATCAGATTTTAAGCTATTGACGTAGATTTAAAATCTGAATCATTGAAATAATCGTTTAAATCTGCATAAATTCAATGATTTGTGCAAATCAATGCAATAAATTGCTATTTATTGCACTTGTAATTTTGAAGCTTTAAATTGGAAGCGATTCTATAAAATGTCGATATATTTGTTACATTATGAACTTTGTGACTTATATCAATTATTCAATAACCAAAAACAAAGAAGTATGAAAATTTCTACTATTAGAAGTGCAATGCTCTCACTTGCATTGCTAGTCTTCACAATAAGTTTTAGTACTGATGCGAATGCACAGTATAAGACCTATGGTGAAAATATTGTTGTAAACGGAGATTTTTCTTCGGGCAGCGATAATTGGGTCATCGAAGGTGGACTTGGAACCGTTACACACGATGATACTTTGAAATTTGAAGTTAGCTCTGCGGGTAACCCATGGGAGCTTCAGTCTTTTCAATCCTTAACCGCGGAACAAATCGCAGCTCTAGCACAAGGAGGCGACTGGGAATTATCTTTTGATGCCATGAGTCCTGATGGAGGGAAAAACTTCCATGTATTCCTAGGACAAGTTGGCGGAAACTGGGATCGCTACTGGCCATCAGATGGAGGTAATGGTCCTGGTGATGTTGCTGTAGATGGAGAATGGAAAACATATACGCTTTCCACTACTATTTTCGAAACCTGGGATGCTATGAAGCTAGGATTCGAAGTTGCTGCAGATGATGCTGATCTTATGATTGATAACGTCAAGCTACGCCCAGCAAGCAATAACATTGTTTTCAATGGTGATTTTTCATTGGGTGATTCTGCATGGGTATTTGAAGGTGCGGATGTATCAGTAACCGATGGTGAATTAGTGTTTGGTAATATTCCTGGAGCTGGAAATCCGTGGGAAGTGCAAGCACACCAATATTTTACCTCTGGAACAGATGGCATTAATAACAAAGATTCGATCTACGTAGGAGCATATCAGGTTTCATTTGATGCTAGAACGACAACAGGAACACAAGAGCTTCATTTATTCTTAGGTGAAGTTGGTGGCGGCTGGGCTCGCTATTTATCACCAGATGCGGGTGGAAATGGTAGATTTACTGTTGATACTGAGATGAAAACATACACAGTTGGATTTGGTGTTGATCAGGTTTGGGAAACCATGAGAATTGGTTTTGAGGTGAATTACACAGCTGATGCTGCAAG
>JAYPBC010000059.1:0-5276 GCA_038124025.1 Balneola sp. | reverse complement strand
CTACCATTCCACCAGAAAACATTCGAGGATCCTATTATTTTGAAGAAGACTTTAAGCCTGGGAAAGTTATTTATTTTGGGAAAGAGCTAAAGGAACAAATTTATTTACGCCACAACGGCTATACCGATGAAATGGAAATTTGGAAAGGAGAACCCGGCCAACGCAATGTGGAAGAAATCCTTTTAAAGAGTGCCGAAGTTGACTGTATTATTGATGAAGAATACTACAAATTATTGCCGTACCGTAGTAAAATGAACAATATGCCTAAAATTGGGTACCTTATCGTGTTGAGTGATGGTCCAAAGTACAAGTTGTATCTGCAACGTAAAAAAGTATTTATGGAAGCTTCCGAAGCTCGAACATCTTTGGAGCGCTCCTTACCCGCTCGGTTTAACGATGAAACCAATTACTACTACAGCGTTGGTGAAGAAACACCAGTGCCACTTAAAAAATCTAAAAGAGCTGTGGTAAAAGTATTTCAAGGCCAAGAACGCGCGACTAAAGCCTACATCAAAAGCAGCGGAAATCGTTTGAAGACAAAAGAAGATTTAACGGCTATTTTTGAGCATTTCAACAACTAAGCTGTAGTCTATACCCGTATTTTACGATATTCTTAGTTTTTTTTGATTTTTCCGGAAAATCAATAATCAATGGGTAGTGTTTGTTATAACATTACAGTCTTTAGTAAAACAAAATTCTTTCAATGTTTTGTAAATGTTAATAAATGTGAATATATTTATCGACTTTTAGATATTAACTTTATTTATTAACTAATCAAACAGACGTATGAAAAGCTTATTCAAACTGATGATGGTTTCCTTGTTGACACTGCAGGTTGCAGTAGCACAAAAGACTGTCACAGGTGTGGTCTCTGATGACCAAGGAATGCCACTTCCTGGAGCTACCGTACTGGAACAAGGAACCACCAATGGAGTTTCAACAGACTTCGATGGGAACTTCAGCATCGATGTTGCTGAGGGCGGTGTACTTGAAATCAGCTTCGTCGGTTACGAAACTGCTGTAGTAACAGTAGGACAAGATGACGTAATCAACGTAAGTCTGGCCCAGGGCAACCAGCTGGAAGAGGTAATCGTAACAAGTTTAGGTATTAAAAGAGAGAAGCAAGCCCTAGGGTATGCGGTTTCTGAGGTAGAATCAGATGCTCTTGAACAACGCGGAGAAGGTGATATTGGTCGTATTTTGACCGGTAAGGCTTCTGGTGTACAAATTACAAACGCCAGTGGTATTTCTGGATCAGGTACCAGTATCGTAATTCGTGGTTTTAATACCTTTAGTCAAGGAAACCAACCATTATTTATTGTTGATGGTGTGCCGTTTTCTAGTGAGACTAACGCTCAAGGTGGATTCGTAGATGGAAACAATGGTTCATCTCGTTTCTTAGACCTTGATCCAAACAACATTGAATCAGTGAATGTACTTAAAGGACTTGCTGCTGCAACTCTTTATGGTACTCAAGGACGAAATGGGGTAATCCTTATTACTACCAAATCAGGTAGTGCTCAAGGTGCAGGACCTAAGAAAACTGAAATTACTGTTAACACCTCTTACTTTAACACGGATCTAGCATCATTGCCAGACTACCAAATGCAGTATGGTAATGGTTTCGATCAGTCATTCGGTTGGTTCTTCTCAAACTGGGGACCAAGTTTCGACGAAGGTGGACCCGCAGGATGGGGTAGACAAAGTTCTATTAACGGAACTTCATCTGGAACTCCTGGGTTCTTAAGACACCCTTACACAACTGCCTCTTCGGCAACAGGTATTCCTGCTATTATAGATCAATTGGGTATTGCGCCTGATGAGTTGTATGAGTGGAAGCCTTATGATAGTGTGGGTGGATTTTTCAGAACTGGTACTACGATAAATACTAACGTAAACGTGCGTGGTGCTAGTGATGATGGAAAAGTATCCTATAACATTAACTATGGTAACCTTGAAGATAAAGGATTTACGCCTGGAAACACATTACGTAGAAATAACATCAGTTTTGGTGGACGTGCTGCTCTTTCCAATAAGTTTACAATTAATGGTACCTTAAATTACACATCTACCAGTTTTAAATCACCTCCAGTTGCTGCTGGGTATGGTTCTAATGTAGGTGGTGAAGGTGCTTCAATTTTTGCAAACGTATTTTATACACCTCGTTCAGTTGATTTGAATGGTCTTCCATTTCAAAATCCTGTAACTGGTGAGTCTATTTACTATCGTCAAAACAACTCTATCCAACACCCACTTTGGACTGCTAACAATGCATCCAACCAGCAATTAGTTGATCGCGTGTTTGGTGGAGCTACTATTAGTTATGATATAAATGAAAACCTTGTAGCATCTTACCGTTATGGTATTGACGTATATTCTGAGAATAACACGAACTATGCTAACAAAGGAGGTAAAACAGGTTCTGTAGTAAACCGAAATGGGTTGTATGAAACATGGAACAACAGAAAAACTATTTTCGACCATAACTTTACAGTTTCTGGACAGTATAATATTACTGAGGAAATTGGTGCTGACTTTACTGTTGGTTTTACCACGCGTTCGGATACCTATGACAGAAATGGAGTACGTAGTTCTGGACAGCAGGTATTTAATGTGATTCGTCACTTTAACTATGAGCAACAAGATGAAATTCAGTTCTACAACAAAAGAAACATTATGGGTCTTTACGGACAAGCTTCTTTTGACTACAACCGATATGCTTACTTAACCCTGGCTGCACGTAAGGACTGGGTATCTAACCTTTCTGAAGAAAACCGTTCTATTGTTTACCCTTCAGCAAGTGTTTCATTCCTTCCAACAAGTGCTTTCCCAGAGATTAAGAGTGACATGGTTAACTTGTTAAAAATCCGTGCTGGTTACGGAACATCTGCAAACTTCCCAACAGGGTATCCTATTGCAGCAACACTTAACCTAGATACACAAGACTTTATCGATCCTCGAACAAGCAATGTAGTAATCACCAATACATCAGGATCTGTTCTGGGTAATCCAGACTTAAAACCTGAGCGTATTGATGAGATTGAATTTGGAATTGAAGGTCGTTTCTTAGACAGCCGTTTAAGCCTTGACCTATCAATATATAACAAGATCACTAAAGACTTGATTATTAACCGTCGATTAGACCCTTCTACAGGATTTACTTCTACACAAACTAACGTTGGTAAAATTTCCAACAAAGGGGTAGAAATTGATCTTGGTATGGACTGGATAACAAGTCAGGATGGATTAAACTGGAGTACTTATGTAAACTGGTCTACCAACGACGCTATCGTTGATGATCTAGGACAGGATACTGACCTTATCGTTTACTCCGGATTTTCAACACTTGGAAACGCTGCAATCCCTGGTGAGTCACTGGGTACTATCGTAGGCTCTATGATTACTCGTGATGATCAAGGACGTAAAGTAGTAAACAACCAAGGAAGTTATGACGAAACTTTTGGAACTAATATTATTGGAGATGCTAACCCTGATTGGTTATTAAACATTTCTAACAGTATGAGTTACAAAAACTTCTCATTTAACTTCTTAATTAACCACGTACAAGGTGGAGACATCTTTACCTACACAGTAGCAACGCTACTAGGTCGTGGATTAACAACAGACACGCTAGATAGAGAATTGAGTTTTATCCTTCCTGGTGTAAACTCAAACGGACAACCAAACACGAAACAAATCAACAACTCAACATTCTACTTCAGTAACGTTCTTTATGGGCCGGATGAAATGTTAGTATATGATGGATCGGTATGGAGACTGGGTGAGATTTCGTTAAGCTACTCAATACCACAATCACTATTAGACAAAACTCCTTTTGGAAGTGCTAGTATTACTGCCTCTGGTTACAACCTTTGGTATGATGCTTACAACACTCCTGACGGAACAAATTTTGATCCTAATATTGCGGGTACAGGTGTTGGTAACGGTAGAGGTTTTGACTATCTAAACGGACCGAGCTCTAAGCGTTTTGGTGCAAGTTTAAAACTTACATTTTAATAATTGAAAAACGTAATTATGAGATTTATAAATAAAATTTTAGTTTTTAGTTTGACAGTTAGCTTGGCGTTAACTTCTTGTGAGACTGCAGAGTTAGATCTTACATCAAATCCAAACGCCCTAACACCAGAGCAAGCTAGTTCAGACTTCTTTTTGAATGCTGTACAAGAAGACTTTGCGTCATGGGTGCACTCAATGGGAGATCGCGGGGCAGAATTGTCACGTGTTGCTTACATGAGTGGACGTAACTATGACCAAGTTTATTCTCCTAACTCCTGGGATGGATTATGGAGTAGTGCCTATCGAGGTATGCTACAAGATATAGTACTTATGGAACAACTAGAATCTACTACGAATTTTGCTCGTGGTATGGGGAAAGTATTCCGTGCTTATATCTATTTAACTTTAGTGGACTATTTTGGTGACGTACCTGTTCAAGAGGTAGGTGAAGCACTTGGTGGTCTAGAGGGTGTATTAAACCCTGTAGCTACTGGAGGCCAGGCTGTTTACGATTATGCTATTGCACAATTGGATTCAGCAATATCAGACTTTCAAGATGCCGGTTCTGCACGTCCACAGTTTGATTTTTATTACAACGGAGATGCTTCTAAATGGATTAAAGCTGCCAATTCTATAAAGAAAAAGGCATATTTGAATCTTGGAAATGCTGGTGCATATAACGCTATTACAAACTACATTGATGAGATTTCAGAAGATTTCCAATTCCAATGGGGTACAAATGCAGTTCAGCCTGATACACGTCACCCACTATATCGCTCCGGTTACACCAATACTGGTGGTGGAGAATATATGCCAAACTGGTTAATGGGTAAAATGCTTACAAGTTTCAATGGCCTTAAAGATCCTCGAATGGCATATTATTTCTATCGTCAGGTAGAGAATGTTCCTGGATTTGGGGCTCCTGCAAATGAAGAGGTATTAGAATGTGGTCTTCCAGGCTACTTCAATCCTTACCCAGCAGGAATTACATTTTGTGCTCTTCCTGATGGATATTGGGGTCGCGACCATGGAAACGATAACGGTATTCCACCAGATGGGTTTACAAGAACACTTCGTGGGGTCTATCCTGCAGGAGGTGCTTTTGACGAGGGAACTTTTGCTCCCAAAATCATCGGTGAAGGTTTAGGTGGTAAAGGTATTACTCCTATCTTCTTATCTTCATGGTCACACTTTATGAATGCTGAGGTTGCATTAGCTTCTAATGACTTAGCTACAGTAAAGGCAATGACTCGTGCAGG
>JAYPBC010000058.1:0-5356 GCA_038124025.1 Balneola sp. | reverse complement strand
TAATCGTAGTATCAGTCAATTCCCTAAATTCAGATGTTTGATCACCTTGAGAAAGACTAAATTCATATGATGAAGCATTATTGACAGAATGCCATTTGAATTCTGAGTCAATTGGCACATCAGAATCATCATCTTCAGGAGAGATTAATGTAGGCGCATTAGGCCTGGGATCAATTAATTCACCAACTACACTTATTTGATGATCATTAAGTCCTATTGACTTGATTATAAAAGTATCACTATATATCCCTACATCTGTTGGATTAAAACTAATTGTAAGTTCGATTGAATCTCCCTGATTGACATTAAATGATGTACTAGAGATATCAAATAAATCAGATTCATTAGTTATACCAGAAACTTCTAATTCATTGGTGCCATTGTTTTTCACATGGAATGAAGCAAAATAAGGTGGAGGATTACCAAAAGGTTGAACAAAAGATGTAATTCGAATAGTATCTCTAGATAATTCTATAGATGGATAGTATTCCTTTAAAAGCCCAGGTGAAGGACTTCCTAATGTCTGAGTAGATAATAATTTAAATTCTCCAGGTAATAAAGTTATTGGTTGAGGATTTTCTGAAATAGTAATTGTATCTCCACTAAAAAATTCATACCACTCCTTACCTGTTCCAGAATTATGCGAATAAGGTGTTACATTTTGAGTCGTTACGTCAAAATTCCCAATTAATTGAACATCATTATCAGATTTTAATAGGATTTTTTTGTGCTTACCCCATACATCTAGCTCATAATTTTCAGTTTGAAATGCTGGATTTGTGGTTTTCAATTTTGCTAATTCACTAACAGTATTGTATAATCGCCTTCTATCTGTGTCTATAAAATATTCCCATTTGGTTTGTTTTTCACCAGTCCGTCCATTCTCATTTATGCTTATATCATAACCTAATTCTCCAAATTGCCAAATCATTTTTGGCCCAGGAACAGATAACATGAAAGCATGAGCAAGCTTCATTCTATTTAAGGCTGTAGACTCCTTCTTTATATCATAGTCATCAAAAGTATTCCCATAAAGTGATAATTCATACATTAGCCTTTCCTCATCATGGCTTTCCATATAACCAACTAGATTCGGAGAATTCCAACCTCTTTCTTTATAAGAAATACGTTTTAAATCTCCATCAAAACCCATTGCTGCATTTTTATAATCTTCATGCATTATACCCCACAACATAAAACCATTATCTGCCAGAACTTTCTCTTCATCATTGTTACCTAAGTGTTCAAGTATTAGGTACGCATCGGGATCATATTCATTAATCACATTTTTCATTCTTAATAAAAGATCAATTCTTGACTGATCATATTGATTCCATGATGATACGTCATCACCTGTATAATTTTGAGTAAAACCTTTACTTAAATCATATCTATAACCATCAATATGATACTCCTCTATCCAAAATCGATTTACTCTATCTATAAATTTTTGAGTAAATGTACTTTCATGATTGAAATCATAACCAACATTAAATGGGTGCCTTGCAGATATATTAAACCAAATATTTTCATTTGTCGGAGCTCCATAATTACCACTATTATAAAGTCTAACCATGGGTGATTGACCAAACGAATGATTCAAAACAGCATCAAGAATTACTGCAATACCTAGTTTATGGGCTTCGTTAACTAATCTTTTTAAATCATTTTCAGGTCCGTAATACCTGTCTACAGCAAAATAAAAAACTGGATTATATCCCCAACTACTATTCCCTTCAAATTCGTTTATAGGCATGAGTTCTATTGCATTGATACCTAAATTCTTGAGATAATCAAGACTATCAATCACTGTAGAAAAATCATGATTTTCACTAAAATCTCTTATCAATAGCTCATATATGACTAAACTATTCGGATCTGGTCTTATCCAATTATCGTCAGTCCATTCAAATTCATCGTTATTAATCTCTAAAACAGAGATATAATCGTTCGTGTATTGATCTGGATATTCCTTTAGATTTGGATAGGTACTTTCATCTATCCACTCATCATCTTTATGAAGTACCTTTCTGGAGTATGGATCTGCTATTCTAAGTTTCTCATCAACTAAATACTGGAATGAGTACTCTGTATCTGTATTTAAATTATCCAATTCAAGCCACCAATATATCTCCGAATCAGAAACATAATCTCTCTTCATTTGGTATTCAGGCCTAATTTGCCATTGGTTAAAATCACCAATGACGTAAATACTTTCTTTATAGGGTGCAAGTAACTTTAAAGTTACCTTATTAGGGTCATCATCATGATAATTGATTCCCTCTTGAATGTTGTTTGGCGATGGTTCATTAATCTGTTCTGATACTATAACATATGCATAAGATGTATCACTATTCATTTCTGAGTCATATGAGATAGCCATGAATTGAAAAAAACCCGTTGTATTTCCACTAAATTCATAAACTAAATTATCTTGATCTGCACTTTGTATAATTACATCGTTTAGTAAAAGATCAATTCTTTCAAGTGGATTGTCTAATGATCTTGAAGCAACTTTAATTTCAATGACTTCTGTAGTTGATATAATTCTTGTTTCTAAATCTAATTGATTTTCAAATTTAACATGGATACCATCCTTTATTATTGGTATAAAAATGTCAGTAAAATTTGACCCTTTACCTTCTTTAGTTCCATCCTCACTGCGAAATACCATCGCAAGTTTAATTATATCTAAAGCATCGTCTATGTCATAAAATTCAGTGATTGTACCTATTTTTAGAGAATATAAGTTTGGATCATTAAAGTCTCTCTGCATTTTGAGCTGCTCAATATTTTCATCCCATTCTGCAACAACATATTTCCAATCACTTGTATTTTGACTTTCTGAGGTGATTATTCCTGTATGCATATATACATCACCATCATAATTTTCTAGTCCACCACTTCCAAGATTAGCTTGAAAGAAAATTGTTATGGTATCATTTAAGGTAGGTAGTACTGGATTTGTATAAACCTGTGCATATAGATTCTTTTGCAAGAAACACATCAAAAAGAGCAATGATATTTTGTATAAATGACTCATTTATAATAGCATAAACCTATATTTTAGTAGTAAGTTGCAAATTATGTAAGCGCTTACATTAGAATCTATCAAATTATAGGAAATTATTTACTCTGTTTCGCAAAAAAACAATTGCAATTAATTATTTAGCAGTTATTTTAAATGCCTTTAAATCTATACCAGCCTCCCCAATTCTAAATCGAATTCTATTCTCACCTTCTGATAGGTTTAAATCCTCGACTTTATAGTGTACCCATTCCGTAGACCTATTTAATTCTAGTTTTGCTACTTCAACTTTTTCATTCACGTCAATACTTATAAAGCCTGAATTACCAGAAGCCATAAATACCAAATCAGAAATAGTGTCCATGTCTAGAACAATTGTATACTGCAACCATTCACCCACTTCAGTCCAGCTGACATAGTACTGTCCATCGGAACCTGCTATGTCTACGCCGTCATTTCGATACTGCCTTCCTTCATTCCACACCTTCCATTGCCCCTGCTCATCATGTATGTCTTGTGATAAACGATCTTCATAAGCATACCCATCTCTACCCATATCATAATCCACAAAAGATATCCATTCATCTATATTATGATTTCGATAGGCTTTAGTAGCCGTTGGATCTTCGTTGTTAAGTAGTGCATAAATCACATCGGGTGCAACAATTGTATTTTCATGGCGATGAGCTTCGGAATACTCCATCACCGCCAAATAAGTTTGCTCAGGGGATAAGGATAGACCCTTTTCCCATGCATCCAACAGTTCTCTGTAAGACTGAGGAGTGGTTACTTTAAATACATTATTGGTTCGACTTTTCTTCACCGGCCACCAAGACCATCCAATATTATTGGATTCGAATAAGTGAATCGCATCCGCAAACCATTGGTTAGAATTTTCACCAGATTCGCTCATCCACAATGGCTGGTTATACTGCTCTCGCATATCAACAGCCCATTGGATAGACTCTTGATCATTTTTATTCCAGTATTTATGAAAGGTAATCACTGTATTATCATCATAACTACTAATTGGGTGGGTTTCAAAACTGTTATAATTGTTTCCCCAACAATTACCAGAAATGTAAATTATGTTATTTGGGTCAACCTGCCGGATAGATTTGGTTAAGCGTAAATGCAAATCCCATAGTTCATCATTATTCTCTGTTCCGCACCCATTCTCATTCCCTGAATCCCCCAGCCTCCAATTAGGTTCATTGATTAAATCATACCCCCCAAACCAAGGATTATCCTTGTAGCGCTGAGCTAATTTTATCCAAAGAGCTTCCAATTTATCCTTATTCGCCTCATCTTCGAATAAACTTGGAAGGGTTTCATCATAGTCATTGATATTTGAATTTTTACCTTGTCCCCCTGGAGCTCCATGCATATCAAACATCACATACATTTGGTTAGCGGCGGCCCACCCCATCAGTTCGTCTAATTTATCAAAACCCGCATTCACCCAAGTTTGCTGCCCTGCTACCGGCTCATCTTGAATAGGGAGAGTGAACCATTTATAGTGCAATGCTGGCCTTATAGCATTAAAACCCCAGGCTTTCATGCTGTCAAGATCGGCCTTAGTCATATGATTGTCTAGCCAGTCTTGATAAAACTCCGCCGTTCGCTCCTCCCCTATTTCCTGTTCTAATTTCGTACGAAACTGGGTATGGGTTCCAATCCCGGCATCGGTAGATTGCATCATGTATCCTTCCTGAATCATCCAGTTTCCCGTTCCAATACTTTTGATTAGTAACGGTCCCTGATCATTCACAATCTCTTGCCCTTGCACACGCAACCGACCATACTCATTTTCTACTACACTACCACATGCCTGACTCAATAAGCCTGTCAGCACACATCCTAAAACCATATAGTTCTTCAATTTGTTATGGTAATTCATTCACTTTTCTCCTTTCTGGTTCAGGCTCATCTTACTGGTTCACTGTTTTAATCGCAACATGTCTAACTACCCCTATAAAGTCAACAAAAATAATTGCTGGGGTTTGTTTTATTGACATTTTTATTTGGGCATCAATGCAACTTTGATCTATATACATCATGTTCAATGATTATACCTTAATAAGACTGAAGACTCTAATAAATTGTACTTCGTTACCTTGGAACCATTACAAGGTACTATTTAAAAATGAACACCTAACATTTCCTATATACAAAATTGTCCTTTCTAGCTGAAAGATTCCTACGCTAAAACAGGTGGACATAAAAAAGCCTTTCTGCAAATAGCAAAAAGGCTTTTTTTAATGTGTGGGCGATGAGGGACTCGAACCCCCGACCCCCTCGGTGTAAACGAGGTGCTCTGAACCAACT
>JAYPBC010000057.1:0-5537 GCA_038124025.1 Balneola sp. | reverse complement strand
TCTTGCATGCTGTTGTACATTGCGATTGGTGGCATACCCACTGAATTGGAGTGCCAAGAAGTAACCTGGCTCACTTTCAAAGACTTTTACATTTTTAGTTAAGGCTTCAGGGGTATTGTTTTGATCAAAATCCTTTGGTAATACAAATTCCATGACATTATTTCCTTTACCATCCCCCATATAAACAGGTGAAGTCATGCTAATTTTTTCTCGGGTAGAATTATTACCAGATATAAAATTGAATAAACTACCAAAATCATTATTCGATTGAATTTTCATGACCGGAGGGTAGTATCGTAGCTCTGCCCCGTTTAGTTCTTTAACGACCTTATAGGTCTGAGTTTCAGTCTCTTGGGCCTTTGTGAAGCCACTGGTTATTATTATAAATAATAAGGTGAGTACGACTAAGGCGTTTTTATGTTTATACAAATAAGGCATTTTCTTAGAGCTTGTTTGTAGTTGTTTCTATAGGATAATTCATCAACTACAACTGTGATGTTGGCATTCCTTAATCACTTAATCATAATAAAATATCTAAAGAGCTAGAGTGAGTCACATAATAATTAAGCGCAATGTAATTACTTAGAATAGTGGTGATTATGAACTATGGCTTAGTTGTTTTCACTTAATTTAACCAGGCAATGCTACCATTCAACACGCTAGCAAAACTTACCCAAGCCAAATAAGGAACTTGAAGCCATGCCGTGACGGGCTTTAATGCGTAAAATAATCGGGTATAGTACGCTATACTACCCAATAGTATGAGTATTTCAATAAAGGCAATCTCGGGATTCTTTAACCCGAAAAATAGAACCGACCAAAGCCCGTTTAGAAGCATATGAACGCTAAAAACACCTAAGGCTTTTTTTACGCCTGGTGAATTCCAGCCCATGTTCCAGATTACACCTGCCGAAAAACCCATAATTGTATAGAGGGTCGTCCAAACCGGGCCAAATACCCAATTGGGAGGATTAAAGAAGGGCTTGTTAATATCAACATACCACGTACTTATTGAATCTACAGTGAGAAATCCTGAACCCCCACCAATAAATAAGCAAATGAGGGTACACAGTATTGGTCGTAAGATAGATGACATTGAATAGGTGTTGAATTAATTAAACAATAATGCATCAATTTTGTCAAAAGAATCGGACAACTGCTCAAACGAGTCTATCACATAGTAAGTATCTTGGATTATGTCTGTACGGAATGGATGATTCATAATTTTTTCCACATCATATTCTAGTTTTGTAGAATCTTTTGATAATGAATGCTCTGCCTCTCCTTTAGAGGAAATAATTCCAGCACCATATATCTTTACCTTTTCGAAATTTGGGATGCGATCCGGAGAAAAGCCCACTGTATCAAGAGATTCTAAAAATTCAGGAGCAACTTTGTTTTCTATAAAGTCTATCTGCCTGTTATACAGTAGTTTCCAAACTTCAAAATCCTCAGGAGTATAGTTAGCGTAAATTTGCTTAGATGGTTTCATTCAGTAGATTTACTAAACGTTACCATCCTGTTGATCTCTTTTACGTGCGCGCTTCATTTCCTCACCTATTTGGTTACTAGCCGTAAACGACGCGACCATATTATTGAGCATGTCAGACCCTGCTTGGGGTGAGTTGGGTAATAAAATAAGATTACTATTAGATTCTGCGCCCACTGATTGTAAGGTATCATAGTGTTGGGTAACTACAATCAATGCCGATGCTTCTTGGGAGTTAATGTCCACATTATTGAGCACTTTAACCGAGTCTTCCAGGCCGCGTGCAATTTCACGGCGTTGATCGGCAATCCCTTGCCCTTGTAGGCGTTTACTTTCCGCTTCTGCTTTTGCCCGTTCAACGATTAAAATACGCTGCGCATCTCCCTCGAACTGAGCAGCTACTTTTTTGCGTTCAGCGGCATTAATTTGGTTCATCGCTTCTTTTACCTGTGGATCGGGATCAATATCGGTGACCAGCGTTTTTATGATATCGTATCCATAGTTAATCATAGCATCGTTGAGCTCAGACTTAACGGCGATGGCAATATCGTCTTTCTTTTCAAACACATAATCCAGTTTTAGTTTAGGAACTTCTGCGCGAACCACATCAAACACGTACGAGGTAATTTGGTCTTGGGGCAAATCCAGCTTATAGAAGGCGTCGTACACGCGTTCGGGGACCACCAGGTATTGAACCGAAACTTTGATCTTCACGAATACATCGTCCTTGGTTTTGGTTTCTACCAGAACATCTAGTTGTTGAATTTTTAAGCTTAGTCTTCCAGCTATTCTATCAATAAGCGGTAATTTGAGTTGTAATCCAGAGGATCGAATGCTGGTGAATTTTCCGAAACGTTCAATAACAGCTGAGCTTTGTTGCTTAACAATGAAGAAAATATCAAAACTGGCAATGATGACTATGGCAATGAGAATGTAAAATGTAAAATCCATAATGGGTGTGTTATTAGGTTATTCGGGTAGATTTTATAAGACTAAGTTAGACGAGCCGTATTTAAATTCAAAATCTTAGATAGTAAGAATGGCAAACAAACCGCTTGGATGCTTGCTTAAAATCGCCATTCATCTGACAGGCATAAAAAACCCCACTAATTTATTATTAGTAGGGTCTTTTAGTAGAGCTTGAAGGTCATCAAATAGTCTATATTATTTTTAAAAATAAGTTATAGGGTCCTCTACATTTACTAAAGCTTTAGCTAATGTATTTTGGATTTCAGTGGGAATTAAATTAGTACCAATAAATACAATTTCATTATATGTATGATTAGGATCATTAAATCTTCCAATTGCATCAAACGTTATGAATTTCCCTGTCTGATTCCAGATAAATGCTGTATCAGTGTTTTCTATAGTTATTATGCCTTTGGAACGTAGAATATTTGATGGAAACCCTTTTCGAAATAGTTCAATTAACTTTTCTTCATTAAATCGACTCAGAGTTCTATAAACGTAAGTACCAATT
Organism: Balneola sp.; assembly: GCA_038124025.1. GTDB lineage: Bacteria > Bacteroidota > Rhodothermia > Balneolales > Balneolaceae > UBA1275. Next base: position 2,568 of record JAYPBC010000057.1, on the reverse strand, counting down.
CCATATTCGTCAGATTCTGACCCACTCTCTTTTTCAAGTTCAGTTACCCAAAGGGATGAATCTTCTGCAACATTTATATCAAATATATTGGTATCAACTATTTTTTCGATTGGAACTTCTCCAAAACTGGTTTCTATCATAGTTGCTCTGGGATTCATAAGCCGTAAAAGCTCTTTGAGTTTTTTTATCTCATTTTCAGGTGTTTTATCAATTTTATTCAATAATAAAATATCTGCGCCTTCTATTTGTTCTGCTAATAATTGACTGTACCCTCGTCCAAAATCGTCTTCTGGTATAAGTGACTCACGTTCATACATCTCAAAGAATTGCGGACTATCTACGACTGTAATTATCGCATCTACATACACCTTATCTTGTATATCAGGTAAATCAGGATTAGCTTCAAGAATTTCTGGATGGATATAAAAAGCTTGAGCTATAGGTATTGGCTCACCAATACCAGTGGATTCAATAACAATACTATCTATATCATTTTCATTGAGAATTTTATCAACTTCTTCAATTAAGTCACCACGCAAGGTACAGCAAATGCATCCATTAGAGAGCTCAATTAATTCTTCAGTCGTATGTTTTACAAGTTTAGCATCGATATTAACTTCACCAAACTCGTTAACAATTACGGCAATTTTTTTACCAGAAGAATTTGCAAGTATATGGTTAAGCAAAGTTGTTTTGCCTGATCCTAAAAAACCAGTTAGTATAGTTATTGGTGTTTTCATGGTGAACTTCTATAAGGTAATTACTAGGTTAGGTAGGTTTGTACTTAAAGCACTATATAGTTGAGGAAAACAACCTACCATACCGACCTCAATCATGTTCTTTGGAAGAATATTTCCAGTTCCACATTCCTCAAATTTTCCATCAGCTAAATCGCGTCTTAGTGCACATTGATCGCATGCCATGATAAGCATGCCATTTTCTTTAGCCTTTTTATTTAATCTTTCACCGATATCATTTCCTTTTCTCAGGATATTTGCATTGTCATCAAAGAAAAACATACCAACAACATCAACGCCATGATTATTTTGTTCTAATTGTGGTAGTATCATGGTGGCTAACTGGAAAGTTGAGGACATGTTTGTTTTAAAAATATATGCTACTTTCATTAATAGATATTTGAGATTAGTTATTAGTATTTAAATAGAGTTTAATTATTTAATGCAACTTAGTTGCAATTATAATAGTTTTATCCTCTTATTGCAACTTTGTAGCATTAATTTTATGGGTGTAGTTAGAAATACCAAAGCAATTGAAGAACTAACATCTCTTTTTTTAGACGATGAAAAAGCTCTATCTGTAGTTGAAATCGTTAATATATTGAGCTCTAAAATGAATAAATCAACTGTCTATAGAGCTTTGAAACGACTTGAAGATGATGAAATAATACATGCATTTATTGATGGAGATGGCTTAAAATGTTATGCCAAAAATAGAAATTCAAATAAAAAAGAGGTTCATCCTCATTTTCATTGCAAAACTTGTGGTACTTCAATTTGTGTACCTTATGAATATGAAATCCCTAGCTATCAAAATCATAAAATTGATTACGCACAAATTTTGCTATTTGGGGAGTGCAATAAATGTCTAGTAATGAAATAACCAAATGATAAATAGATAAGTTTTATCTATTTATTTGTTGGCGATTGAGTGAGCACATGAACTTTAATCCTTTATTTGGCATTTACTACTTTTCAAATACTCAATAATATTATCACTCAATACATGAATAGTATTTCGATGTAGTTGAAACAATTTATAAAGTTAATTGTATAATTATTTTTTTTATCTATGTTTTATGGTACATAAAATATCATCTTTATTTCAACAAAAAACCGATCATGTTGGGTCTATTGCTAGCATATTATGCTTGATACACTGTGTTGCAACACCATACTTATTTGTAAGCTATACCGCATCAGCTGTAATTGTACAACATGTTGAATCACCAGTTTGGTGGGGGTATATAGATCTCACATTAGTAACACTATCAGTAGTTGCAATATACTGGTCTTCAAAGAACAGTAACTCAAATTGGATTAAAATAGGTCTATATTCTAATTGGTTTTTTATGACTTTTTTAATCTTAAATGAAAAATTAGAATTATTTCTTTTAACAGAATGGCTTATCTATATACCCGCTTTAAGTTTGGTCGCACTTCATCAGTATAATAGAAAATATTGTGCATGTTACGATCATTCATGTTGTGTAGCAAACGACTGAACGTCTTCTAACATAAGAATAGAGGAAGTCAATTTAGCTAACATTAAAATGCTACTTGGTTTATTCTTTATCTCCAGTAGTTTTTTATTTAACAAAAACAATAGCACCTAATGAAAATACTTCCCATAATAATATTTCTATTAGCAATAGGTTGTCCTAGTAGTTCGGTTTCAGACAATTCAAATGGCGAGTGTAAGGGAGACCCTATTGAAGGTGTATTTTGTACAGAGGAGTATGCACCAGTATGTGGATGTGATGGTGAAACATATAGTAATGTATGCTATGCAAAAGTTAATGGAGTCAGTTCATTTACAAGTGGTGAATGT
>JAYPBC010000056.1:0-5580 GCA_038124025.1 Balneola sp. | reverse complement strand
CTACTTGATGAGAGGACAAGTAATTACAATGATCGTGTCCTTAATGGTGAAGTAACCGATGAGCAAGGATTCACCGTATCACAGACGGTTGAAATGTTAGAATTAAAACTCAACGAACCTAAGGTATTAAATAACCGTTATGAGGTGTTGTACAGCGGGTACGCCATCGATAATCAAAACAGGCCTGGCCAACAAACCTATGCCCTAAGTTTTACTGATTTAAACAATGGGCACAGGTTTAAGATGAATCCTGAAGTTTACCCCATGTTAACTACCTCCACGGCTGATAACATTCAATGGTCTGTAGACCCTGACGTGAGAACGGGGTGGTTAAATGATATATACTTGTATGTGGCTGGGAGTTCATACATTGAAAATGTGAACAATCGCAATGCTTCTGCAGCACAAATACAACCGGTGTCCATGGCCCAAGATTCAGCATCGATCCCAATGGATGGAGCCCAAACAAATCAAAGTGATATGAGTCATGGAGAAGAAGTGGCTCAGGTGTTTAGTTTCACTAGAGGACAAAGTAAAGAGCTGGGTCCATTCTCTTTTCAGTTTAATGATTTTATCATGGTTGATTCTATGAATATTCCAACGGGTAAAGGCGTGGGCGTTCGTGCACAAATTGACTTTGTTCATTTACCTAGTAATACAAGGTACAGTTTGGAGCCCCTTTTTGCTGTTTATAATGAGGGAGGGGAGAGTTTTACGGCTTCTTTCCCAGTAGAAATAGAAGCCTACGATTTATCGGTGCGTTTCACCAAATTGGATCCTGAAAGTGATAGTATTGAATTGGGTATTATTGGTCTGCCAGAAGGTCTCGGTGACGAATGGATCCTTATTGTAGCAGAGAAAAAGCCGTTGATTTCGGTAGTTTGGGCTGGAACCTTTCTACTTATGATTGGTTTTAGTATTTCTATTTTGCGACATTGGAGTAGAGAACGAAAAATGGCAGTGTAAATGATATTTCTAATCAAGCAAAGAACGGGTTCAGGGTGTGCAATAGTTGTGCTCGTTCTCTTGTTTGGCCTATCGCAACCAGCATTTACCCAGATTAAACATGTTGGGTTGGATACGAGAAATAATTTCTCGTTCAGCTTACATGAGGCATCAAAAAATACTCGAAATAATGCGGCTCTTTTTTTGCGGGAAAATAATAACATCAATCAGAAGAAAAATCCAGCAGCAGCTCTAAGGCGTTCATTCCTGTTGCCGGGTTGGGGTGAATATTATGCCAATCCTGAACAATGGACTCGAGGACAATGGCACATGGCGCTCGACGTTTCGCTCATACTTTCATACGTAGGTATTCAATATCGTGCTTCTATTTTAGAGGATGAATTGGTAACCTTTGCCCAAAGTAATGCGGGTATAAATTTGGCGAATCGAAACAGAGAGATGTACCTGGCGGTGTCAAATCACGATAACCTAACTGCGTACAACGATGTTCAGTTGAGAACACGCAATTGGAACAAACGTTTGGAGCAAATTCCAGAAAATGAATGGAATTGGGAATCTAGCTCGAGCCGAAGTCAATTTAACGATATGCGCGAACGGGTTGATAAGAACAACAATCAGCTTCCAGCTTTGGTAACCTTAATGGTTGTCAATCGCGTTATTAGTGGAATTCATGCTTTTGGCTTGGTTCGAGACGCAAATAAAATGGGTTTTCAAGCTCATTTGGGATTAGAATCGATCGGATCAGGTGCTAATTCTCCTAGTATTCTAGGTCTAAATGTCAGAGATATGGGCAAAATTGGACTATCTGAGCATAGAAAGGCGATGCCTAGTAACTGGCCATCCAATGTGGATAGGCTTCCCATGAATTATACAAAACAGCAGCAGGCGTTCTACTACACGGTGAATGTTAGGCTAAACTTCTAGCATGTCTAGGTATTTTTTGTCCATTGAGTTTGATGGAGCCTCTTTTTCAGGTTGGCAAATTCAGCCGGATGCCTCAACCGTTGAAGGAGCAATTGAAGAAGCCCTTGAGTTACTTTTCCAGCAGCCGATGGATGTCATAGGACAGGGCAGAACGGATGCGGGGGTTCATGCTAAGGCTCAAGTGGCTCACATTGATATTAGCCCCGACGATTGGTATAGATTTCGAAAAACATCGACCAATAATCCCCAGGAAAATCAATCCTTGCTACTTCATCGGTTAAATCGATTACTTATGCCTAGCATCTACATTTCGGCTATTCGTGAGGTGGCCGGAGATGCGCATGCTCGATTCGATGCCTTATCGCGAAGTTATTTGTATCGTATTGTGACTGAGCCCAGTCCATTGCGAGCCCATCAATCTTGGTATGCGGGGGGGTATTGGAATATAGAGGTGCTTAACGAATTAGCAGATCAAATAGTAGGGGAATATGACTTTGATACCCTCTCGAAAACAAATCCTGAAAATTATACCACCTTGTGTAAGATCGAAGAATCGCGATGGATTATTGAAGGAGATGAGCTCTTCTATAAAGTCACTGCAAATCGCTTTTTGCGTAACATGGTACGTAGATTAGTCGGGACTATGTGGCATATGCAGGAGTTGGAAATAAATGTATTATATGGCAAATCTTGGATTCATGATCTTAGAGATCATCAAATATACACGGCTCCCGCTCACGGATTATGCCTTACGAAGGTGAAATACCCAGGTGATATTTTTATTTAGAATTCTTCTAAATAAGCTTGCGAGCAATCAGGTTTTTTCTTAATTTAGATTTAATCTATATAAAGGTAGCTTGGTAAAAATAAGGAAAGTACGCTCGAAATTCATCTCGTTTTATTTAGTTCACCCTCTATTAGAAAAAACACTCATCATATATTCATCTTTTTCATGAATACATTTCTTATCTCTAGGTGTGATTCGATACATCCCACCGGTAATTCGGACAAGAAATCTCTAAAAGCAACCCTAACAAAGACCATGCTCATACTGGTATTAGCTGCGCTATTAGGTCAAGATCTTAAGGCCCAATTACTGGTAAAGAGTGATAATAGTAAGGATGTGCTTACTCGCGCCTATATGGAAGGTGCGACAAAAATGGCCGGCGTTGATACACTAACTCCGCTTATTCAGCGATTGGAATTAGACCGAATAATGGTTATTGCAAGCCCCTCATGGCAGACTCAAACCCCGGGTGCTGCCACCTATCTTGGCCTTGCTCGATTGCAGCAATTTGATTACGCGAATGTGCATCGTGTATTGAGCCAGGTTGGAGGCGTGTATATGCAAGAGGAAGATGGATTTGGATTACGTCCCAACGTCGGGATGAGGGGTACGGGGGTTTCTAGAAGTGCCAAAATTACCCTGATGGAAGATGGAATTTTGGCCGCACCAGCGCCATATAGTGCACCTGCAGCCTATTACTTTCCAACAATGGCCCGAATGGAGGGGCTGGAGGTGAGGAAAGGTTCTTCCCAAATTAAATACGGGCCTTATACTACGGGAGGGGCACTAAATTTACTTTCGGCGCGTATCCCATTCGAATGGAAGGGAGAGGCGAAACTAACGGCTGGGGGCTATGGTAGTGAAAAGTTTAGCCTAAAAGTAGGGGATACCCGTGGTCAATTTGGATATGTTTTTCAGGGTTTAATGCAATCTAACGACGGATTTAAAGAGCTGCCTAATGCCATGGAGACCGGCTTTGACGTTCAAGACTACATACTCAAATTACGGTTTCAATCCGATTCATCTGCCCCAAGGTTTCAACGATTAGAGATTAAAGCCGGGTATTATAATGAGCTATCAAACGAAACCTATCTCGGGTTAAGCTATCAAGATTTTCAAGAAAATCCTTATCTGCGCTATGCTTCATCGGCTATTGACCAGATGAATGCCGATCAGTACCAACTAAGTGTAAAATACTTTACCCAATGGGCTTCGGGTTGGAATGCAAGTTTGACTGCCTATCAACAAAAAGTTAATAGGAATTGGTATAAGTTAGGTAAGGTCATGGGTACCAGCATTAGTGCTATTTTAGCTTCACCTGATGCCTACCCAGCAGAGTATGCTTCCTTGCGAGGTCAAAGTACAGGGAACGCTGATTATGCAGTAAAGGCGAATAACAGAGCCTACTACTCACGCGGAATCCAGGCACAAGCTTCCCAGCAATGGGTGTGGTCAGAGTCTAAAATGCGTCTGGAGCTTGGATTGCGTGTTCATGCAGATGGAATGGACCGGTTTCAGTGGGTAGATGATTATCGAATGGAAGAGGGCGCATTACTTTTGACCAATCAAGGAATTCCAGGAACCGATAGTAATCGCTTAGAATCTGCTATTGCTTGGGCAAGTTATACCCAATTAGAATGGAACCGGGGTAATTGGAGCCTTAGCCCCGGTATTCGTCTAGAATATATAGATCTGAGCCGTGAAGATTATGGCAAGGCGGATGTAAGCCGTTCAGGAAGCAGTTTGAATGTTACCGATAATTCGCTTTGGGCAGTCATGCCTGGGCTTGGTTTTACCTACGAATCAAACAATGGATTAAACGTATTTGGGGGGCTTCACAAGGGATTTGCTCCTCCATCACCTGGATCTTCAGAAGGTACAGACTCCGAGCATAGTCTGAATTACGAGTTGGGGCTTAGATGGCTTAGTTCCACACGTTTTTCTATTGAGTCGGCTATCTTTTATAATGATTACTCAAATCTACTTGGTAATGATTTAGCTGCTTCAGGCGGTGGTGGGGGGACCGCACAATTTAATGCGGGAGCCGTTAGTATTTGGGGATTAGAATGGGCAGGAAACTACGATTGGCTCATTCCCAATAGCTCTATTCGAATGCCACTGAGTTTAGTGTACACCTTGACTGAATCTTCATTCAATACTACATTCGATAGTGACTATGGGCCTTGGAGCGAAGTAAGCAAAGGAGATGCTCTTCCGTATTTACCGAGGCATCAATGGAGCCTAGGCTGGGGTTTAGTGGTAGATAATATGCAAGCCAATGTTAATTACCGCCATCAATCCGATATGCGCACGGAAGCAGGTCAAGGCGCCATTAATGCCGAAAATGGCATTAAAGGGCATCATATCATAGATTTAAGCATGGCCTATTCAATTAATACATGGTCTACCTTTCAGTTCCACCTAAGAAATGCGTTGGATACTAGATATGCTGTAGCGGCGCGACCAGCAGGCTACCGACCGGGTTTGCCTCGAATGGTCGAAGCCGGGATTAGATTAGAATTTTAGGCTGAAACAAGTCGCAACTTTATAGTGTCCACATACCGATGTTGATTCACCCGTTCATTGCGCCTAGGTGGCTATGGATCAACCTAGTTAAAAATTAATGGTTACTTGTAACCGTGACTGAATGGGATGGTATGGGATGGTTCATTCTTAGCGAACTATGCTGGTTAGGGTAGAGCACGTGTGATGAAGCTAAAGCATTGGTTAAAAGATTTTTCTGGTTGATGCAGCTTGTACTCATGATCAAAAAATTGCATTTTAGTGTTGACTGGAGTTAACTATTATGTCTATATTTGATCCTCATAATTTAGTTTGTGTGCCACTTTCCTCGGTAGCTCAGTGGCAGAGCAATCGGCTGTTAACCGATCGGTCGTTGGTTC
>JAYPBC010000055.1:0-6125 GCA_038124025.1 Balneola sp. | reverse complement strand
CATTCTTCAATTCTCACTGGCCGAGATGGGGTTACCCAAGTGATTTCAGTCACTGAATTTGGAGAGCGCCCTGTTCGTTTGCTTGGCATTAGCCTTTCCAACTTAGATATTAACGAGGAAGACCAAGCGCAGCAACTCCAGCTCTCCCTTGACAAATAAAGCTAAAAAATCTGTTATACTATCGGCCTAGAACGCTATTCTACCGAAGGTTTTTTTCCGGATTTTATATGAATATCACGCTGAGGGAAAGGAATTTCAATACCACGCTCATTAAACTTGCGTACGATGGCCTGATTTAATTCGTTTTGCACGGTGTAACGGTTTTTAACATTGGGGACCCACACAATGAGCTTCATATTCCAGGCAGAATCTCCAAAAGAACGAAGATGAACGTCATGTCTTCGTCTTTTCATGACCGAACTACTTTCACTCGCCACCTCATCAAGGGCTTGTAAAACATCGTCCAAATCCGAGTCATAGGCCACGCCCACATCTATAATTAATTTGAAAGTAGGATCTCCGTGGGAGTAATTAATCACATCCTTACTCACAAAATCTGAATTAGGTACTATGATAGAAATATTCTCCAAGGTTTTAACCTTAGTTGCTCGGATATTAATTTCTTCAATATCTCCTTCAATGCCGTTAACAACCACTCGGTCCCCCACGCTAATAGGTCGCTCAAACAGCACGATGAGTCCCGAAATAAAGTTAGAGGTAATGTTCTGAAGACCAAAACCTATACCAACCGATAAGAAACCAAAAATCACCGCTAAGCCTGTAAAATCCACCCCCAAGAACTGGAAAGAAATCAATATACCAATCACAACAACAGAGTATTGCAACATACGGGCTAGAGTGTATTGCAATCCCTCATCCTGAACAAATCGAGGTAAAATTTGGTCCCTTAAAATCTTTTTCAGGTAGGAAGCCCCTACGATAAATACCGTCAAAAGTAGGATAAATACCGCCAAAGACATTAATGTAACGGAGGTGTTAGCTAAGGTAAAAAGCGGCACATTTAATACACTTTTTAGCGAAATCAGCCATTCCCACCAACCCGTAGAATTATGCACCGTTTCTAACATTCCTTCTGTTGCGCTATCTGCAGGCATAAATACATCGCCCCGTAAAGAGCCTAGCCCTTCACTAGCTCCACTGTCTTCTAAAGCGCGCTGCGTTAGTGAATCGTAGATAGAATCTATCCCACTCGGTGAGATGTTATTTCCGAGCATATCCCATCCTCCAAATTAGATGGCTTAGGACTCTAATATCACTTCTTCGGACTTCCAAATTTCGTTGTTATAATCTTTAATAGTTCGATCTGAGGAGAATTTACCGACTCGAGCTACATTATAAATAGCTTTTTTGGTCCATTCTTTTTGATTTTTATACACCTGTTCTAATTCCTCTTGCTTTTTCACATAGGCTTCGTAGTCGGCCAAGACCATGAAATAGTCTCCCTGTTCAAGTAAAGCTTGAATGATTGGCTGAAAAAGCCCCGGTTGTTCTGGGGAGAAAAAGCCATCTCGAATTTGATCCAAAGCTCGCTTGAGTTCAGGATTCGATTGGTAATATAGATGAGGATTATATCCTTGTCGTCGTAACTCCTCTACTTGCTCTACGGTAAGACCAAATATAAAGATATTCTCATCACCCACTTCCTCCTTAATTTCAACATTAGCCCCATCTAGGGTACCTATGGTAAGTGCGCCGTTCAAGGCAAACTTCATATTACCGGTACCAGATGCCTCCATACCAGCAGTAGAAATCTGCTCGGATACATCTGCTGCAGGAATCATCGATTCCGCTAAAGTGACTCGGTAATTGTCTAAGAACACACACTTTAATCGATCGGAAGTCTCAGGGTCCTTATTAATTTTGGCACCAATAGCATTAATTAACTTAATATGTAATTTTGCCATTGCATATCCAGGGGCTGCTTTCCCTCCAAAAATGACGGTGCGAGGGACGATATCCAACGATGGATTATCTTTTAGGCGGTTATAAAGAGTAATAACATGAAGCGCTGCCATTAACTGACGTTTATACTCGTGAATACGTTTAATTTGAATATCAAACATACTCTTAGGATCAACGGTAATCCCCTGATTCTCTTTAATGATCTGCGCTAATTCTTTTTTATTATTCAGTTTAATCTGACTAAAGCGTTTTTGAAATTTAGCATCTTCTGCAAAAGGCTCTAACTTTTTTAACTGATCTAAATCGGTAACCCAATCGTCACCAATTTTCTCTGTAATTAAGGCTGACAGTTCTAAATTACACTGTTTTAACCATCTTCTAGGCGTTATTCCGTTGGTCTTGTTGGTAAACTTACCAGGATACAATTCATTAAACTCGCGGAACATATTCTCGACTAATAAGCGTGAATGTAAGGCCGCAACCCCATTCACTTTAGTGGAACCCACAATGCCTAGATGCGCCATATGCACCACAGGGTTTTCACCTTCACTCACAATACTAAGTCGTGACATTTTTCCATGATCATCCCCATACGTCGCCTTAATTTTATCCATAAACCGACGGTTAATCTCATAGATTATATTCAAATGACGAGGCAACAATCCTCGCATAAGAGACACCGGCCATTTTTCTAAAGCTTCCGGCAACAAGGTATGATTGGTGTAGGCCATTGTTTTTACCGTAATATCCCATGCTTTTTCCCATGGCATATGAGCCTCATCCATTAGAATCCGCATTAATTCAGGAATGGCTAGATTGGGGTGGGTATCATTACACTGGATGGCCACTTTTTCCGGAAATTTCTCCCAATCGTCTGTCTGAGCTTTGAATCGGCGGATAATATCTCGCATGGAAGCTGCCACCAAGAAATACTCTTGTTTGAGTCGTAATTCTTGACCCACAAACACCTTGTCATTTGGATACAAGACCCGCGTTATGTTTTGCTCCAATTGATTGTCCCGAACCGCATCTATGTACTGTCCCTGATTAAAACTCTGTAAGTCCAATGCGGTATCCGACTCCGCCTTCCATAGACGCAACTGGTTAACCACATTATTATTGTATCCAGGAATGGGGGTATCATAAGCAACCGCCAACACCTTACTAGTCTGGTCCCAACTATATCTTATGTCACCATCATCTGAGCTATGCATCCCTTGATGCCCATAAAACTGAACTGGATATTGTATTTTAGGGCGTACAATATCCCAAGGGTTTCCATATCTCAACCACAAATCGGGCTTTTCTACCTGAAATCCATCAATCACTTTTTGATAAAAAATTCCATAATCGTATCGTAAACCGTAGCCTATTGCTGGAATACCAAGAGTAGCCATAGAATCCAAGAAACAAGCAGCTAAACGGCCCAAACCCCCATTACCAAGGCCAGCATCCCACTCAGAATTACGAATAGCATCATAATCTAGACCCAAATCTGCGCAGGCATCAGCCACTTCCTGTTGCACATCAAAATTCACCACAATATTGTCCAACAAACGGCCAATCAAGTACTCCATGGATAGGTAATACACCCTTTTTACCCCGGTTTTATGATAATGAGCTTGAGTTGAAAGCCATTTGTCATGCAGCCGGTCCATGAGTGTGAGCACTACACTTCTGTATTCATCCCAAGGCGTTCTAGAAAACTCATCTTTGGCTAAGGTATGGCGCAGATGGAGCTTAATATCTTCGCGTAACGAATCCCGATCCAAACCAGATCTGGTGGTAAATTCTTGTCGCTTTATTGTTGAGGAAGCCTTCTTATTGGCTCTTTTTTTGGCGGTTTTACTTCCCGCTTTTTTCGTTGATGAAGTAGTCTTCATTACTTTATTCATAATCCTAGATGTGAGTGAGCATATCCTTTAAGTGTTTAAAATACTTGAAAAAAATCTTCTTTACCGAGCATTATCCACAATTTATTTACAATACAGCCTTTCCTATACATTCTTTTCGGGTTGATGAATCCGCCTATCCTAATTCATATACTCCCGTGTCGGGCCTAAATTTAGGGCGAGTCAAGTTGGCGGGATAACCTAAACGAACAAACGTTTCATAGGCTTCAATGGCCACAAAATCTTGATGAAATAACCCGAACACACTGGACCCACTCCCGCTCATACCAGCAAATTCAGCTCCAAAATCCATCATTTGGTCCTTCATATTCCCAACCTGTGGAATACGAGTAATTACTCCAGGCTCAAGATCATTGATTAGCAGGAAAGGCCATTCTTCAATCTCCTCCTCAGTAAGCACTCTCTTTAAATTAAAGTCGGGTTCGGGGTTTGGATACACCTGTTGATAGGCCTCTACCGTAGAGCTAGCCTCATTGGGAAATACCGTAACTATCCATGCATCTGGTTGAATATCACACAGCTCAATCTCATGACCTAAACCCCGCCCAATACCCACGTTATTATGGATAAAAAATGGGACATCGGCCCCGATCCGAAGGCCCACCTCGGCCAACTCGGCGGCGGCCAAACCCAAATTCGCCACCTTATTCACCATCCGCAACACCGCTGCCGCATTCGCACTCCCGCCGCCGAGGCCTGCGCCGGCCGGGACGCGCTTGTTCACCGTTATATGGTATTGGTCACGCAGGCCGGCGTGCTCCTGTAGGAGCTGGAGGGCCTTCACAATCAGATTCGATTCATCTATCGGAATCGATGGCTCACTCATGTGTAATCCCATCTGCGCTGCAGGCTTCATTTCTATACGGTCACTCCATTCAATAAAACAGAAACCAGTTTCTAGGGTATGGTAACCATTGGGGAGTCGTTCCAAGACATGAAGCCCCAAATTGATTTTTCCATATGATTGCGTAACCCAGCGTGTGCTCATACTACTTGTCATAACCAATGTTGATGTTGGCTCATCATATAAGCATAGGCTGCGTCGTATTCATTTGGAATATCTCCATTCAAAATCGCCTCTTTAATGTGATCTTTTATGATACCAATTTTCTTGGAAGGTGGTATACCAAGAGCGTTCATAATCTCTTCTCCTGTTAATGGGTTTTTCCAATTTCGAATGCGGTCTTTTTCCTCCACCTCGACAATTTTATTCTCTACCCGTTCAAAGTTTTTCATGAATTTTCGAACTTTAAACTCGTTTTTACTGGTAATATCTGCCCTACACAAGGTCATTAAATCTTTAATGTCATTATCCGCTTCAAAAATTAATCGGCGTATTGCGCTATCACTCACCTGATCCGAAACCAGGGCTATTGGCCGTAAATGCAAACGGACCAATTTTTGCACATACCGCATACGCTTGTCCATAGGTAAGCCTAAACGCCTAAAAATACGAGGTGTCCACTTAGCCCCTAAAGCGTCATGTCCGTGGAAGGTCCAGCCATGATCTTCCTCAAACCGCTGAGTTGGTGGTTTAGCAATATCATGCATGATGGCCGCCCATCGAAGCCACAGTGAATCACTAACCAAAGCCACATTGTCTAAAACTTGTAGTGTATGCCAAAAATTGTCTTTGTGGCGTAAGCCTTTACGCTCCTTTACTCCCTGTAGCGCCACCATTTCAGGAAAGAATTGAGCCAATAAACCGGTCTGAAATAATAGTGCAAAACCAACCGACGGCACTGGGCTCATTACCATCTTGTTAAGCTCATCACGAATACGCTCTTTGGACACAATCTCTAGCCGATTCGCCATTATTTGAATGCCTGCTTTCGTCTCAGGGCACAAGCTAAAACCTAACTGTGTAGCAAATCGGACGGCACGCATCATCCTGAGTGGGTCGTCACTAAAGGTTTTTTCTGGCTCAATTGGGGTACGAATAAGGCCTTTTTTTAAATCTATAAGACCGCCAAAGGGATCGTTGAGAACTCCTAGTCGGTTTTTATTGAGCTCCCAATAAAGGGAGTTTATCGTGAAATCTCGCCGATTCTGATCATCTTCAAGACTACCGTCCTCCACCAATGGCTTTCTCGAATCTCTTCGGTAACTCTCTTTTCTGGCTCCAATAAATTCAAGTTCAACCGAGCGTGTCTTAACCTGAGCGGTACCAAACTGCTTAAAGAATGAAAAACTCGTTTTCATCCCTTTGGCTTGAAGAGACGTATGAACTTTTTCTGCAAGTGCAATCCCAGAGCCCAGTGTCACTACATCCATATCCACATCATTTTG
>JAYPBC010000054.1:0-6451 GCA_038124025.1 Balneola sp. | reverse complement strand
GCTTTCAATGTGGAGAAGATCGGGCTCGAACCGACGACCTCTTGACTGCCAGTCATAAAATAGCCATTACCATTGATTAACGATAATTCAAATTAACAACATTTATCAACTGATATTCAGTAGTTTATAATCTATTTCTAATTATTGGTTTTTGTTGGTCACGGTCATTTGCGTTAGATTTGTATGCAAATTGTATGCAAATTTTGATTTATGAGCACATTAGCTGTTAAGGTTGTTTTAGATACGCGTCGCGCTTTGATAAAAAACGCGGGATCCAAGGACCCTATCTACCCCATTAAGCTTCGAGTGACTTTTGCTCGTAAGCAACGCTATTACCCTCTTGATGTAAGTGCCGTGTCAAAGGCAGATTGGGAGAAGATTCAGTCAGGACAGCGCATGTCTAAATCGCAACGTGAGGTTTTTCATGCCATCCGTGAATACGAAGGTAGAGCCATTGAAATTACAGATACGTTGCATCCGTTTAGTTTTCATGCATTTGATTCACGGTGGGCGAATTCTACTGCCCCGGCCTCTACCACTAAGTCATTCAAAACAGTCTTTAATGAGTATATCACCGATCTAAAAACCAATGGCCGTGTTTCTACTTCCAACAGCTACAAGTGGGCACTTAAAAGTCTTCTATCCTTCTCCAAAAACTTAGCCTGGAACGACCTTACCCCGGAGTTCCTTGAGGAGTATGAAGCCTACATGCGCGAAGAAGGCAAGTCTCAAAACACTATCGGCATCTACTTGCGCTCGCTGCGGGCAGTGATCAACTACGGTATTGCCAATGGACTCTTTGCCAAAGAGTATTATCCCTTTGGGCGTAAGTCGCACGGAAAGTACCAGATCCCTGCCGCTCAAAACAAAAAGCGGGCGTTAAGCAAGAAAGAGGTGGAAGCTATAAAAGCGCTAGAAGTAAAACCCGGATCACGAAAAGAACTGGCTCGAGACTTTTGGCTCTTCTCCTACTACGCCAACGGCTGCAACATCAAGGACATTGTGCACCTTAAATGGAAAGACATCGATTGGAAGGAAGGTGTAATTCAATTTGTCCGCAAAAAAACCGAACGTGCCAACAAATCCAATCAAGTTCAAATCACCGCAGTGATTCATCCGCACATCACCGAAGTCATTCAAAGAAGAGGCGTGGATGATTCTCAGCCTGAAAACTATGTGTTTTCCATCATTGACGCGAACCAAACCGCCGAAGAACAGCACAAGCACACCCAAGAGTTTGTTCGGCGCATCAACATTGGCCTGAAACAAATTGCCAAAGAGCTGAATTTGACCAAAAACCTAACCACATACACTGCGCGCCATTCACATGCCTATGCATTACTAATGGGAGGCGCCTCATTGGAGGTCATTATGGACCAATTCAAGCACAGTTCTATGAAAACTACCATGAATTACATCGATTCCATCGACAATGAGAAGCGAAAAGACATCGCTAAACTGCTTTAAAAGCACTTTTTAAGTAGGAAAAAAGTAGTTTTTCAGACCTTTTTAGAACAAATTCGGACGAAAATGAGATGAAATTCGGCACATTCGGACGTTTTTCGGGGGTTATTCAGGCGTTTTTCGATGCATTAAGGAGGTTTTTCTGACTTTTTTAGTGCTTTTTCGACTAAATACAACTTTAGTAAGGAGATTTTGGGTCGCTTTTTTGTGAGAAAGTTCAAAAAAGCGACCGTACTGACCTTTCATCACTTAGCTTGCACTATAATTGATTCCAACATTGGTAATTTTAGGCCCTGAGAATTATTCCGTTAGCATGACCTATGATAACATGGGCGGTATTGTTCAAAAGAATCAGACGGCTTCGTTAAACTATCCCGGATACCCAGGAGAGAAATACAATTATTACTATACCCTAGGGAATACCTCGCATCCACATGCCACCAGTAAGGTATGGGACCGTAGAAACCACAAGCAGTACACCTATGGGTTTGATAATAATGGGAACCCGACCACTACCCACGAGCAGTATGCTCCACCGCAACAAGGGCAACCCAACCCCTCAGGGCCTATTGATCTAATTCAGGAGAATTACTGGGACGAGCAGAATCAATTGCGGGGATTGTGGAACTTAGCGGGCTTGCATCACTATATTTATGATGCAGACGGTCAGCGTCTGATGAAAAGCTCGGTTCCTATGTCTCACGGTGCAGTCAACGCGCAATCACTACAAGCCACAAACACCATCCCATCGGTGGAGTATACCGTGTATGTGAGTGCGGGATTGGTGTATGAGAGTGATGGAACATCCGAGAGCTATACCAAGCACTACTATGCCGGTCCACTGCGTGTGGCCTCGCAAATAGGCTCCGGAAACCCCAACTATGAAACTCACCCCACCTCAGGAGGGAACTTGGCTCAGGGAGGACCTGTCAATGCGGCTGCACCTACAAACTGTATAGCAGTACTGGGAGATTTAAACAACATGCTGGCCAACTACGGGATGTCCGTAAGTCCTTCAGGAATGCCAACGGATACCATAGCCATGCAGGTGATCAACGATCCTGAGGAGTGCGATCAGTATTATGGCAATGATGTTATAGAAAAGAACCGCTGTTTGTGTGACAACTTCCCAGATGTTGCCCTAGGACAGGGGATCGATTGTAGTCCCTATACCCCCATCTACTGGTACCACCCCGATTACATCGGAAATGTGGAGTTTGTGACCGATAGAACCGGGCAGCCGTATCAACATTTCTACTACGCGGCATTTGGGGATCCGATGGTCAGCCAACACGTAGGGACCGGAAGTTTTAATTCAGCCTTTAGGTTTAATGCGAAGGAGTACGACGAAGAAACCGGGAACTACTACTACGGGGCGAGGTACTACGAGCCCAAATCCAGCATATGGATGGGGGTAGATGCTATGGCTACGTCATATCCAGATATGAACCCCTACAACTTCACAATGGGGAATCCTTTGGCTGTAATAGATCCTGATGGTAATCAAGTTGATTGGCATCCGGAGAAGGACTCTGAGGGTAATACGGTTTTGGTAGCAGAAGAAGGTGACGATTTTAACACTTTAATGACATACTTAGGTGAAATAGGCCTTTCTTTATCTTCGTCTCAAATTTCAGATTTAGCATCACAAGTTTCAGCAGGAGCGGATAAAATGAATTTCGACATTAAGGGCTTAGCACTCAAAGGTGAAAACCACTTGTTTGAAAATTTAGTTGGCATATACTTAACGAGTAGATTTGATCAAAACAAATCTTGGGGCAACTATAGTCCAAACTATGGATATAATTGTAGTCCAACATTAGCAAATAGATCTGCTAAGGCCGTTAGGTTTGTTTATGGAGAGACTTCACCTGAGTTCAATAAATTGGATCGAAATAATCGATTTGAAGGCTATATTGGTTATCACTTATTTCAAAATAACTACGCAAATACTGGACGAGGAAATACAAACGCCAATAATGTTAAGTATGGACCTGATGGAATTGCCAGCTATGGGGTTACAAAATCTATGCGAGGTCATAGCGTTGCTGGCGCTTTAGAATACTCGGGAACTGGATCCTATGTACCACAGAGTGAAGTTTGGTCTGTATTAACTCCTGGTGCAGTTTTGGGATTAGGTTCGCATACTGCGATATTCGTTAGATACATACGTACTAATAATATTATTACAGGAATGGTTATTTGGGATGACGGAGATTATTACAGAGAAATTTTCAAAGGATCGGGTAATATCCAACCGAGAGTAGGAGGAAATTGGCATTAAAAAAATGATAATGAAAAACTTACTAATTATTATAGCCTGCTCGACTTTTTGGAGTTTAGGTGCTCAAGAAAAAAGTAGTAAGGAGATAGAGCTAGTTTTAGATGAGGGTCTAGATGTAGAGTCTATTTCAATATTTAATGAATTTGATTACACTAAATACGACCTAAGTATTAAAGTGTTTGTTGAAAGTGATATAGCATCGGACATATTTGAAGAATTTGAATGGACGTCGAATGTCAAGTCATTGATGATTTTTGGCGGAAAATCAATAAATGAGGATTCGAATATGACTTTTTTTCCAATTAATCTCAATAATTTTGTTAATCTTGAACATCTTGAAATTTATGATTTTCCATTCATAGGGTTTAGTAGTGATATTACCTTAGATAGTCTAGAGACCTTGTCAATTATCAATTCTAGATTAAGGCACTATCCAATGGAAATAAATAACTTCGAGTATTTGGAAAATTTGACTTTAGCACATTGTGACATAGAATCGATTGATTCTAATTCAATTACACTATCTCATCTAGAAAAAATAAGTCTAATTTCAATTCCACTGAGTCAATTTCCTGTGGATTTGTTTAATATGCATAAAGTAACGCATCTGTCAATTAACGGAACCAATATAGAAAAGATTCCTTCGGGATTAGTGTCACTATCAGAACTAAAGGTTTTTTCTGGGCTTACTCTTCCTGGAATCTATGAATGCTCGATAGAAATTTGCAATCTTCCTAAATTAAATGAAGTTCATTGTTCGTTCGTAAATGGTAGCAAAATTCCGCATTGCTTTTTAGATAGAAGTATATGGAGTAAAGAGGGGGTAGATTTTTATAGAATTGATGATATTCGTTGATGCAAAGATATTAGTGACTTATCCGTTATCCGATCGAAGTTAAAATAGTGTGTTAAACTCTACATTGCGCCTAGGTTTTACTTCTAACGTTGGCTCAAAAGATAAATTTGGGTGTTCATCGACTCTAGTCAAGGAGTGCCGCAGAGTGTGGCAACTGAATTTTCAATCATGGTATTAATTCACCTTTAATTTGATTCAGATTTTTATAGAGAAATACTGAAAACATGAGGCTTAAGTAATCATACGTGATTCCAAACGTATGTTCGGAAAATTCCGAACACATTAGGGGTCACGTCCTATTTGTGGGGAGAAGGTAGGTTGCGTTACCTTTAAAAACAAAAATGTCAGAGTTTGATAAGGGTGCTTTGCGCTATGTATTTCCAGAGGAGCTATTGCGCTATTTTGATATTGTAGAGAGCGGTATTCATACGGATAAGCCCACAGGAGAGGATTACCTTGAAGTGGTTTTTGAAGAGAAGAACACTTTGCCAGAAGGCTATTCGAAGGACGCTTATGAGAGCAAAGGTTTCTTTGATAAACGGGTTCAGGACTTTCCTTTACGAGGCAAGGCTGTGTCCCTAAAGGTGCGTCGCCGCAGATGGCGCCATAAAGCGACCGGAGAAGAGCTCACCAGGGACTTTACATTTTTAGCCGAAGGCACCAAGTTTACTGCTGAGTTGGCGGATTTTTTAAAACAAAGAGGTCGATAACCGCTTAGATCCTATCTCCACTATCGCGTACTACTACCGGGTTAAAGCCAAATCAGCACGGAAGAGCTACAAGCAAAAGAAGGGAGGCTATAAGGACTGGAGCCAAGCTGCTCATTGTGAGGAGTATCTTGTCTTTGCTGAGAACCTCACCCCTCACTTAGCGATTGATGAAGTCAACTTTACCCAAGGAGAACTCTACACTTTTGTGAGCTCCAGAGATCGGGAAGGACGCGCGCAGAAGTTAGTCGCCATGATCCGAGGCACGCGCAGTGAAGACATTATTAACGTGTTGAACCGCATTGCTTTATCCAAGCGTCTAGAGGTTGTGGAAGTGAGTTTAGATATGGCCTCCAATATGCGTAAGGCATGTGAAATAGCCTTTCCCAATGCAACATTGGTTATCGATAGGTTCCATGTAGTACGCCTGGTTATGGATGCCATGCAACACGCACGCATAGACCAACGTTGGAAAGAGATCGATAGAGAAAACAAATCCATCCTCCAAGCACGGAAGGCTGGCAAAAGCTTCAAACTAAAGGTTTTTAGCAACGGAGACACGCCCAAGCAACTACTGGCTCGTTCCCGCTACATCCTTTACAAACTGCCACACCAGTGGACAGAAAATCAAATAGTAAGAGCTGCTACGCTGTTCAAAGCCTATCCATATATAGAAAAAGCCTACAAGCTACACTTGGAGTTCAGGGTCATCTATGAAGGTAAAGACAGGACTCGAGCAGAAAATGAACTCATGAAATGGATACAGAAAGTTCAAAAGTCTGAAAATGAATACTTCCAATCCGTAGCGGAATCGCTGTTGAACCACTGGAGTAACATATTGAACTTCTTTAACAACAGAAGCACCAATGCACACGCAGAATCCTTGAACGCACAAATCAAACTCTTCAGAGCTAATCTACGTGGTGTAACGGACACCAAGTACTTCCTATATAGGCTCCAAAAAATCTTTGCTTAAATCAACTTACTCCCCAGAAAAATCCGCTGATCCAAAAAAGGACGACAGTGAAGTTGTGGCAAAGCTGACTGAGTTGGCTGAAGACCTACCCACTCGAGGCTTTGATGTGTACTACAACAGGATTAGAACAGAAGGCTTGGTTTGGAACCGTAAACGTGTGTTGC
>JAYPBC010000053.1:0-6975 GCA_038124025.1 Balneola sp. | reverse complement strand
ACGTTCTTAGGACTAAACTAAATAACAGCAAATTATTTGTTTTTAACACTATTCATCTTCAACTAATGCTGCCAAATCGCTCTCATTTTTTTAGCCTTTTTATTCTCCTATTTACCACTACCTCCATATTCGTCAAGGCGCAGGTGGTAAGTTTCGAACCCAGTTTTGCCACTCAGTATGACTCTGTAACTGTCTATTTTGACGCCACCCAAGGAAATGGTGCATTAGAGGGATTTTCAGGACGTGTATTTTTACACACTGGAGTAATTAGCTCTCAAAGTAATAGTGGCAGCGATTGGAAATACGTCCCTGCTGGATGGGAATCGTATCCTACAAAACTCGAAGCGGAGCAGGTGGGTGAAAACCAATGGAAGTTCACTTTTGCTCCTGATATTCGATCCTTTTTTGGAATTACCGAAAGCAGTGAGGAAGTCCTTGAAATTGCCATGTTGTTTAAAGGCACTCGGACCCTTTCTGGAGCTCCTGTTGTAGTGGGTAGAGATGAAGGAGACCGTGATATATTCATAGAATTGAGCACTGGTGGGGTAGAAGCGCGTTTTGTACAACCAACCAATGAATTAAGTCTGATAAAGCAGTCGGATTCGTTGCAAATAATGGGGCTTGGTAGTGCTACCACTGGAAACTTACAATTGAGTTTATTTGAAGATGATCAATTAATTGAGCAGACTTCAAATGATACTATAGCCTATGTATTTAAACCTATTAATAACCAAGAACAGGTTAGCTTTTCGTTAATCGCTGAAAATGGGCAAGGACTAAGCGATACTACCACCATTCGAGTAGTTGTTCGTCCCGATGAATTAAGCACTACACCTAGGCCGGCACAAGCCCAGGATGGTATTCAGTACCTTTCCGACAGCTCCGTTCTTGTATCTTTATTCGCCCCCTATAAAGATTTTGTTTATGTACTAGGAGATTTTAACGATTGGATCCCTTCTGCAGATTATCTCATGCATAAAGACACTCATGGGGCTGACAGTACTTGGTTTTGGCTAGAAATTGACGGTTTAACTTCAGGTCAAGAATATGCATTTCAGTATCTGGTAGATGGAGACCTTCGAGTGGCAGATCCTTACAGTGAACTCACTCTTCATCCCGATGATGATCCGTATATCCCATCAAGCATATATCCAAACATCCCAGCCTATCCCTATGGAAAAACCAGTTTTTCAGTAGGAGTGTTGCAGCCAGGTGCTCAGAAGTACAACTGGACCTCAACGAACTACGAGAGACCGGATACCAAAGATTTGGTCATTTATGAGCTTCTTCTTCGTGATTTTTTGGCAGATCATAGCTATCAAACTTTGATAGATACCTTGGATTATCTAAACCAGCTTGGGGTAACGGCTATTGAGCTTATGCCAGTGAATGAATTTGAGGGAAATTTGAGTTGGGGCTACAACCCGGCATTCCACTTAGCTCTGGATAAATATTACGGTACACAAAACGCCTTTAAGGCTTTTGTAGATGCGGCACATGCCAGAGGAATAGCGGTCATACTGGATGTGGTGTTGAATCATGCTTATGGTCGTAATCCCATCGTTCGTCTCTGGAACGAAGGGGATTATGGAGCTCCCACCAGTGAAAACCCCTATGCCAATCCCATTGCTAAACACCCTTATAACGTGGGCTATGATCTGAATCATGAAAGCTCAGTAACCCGTTACTTTTCTAAACGTGTAATGCAGTATTGGTTGGAAGAATACAAGATTGACGGCTTCCGATTCGATTTGAGTAAAGGATTTACCCAAGTGGATAATTTGAATGATGTAGGAGCATGGGGGAGTTATGATGCTTCTAGAATTGCTATTTGGAAAGACTACAACAATTTCATCCGCTCTATTGATAGTACGGCCTACGTTATACTAGAGCATTTTGCGGACAATTCTGAAGAGCGTGTCTTGGTTAACGAAGGAATGCTTATTTGGGGGAATATGAACCATGAGTACAATGAAGCTACTATGGGATACAACTCCGATTTAAGGGGTGTTTTGGCAAGTCATCGGGGCTACTCTAAGCGAAATTTAGTTGGCTATATGGAAAGTCATGATGAGCAGTGGTTAATGTTTAAGAACATCGCCTTTGGGAACTCTTCAGGAGAGTACAATATCCGGGATTTGTCGACCGCTTTAAATCGAATGAAATTAGCTGGAGCGTTCTTTTTTACATTACCAGGCCCTAAAATGATGTGGCAATTTGGAGAATTAGGTTATGGCTATGGTAATGCGGGGGAACAATGTTTGAATGAGGCTAGCTACTGTCCATCTATTGCTCCTGGACGAACCGCCGTTAAGCCCATCAGATGGGATTATCGGGAAGAATCTGAACGCTATGCGCTTTATGAAACATGGGCCAATATTATAGCCCTTAGAAAAGCCTCAGCAGCTTTTACTTCTCCGGAAAGCTTTACTCATCAACTCCAAACCTCTATTAAATTTATTCGACTCGGTTATGGTGATGAAAAAGTAGTTATTGTTGGGAACTTTGGTGTAAATGCTACAACTGGTACGGTAAATTTTCCCGAAGATGGGCGGTGGTTCGACTATCTTAATAAGACTGAGCAACAAGTCAATGGAGGATCTATAGAACTCAGCTTAGCCCCAGGTTCTTTTCACATATTTACCAATAAAGATTTCTCTGCACTTCTGACTACGAATAAGAGAGAAGAGTCCTTAGCAGAAAAAGCTAGTTTTGCGCTTCTGCCCAATTATCCTAATCCGTTTAACCCAACTACACAAATATCATTCAGTCTAGCTCAACACGGTACTGCTTCCTTACGGGTTTATGACCTTCTAGGGCGAGAGGTGGCCACTTTAGTGGATAGGTCGTTAACCGCGGGTAATCACACTATTGTGTTTAGAGCAACTGGACTTTCTAGTGGAATTTATTTTGTTCGCCTCACCCAAGGATCTAACACGCAAACCCAAACCATCACTCTTTTAAAGTAAATGCGAGGAAGGCTTCTCCATAACAACCCATTTCAACTCGATTATTCAAAGCAAAAGGAGCTAAAATTGAGTATATATTTCCACCGACTAGGGGTACTAATCCTTTTGTTGACTGCCTGTAGTAATCCGTCAAATAAAAAAACCGAATCTCCATTTATAGGGCTTAATACCCCAATAATTTTATCTGATACTACCGAGCTCATTTGGTCTGATTATGTGTGGGAACCCAAAAATGTTGTAGTGGGCGAACTACCTGAGGGATTAAGCCATATACGAATGAATGATGAGCGTTCTGTTTTCATTGGGGAATTGAAACAACCGGCCGATGTCATTGAGCTACGGGTTAATGGTATTAAGGGCCATATACTTGCTAAGAACAGTGGCTTTGTCACGGTTGAGTTTAGCTACCCAGACCCCCAAAAAAACCTTGACTTGGTTCAGATAAAGGGAGAAATGAACGAATGGAACGTTGCCGCTCATCCAATGAAGTACCGTGAGGGTGCCTGGTATGTTAAAATGGAAGTCGAAGCTGGAGTATATGCGTATAAATTTGTGGTTGATGGGGTTGAATTAATAGACCCAGCCAATCCACACAAAGTACCCAACGGATTTGGAGATTATAATAGTGTGATAGAAGTTGGACAGAGAAGTGACCACCCTGCGGTGTTGATCCCAACAGAGACTAACGGACAGCGGTTAAGTTTCCGAATGGAATCTTATCTACCCTTGAATCTCGAAACAGGACTCCCATCCACAAGACAGTCTAGATCAACCAGGGGAAAAGAGTTTAAGCCTGTCTCTCAGTATTCTATTGACGATTACACGCTTTTAGCACTGTGGGAGAACGAGATGGTAGAGCTGAGAGCCATGGGCAGCTATTGGGAGTTGGATATTCCGGAACGAGCCCAATCCTTCGAGCGTAGTCACTTGCGTCTTTGGTTAGCAAATGAGGGGGAAGTCTTACACAATCTTAGGATTCCCTTAGTCAATGGTCAAATTATACAGAATACGAATCAACTTAACCGAAGAGACCGTTCTGCTTGGAATATGTATTTTGTCTTTTTAGACCGCTTTAAGGATGGTAATACACAGAACAACCGCCAGGTTGATGACCCCGAAATACATCCTTCAGTGAATTATTACGGGGGTGATTTGCGAGGCCTCATCGAAGTGATTGAGTCGGGTTATTTCGATTCACTTTCGATAAATACCCTATGGCTTTCCCCTATTATTCAGAACCCAGAAGGTGCTTTCGGGTTGTGGGACCAAGGAGGGGTTCGAAGTACCTTTTCGGGCTACCATGGATACTGGCCAATCTCATTGTCTAGAATCGACGATCGCATGGGTACAGAAGAGGATTTGAAAGAATTACTTGAGGCTGCTCACGCCAAAGAAATGAATATATTGCTCGATTATGTGGCTAATCATGTGCATCAAGAACATTCTGTGATGGAACAATATCCTGAGTGGAAAACCGATTTATATCTGCCTGACGGAACCATGAATACCCAGCTTTGGGACGAACAACGCCTAACTACTTGGTTTGATACCTTCATGCCTAGTTTAGATTTTTCACAAGAAGCAGTCGTGCAGGCAATGTCGGATTCGGCTTTATACTGGGTTCAAAAATTTGATATTGATGGATTTAGACATGACGCAACCAAACATATTCCGTTGGAGTTTTGGCGTAGGCTTACAAAAAAAATAAACCAGGAGTTGAAGGGTAATCCAGAGCGAAGTTTTTATCAAATTGGAGAAACGTACGGAAGCCGACCGCTCATTGCTAGTTATGTTCGGAGTGGGTTGTTGGATGCCCAATTCGATTTTAGTCTTTTCGATGCTGCACAAGCTAGTTTTGGTCAAAACCAATCGATGCGGTCATTAGCAGAGCAGCTCAGGGAAAGTATTCGGTATTACGGGATGAACAATCAGATGGGAGTGATTTCAGGGAATCACGACAAAGCTCGATTTATTAGTCTAGCCAGTGGTGAAGTGCGGTGGGATGAGGATGCAAAACTCGCGGCTTGGACCCGGGATATACCCGATCCTGGCCAAGAAGGCTATGCTCGCTTACAACTCATGCATACTTGGATATTTACCGTTCCGGGAATTCCGGTTACCTATTATGGAGATGAATTTGGACTTCCTGGAGCTAATGATCCAGATAATAGGCGTCCCATGAAATTTGATGGACTCAGTGAACTTGAGCAGCAAAGCGTATCCCATTATACCCGTATGTCTCGACTTCGGGCCAATCATCTAGCACTCCAATACGGATCGCTTCGATTCGAAGCCATTGAGGATGAGCTATTAGTTTTTGAGCGTGCTTATTTTGATGAATCGGTTTGGGTGTTCTTTAATGTTTCCGATGAGTCCAAAACGATCACCTTTGAGCATCCCTTTACAGGTGAATCTATTTCAGTTGAGCTCTCACCAATTAGCTCTCTGGTTCAGGTATTTCACCCTTAATTTAAACCTAATCCATTGTATCTGTAATCTTTCAATTTTTTAATCATGCATTCAAATTATCACTCTTCTTTATCACGTAATCTAAGTTTATTTGCACTAGGGCTATTTATGTTCACGGCCGCATGCACACAACCTTCTACGGTTGATTCGGCTGCACCAGTGTCCAAAGTAACTCAACCTGAGTGGAGTAAAAACGCCACAATTTATGAGGTTAATGTGCGTCAATATACCCCTGAAGGTACGTTTAGTGCTTTTTCAGAACATCTGCCACGCCTAAAGGAGATGGGAGTGGATATTCTTTGGTTCATGCCTATCCATCCAATTGGAAAAATTAACCGAAAAGAAAATGAGAATAGTATGGGGAGCTATTATTCGGTGCAGGATTACAAGGCGGTGAGTAGTGATTATGGTACAGCGGAAGATTTCAGAGCATTAGTTCAACAGGCACACAGCCTAGGGTTGAAGGTAATACTGGATTGGGTACCAAATCATACAGCTTGGGATAATCCATGGACAGAAAATAAGGATTGGTATGTACTCAATGAAGAAGGCGATTTTATTCCACCATTAGGCACTGATTGGACTGATGTCATTCAACTGGACTATACCAATGAAGAGATGCGAGCCGCAATGATCGATGCGATGAAGTATTGGGTGGCTGAATTTGGGGTCGATGGGTACCGCTGTGATGTGGCGGGTAAGGTGCCTACTGATTTCTGGGTACGGGCACATGCCGAGTTGGATGAAGTAAGGGATGTATTTATGTTAGCTGAAGATGGGGAGCCTGAATTACTAATTGAGGCATTTGATATGAACTACGCCTGGGAATACGCTCACATCATTAGAGAAATTGCGAAAGGAGCAATGACTTTCGATCGCTTGGATTCCTTACTAGCAGAAGATGCTAAAAAATTCCCTGACAACTCCTATCGTATGTATTTTACATCCAATCATGACGAAAATTCTTGGAATGGAACCGATATCGAAATGTACGGGGATAATTTCCAAAACTTTGCAGTACTCTCATCGACTATTGACGGTATGCCTTTGGTCTATAGTGGGCAAGAAGCGGTGTTGGATAAACAATTATTGTTCTTTGAAAAAGATGAAATTGAATGGAAAGACTATGCATTAGTCGATTTTTATACCGATTTATTGGCATTGAATAAGCGAAACGAAGCCCTTTGGAATGGCGCTCATGGAGCAAATCCCGTTCGTATATCCTCTCCGGAAGGCACCTATGCCTACCAACGAAACAAGGATGATTTTGGCGCGTATGTCGGGCTTAATAACACTACAATGACTCAAGAACTTAGTTTCCCTTTGGAAGCAGGAACTACATATAAGGTATATGGGATGGATACTGTTGAGTACGAAGCAAACGGCAACGATGTCATGAGTGTGCCGGCAAATTCATGGGTGATATTAAGTACTCATTAATCAATTACATCGTATAATCAGCCTGAAAATCTCAATTTTTTTCCTAACTATTATTTGGAGTAACCAATGAATCGAACAAAACCCAATTTGCGAAAAG
>JAYPBC010000052.1:0-7461 GCA_038124025.1 Balneola sp. | reverse complement strand
ATGGTATTATTTGAGGTCTTTCTTGATGAATAGTCTTTGAGGGAGAAAAAGTACGGAAAATTAGTTTAACATTAAAGTATTTTTACTATCTACACCAATCTGTTGATAGGATGAAGTACATACAGCTAGTATATTTAATGGGTTGTAATGTGATTTTTTTTTAGCTTCATTTCAATACAATTTACAACCTTTACATCTCCAAAACCTGCCAAATTGGTTAAATGTACCCCTATGATTAAATACTTTGCGCTCATTCTGCCTTGTTTCTTTAGTTTTCTGTTCTGCACCCAACCTAATAATCAGACAAAACAAGAATATGAAGTAAGTTCTGCAGTAAATTGGACGATGAGTAGCGCAGAATATCATATAATTACAGAATATCTATATCGTACAGCTACTCGAAGTATAGCTGCTATTGAAGCCCCTGTAGAGCCTTGGGTCGTTGCGTTAGATGTAGATGAAACATTACTAAATAATGTGGAATACAACCGCCGACGTGATCTTTTGGGCTTGGGATATTCATCGGAAAGTTGGGCAAAATGGGTACAAGAAGAATCCGCAACCCCCGTCCCTGGCTCGATTGAATTTGTCACTCAAGTTTTTGAAAAAGGGGGGCTCATCGTACTAATCACCAATCGTGAACGTGAATTAGACTCAAATACATGGAATAATTTAGTCGAGCTAGGGTTCCCACTAAAACGTAGCAACACCTGTATAATGGGGCGGTCCCAAGCCGATCGAAACTCTGTGGGAACAGAGGGAATGATCAATGACAAAGATCTTCGTCGCAGTCAAATCGCTAATGGTACAGCCAACTATTGCTGGGAGGAGCATCCAGAGGTCAAAGAAATTTGGAATAAACCACTATCAATTGTTTATCAAGTAGGAGATAACATAAAGGACTTTAGTCAAACCACCCAAGAGAATGTGGATACCGAAGACTTCATGGAACGGATTTCAACCGATGTGTTACTTTTGCCTAACGCGGTCTATGGGTCTTGGGAGTGAGTTGAGTAGGTACTGGGATTGTTAGCAGGCCACATTTTCGCTGCGAATTACTCCTGCTCGTAACCCGTCATTTCGATGTAGCCATTCCCGTCGATGGCCTCATCCCTGAATTTCCCAGAAACGTGCAGCGCTCCCTCATAGTACTGCACGGATACCGTCATCTCTTGATCATCAAACACAGTGGCTACATCTACTTTTAGCTCTTCGGAAGGAATACCTAAGGTCCACTGCAGGGGATAGCGCGCGCCGGTGTGCGGACTCGTCCAATACTCGAGTACCTCCAATTGCACTTCACCTTGCCCTAAATCTCTTTTTTGACCATTAGGGGCAATCAAACTACCGGTCGTTTGAGGGGCTAACTCAGGATCGGCATTTCGAATTTGATAATACATGAGCTCATATCCATTAGACAGCTGAATCGAAAACCAATCCCAACCTGTCTGCCCAGAATCCAAGGCCGAGGTACTCCACTCATGATCCATCCAACTCAGCCCTGAAACCACTAGTGATTCGCCGTCCTTTTTCAAGAGCCCCTCGGTCTGCATACGCGTGAACGAAATATAATAGGAGGCATTTCCATCCTCACCCCCTTTCTTGTCATACCCCTCTTCCCCTTGAAGCACCAGCGGTTTTTGTGGATTCAACACTACCTCTAACGCTGTCCCATCACTCATTTCGGCCTTAATCCTCACTGGGAAACGCTCATCGGTGGCCTTTAAATCTGTAACTCGAGTAATCTCCCAATCCTCCAACCAGATTCGATACGGGTCCACGCTTGCCCCCGCCAAACCTACGGTGCCTCGGCTGTATCTCTCGTTAAACACATGATCTCTCTTCGACACATCGGAAATGGCAAAATGCGCTAAATATAATTGATTGGTACTCCACTCCGAATCATTAGCACTATTTAACTCCAGGTTCATTTGTGCGGATTCCTTCTGGTTGATGCGTGCAAAATCCTCACCTAAAGGACTTAGTTGATTTCTAAATATGGTGAACTGATAACCAAACTGCCTGCCCTCTTCGGTAAACAGATTCCCGGTGTAATACCACCACTCAGTTTTAAAACCAGGGTGCACTCCATGATCGTCGGGAAAGACAAATTCTCTTGGACCAAGCGCTTGAGTATATCCCTCAGTATCGCCTCCACTCAACGCCTGAGCTGCAGAAATAGTCGCTTCAATTTCGGGTTCGGGTTCGGAAAAAAGACTCCACGAAAGCACAAGGCCTACCAGTATCGGAATCGTTATAATTTGCCAGAAGGATAGTTTCATAGTTCGATTATTTCAATCTCAAATAAAGTTACTCACTTCGCAATGCATCAGCTGGATGTGCCTTAGCCATTTTCCAGGAGGGATAGATTCCCGCCAACAAAGCCGCCCCGACCGCTAGGCTTACTGCCTGGATCAACAGCAATGGGCTAACCACAAATTCCAATGTCCATCCGAAAGAGCGCAGATTAATTACATAGACCAAGACATAGGAAATAAGTAAGCCAAGAGGAATGGATAAGACCCCTGCAATTACACCCATAACCCCAGTTTGGGTGATAACATAGTTCCATAACTGCCCCGGAGTCATTCCATTGGCTCTAAGCACCGCATGTTCTCGGGCTCGCTCGAGTTGCAGCGCCATTAACGAACTTAAAATACCCACAAAGGCCACTAACACAGCTAACAATCTGAGCACCACGGTTACCGTAAACGTCCGATCAAAAATTTCAATCGAAGCTTCGCGCAATCCTTTATTCGAACGAATAAAGACCTCTTGCACCCCCACCGCTCGAACTCGTAAACGATTGACCAGCACATCTACCTCGGTCTTATCATCGGCATATAAAGCCAGACCGGAAATGGCACGGTTATCGAAATAACGGTCATACAAACTACGATTCATGGTAATAGTCCCCATATCTGAGGCATAATCAAAGTAAATAGCCTGAATAGGAAAAGACCGCATACCCTTATCAGTCACGATACCCAAACTATCCCCCATTCCAATCCCAAAACGGTAGGCATATGCCTCAGAAATCATGATCACCTCTTCTTGGGCGAACTGCTCCCAAAAGTCGTCCTGTATCTCCTTTGTTTGGTAAGATTCGCTCGCTTTGGCACCCAATGAGGTCGTCACTAAGTTACTGCTACCAAAGGTAGTCATCACATCTTCGCTAAAGACCGAGTGCACACTAGCTACTCCTTCTGTTTCCTTGAAAATCCGAACTAATTCGACTTGCAGTTGAGCATCCGCTTTGCGGGCTACAGCGCTGGGAGGCTGCACATAAATATCGGCTTGGAGTTGGGATTCTAACCAAGATACTACCGTGACTCGGAAGCTATCGACCATTACACCCACCCCAACCGAGGCAGCCACAGCAACAACGAGAGCAGCAACCGCAACAGAGGTTCGGCTAAGCTCGGTCACCACCCCGCGAACCGACATATTACCAATTAAGCCGTTTAGAGCTCCTAAAATTGGGCGAATAAGAGCGGATAAACCCACAATAAGGGCAGGAATGAATAAGGAAAATCCTATAATAACAAACAATAATGAGCTATATCCGGCGATGATTCCGCCATTGGGAATCAATAGAATACCCCCACCTGCCAGGCTTATAGCCAATCCTATTAGGGCAATGAAAGGCAAGCGATGAGCCAATCTAGATTCATTTGAAGAGCGACGTAGCACAGTAGAAACCTCTGCTTCTGCGGCCTCACGAGCTGGCCAAAAAGCCGCCAATAAAGTTGCACCTAAGCCCAATATGACCGCTTTGAGTACTGGAATTAATTCAATGGTCAATTCTTGGACAGATAGCACAAAATAGAGATCGTTGATGGATTGTGTGACCAGCCCAAGGAGGAATTGCGCCAAGCCGATACCGGCTGTAATCCCGAGTATAGTTCCAATGAGGCCAATGAGCACCGCTTCCTTTACGATCATGGACAGTACTTCCGATTTTGTCACTCCAAGGGCACGAAGACGACCAATGAGAGGTAGACGCTGAACTACCGAAAAGGTCATGGTGTTATATATCAGGAACATCCCCACCAGCAAGGCCAATAGGCTTAGTGCTTGTAAATTGAGTTCAAACGCCCGCGTCATTTGACTAAGAGTATCTGTGCGAGAGACTGAGGAAACCAGGCGCGACCCTTCTGGCAAGTCAGCCGACAGGGACGCTAAAATAGCTTCTTCAATTTCTTCTGGTACGATCAGATCAATTCTGGATAGCTGACCATCCATATCAAAAAGCTGCTGTGCGGTGTTTACATCTACCAGTATCACACTTTCTAGGGCTTGTTGGCTGCGCTTGTTGGCTGTTGCAATAGCGCCGGCAATAAGCAGGTCAAATGGTCGCCCACCCACAGACACCTGGAGACTATCCCCGATGTCCTTGGCCAAATCTGCCAAAACTTGATCACTTATAATCGCTGTGGGTTGCCCGGTGATAAATTTAGCTAGGTCAATACCTCCCTCCTGGCTTGAAAAATCACGAAATGGCCCCTCCGCAATCGGATCCACACCCAGTATCTGAAAGGTGCGATCCAATCCTTGGATCCTGCCATAGCCATCGATAATGGGGGCTGAATTTCGATACCCAGCAGTAAGTCTCAAGTCCCGATACACCTGATCGCTCAAGAAATCGCCCGACCCTTGAATTTGATGAGTAGCCTTGCCGGTTAGCGCTTCGGCCGATAAAGAAAATGCACGTTGGGCTGAGCTGTTAGAAAGATCGATGGAAATAACCATGGCCACGCCAAGAGCTACGCCTAATATGGACAACAAAAAGTGCCAGGGGTGTTGCAATAGAAACCGAAGGCTTGACTGCCAAAGTAGGTCGTCGTGATGCCTGCTCATTCGTTGGATGCTTTAATCGCTTCAGTTTCGCTGGTAGCTTGCGCTGGTTTCGTTACTTCGGTTGTTTGCGATGACCCAACCGATTGGCTGAATTGGTCTCGTTCCGATTTTTCAGCAACATCCATAAGTGCATCCATGGCATGTAGACTTCCTTCACGAAGTTCTAACACCTGATCAGCAATCTGGCCCATTTCCCGATCATGTGTTGCAATAATCATGGTTCGACCATTTTCCCGAACCAAATCACTCAGCATGTTCAGCACCATACTGCCCGTTTTATAATCTAGGTTACCTGTGGGCTCATCGGCTAAAATAAACTTCGGCTCATGAGCCAAAGCTCTTGCGATGGCCACTCGTTGCTGCTCACCCCCTGAAAGCCGATCAGGATAACTCCCTCCCCTTTCACCTAAGCCCACTTGATCCAAAAAAAACTGCGCTTTCTGCTCACTCTCAGTTGGATCATCCCCTTTCAAAGACAACGGAAGTAGAACATTTTCGAAAGCCGTGAGCGTAGAAATTAGATTAAACGACTGAAATACAAAGCCAATGTTATCTCGCCGATATTTAGTGCGATCCTTCTCATTCATCTTCGAAATATCGGTGCCGTCAATAATCACCTGCCCAGTGTCGGGCATATCAATCCCACTTAGCAAATTCAACATCGTACTTTTTCCAGAACCAGAACGCCCCAAAAGTACATACATTTGACCTTCTGCCACAGAAAGATCTAGCTGATCAAGCACCAACCGCCTTTTACTACCCTCTTGATAACTTTTTGTAAGCTGTTTCAGCTGGATGATTGGTTTATTACTCATGTATGGGGGCTTGTTATCAAAGTTTCTGGACGTACTAGAACGGTTGTCTGTTGGATTATATCAAACTAAGCAATGTGGGTATTGGTTCCTTCTTTTGTAATTTGAATGACATACCGTTGGTCAACGTTCTTAAAAGATAGATGACGCTATTTCATCATCGAATGAGCATAGAATCTAGTTCGGAAACGCTCCAGAAGATTCCATTTTTTATGACCGCATGAATTTGTTGAGTGAAAGAAATATTTTGTAGTGGATTTCCTTTTAATAGTACTAGATCAGCATTGTACCCGACTTTTATTTGTCCAGTCTCTTCTTCTACTCCTAAAAATGTTGCTGGGTTGATGGTAGCAGCACGTAATGCATGTTCATTTGAAAATCCACTTTCCACCAATAACTCAAGCTCTTTATGCAAGCTTTGACCCGGTATTAAATAGCCAATTGGAGTATCAGTACCCGCCATAAACGGAACATTATTAGCATGTAAGTATCGCACCATTTCTTTCATCCACCGATTATACACTGCAATATCCGCATTTGGATTAATGTCCATATTACGCATTGGTTCCATCGACATACGCCACTGTTCTGCGAGTGATGTTGGGAGTTTTTTAAGTTCAGCCAACTGATTTTCCGTCAAAAATTCACGAGTTGCGAAATTATTGTACAAAGCTAAGGTAGGTGTTTGCCAGACTGAATTTTTGGCCAACAATTCAGCTGCCTTTACCAACAGGTTACTATCAATCATTTGAATGGCGTCCATACGTTGTTTAGCATGTAATGATGATCGCAATTCAGCACCATTTAGACTATCTGGGTTTTCGAGAATAGACAAACGTTCAATTAGTAATTCTTTCGAATTGGTAGCTATGGACATTTCGATATTTCTAAGGTGTTCTATCCCATTTAATCCAGCCTCGACTGCAGAAAATAAATCCATGCTTAAAGGAATGTGGCCTGTAACCAAAAGGCCTTCTTCCCTAGCCAACCGCATTAGCTCCAAATATTGCTCTTGGCTCAACATTTCATATGCTTTTAGGAAGTCCACCTTATTATCAATTAGTAGCTGGGTGTTGAATTGTATAGAGGTTGACGAGCTATTCTCAACGGATAATAAAGGATAGCTCGGCGAAGAGTCATTGTATACATTAGGTGAGCCATCAATTAATGGGCCTGCTATATACACATTTGGTGCCTTCATAGGTTGTTCTAGCGTTCGAATCCTAACCTGGGTTACCAACTCTAAGGGACCGCCTGTATCGCGAACACTTGTTACTCCATGAGCCAAAAATAGCGCATTCATAGCAGGGCGCATAGTATCATCAAAAGCATAATGAACGTGAGCGTCCCATAAACCAGGTATTAGATAAAGACCTTCGCCGTCAATCACACGCGCACTATGATCATCTCCCAATTCCTCATAATTAGTAATTTCGGTTATCCTTCCATTCCTTATCCATACATTTTTTGAAGGCTGAGTGCCTTCTATCGGGTCCACAATGGTTACATTGGTTATCCAATAAGAATCCTCTGATGAAGTCATTACTGGTTTACATGTTATCAGTAACGTGTAAATAATTGCTACACCTATGCATGATGGTATATGTAACCATTGTATCGAATTTGCCAAAGCTACCATCGTAGTAAGAATATTTTAATATTAACTTGAGACACTTTGATTTAATATGCTTATCTTTTTCCTCTTTCAAAAATAGTAGTAAAGCATGATTTTGAAATGCACCCGTAGCTCAACTGGATAGAGTACCTGACTACGAATCAGGCGGTTAGA
>JAYPBC010000051.1:0-7767 GCA_038124025.1 Balneola sp. | reverse complement strand
GTATTATTGGTGGACTAGCTGTGGGCGCAGCTTTGGTACTCTCAACGGCCTATATTAGTGAAATTGCGGGTTCTACCCAAGCTGAATTTTGACTGGGATTTACCATTTGGAGGTGGATGTTTTGGATGAAGCTGATTCCTGCTATACTTTTCTTTGTCTTGCTCTTTATTCATAAAACTAGTTACATCTTCTTTGTGCTTACTTGTTGAAATAATCATTTAATAATGGCTTTAAATACTAAATCCTTCGCTTCCGTATATTTAAAGTCAAAACATCATCAACCAGAGAATAGTCAATCAATACCTAGTTTTTAATAGTCTAGGATCGCTGACTAGACCGGCCAAGTAGAACCTTAACCCTATTCCTTCAACTACCGTGCTTCCAAAATTGACTAACTATATTAAAAACTGCAGTTCAAAAATTGACGATTTACCAATGAGCCGTAAAGAGCTTCTGTCTCCCCTTGCAAAAGATATTGCAACCGAAATAGCTGCGAAAAAAACACCTCGTTTGAATTTCATTTGTACGCACAATTCACGCCGCAGTCACCTTGCCCATATATGGTCGAAGGCAATGACGAAGCATCTAGAGTTACCCTTGATAGAGTGTTACTCTGGCGGGACACATGCCACGGCA
The DNA here is from genome assembly GCA_038124025.1 of Balneola sp. Classification (GTDB taxonomy): domain Bacteria; phylum Bacteroidota; class Rhodothermia; order Balneolales; family Balneolaceae; genus UBA1275. The sequence goes on along the minus strand of JAYPBC010000051.1, from coordinate 7,131 downwards.
ATGCATCCTAACACGATTGCGACTCTAAGTCGCGCAGGATTTAAAGTAAGCTTGGAGACCAACAGCGCCGAATACAATCCGGTTTATTTAGTCCGGTATTCAACCGAACACCCACCCGAACGATGCTTTTCAAAGGTGTATAACCAGCCACCAAATCCTAAGGATCACTTCATAGCTGTTATGACCTGCTCAGAAGCGGATGATGCATGCCCTATTGTAGTAGGTGCAAGTTCCCGGCATGCCGTTACCTATGAAGATCCTAAAATATCCGACGGAACACCTATGGAATCGGCTACCTATGACCAACGAAGTGAACAAATAGCCATTGAAATGCTGTACGTTATGAGCGAATTAAAAGGGCAATTAGGATAGCAAGACATCTACATTACTTTGTAAATCCATCCTCTTACTCCACTAATGCTGTTCTTCTACTGCTCTAATTCTTTTAGCATCTGTTCAATGGCCGTTTCTAGCTGTTCATCGCGTCCAAAATCAACCACTCCAGGATGATTTCTAATCATTATATCTGGCATGGTCTGATTATTTTCTAACCACTCCCCAGCCTTATTTTTTGCGCTCACCGGCACCACTCCCCAAGCGCTTCCGTTCGGTAGCCCCTCCCATCCTGCAAAGCTACAGGTTCCAGGAACCGGGGTGCCTACCATAGTTCCAAGGTCCAAATCAGAAAAGGCGCTCGCATAGCAATGCCCATCGCTATACATGTCTTCGTTAAATAAACCAATTATGGGCTTAGTCCAACGCGAAGTCGGCTCCCCGCCCACTATCATTTGTTCAGTAGCATAGGTCAAAAATGGGGTACCCGTGAAGAACATCTCTAAATCCGCTACAAGGTCTCCTCCTCCATTATTACGTGCATCCACTACAATAGCTTCTTTGTCGTAGTGTTTTCCCAACATTCGATCAAATACTTCACGGAATTGTCGGTCTCCCATCCCCGGAATATGAACGTAGCCTAAGCGTCCATTGCTACGACGTAGCACCTCTGCCTCATTCATATCTACAAAACGATTGTACAAAAGCCCATTAAAGCTTCCTAATGATACGGGTTTAACCACCATCTCACGAGTATTTTTCCCTTTGGCATCGGTCAGACTAAGTAGCACACGCTTATTGGCTTTTTGATTCAAATGTATCGCCCAATCTTTGTTTTTGCTCACCAATTCACCATCGATGTGGGTAATAATATCTCCTTCTGAAATCTGAAGATGTGCTTTATCAAGAGGACCACCGGATATTATTTCAGCTATTTTTAGCCCATCCTCTGAATAATTGTAATCAATAAATATTCCTAAAGAAGCTGTCTCATCACCACCCCGGGCTCCACGATAACGCCCACCGGCATGCGATACATTAAGTTCACCAACCATTTCGCTTATTAGCTCGGCAAACTCAAAATCATGGCCTAAGTGAGCAACTTTAGGTCGATAATCTCGAACCATCGCTTCCCAATCTGTTCCATGGAAGGTAGGTTCATAAAATATTTTACTGGTGCGTAACGCAATATGGTCAAACATAGCCAAACGCTCCTTATCCGCATCAATTATCGCTTCAGATGCAATTGAGATCGATTTTTTTGATCCTTTTTCAGGCTCTAATTTGGACACACGACCACCACTTAACAGATAGAGATTCTCATGAGAAGCATCCCACACTAGTTGCCCAGAACTTCCCCCTAAGCTGATAGCGACTTTAGTATCCCGGGTCCTTAGATCGGTACTCCAAAGATTATACCCCCCGTCAAATCGCGTAAGATAATAGAGTTTGGTTCCCTCTTTATTCAATATCGCATCACTTAAACGAGAGGAATGTATGGTCAATCGAGACACGCGGTCTTCAACATCGTCCCAATCAAATGAAAGTAACTTATCTTTCTCATTCTTAACATCGGTTCCATCTTTTTCTTTAGCCTTATCTTTTTCACCATCCTTGGATGCTTTTTGAGCTTCTTCAATGGCTTGTTGAAGTTTGAATTCCTCTTCGCTCAATTGATATTCATCCCAACCTTCTTGGGTGAAAAACATACTATAGACATCGTATTCTGTACTACCGCTCGTCGCATAGCTCTTAAGACCATTTCGATTCGAAAACCAAATCATCTGTTTACCCTCATTAGCCCATTTGGGACTGCGATCGTAGTAGCCACTATTCACAAGAATCTTTGCGGGTTGAACTCCGCTTGCATCTAACAAATGTACATCTGCGTTATTAAGTGAACGATCAAATTCGACCAGTAACCATTGGCTATCAGGGCTCCAAGAAAAATATTTATCCCCATCACGCATATGAAATAACCTAGTATCATCTAATAGCACGGTTTCTTTACCATTTTCAAGATCACGTACTTTAAGCGTACGACGATCTTCAATGAAGGCTAGTTTCTTACCATCAGGTGAAAATTTTGGCAAATAGTTATCTTTCTCATTACTCACCAAAGCCTCCTCGGAAACTAAAGTAGCCGCAAAAAAGAAGGGCTCTTCCTCACGCACTATTTTAGCTTGAAATATGGACCACTTTCCGTTTCGCTCACTCGCATAAACCACGCTCTTTCCTTCTGGCCCAAATCCTACAAAACGCTCATTTTCAGGAGTAGAGGTGATTCGTTTGGTCATAGATCCATCCAACGAAGTGACAAATACTTCCCCACGAGCAATAAAAGCCATTTCATTGCCATTAGGGCTAATGGCCATTTCCGAAACCCCGCCATTTACATCGAGTCGCTCAAGAGAAGAGCTTACCTCTTGAGTACGAATAGAAATGCTTATGGGGTCGGCTTGTTTCTCATTTTTCATCACGTAAATTTGGCCATGATATCCAAAAACTAAGACATCGCCTCCCGCACTTAAAAATCGGACTGGATGAGGTTCAAAATCAGTTAACTGCTCCACATCTGAGGTTTTTATATCCTGTTTAAACACATTAAATGTGCCTGAGCGCTCACTCAAAAAATAAAAAGCCTCTTCTCCATTTGCCCAGACTGGATTACGATCTTCACCATCAAAATCAGTTAATTGAGAATGCGTTGCTTCTTTCTGATTATACCACCAAATGTCGTGGGTAACCGCCGAACGGTGATGTTTACGCCATGGGTCTTCTCTGCCGGGCATATTTTCATACAGAAAACCCGAGTTGTCGGAATTCACGCTCATCCCCTTTACTGGAAGACTGAACACCTGAGAAACTCCACCTCCGACCGACGGAACAGCATATAATTCGGTATGTGAGGAGGTGGGATATTCACGATTAGTCACCGCATCCTGGCGATGCGCATCAAAGTAAATAAGCTCTCCATCCGCAGAAAAATTCAAGGGGATTTCACTGTTTGAATGATACGTCAGGCGAGTGGCCTCTCCTCCACGGGCATCCATGATATATACATCGAAGTTTCCATGCCTTTCTGAGGCAAACGCAATACTCAACCCATCAGGGCTCCAAACAGGTTGCAGATCCATTTCGGGTCTAAACGTAAGCCTTTGAGCCTCTCCTCCCGCTACACCAACCGTATAAATATCTCCTTTGTACACAAAGGCTATTTGGTTTCCATCAGGAGACACCATCGGGTATCGTAGCCATTCGGGATTCACCTGGGCATGTACTGTGATCCTTGGGAAAAAACTAACAAGCAATATGATTAGATAAGAAATAACTTTCATTGGACTGTATGTAACGTGATCATTAAAACTAAAAGTCAACCTCAGGTTCGATCATCCTTCGATAGGTTATGAACGAATCATCAATTGATCTAAGAATGTAGGTAAACTTGAGTAAAAAGTATCTACATTACTTGCTTAAATCTCATATAAAAATACTCTCATCTACATTGTAACTAATGAGCCGCTTTATATGCTTTTAAATAAAAAGTGCTTTTTATTAATTTACTTCGTTATTGATTCTCATCTATTTTCTAACCAAATCAATTCGCCGTTTATCATGACAGAACACGCAAAATCAAACGAATTCACTCGCAATAGCGAGCTAAATTCTCTTTTAAACCGAAAAATCTCTTGGGGGAATCCAAAAGAAATATGGGTGGTTATTGGCCTCGCCTTACTCACCGGGCTCCTACTTAAAATCCCCATGATGTTTGGCATTGATGAGGATGCATTTTTCCCTAGAAATATAGGGTCCATTCTCTCGCCCGCCCTACTAGGTTATTCGTTATTTGTGTCTAAACTAGCCACCAGAATCCACTGGTCACTTTTAGCGGTTGCAGGTGCCTTAGTGCTCTATAGTAACCTATTGCCGGGCACCCTAGACGACTCAGCTCTCGTACTGGCTTGCTTTCATATCCCCATACTTGTCTGGTTTGTCTTTGCAAGAGCCTACCTTGGCGAAGACTGGAAGAATAGTTTGAAGCGAATCGATTTCATTCGGTTCAACGGTGAGGTGGTCATAATGGGGGGACTATTAGGCTTGAGTTTGCTGCTTTTTTCGGCCATCACCATCGCACTATTTGAACTTATTGGTTATCGAATCGAGGACATCTATTTTGAAAAAATTGCCATTTGGGGTTTGGGAGCCATTCCCGTCGTGGCCTTGTATCTGGTGCACAACAACCGGGACGTAACCAGCAAGATATCTCCAATTATTGCCAAACTATTCACGCCGCCAGCCTTTTTACTCTTACTCATTTTTTCAATTATGCTGCCTCAGGCCCCAGAAACTATTTTCAATGATCGTGATCTACTACTCATTTTTAATATGGTATTATTAGCCGTGATGGCGCTTATTCTGTTCTCCTTCAAAAACGAGGCGAATAGTACCTTTCAACTCTACCTACTCTTTGGTCTAGCGGCCATCGCCATCATCGACAACCTATTGGCCTTAAGCGCCATTGGGGTACGGCTATTTGAATTTGGAATCTCGGCAAATCGACTGGCTCTTTTCGGGTTAAACCTGCTCATGCTCAGCCATCTTGGTTACTTTGGATATCGAATCATTGGAGTTATTCGATCCAAAGCAGAGCTATCATCCGTTTTTCATGCTATGGGGGTTTATTTGCCCGTTTATGGCGTTTGGGCAGCTGTTGTGAGCCTACTGTTTCCATTGTTTTTTAGTACATTTTAGCATGTGGATACCATTTCAGAATATGATTAAAAATTATGATTAACAGGGGCCTCTCCTATTTGTTCTTCTTTCACATCACTGGTCATTTCTCTTGCCAGATCTTCTAATGAACGACCTTTAGTTTCTGGTAACATTTTCAGTGCAAACGCCAACTGAAGTAGCATCATAAATGCAAAGAATGCGAATAATGGACCTGGATTATCACCAAGTATATCCATAAAGAAAAGTGTGAACAGTGTTATCAAAGCTGCAAACACCCAATGAATTCCTGAACCAAACGCCTGACCGTATGCGCGTACATGATTCGGGAAGATTTCGGATATAAATACCCAAATTATCGCACCTTGCCCTGCTGCATGAGAAGCAATAAATCCAAATACACCTAATACTACAACTACTCCTCCGGCACCGGTATAAAATGCCCACGAAACAATACTCAACGTAGTTATGTAGCCAATAGACCCATAAATTAGCAATGTTTTACGTCCTGCTCGATCGATTAAATAAATACCAAGCATGGTAAATACTAGATTCACAGCCCCAATGCCAACCGATGAAAGAAGTGCCGTGCTTGCAGCAAGTCCGGCAGCTTCGAAAATTCGAGGCGCATAATAAATCACAAAGTTGATTCCTGATAATTGATTAAAGAATGCAAGCAAGAACGCAAGCAAAATTGGCCACTTGTATCTTCCTGAGAAAAATCCGCTTCCAGAATCGGCTTTTTCTGTTTTCTTGATGGCTTCTAACTCTTCTTTAGGATCAATGCTTGGATCTAACTGACTGATTAACGTTCGAGCTGTATCCGCATCGTTATTATGGATAACCAACCAACGAGGACTATTTGGAATTCGAACTACAAGCAGTAAATACAATGCTGCAGGGAATGCTTCGATTCCTAACATCCATCTCCATGCATTATCACCAAGTCCGCTTCCAACCAACCAGTTTGATAAGAATGCGACCAGGATACCTAAAACAATCATAAACTGGTATAGAATCACTAAACGTCCTCTACGATGTGCGGGGGCAATTTCTGAGATATAGGTAGGAGCAGCAACAGAAGAAGCGCCCACGCCTAATCCACCAATAAATCGGAAGAAAGAAAATAAATATGGTTCCGGGGCAAGTGCTGATCCCATGGCAGAAATCAGATATAAAACACCTATCCAAATTAACGTGGTTTTTCGGCCATATCGATCACAAGGAATTCCACCAAAAAGTGCACCAATAACAGTTCCCCACAATGCCATAGACATGATAAATGTACCATGAAATAATGGGCTTGTATTCCACAATGCCTGAATGGGTTTATCAGCACCTGAAATTACGGCGGTATCAAAACCGAATAGTAATCCAGCTAAAGCCGCTACTACAGATGCAAATAATAATGAGTTCGTATTTTTCATAATTGTGATCCTTTTAGTTCTGATTTTTCCATGCTGAGCTTAAACTCCATACATCCATATCTGAAATCGTAAACATCCCATTTTCGGCAAATATCTCGGCTTTCAACTCATTGGTATTCATAAAAATTCTATTTACAAAGGTATATTCACCACCATTTATGTAAACTTCAAAAAGTGACTTATCAAATATTAAATGGATATTTTTCACTTCTAAACCATCTAAATCTATGATCTGAGGCTCTGAAAATGTAATAGCTACGAAAATATTCTTGAAATAAAAACAGACGATTCAGGTAACTTTGAAAAAAAAATCGCGGTACAACTTAGTCCCGGTGATTACCATGTGCGATTTTACGTGAAAGATCAACGAGATTACAAGATTGTACTATATCACGACTATTTCAGATTTACAGTGACTGATTAATTCGTGGTAGTTTCTATCACTACTGTTACTAATTCAAATAAAACTGAGCTAGACAATCACATAACAGCAGTATGTATTACTAATAGTAGGTCCTGAAATAAAAAATGCGAACACTGTTAATGTTCGCATCTTTGATAGGTCTAGCTCCCCGGGTTGGATTCGAACCAACGACCGATCGGTTAACAGCCGATTGCTCTGCCACTGAGCTACCGAGGA
>JAYPBC010000050.1:2033-7800 GCA_038124025.1 Balneola sp. | reverse complement strand
CCAACTCTTTATGAACTACGGGACTTTACTTCAGCAAAGGAGAATACAGTATGCATGGATCCTAATATTTTTCATTTTTAGTTTATCATTGAACCTCTTAGCTCAATATTCAAAGGTTTCAGATCCTGATGTTTTTCAAAGGTTCACCTTCGATGTAAAACTCGACTATTCCAATGAGATATTATCTCCTGGTGAGTTTCTTGGTTACGAATTAGGACAGAAATATACTCACCATTATCAGGTCGTGGATTACTTCGAATATTTGTCAGCTAACTCAGATCGAATTCAGGTTCAAGAATATGGCACCACACATGAAGGAAGGAGTTTGATATACGCTACCATTAGTTCTGCTTCTAATATGAGTAATTTGGAGCGAATTAAGGAAAAAAATAAGCAATTAGCGAGCTATGAAATTGAGCCAAATCCTGAAATGCCAGTAGTCGTATGGATGAGTTATAATGTGCATGGAAATGAGCCATCAAGTAGTGAATCTGCTATGCAGGCAGCCTATAGATTGGTCGCTGCAGAAGATAATCAAACGGCTAGTTGGCGATCAGAGTCGGTAGTAATTATTGATCCTATGATAAATCCAGATGGTCGGGACCGATATGTTACCTGGTATAAATCATCACAAACACATGTGCTAAATGCCGATGTGAATGATTTAGAACATGACGAGATTTGGCCTGGTGGCAGAACCAATCATTACTGGTTCGATTTAAATAGAGACTGGGTTTGGTTAGTTCATCCAGAATCACAGGGACGCATTAAGGTTTACCAAGAATGGATGCCACAAGTTCATATGGATTTTCATGAACAAGGCGCCAATAACAACTATTTTTTAATGCCAGGGACTACCCCAAGAAACTATGAGCTACCTCGTAGTTATGAAGACTATGCCGATGCTTTTGGTAGAGGCGCCGTAAAGCGTTTTGATGAGGCTCAGGTAAATTACTTTACACGTGAAGCTTTTGATTTCTTTTATCCAGGATACGGATCATCTTACCCCAGTGTGATGGGGGGTATTGGCATGCTAGCTGAACAAGGAGGACATAGCAGAGGTGGTCGTGCTGTTGATACTGATGATGGATATGTCTTAACCCTACGTCAGCGTATTTTTGACCATTATATCAATTCATTAGCTGTGGTTGAAACAGCCGTTGAAAATAGAATGGGCTTATTGGAGTACTTTAAAGAGGCTCGAAACCCAAAAAATCAGAAAGGAGATACCAAAGCTTACATTCTTTCTAGAGATGAACAATCCTATAGTTTTGACGTTATCAACTTACTGCTGGATCATGGAGTTCAGGTGTACGAGACCACTCAAGATCAACGTTTATCTAATACCTTTGATTATTGGGATGTTAGTGAGGCTACAAGGACCATAGAATCAGGTAGTTTTGTTATTCCAACAGAGCAACCAGCACACCTTTTTATTCATACGCTTTTCCGCCGACAATTGGAAATTAGAGACTCGGTTATGTATGATATGTCTACGTGGACGGTGCCAATGGCATACAACTTAGAGGCCTATTGGAGTAAAAATCTACCTTCTAATCTAAAACCCATTGACCAGAAAATCTCTTTGAAAGGAGGACTAACACAGAAAGCATCTTATGCTTATGTAATGGACTGGGCACAGCGATATGCCCCTAACGCTCTGGGTGATATGTTAGAGGCTGGGTTTAGGGTTCGGACTGCATCTGAGTCATTTGGATATGAAGGAAATACATATTCTCGCGGGAGTGTGATTGTTTTGGTGGGTAGAAATTTAGGATATGGGGATGAGTTATATAGCAAAATGGAAGAAATCGCCCTTAAAAATAAGGTTAGCATTATACCTTTCAATACTGGGCGTATGGACACGGGGATTGATTTAGCATCTTCGGATGCTAATCCACTTCATGCTCCACGCGTTGCTTTGGTAGTTGATCAGCCATTTAATTCATATACCGCAGGTCAGCTTTGGTATTTACTGGATTATTGGACGGAATACGGTATTAGCCGCGTTCGATCCGATCGATTGAGTGAGTTGGATATGGATGCCTATGATGTGTTGATTTTTCCTGGTGCATGGGGAGGAATAGACCAGGTGCTCAGTGCATCGGTACAAGATAGAATGAAAGAGTGGGTACGTTCCGGAGGGGTATTGGTGGGTACGGAAGGCATGGCATCTTGGTTCAGTAAGACTCGAAGCGGATTCACCAATATTGCGTTGTATGAGCCCGAGAATAACGATGAGGAGCAGACCGATGAAGGGTATACTGCATATGCTGACCGGGCTAAGAAATCGGGTCTTCAACGAATTCCTGGCGCGGCATTTAAATCACATATTGATAATACTCATCCATTAGGATTTGGCATGAAAGAAGAGTTATACACTCTCAAGTTCTCAACCGATGTGTTTGAGCTTAATCCTAATCTTATAGCAGTGGGTAGATTTGATTCAAATCCCAAGGACCTGTTGGCTTCAGGTTATGCATCTCCAGAGAATAAAGTAAAAGCTGCATCCAATTCATTTGCTGCGGTGCAGAATATGGGGCGGGGTAAAGTGGTACTGCTCTTAGAAAATACCCAATATCGAATGTTTTGGATTGGGCCGTCGAGGATGATACAGAATGCGGTTTTTCAGCTACCCGCGCACTAAAAATACTCAGCTCTTGCGAGATCTTTTGGCTAAGATGGGGACAAAAAATAAGTACATCCCACTTAGCCAAAGGATTAAGACAATGATACCAGCAGGAAGGAATACCCATAATTTGGCTGCATCGTGAAACCAAGATCCATCATGAAGCTGTTCAATAATGTCCGATCTTCTAAAGGCTGTTTTTAGTATAGTACCTTTTTCCAAGTCTAACTGAATTTCCCATTTGTTTTTTGCTCGAACTTTCACAATTCCTTTATCTGGCCGTACATCTAAGCGATCTATGTCTGACCAATCTTCGATTTGTGCTTCTAGTATTCCCTGACTAATACTTAAAATATCGCTAAAATTTATTGAAAGAGTATCTATGGCAACCTCCTCAGTTTTAGGTTGTATCCATTCAACTTCCTTTTTTAACTGTAATATTATACCTGTTACAATAACAACTAAAAAAGGTATGGAAACCAAAAAAGCACCCCACCGATGTATTTTTCTTGTATCTCTTCTTGAGTGCCATTTATGCATTTTTTCGCTTAATTATAAATTTTTTGAGTGGTATAGAGTGGTATAAATTGGTTTAATTTAAAATTAACCAATAATCGTGTGAAATGGCGGAAAATAGTTAGATTAGTAACGAGTTTTCGTGCTTTAATAACCATTTTTTTCGTTCTATACCACCAGCATAGCCTTTCAGATCTCCATTGTGACCAATGACCCGGTGGCAGGGTACAATAACTGCTAATGGATTTCTTCCGTTAGCGCTACCAACTGCCTGCATTCCATTTGGGCGATCAATTTGCTTAGCAAGTGATTTATACGAAATAGTTGTGCCATATGGGATTTGTTGTAATGCATTCCATACACACGATTCAAACTCAGAACCTTCTAGCAGTAATGGTATATTGAAAAAAGTCCTAGTACCAGTAAAATATTCTGATAATTGTGTTTTGGTCCATTCCGTGATCTGATCAGGATCCTCTGGTCCATCTGTCTCTTGAAAACTTAAATTAATTAATTGGTTTCCGTTTGATAGTATCCTCATGAAACCTATTGGTGTTTCTAGGTATGATTGGTAAATCACTAATAATAAATTTTGTAAGAAATCATAAATCTTCTACCCATTTCAGGCATAAGATCTTTAATTCTGGATAGATGATTATAGTATTCGGTGTTGAAAATATTCTGCACGTTTATTGAAAGTGTACTAAAGGATGAAGCTTTTAATGAATTCTTTTTATTAAAAAGATTGTACTGTAGATAAAAATCAAGCTTGTTGTAACCTTCGGTAATTGTTTCAAATTCCCCAACTCTGTCTTGCTTGTCACTATATGTGTAGATGACCCCAGTATTACCATTTGTAAAGTTGAGAATATATTCGGTAGATATTTTGAGAGGTGGCGTAAATGGAATTGGCTTAAAACTGGAATTCACATCTTCTCTAAAGTCTGATTTAATATAGCTAAATGAGGACTTAATAGATTGTTTATTCGTTATACTAAAATATAATTCTCCTTCAAATCCCATCATCTCAGCTTCCACACCTTTAACTTGGTAATAATACAAATCAGGATAACGATTTGAAGTTTGATTGGTATTCATAAAAAAGTTGTAGCTGTCAAAATAATTTCTGAATACCGAAGCAAAAACCATCATTCTAGAACTCATGAATTCGTAATTGATTTCTGAAGTCCATGCTCTTTCTGACTTTAAGTTTGTATTTCCAATATCAAAAGAATAAGAAGCGAGATGAGGGCCTTCAGAAAAAAGTTCATCCAAACTAGGTGGTCTGAATGTTCTGGCAGACAAAAAACTGACAGTTTGTTGTTCTGATAACATTATGGTGCTACTAATTGAGCCACTTAAAGCATAATAATTTTTTGATTCCAGTTTACCAATTAAGTCACTTATTTTACGAACTTTTGGATTCCTATTTGCGTAGTCGAATCTCGAACCTATCTTTAAATTAAATTTATTAAAATCAATCTCTTGTACCAAAAAAGCCCCTATATCATTTGACTCCGAGTGTGGTGTACCCGCACCATTAACCAAGTAATCGGTATAGGTATAGTCTATTCCAAAAATTCCTTCGTCAAAAAAACCTAACGTATTGTTATTACCTGAAAAATTTAAGGAATGATTTGTTTGTCCAAATTCCATCCCAATTATTCTTGGAACTTGACTCTCTAATTCTAAATGAAAGTAGTTAGAATAATTGTAGTCAATTTTAAATCGAGTGATTTTATCAAATTTTGGATAAATCTCTGATCTAACGTTGAAACTATATTTTTCCAATTCAATATCAACACCTTCTAGATGCCCTTTGTCATTTGGTGTAACACCATAGTTAGACAAAAATGAGTTAAAAGAACCACCTATATATCCCCATTTAGTAAATTTAGTTAGCCCAATAGTGTTGTCAGTATGTTGATTATACGTATTTTTAATAGTACCAATTGGGGTAATTTGATCCAAATGGTATCTCCCGTTCAAATCTAAACCAACAGACAATGACTTAGATTCAAGGGGAATATTAGTTTGAATGCCTAAACCTCCACCAGGAGCTGCTAAATCACCCGACATTGAGATTACTCCATTTAATTTATTTGGCATTGAGTTGGGTATTATGTTTTTGATCACATTAACTATACCGCCCACCATATTACTGCCATATTGTAGAGCATCTGGTCCTTTAACGATATCAATTTCAATGGCATTATCCGAATTCATTGTTACAGCATGATCAGAGTAAGTTGCAGAAACATCTTGCATAATATTTCCATCTAACCGTAATTGAACCCGGTAGCCGTCAAGGCCTCTGATTACTGGTCTTGTTGTGGAGACTCCATTTGAACGCATTTCAACTCCAGGAATTCTTGAAATGGTTTCGCTGAGTGTGATCCCAAAATTCCTTCTAATTTCATCACCGTATAACTTATAACTTCTACCTGTTAAATGAGATGTAGAATTATAATTATCAGCCGAAACGACTAAAGAGTCTACAAAAATAGTTTTTAGGGATAATTTTATTGCTAAGTTGACATGAAATTCTTCGTTTAGATTCACATCAATACTTATTTCTTTATAACCCAATCTACTGACATTAATTTCATATTCACCTTTTGG
>JAYPBC010000050.1:0-1933 GCA_038124025.1 Balneola sp. | reverse complement strand
TTTTGGGTGCAAATGAAATCCCCAATCACCTTCAGATTCAAACTCAATCATGTCTGAATTGGCAAATTCAGCTGCAAGAGAGTAACCTTCATCTGTATGAGGTTGGAATTCATCACCATCTTCATCTATGTAATAGATATTTACATGATCTGATTCATTGCCATTTGTTAGGGTAAATGAACCTGTAACAGTACCATTTTCTTGTTTAACATGGTCTGTACCATTCATTTTTAGAACAAATCCGACTGGCTCAAGGTGTTCTTCATGATCATGATCGGAGTCCGCTGGATTTGAACATGCAAGTATTGCAATGGTTAAGATTAAAGTCGAAAACTTTAAATAGGTATAGTTATTGTTTTTCATAGTGTATTATGAGTGTTTTTGGTTTAGTTAAGAACTATCTCTACTAATGCCACAAATAAATCTTGATGGATTAATAGAAAATATAATCTTAGTTGTTCACAGAGATCCTGTGAATAAATAATCAGCTTAAAAATTTAAACTGTACTATAGGTGGGGCTCTACCTGATATTTTGCAGTAAATATTACTGTCTATGTGTGGCTTTTGAACAAAAAAAGATAAAAAATAGAGAGGTTGGATTACATAATCATCAGAGAAGTGATTAAGAGTATTGATCTCCTGATTGTGAGCGAAAGCACAACAAAATTCTATTTCTGTTACCTTATAAATTAAGTTTGATTCAGAAACTACAGAAGAATGATGATAATGCAGAGTTGTTCCAATTACTGAAAAAACAGCAATGGCCAAAACGATGTATGTACAGATACCTCTTTTCATAATTTTAGTTACTCAATATATGAAAAGAAACTATAAAGAGGCCAACAAAAAGGAAAGAGGCCTATAAAAAATTGTAGTACCTCTTTATTATAATTGATTTAATTAATGATTTTTTCTTCTTCGACTACCATGTGATGCTCGCCATGGTAACCAATATCCATTCCTTCTAATTCTAAGTCTTCATCAATTCTACCACCACGGGTAATTAACTCAGATAGTTTCCAAACAATGGCGGTAGCTACAGCGGAAAAAAGGATAACTATAATTACAGCTTTTGCTTGTATCCAAAGTTGAGCAGGGTTGCCGTATAGTAAACCTGCTCCTCCATTTACAGCTGGGTTGGCAAATACTCCTGTTAGCAGGGCACCTGCTATTCCAACCAATCCATGAATCCCAAATGCGTCTAATGTGTCATCATGGTTCATCATTGATTTAAGGTGTACTACACCCCAATAACCTATTAAACCTGATATAATTCCAATAGCAAGTGCCCCTGAAGCATCAACAAAACCCGATGCGGGAGTTATTCCTACCAATCCGGAAATAGCACCTGAAGCCATTCCAATAAGAGTAGGTTTTTTTACGATAAACCATTCAATAGTCAACCAGATTAACGCCCCTGCTGTAGCCGCAATGTTGGTGACCAATAAGGCATTCGCTGCAATACCATCTGCAGCTAGCTGACTTCCACCATTAAAGCCAAACCAGCCAAACCAAAGCAAAGCAGATCCTAATACCATAAATTTGATAGAGGAGGGCTTACGCACTTCTTCCATTCCATGACCCTTTCTCTTTCCAACCAAATAGGAGAGGACTAGGCCTGCTATACCCGCATTAATATGTATAACAGTTCCTCCAGCAAAATCCATCTCTCCAGCATTACTTAGAAATCCTCCACCCCAGACCCAATGCGCAACAGGCGCATAGACGGCCAAAACCCAAAGAATTGAAAATATACCCCAAGTAGAGAATCGAACCCGTTCAATGACAGAACCACTCACAATTGCAACAGCAATAGCGGCAAAGGTGCCTTGAAACACGACAAAAAGTAAGGTGGGTATACTTCCACTTACCTCATCTACTCCAATATTTGCTAATAGTAAATGGCTGAAATCACCAATCCATGCATTACCA
>JAYPBC010000049.1:0-8284 GCA_038124025.1 Balneola sp. | reverse complement strand
CGGGGCTAGGTATCATCACCCTAAGCTCAGTGTATGGATGAGTGTGGATCCGTTAGTTCATAAGACTCTGGAATCATATCAGTACACAGGTAATAACCCCATCATGATGATAGATCCAAATGGATTAACAGATTTTATAAACTCGGCAACTGGTGAAGTCGCTACCATAAATGACGGAATGAATCAGACCGTTGAAGTCACAAGTGAGAACTGGACAACAGTTATGGACTTTAAAAAGAATGAAGATGGCAATAACCCCACCAACGACTACAACAGTTTTATTACGGATAATGGCGGTGTTGCTGTACCAACTGCAGACAATGGTGGGTTTATTAAAGACAAAGAAATGTTCTTAGGATTTATGGCTTTTAAGGCAGGTAATGAAGAAAAGGAAGTTGCAGCTTGGGAGGTGGCGAGCGATGAAAAGAGTGGTTTTGTTGTACAACCCTGGGTTAGCAATACCAAGACAGAATCCGATAATGATCCAGAAAATGTTGAAAAATATGGTTTTGAGAATCAAGATATACAATCACAATACCATACGCATCCAACAAACGGATTAATTAGAGGATTAAGCGAAGCAGATGCTAAATATGCATCAAAAAATCAAATTCCTGTTCATGCTGTATACAGCGATGGATCAGTTTATCGCTATATTCCTAGAAAAGATGGGCTTTGGCTTAAGCCAGTAATAAAAGGAGTATATGGGGAAAGAATTAGATAGTATGAAAAAGTTAATCTATACAATAGCCTTAATCTTAGGAGTAATAACTAATACTTACTCACAAGAGTATAACGTGATTAAAGATTTATTTGAATCAGAAGAGATATCATCGTGGATAGACTCTTGTGCTCAACAGCACGACACTAGCACGATTCAAAAGTACTGTGTATATGTAGTTGAAATAATGTCTATAGATTCTTCTACCCATAAGATTTCAGTAGTTTGTAGGACCATATTTTCATTTAATGAGTACAAGGCATATGAGTTGCGAACACTACATTTTCGGTACATTTCTGGAATACCGGTTGTCATTTTAACTCCTGATGATGGTTTTATAGCAAGAAATTTCAAGTATTATGTGTATCAAAAGGGAAAGGCAGTGAGAGTTGCTAGAATTCTTTTTCCTCCTATGAGATATGCATATATCAAAAGAGAGAATATCAGAAAAAAGCACATTTCCTTCAAGTTAAACGCAATAGAAGAAAAAGCAGAGAGCGTAACTAAATAAGGCGTACAGTGATGTTTAAGGGGGAGTCTATTTTGTTTCCTTGTCATCGAATATCAATCAATAATGGCATGTTGGTTTAACATAACATATATTATGAGTAATTTCTGCCAAGTCGCTGACAAAGAGATATTTAACTCTATCGGTCCGATAGAGAGCCTCTATCCCGATTTGGCCCAACACACTGTCTCAAATGCTACTGTAGGAGAACAAGATCCACAGTCTGGTATCAGCACTAGAGTCCTGTACTGGTATCATCCCGATTATGTAGGTAACGTTGACCTAGTTACGGACCTAAATCAAGAAGCTTATGAGTTCTACCTCTACAACCCTTGGGGTGAGAGTCTCTACCATTGGGAAAGTGGCTCATCCAGTTGGAATTCACCGTTTAGGTTTAACTCCAAGGAGTTTGATGCGGAGACGGGCATGCACTACTACGGGGCTAGGTATCATCACCCTAAGCTCAGTGTATGGATGAGTGTGGATCCGTTAGTTCATAAGACTCTGGAATCATATCAGTACACAGGTAATAACCCCATCATGATGATAGATCCAAATGGATTAACAGATTTTATAAACTCGGCAACTGGTGAAGTCGCTACCATAAATGACGGAATGAATCAGACCGTTGAAGTCACAAGTGAGAACTGGACAACAGTTATGGACTTTAAAAAGAATGAAGATGGCAATAACCCCACCAACGACTACAACAGTTTTATTACGGATAATGGCGGTGTTGCTGTACCAACTGCAGACAATGGTGGGTTTATTAAAGACAAAGAAATGTTCTTAGGATTTATGGCTTTTAAGGCAGGTAATGAAGAAAAGGAAGTTGCAGCTTGGGAGGTGGCGAGCGATGAAAAGAGTGGTTTTGTTGTACAACCCTGGGTTAGCAATACCAAGACAGAATCCGATAATGATCCAGAAAATGTTGAAAAATATGGTTTTGAGAATCAAGATATACAATCACAATACCATACGCATCCAACAAACGGATTAATTAGAGGATTAAGCGAAGCAGATGCTAAATATGCATCAAAAAATCAAATTCCTGTTCATGCTGTATACAGCGATGGATCAGTTTATCGCTATATTCCTAGAAAAGATGGGCTTTGGCTTAAGCCAGTAATAAAAGGAGTATATGGGGAAAGAATTAGATAGTATGAAAAAGTTAATCTATACAATAGCCTTAATCTTAGGAGTAATAACTAATACTTACTCACAAGAGTATAACGTGATTAAAGATTTATTTGAATCAGAAGAGATATCATCGTGGATAGACTCTTGTGCTCAACAGCACGACACTAGCACGATTCAAAAGTACTGTGTATATGTAGTTGAAATAATGTCTATAGATTCTTCTACCCATAAGATTTCAGTAGTTTGTAGGACCATATTTTCATTTAATGAGTACAAGGCATATGAGTTGCGAACACTACATTTTCGGTACATTTCTGGAATACCGGTTGTCATTTTAACTCCTGATGATGGTTTTATAGCAAGAAATTTCAAGTATTATGTGTATCAAAAGGGAAAGGCAGTGAGAGTTGCTAGAATTCTTTTTCCTCCTATGAGATATGCATATATCAAAAGAGAGAATATCAGAAAAAAGCACATTTCCTTCAAGTTAAACGCAATAGAAGAAAAAGCAGAGAGCGTAACTAAATAAGGCGTACAGTGATGTTTAAGGGGGAGTCTATTTTGTTTCCTTGTCATCGAATATCAATCAATAATGGCATGTTGGTTTAACATAACATATATTATGAGTAATTTCTGCCAAGTCGCTGACAAAGAGATATTTAACTCTATCGGTCCGATAGAGAGCCTCTATCCCGATTTGGCCCAACACACTGTCTCAAATGCTACTGTAGGAGAACAAGATCCACAGTCTGGTATCAGCACTAGAGTCCTGTACTGGTATCATCCCGATTATGTAGGTAACGTTGACCTAGTTACGGACCTAAATCAAGAAGCTTATGAGTTCTACCTCTACAACCCTTGGGGTGAGAGTCTCTACCATTGGGAAAGTGGCTCATCCAGTTGGAATTCACCATACAGATTCAACTCCAAGGAGTTTGATGCGGAAACGGAAATGCATTATTCCGGGGCCAGGTACTACGATAACAAGGCGGGGATTTGGATCAGTGTGGACCCCATGGTGCATAAGAGATCATGGGTATCACCATACAACTTCGTTCAAAACAACCCGATTAATCGTATTGATCCGACAGGTGCTCTTGATAGTATAATCATTACAAATAATAATGATAAAGTAATTGGTAGGATAAAGCTTGATAATCATAAGAATGTTACTGTTAAGCTCGATACTGATTTTTCAACGGACAATCCCTTGACTATTGACGGAGATAAGATATTGCAGACTACTGAGAATATCGATGCAATTAGTTTGTCTTTAACTTATGCAGGCTTAGTAGGTGGTGGAATGGACATGAGCTTAAATGTAACTCACTTCCTTAACGGAAAGGATGCAGGTAGTACATTCCTATATTCAAATGTGGGTGGTGGAGTAGGTTTAGATGGGGAAGTTACTCTCTCTGCTTCCTATGCTACATTTAATAAGTTTGCTGATAACTCAAAGTTCGATGCTAAAGGTTTTGCGGGGCAATACACTTCGCAATCGTTTGGAGGAACTATAGGTAATCTTTCAGCAGGTTTGAGTAGGACTTGGGGAAATGTTGAAAATCTGAAAGGAGAGTTGTACCGAGGCCATAAGAGTACAACTACGTGGACAAATTATGAGATAGCAACACCACTTACTAAAGGAGGCTTTCGTGCAGGAGGTAGAATGGTTTGGGGTGAATCCAAAATATTACACCAATTCGAATAATGAGTAAACTAAAAATCCTGATCATTCCTTTTTTATTTGGTTTCATTGCTTGGTCTGTTTTTATGGAATATCGCAATGAAACCAAATGGCTTGTAGAATCAATTCAAAGTGGGTTCAAAGGTGATGTTGTGGAAATGTTTCATACAAATAGAAGTTTTGTGTTTAAAATCTTGGATGAAAGAGGGGATACTATAGAAATTTCTAAAGCTACTTTGAATCCTAAATTCTATTCTACAATTGAATTAAACATGCATTTAATTAAACCTAGAAACGAAAATTATATTGTAATGGTAAATATATCAGGTGATACTGCCAAAATGTATTACGAGGGTATTAGTTGGGATGCAAGAGATAACTATTTCTTTCCTCAAGAGTGGAAATCTAAATGGTTGGAATCTAGTGAATGGGATTCTAAATAACTCAAAGCCGCGGGTTATCGGGAGCTTTTGAGGCTGTAAAATAAACTCTGTCTGAATGAATAGCCCTAGAGTTCAAACTTTTTCGCCTTCAAATGATGCTATTGAAGACTTAGCTAAAAGGAAAAAAGAATGTAAATGCGGGAAATTATCCATTGAAGAACTTCGTGAAACGAAAATGTACAAAGAAAATAAAGCCTGGATTAAGAAACGTATAGAAGCTGGCGACAACATAATAGATATAGGTCCCAAGCCCAATGGAGACCCAAGCCCTTTTTATGAAATGGAACTAGACATAATTAACAGCCTGACAGAATGAGAGATATAGAATTAGT
This sequence comes from Balneola sp., assembly GCA_038124025.1. Lineage (GTDB taxonomy): Bacteria > Bacteroidota > Rhodothermia > Balneolales > Balneolaceae > UBA1275. The sequence continues at coordinate 3,456 of JAYPBC010000049.1, read as the reverse complement.
ACAAAACATAGTTAATCAAGCTTCTATAGCTAATGAGATTGAAAGGGTGTATTTAACCAATGATTATCTAAAATCACCCATATGCCGAGTACAATTCATTCAATGCAATACCGCTCAAATTGAACTTTCTATTGAGAGATATGACATTGACAATAAGTGGATAGGAAAGATCTTTGTTATAGAATTGAATAAGAAGAAACTAATTAATCAGTTAATCGCTAATCTAAGAGTTAGTGATAATTTGTCATTTAGATTTAAAACTGATCATGAGTTAGAAAACAACCTTGTTGAAATTTTTAGGAGTATATCATCGCTTAGAAAAAGCCATGAACTTTCTAGGATTATAGAAAAGGGAGATGATCATTCTATTGATCAAGAAATTTGGGATCAACTTTATGGTGTTCAAAGACGTATCGTGGATGGATCGGATTGATGAAGGCATTAATAGCCTAAAAGGCTCGAATGTATGACACTTCTCTATAAGTTGGACTTTAGTCGATTGGAGACTAAATTAAGATATTATGGACAAGACTATCAAAGAAACAGCTCAATGGCACTTGAAGAAAATGGTGTTGAGTTACGCAGAGATGTGTGGCAGCGACAAGAAGGCAATCGACCTTTTTCAGGTAAGTAGATCAACTTATTATCATTGGAAAAAGAAATACAAGAAAGGTGGTTACAAAGAATTACTAAGACAGGCTCCAGACCGAAGTAAAGATCCTAGATGTATTCCTCAAGAAACAATCGATTTGGTACTGAAGCTGCGTAAAGAACAGAAGATAGGTAGCAAGAGAATCGTATGGTATTTAGAAAGGTATCATGGTGTTACAGTATCCGAATCTAGTGTAACACGGATTCTTACCAAGCATGGAATGGCAAGGCTATGGAGTCATACCAGTTTACAGGAAATAATAGCATTATGAATATTGACCCTGACGGTACTGATTGGTACAAATCAGATGACGGATACTATCTATGGCAGTCAGGGTCAGCCGCAAGTGTCACGATTACTTCAAAAGTCGATGTTGATGGGAATGCAATAGCTACAAAAACATATACTAGAGTTGGTGGAGATGATATGAGAATTGGCACGTCTGGCGCAAATGTCATTGGGCTATCCCCGCTAGCTGATGGGGAAAAAGCAATTTTTAAAAGGGATGTTGTATCATTACAAAAGTCCTCAAGCGAACTAGCTGTTATAGTAATGGGAAAAAAGGACGATAGTGGCGAGCAAGTTATACCTGGCCTTATAGCTGTTAGTAAAAGTTTTGGATCTGTAAAAGATGTAGCTCTACGAGATCATAGTGATTGGCGGGTTGGTATTGACGGCCTACTGGTTGGTGATCGTTCAAGTCATGCGCGTTCTAAGGATGGCTTTGGGGCTCTCGCCCGAAACGTAAAAAATGGTAAGATTAAATTAAATAATACATCATTTTATTTCTTAGGTTGTAACCAAGCATCAACCTCTAAGTCATTTACAGAAATCACTGGAATAACCTCATATGGAGCAGATGATTATGCCGCCCCATATAATGCACAAGGTGTTTATCACTCTGGTGGTAATTTTTATAAAAACACCGCGGGTAAAAAGAAGAAAAACGGACGATATAGCGTTACAGTAAAGAAGCTTAAATCAAAAATTCAAGTCTTTTAACTATGAAATGGCTATTACCATACACGTTTATTATCCTCATGTCAGGATGTGAACTTAATCTGTATAAAGAATATGCAAATGAGTCTGTCACAAGCCAAACTAATGATTGTCCATTCCCTTGTGATACATCAAATATTTTATGTGGTATATCAGAGTTAATATGTTCAGAAGCTTTATTGAACGATAGTCTGTTAAATGTAATCGACAGTTATTACTTAGGGACTATTATGCTTGCAGAAGCTCAAGACAATCCAGCGTTAGACGACTTCGCTACACTTTTTTTACTAAAACTTCACAAAAGCTATGCACACAAGGATAGCAGAGGATATCAGATTGCTTTTGCACAGACGAAATATTATAGTGTTGGTTTGATGTATCAACGGTTTCTCAAAGCAAGCCAGGTCAGGGGTGTTTCTTCTTGGACTGAGAATGTTTATGAATGGAGTCTGCAAAACTCTACCGGCAGTAATTGTCAGGTTATCCTTGAAGTCTTAAATGAAATTGAATTATTACAGTAAACCTGAGGTGAATTCCTATAAATTCATTGTCAACGAAAGCTACTACAACCTATACTTAACAGCTCAGGCTGAAGGAAATGTAAAGTCGGCAAACTTCTATTTTAGTAAAATAGATCAAAAACTATTTAATGAAACACGATGTAAATAAAACCAGATTGACATTTCTAGGACTGTTGGTGCTTGGTTTAACTATGGCGTTGAGTAGCTCTGGAAATGATACTAAAGACATGAATTCTCATGACGCCTCCATTTGGGTTCTAGATAGCTTGTATAGTTATTCTGGAATTAGCTACAATGTTGACAGGATTATTTTTGAAGGAAAAAATCTAGACTCAATGTCTTTTTTACCAGAGAAAAAAACTAGGTGTTCATACAGCAAGTGTGATGACATTGGGTTGATTGGAGAATACGCCTTTTTTACTCCATTATGTATGAATGACTTAAGAATGCAACAGTTGTATTTCTGTCTTTTGAAAGACTCTTCAATATTTGTTACTGATCGTGAGCATTTTGACGCCTACTATTCACACTCTAGTGGGCTTATACCTGTGCAGTTGATAGATAAAAAGAAGTAATGTTGTAAGATTCTGGGGAGAGGATTTACGTGTGATTTTCGTATCTTATTGCATACCAAATCATCAACGTAAACCTTCATGATGTCCGCTAAATCAGTATGTTACAGTCAAATTCATCCGCTTAGGGGTGTCTCAGATTTGGTTAACATAAGGTTTATTATGAGTAATTTCGGTCAAATAGATGATAACGAGAGCTTTAACTCTATCGCCCCGATAGAGAGCCTCTATCCCGATTTGGCCCACAACACTGTCTCAAACGCGACTGCCGATGCGCTGGATCCAGAGCCATCCGTGAGCACGCGTATCATCTATTGGTACCATCCGGATTATGTAGGGAATGTAGACCTGGTTACGGACCTTAATCAAGAAGCCTACGAGTTCTATCTCTACAACCCTTGGGGCGAGAGTCTCTACCATTGGGAAAGTGGCTCCTCCAATTGGAATTCACCATACAGGTTCAACTCCAAGGAGTTTGATGCGGAAACGGGAATGCATTACTACGGGGCCAGGTATCATCATCCTAAGCTTAGTTTATGGATGAGTGTGGATCCTTTATCCCACCGAACGAGAGAATCCTATCAATATACAGGTAACAATGCCATATCAGCAATTGATCCTGATGGTACGAAGGTAAAGTGGAACCTCGATGGAATTATTGTTGGATTCAGTATGATGTTTACGAAAACAGGACGTGAGAATCTAAAGGCTA
>JAYPBC010000048.1:0-8984 GCA_038124025.1 Balneola sp. | reverse complement strand
AAATGAAAACATTAACGGTTCTAATAATACCTATGTTGGAAATTGGACTGGTACTTCTTCCGGAACAGAAATTTATAATTCTACTGCAATTGGATCTTATGCTAGGGTAGAGACTCCTAATACGATTCAATTGGGTAATGATCAAGTTACGCTTGTAAATACTTCAGGAACGGTTTCTGCAACAAAATTTATTGGAGATGGATCCCAATTAACTAATATTAATTCTGGGATTACTGACGCACTAAATAATGTTAAAATTGGAGCTAGTACTTTAGTTTCTAACACAACGGGGAGTAATAACGTAGCTATTGGTTTATCTGCTTTATCAAGAAATACTGAAGGTGAAGAAAATATTGCTATTGGTCGTTCTGCGATGATGTTTAATTCAACAGGCAAAAGAAATATAGCTTTAGGTCCAGCGTCATTAGAAAATAATAGTTCTGATGATAATATAGGAATTGGTTACAAGTCTCTTTTTTTAAGCTCATCGGGAGAGAAAAATATTGCCTTAGGGAATTATGCTCTAAGTTCTAACACAACAGGATCTGGAAATACTACCGTGGGAGTAAGCTCTCTTATTTCAAATACAACTGGAAATTACAATTTGGCTATCGGTAATAATACCCTTCAGAGTAATTTGACAGGAAATGATAACATTGCTATAGGTGATTTTAATATTAATAATAGTAGTACAAATAGTGGTCAAATTGCTATTGGTGTAGGTGTTTTAACTTATGCTAAATCAAGTGTAAAGTCATACACGCATAATATAGGGATTGGGTATATGGCTCTAAGAGGTACTACTAGTAATACACTTTCAGGCACCCGAAACGTTGCAATTGGAGGATACAGCCAAAACGAAGTTACAACAGGATTCTCTAATATTTCCATTGGAGTAAATACTTTAGCATATAATTCTTCTGGAGAGAGGAATACAGCTGTAGGGGATGATGCTTTGCTTTTTAATACTACAGGTAGCTCTAATAATGCATTTGGAGATAACGCATTAATATATAATCTTACTGGAAATGATAATACTGCAATCGGTAAAGATGCACTTCTCAATAATTTGGCTTCTGCAAACACAGCTGTAGGAAATTACGCATTATCGGCTAATACCTCTGGAACAGTTAATACAGCAGTAGGAGTCAAAGCTTTAATGTCCAATACCCTAGGGGAAGGGAATACAGCAGTGGGTTATGATGCTCTGAGTTCAAATACAACTGGCTTTACAAATGTTGCCGTTGGTCAAAATACACTTAAAACTAATTTATCTGGAACAGGAAATACGGCTTTAGGGTATCATTCAGGAAATGAAAATATTAATGGTTCTAATAATACCTATGTTGGAAATTGGACGGGTACTTCCTCTGGAACAGAAATTTATAATTCTACTGCAATTGGATCATATGCTAAAGTTGAGACTTCTAATACGATTCAGTTGGGTAATGATCAAGTTACGCTTGTTAATACTTCAGGAACGGTTTCTGCAACAAAATTTATTGGAGATGGATCTGAACTTAGAGGGATTTTGAGAAGCCTTGATAGTAGTCTTGCTGATAGCTGGGGTAACTTAGTTGTTGGAACAAATATTAATTCAAAAGATAGTATCTCCCCCCAGGTTTTTGCTCATTTTAATACTGCAGTAGGCTCCGAAGCTCTTGATAATCTAACTACTGGAGCTTATAATACTGCACTTGGTAAGTATGCTTTAACTAATATAGATTCCGGTAATTATAATACTGCATTAGGTGCTAGAACACTTAATGGAAATAAAGGGAACAAAAATATAGCTATTGGGGCTGATGCTATGTTCTCAAACTTACAGGGTAGTTCTAATATAGGGATTGGTGTAAATTCATTATTACACAATACAAATGGATCAAATAATATTGGAATAGGAGAATCCTCTCTTTTCAATAATGTTGAGGGCTCAAATAACATAGCTATAGGTCTTAAATCACTTAGCATGGCAGTTACTGCCACTTCAAATATTGCAATTGGTGATTGGTCACAGGAAATATCTCAAGGAAGTGAAAATCTATCTGTAGGAATCAATTCATTAAAAAATAATTCTTCAGGGTCTTTTAATCTTGCTTTAGGAAATGCTTCCCAAAGGGAAAATAAAACAGGAAGTAACAATGTTTCTGTAGGATTCAGTAGTTTAAGAAAAAATCAAACTGGAAGCAACAATAGTGCTTTTGGTATAAATGCCTTGAAGGAAAATTTATCCTCAGGCAATACAGCATTTGGTGCATATGCATTATCTGCAAATACCTCAGGTACTGTTAATACTGCAGTTGGTGATGGAGCTTTATCTTCTAATACAATTGGAGAGGGAAATACAGCTGTTGGATATGGTTCTCTTCCTGTAAACACGACTGGTTTTACAAATGTTGCCGTTGGTCAAAATACACTTAAAACCAATTTATCGGGTACAGGAAATACAGCTCTAGGTTACCACTCCGGAAATGAAAACATTAACGGTTCTAATAATACCTATGTTGGAAATTGGACTGGTACTGCTTCTGGAACAGAAATTTATAATTCTTCTGCAATTGGATCATATGCTAAAGTTGAGACTTCTAATACGATTCAATTGGGTAATGATCAAGTTACGCTAGTTAATACATCAGGAACAGTTTCTGCAACAGCATTCAGAGGTGATGGCTCTCAGCTTACAAATCTTCCGATTTCACAAATTTCATATTTGGATGACTTAACTGATGTGTATATAGTCCCTCAGACTGGTCAGCCGAAAACACAAAATATTTTTATAGGTAATTCTGAGTCACGTTACAGTAATCTTAATGAATCAAGCCATAATACAAGTGTTGGTTTTAACTCATTTACTTCACTAACTGATGGTGACAGAAATACTGCATTTGGATATAATGTTCTCACGAAAATCACATCAGGAAATGATAATACATCTGTGGGTGCTTATTCAATGGATGTTAATTCAACTGGAATAAAAAATATAGCTTTAGGTTCGTTCGCTTTAGAGAAAAATACTACAGGTTCAGCAAATACATCATTAGGGTATAGGGCTTTAAATTTGAACACTACTGGTGTTGACAATACAGCATTGGGTACAGAGGCTCTTTATAATTCTACTGATGCGAATGAAAACGTTGCCATAGGGAATTATTCTCTGTTTAAGAATCTAAAATGGGGAAATACAGCAGTCGGTTTTAGATCTATGTATCACAATACTACTGGGGAAAACAATGTTAGCCTTGGAAGAAAAGCGATGCATGGAAATACAACGGGGAATAATAATACTGCTGTAGGTTTCGGCTCATTAATTAATAATTTGACGGGTAGTGGTAATACTTCCGTAGGAAAATACACTTTATATCTTCCTGAAGAGGGAAGTTTTAATACAGCAGTTGGAGATGGAGCTGGTTACCAACCTTTTTCAGGGAATAGCAATACATTCCTTGGACAGAATGCAAATACAGTTTCTGGGACAACAATTCAAAATGCGACTGCCTTAGGATCAAATGCAGTAGTCAGCCAGAGTAATTCAATTCAGCTTGGAGATTCAAATGTAACTCTCATAAATACATCCGGGACAGTATCTGCTTCTGCATTTAAAGGTGACGGATCCGGGTTAACTAATCTTTCATATTCGACTGAATTATCAAATTTATCAAACAAATCCTCTGAATTGCTAGGACTGGTAAGTACTAACGATTTATCCAATTTTCTCAATCGAACATATTTCACTACGCTTTCTTCAATGGCAAATTCTAGTGGTATGACGGATCTATATAGTTTGGTAGGTGGTTCAAATATGTCATTATTAACTTCCATGGTAAACTCCTCTGGTATGCTCTTTTTAGATTCTATGGTTAAAGGCTCATATATGTCGGATTTTTCAACAATGGCAAGTTCTAGTGGTATGACTTCTTTATCATCTATAGTTATTAATCCTAATATCACCTATTTATCTGATATGGTTAATGGCTCATATATGTCTAGTTTTTCCTCAATGGCAAATTCTAGTGGTATGTCTTCTTTATCATCTATAGTTAGTAATCCTAATATCACCTATTTATCTGATATGGTTAATGGCTCATATATGTCTAGTTTTTCCTCAATGGCAAGTTCTAGTGGTATGTCTTATTTATCATCTATGGTAATTAGTTCAAAAATGAATGATCTAAGTAATTTCACAAATGAGATTAGTATGTCAACTTCTGGCGGTCCCATTAGTTTTTCTCCAGGTGGAACTAATACTTTCGGATTTAATAGAACAGGCACCTCCCTTGGAGTTCTTCAAGTTGGTGATAATTCTACGAATGGTAACGGAGCCTATCTGAGTACTGGTGGTACATGGACAAATGCATCGAGTATCGCTTTAAAAACAAACTTTATAGATCTTTCTAATGAATGGATTTTTGATAAAATAAAATCAATAAACATAAAAAAATGGACTTATAAGGGAACAGACGAAATCCATATAGGTCCTACCTCTGAGGAATTTGCTAAAGCATTCAAAACTGGTACTGGTAATGATAAATATATTAGTACAATTGATGTTTCAGGTGTTGCACTAAGAGGTGTACAAGGATTAATTTCACGTGATGAATCCCGAGAGAAAGAAATTAGTGACCTAAAATCAGAAATTGAAGAATTGAAAGATCAGATTGAAGATTTTGAATCTCTGAAAAAAGAAATTGAAATATTAAAAGCTTTAATCGATAAGCAAAACTAGTTTGATGAAGAATTATCTACTTTACATACTAATTTTTGCGGGAGCATATTTAAATGCTCAATCTAATAATTTTTCAAAAATTAATTCGGGAGGCTCTAGTAATGGATCAATCAGCTTTAGTATAGGGGAAGGTATTCAAGGTAGTTACCTATCAAATGACCTTAATCAAAATGTTGGGTTTCAATCAATACTTCTTGGAGGTAGAACTAATACCCTGTTTGACAATATACCCCCACAAGTAACTTTAACGGATACTGATGATGATAATATACTTTCATTTTCTGATGTTGTCACAATAACAGCGGCTTTTTCAGAATCCATGATTCAATTTCCAACTATTTCAATCGAAGGAACTGATATATACAAAAATCCTTTGATGCCAATATATGATTTCAATAAAATTGGAGATGATATATATGGAGATTTTGAAGGGGATCAAACGGGATTCTCACTGAGTATGAGTAAAAACGGATCGAGATTAGTGATTGGAACAATTTATAACGACGTAAATGGGGATGCTAGTGGGCAGACAAAAGTATTTCAATGGGATGGATCACAATGGACTCAGCTAGGACTTGATTTAAATGGTGCTGAAGGTGACCATTTTGGCTACTCTGTTGACACGAGTGATAATGGAAATCGAATTATTATTGGATCACCCTACAGCGACAATAATGGACAAAGTAGTGGCTCGTCAAAAATATATTCATGGAATGGGTCTTCATGGGTTCAGTTAGGATCTGAAATAAAAGGTTTTTCGGCTGGAGATTTATCCGGTTTGGCTGTAAGTATTAGCGGAGATGGTAATACAGTAGCGATTGGATCAATGTGGAATAACGAGAATGGTTTAAAGAGTGGGCATACTAGAATTTTTACATGGGATGGCAATAGTTGGATTCAAATAGGAGAAAATATTAAAGGCGAAAACTCTGGTGATCACTCCGGCAGATCAGTTGATCTAAGTAAAGACGGAAAAATAGTAGCGATAGGTGCTCCGCACAATTCTGAAAACGGTATAGATAGTGGACAAACAAAAGTTTTTTCTTGGAACGGTTCTCAGTGGATTCAACTTGGTCAAACACTGAATGGTGAAGCTGCTGGTGATCAATCAGGAATTTCAATAAGCTTGAATTCTCAAGGAAACATAATGGCAATAGGGGCACTCGAAAATGATGGTGCGGGTGAGAATAGCGGCCATACTCGAATTTTTAGTTTTGAAGGAAATTCTTGGATTCAAATGGGTACGGATATTGACGGTGAAAATTCACTGGATAAGTCGGGGCGTTCAGTTAGTTTAAATTCAAATGGGGATTTAGTAGCAATTGGGGCTTATAAAAATCAAAATAATTCAAACTTATCAAGTAATACACTTGTTGATTCTGGTCATGTAAGGATATATAAATGGAATGAAAATTTATCTAATTGGATAAAAATAGGATCTGATATTGATGGTGACTTTTCCAAAGATAGCTTTGGATCTTCAGTAAGTTTAAGTGGAGATGGAAATAAGGTTGCTATCGGTGCACCCTTAAGTGATTTCAATAGTCAAGTTGATGTCGGATTAGTTAGAGTTAAAAATATTTCTCCAAAGTATAGCTACACATGGGATTTGAAACAGAGTGAATCTTTAACTGATGGAATATATATCGCCACAGTTGAGGGTTCAGATCTATCTGAAAACATGTATGATGGAGATGAAAAGATTGAGTTTAAAATAGATTATACATCACCTACTGTTGAAATTTCATCAAACGACAGTGATAACATTGTAAATTTTGCTGATCAAGTTGTTTTGACTGCTAACTTCTCCGAGCCGATGACAGAAGCTCCTGAGATTATTTTTTCAGGCATATCTGACATAAAAAAAATGTCCCCCTCAGCCTCACCTAATATTTGGACCTATACATGGGTTGTATCTACTACAAATCCCTCAACCTCAATAACAGTATCAGGTACAGATTTGTCTGGAAATTCTTTAGAAAACCAAGAAAGCTTATTAGTTTATATTGACGATTCACTTCCTCAAATAATTTCAACTTCAATTAATGAAAGTAATAGTAGGATTAAAATTGTATTCAGTGAATCGGTAGAATTTGGTTCTTCAGATTATTTAGATCCTACTCAAGTTATAAAAGTTGAAAGATCTGGAGGTAACCAGGTATTGGTTAAATTAAATTCCCTTTCAATATTGCCAAATAGTAATGATACTGTAGTTGTCGATATTGCTCTTAACGGGGAGCCAAGTGGAGATGAGATTCTAACAATTACTCCGAATACCGCTCCTTTTCTTATGGATTTAGTTGGAAACAAAGTACCATCTAACCAATTATCAAACACTGTAAACTTATTCAATAGTTCTCCTAGAATAACAGACATTTCATTGAGTAATGACAATCTTTTTGTTACTGTTTCTTTCAACGAAGAAATGTTTAATAGTAAAGCAGCCACTTCTCAATTGGATGTATATAGTTTTGAATTATTATTATCAGGTGGCACAGCTATTTTGTCTTCTACTTTTCCAGATTCTGTAGTCAAAGGCACCGAGCCCTTTTCATATGTGGTTGGATTAAATCTTATTGGAAAGCCCTCAGGTGAAGAGACTCTCACTGTTCTTCCAAGAATTGGCAATGCTTATGACAATAATGGGGCTGAATTGAATCGAAATGCTAGTCACCAGAACAAAATAAATTTAAATGATTTACGAGGAGTTGAGATATTAAATACCTCATTAAGTAATGATAATTCTTTTGTTGACATTGAACTAAGTGAGGGTATCTATGGATCATTCCCTAAATTAAGTTCGGTAAGCTCATCTAGTATTAATTTAATTCAAACTTCTGGATCAAAATTTGATTTAGGAGTTGCCAAAATAACTAATATTGATGGTTCAATGATTGCAGGTGGTGAAACTAAACTTCGTATAGTTTTAGATAGTTTTGGTGAAACACCAAGAGGTAATGAAACTTATATTATTTCTACTGCTTCTTATACTACTTTGTATGATCAGAGTGGTAATGCATTTGATCCAAGCCTTCAAACAAATAACACCTTCCAGCTGAATCCACCGACAGAGGGAGATCCTGATTTAGATCTTTCTATTCTTACGGTATCACCAGAGAGTTTGGTTGCTTCAGGCACAGATAATATTGCTGTTGTTCGCTTGCAGACGGTTGATTCACTGGGTACAAAATTTGCAGTTGGAGGTTATTCTGTTAATATATTCTCTTCACAAGAAGAGCTTGTGGTTACGGACAATAATGATGGTACCTATCAAGCTACGTACATTCCAAAACCATTCTTTGAGGCAGAATTTATTGAGACTTTCTACTACACAATCTGGTCTGTTTCTCAAGAGGCTGATATGAGAGGTTCTTCTACAGTGACGTTAACAATTTCAGGCGATAGCGATGGCGATGGTATTCCAGACGGCATTGATTTATGTTCGAATACTCCATCGGATGAGAAAGTAGACCCAACAGGTTGTTCACCTTCTCAAAAAGATACTGACGACGATGGTGTTCCTGATTCAATAGATGAATGCCCTGATACGCCAGCGTTTGAAACAGTTCGTTTATTTAATAGCACGAGTACCTCAGCTACCGTTGCGACTCCTGCTACTTCTGATAGCTCCTCAACACTCTTATTTAGAATTGTTGAGCGTCCTACCGAGGTTGACTTTACGGGTTGTTCGTTATCTCAAAAAGATACTGACGGCGATGGAATCAATGATGCTATTGATAATTGTGTGGATAATCCCAACCCTGATCAGGCTGACAAAGATGGGGATGGTATTGGTGATGTATGTGATGATGATAATCCGCTACCTATTGTTGAGACCAGTGAAATCTCTTTCCAGCAGAAACCTAAGTTAGGAACGCAATTGGGCAGTATTGTCGCCAGTGATCCAGAAGGCGAACCACTGACTTTTAGCGTACTTTCAACGGAGTTTTACTCCTTGATATTAATTGAACCTACTACGGGGGCTCTTTTTGCCTATCTAGGTGAAGAACTAACAGCAGAAGCCTTTAACGGAAGAACTATCGATATTGAAGTTTCTGACGGTACTAATAGTGTGGTTGTACCAATCGTGCTTAATATTAAAGCCGATCCGTTGCCACCCGAAATAAATATCATCACATTTGAAGTGTCTGAAGACGCCGAAGTAGGAACTCTGGCGGGTCTTGTTGAAGTAGTTGATCCTCAAGACGGAGAGGTGTCAGTTAGCTTCTTAGGCGGAGGCTTCTTTGAATTGGTTGATAAC
>JAYPBC010000047.1:0-9347 GCA_038124025.1 Balneola sp. | reverse complement strand
CCCCAAACCTTATTTAAGAGGGTTTGCCGGTCGAGTACCTTTCCTTTTCTGCTAGCTAAGAAAAATAATAATTCAAATTCTTTACGAGGGAGCTGAAATTCATTCCCCTCTTGTAATACGATATAGCGATCTTTATCAATTTCCAGATCGTGCACCTCAAGTTTATTTGCGGTCTGCTCAGAGTCGTCAAACCGCCTTAGAACTGCCTTGATCCGAGAAACCAACTTAGTGGTACTAATGGGCTTAGTTATGTAATCGTCGCCTCCTTTATTCAACCCGTCTATCTCTGTTTTTTCATCGCTTCTTGCTGTCAAAAATATGATAGGGGTTTTCTTGAGATCGTCGTCCTTCCGCATAATTTCAACGGCCTCGAGCCCATCCATCTTGGGCATCATTATATCCAGTAAGATTAAGTCTGGCCGATGCTCTTTGGCTTTGCTTATACCCTCTTCGCCATTTTCAGCCTTGAAAACCTTAAACCCCTCTTTTTTTAGGTTATACTCAATTAAATCAAGTAAATCGCGTTCATCATCTACAACTAATATGGTTTGTTTGGACACGGGTCTTTAGGCTAATTTTTATCGATTAATCTGATTCAATGGTAGCCAACTCTTTTATAAATTGGAAATAAAGAAATTGTTAAGCAAATACTAGGATTTAAGCGCCTTCAGTGATTGCTTAATTAAATCAGAGAGTTCAGTGGTTTGTCCTTCCTTCTTGGTTTTTGCAACAGCCTCCTCGGCATCTTTAGCACGAAAACCCAAAGCACATAGCGCCTGAACCGCTTCCTTGGCAACGGTGTTAAGTTCTGTCACGCCACCTGCTTTTATTTCTTCTCCCCGAGTCGATGTATCCGCTACCTTTTCACGAAGTTCGAGTATAATACGCTCGGCTGATTTTTTTCCGATACCCGGTATTTTAGAGAGCACCCCTGCTTGACCATTTATGATGGCGCTCAATAATTCATTAATGGGCATACCACTTAAAATGGTAACACCCAGCTTAGGCCCAACGCCCTTTACCGTAATTAACTGTTCGAATAAAACTTTTTCTTCTATACTATTAAACCCAAAAAGTCGTTGATCGCTATCGGTAAAGTGATGATAGACCATAAGCTTAACACCTTCTCCTACTCCGGGTAATTCTTCAAGGGTGTACCGGGAACAGCTAAGCCCGTAGCCAACTCCGCGAACATTAATTACTACCGCTAAATCTTCTTTCTCCTCTAGAATTCCCTGTAAAAAACGTATCATGGCTTAACTCTATTTGGATGATCGGCGATAAAGGCCGCCCAATCCCCTTTTTTATTATTCTGGTGAACTTGTTTTCTTGTTTTAGCTCCTTTTATATTCATGTTGTGGCACCATGCTACTGCTAAAGCATCTGTGGCATCATTAGAGAGCTTTTCGTCTGGTAGCTTCACCATTTTTCCCAGCATAAATGCCACCTGTTCTTTATTAGCATTACCGTTTCCTGTTATGGCCTTTTTTACTTCTTTTGGATAGTACTCATGCACCTCCACGCCCTGCTGCTTCATCGCCAGAATGGCTGCGGCCTGTGCCCTTCCCAGCTTTAACATTGCCTGTGGATCGACCCCATATATAGGGGTTTCAATTGCACAGCTGCTCGGTTTTATTGACTTCAGTAAGGCCGAAACTTTATTAAAAATAACATTCAGCCGGTCGGTATGGTTTTCGATGTGAGCAAGCCGGATGACATCGCAACGAAGGGCAATAAGTTTTCCATTATCCTCAGACAATACAGCATAACCCATAACACGGGAACCTGGGTCAATTCCAAGGATTGTATGTGACATATTACTTCTCTTCGGTGTACAGGCGGGCTAAATCATCTAGTAGTTCTTCAGAAAACCCCGAGGTTACGAAGCCCCCATCGTGAAATAAATTTTGCATAGTCACTTTTCGGGTTAAGTCTGAAAATAAACTCACGCAATAATCGGCACATTCATCCGCTGTTGGATTGCCAAGCGGTGATAATTTTTCGGCAAAAGTAAACATTCCGTCAAAGTTTTTTATCCCAGAACCGGCAGATGTTTTTGTTGGTGCTTGAGAGACTGTATTTACTCGGATTCCCCTACTTGCTAGGCGACTACCATAGTTTCTAGCTATACTTTCAAGTAATGCTTTGGCATCATTCATGTCCGAATATTTACTGAAAATACGTTGTGCACCTATGTATGATAAGGCAACAACTGAGGCTCCATTATTTAACCCGTTCTTAGCGTCTATATGATGTAAAATACGGTGCAACGAAATAGCGGAGATATCAAGCGATTGCTGAAACCATTTATAGTTGAGGTCGGTGTATTCTTTTTTCTTCCTGATATTAGGAGACATTCCAATGGCGTGAAGTATAAAATCTACGCCTCCCCCAAAGTGTTCTTTGGTTTGGTCTACAAGCGATTCAATTTCATCATCTTTTGTAACATCACACGGAATAATCGGCGCCCCTGTTTCCTCAGAAAGAGCGTTTAAAGTGCCTAAACGTAAAGCTATTGGAGCGTTTGATAAAACAAATTCAGCCCCCTCTCTTTTACATGCAAGAGCAATCCTCCATGCAATACTTCGCTCGTCAAGCGCTCCAAAAATAATTCCTTTCTTTCCTTTTAATAGCCCGTAGCCTTCTGTGCTCATAAATAATTTGTTCCATTAATGATTATGCTTATTAAAATACCACTGTTTTATCTAAAAAAGAATGCCAAAAGGATGTGCGATTATTTTTAATAATTATCCACATTAGTGTTGATAAGCCCGTTTTAATACCGTATTTTTTTAGGCTATAAAACAAATGGGGCTTCCTGTTAACCATGTTTGAACAACTGTCATCTAATTTAGAAAAAGCTTTTCAGAGCCTGAAAGGCGAAGCGCGAATCACCGAGGTGAACGTCGCAGAGACTGTGCGTGAGATACGCAGGGCTTTATTGGATGCGGATGTCAATTATGAGGTTGCCCGAACGTTTACAGCGGAGGTAAAAGACAAGGTGTTGGGGTCGGATGTGTTGACCAGCGTCAATCCAGGACAACAATTCACCAAAATTGTATATGACGAATTAGTCGACACTTTTGGGGGGGATTCTTCTTCAATCAACTTTGCCAACACACCTCCAACCGTCATTCTCATAGCTGGATTACAAGGTTCCGGTAAAACTACCTTCGCGGGTAAATTAGCCAGACACCTTAAGCAGGAGCATAAAAGGAATCCGCTTCTTGCTGCCGCCGATGTTTATCGCCCTGCTGCCGTAAACCAGCTAAAAACACTTGGATCACAAGTGGATGTTCCTGTGTACTCGATTGAGCAAAAAGATGCTGTACGAGTTGCTAAAGAAGCTGTATCAATGGCCCGTAGTTTGGCTATGGACACTGTTATTATTGATACAGCGGGTCGTTTACACGTGGACGAAGAGATGATGAACGAAGTTGCAGAGATAAAGAAGCAGATCAACCCGTCTGAAATACTTTTTGTAGTAGATTCTATGACCGGTCAAGATGCTGTAAATACTGCAAAAGAGTTCAATGAGCGCATTAACTACGATGGCGTAGTACTTACAAAGTTAGATGGGGATACCCGTGGGGGAGCGGCGCTCTCCATTAAATCGGTTGTAAATAAACCCATCAAGTTTGTAGGTACTGGGGAAAAGCTTGATGCTTTAAGCCCCTTCTTCCCGGATCGAATGGCCCAACGTATTTTGGGCATGGGAGATGTGGTATCGCTAGTTGAAAAAGCTCAACGGGAGTTTGATGAAAAGGAAGCGCAAAAGCTTCAAAAGAAAATTCGTTCAAATAAATTCGACTTGGAAGATTTTCTCGATCAAATTCAAAAAGTTAAAAAGATGGGAGACCTAGGCGATCTCGTCAAAATGATCCCCGGCGCCAGCAAAGCAATAGAAGATGCAGAAATCAATGACGATGCGTTTAAACCCGTTGAGTCCATTATCTATTCTATGACGCCGGAGGAGCGGCGGAATCCTGAAATACTAAATGGCTCACGCCGCAGACGTATTGCTAAGGGTTCCGGTAGAACTGTTAAAGAAATAAATGATTTAATTAAGCAGTTCGACCAGATGAAGAAAATGATGAAAACCATGTCAAAAATGGGAAAAACAGGACTTGCGCTTCAAGGACTAAAAAACATGTCCCTTGGGCGATAACGAGCATTAAACAACAACTCAACAGAGGATAAATCATTGATTAAAATTAGACTACAACGTAAGGGGCGTATTCGTCGTCCTATTTATCATATCGTAGTTGCTGACAGCCGATCACCACGAGATGGTCGAATTATAGAGCAGGTTGGCCGTTATGATGGGGTAACTGAAAAAAAAGAAACCAAAATTAACGAAGAGCGCATCAGCTATTGGTTAGACAATGGTGCTAAACCAACCGATGCGGTGCAAAAAATTCTTCGCCATCAAGGCTTTCTCTATAAGCGCCACTTACAAATGTGGGGTAAAAGCGAAGAAGAGATTAATGCGGCTCTTGAAGAATGGAAGGCTAACCGCGCATCAAAAGCACAAACTGAAGTCACTCGTAAAGAGCAAGTTCGCGCAGGCTTAATTGCTGAAGAGAAAGAAGTCAAAAAACAAATAGAGCAACAAGCTAGCGCTGCTGCTGAAATGGCCAAAGAGACGGAAGAAAAAGCAGAGGCAGAAGCGGCTGATGTTGCTGCGCCTGAGGTAGAATCATCTGCTGAGGAAGCTCCCACCGAGCAAGAATCCTCAGAACAAGAAGAGACTATTGCCGATGAAACAGCGACACAAGAGACTAAAGCTGAGGTTGAAACAGAAGAAAAAGAAGCCGCAGAACCTACAAATGCAGAAGAAGCGGAAGAAGAAGATGAAATGGATGATGTTGCTGGACCTGAGGTAGAAGCATCTGCTGAGGAGGCTACCACCGAGCAAGAAGCCTCTGAAGAAGCTGAGACAACCGCAGAAGACACTCCCGCTGAACAGCCCGAACAAGCTGAAGCGACTGAACCATCCGGAAAAAGTTCTGCTGACATGACGGCCAAAGAAGCAGCTCAATATATTGCAGCCACATCGTTGGAAGAGCTTGATGGGTTCGTAGCTGAAAGCGAAGAGCGTAAAACGGTTTTAGCAGCCTGGGAAGCGAAGAAAAACGCGTAACCAAGCCTTGAATTAAAACTATGAATGACCTTAGCCCTTCTGGATTTATGAGCATTGGTCATATTGATCGTGCTCATGGTCTTCAAGGAGAGGTAAAGATTGTGTGGGAACTTCCAGATTCCACTGTTATTGATGTTCAGGAAAACTTGTTGGTTTTTCTCAAAAATAACAGAGGAGATTTATATCCTTTGCGAATTCTGACTATTCGAAAAGAAAAAAAACGGAACTCCTCTTTGTTCTTTGTCACTTTTGATAAAATTGCCAATCGGTCGCAAGCCGAAGCGATTCAACACCGCCGTTTATTTGTTGATGCTCATCTCTATGATGAATGGACACAAAATGATCCAGAAAAGATCGATAATTATGGCGGTTTTACTGCTCTTGACGAACACGGTTTGTTAATTGGTATCATAACTTCGAATGTAATACCTAGTGTTCAGCCTCTGGTTGAAGTGGCGACTACCAAAGGGTGTTTGCTTATTCCATTAGTTGAGCCCTATTTAGTGGAAATAAATACCAAAAAACAAACTCTTGTGTTCTCGAATGTAGATAATCTAACAGATTTATGATTCGCTTTGACATTATATCGGCCGTACCCGCTTTATTGAGCGGCCCGTTAGACCACAGCATTGTTAAACGAGCTAGAGAAAAAAAACTCGTGGACATTTATATTCATGATTTGCGGAGGTATACAAAAGATAAACATTTAAAGATAGATGGCTACCCATATGGTGGTGATCCAGGGATGGTGCTAAGCCCCCAACCTATTTTCGACTGCATAAATTATCTTTGTGATCAACGCACATATGACGAGATAATATTTACAGCGCCGGATGGTTCGCCTTTTACCCAAAAAGAAGCGAATACATTAAGCCTTAAAAAAAATATTATTCTTCTTTGTGGCCACTACAAAGGGGTTGATCAGCGAATCCGAGAATATCTTATTACAAAAGAATACAGTATCGGTGATGTTGTTTTATCCGGCGGTGAACTACCAGCTATGATGATTGTTGATGCCATTGTGCGTTTGTTACCTGGCGCAATAGGTGATGCAGGAAGTGCACTTAACGATTCCTTTCAAGATGGACTGTTGGAAGCTCCAGTGTACACAAGGCCCGCTATCTTTAATGGATGGGAGGTCCCCGATGTTCTTAGGTCAGGTGATCCAAAGAAAATAAAGGCTTGGCAAGATGAACAATCACTTCAAAAGACAAAGACTAAAAGAAAAGATTTATTAAAAGACGAATAAAAAGATTATTAACTTAACAGTAGGTTTAAACCTATTATTTAATACCATTGGTACTATTATGGACAAGCTAAAACTAGTTGAACAAAGCCTAATCAATGACGAGACCCCAGCTTTTACAGCAGGTGATACCGTTAATGTGCACTATCGTGTTCGTGAAGGAGAGAAAGAACGTATTCAGCAGTATGAAGGTGTTGTTATATCGGAGCGCGGTAGCGGACCAAACAAAACCTTCACCGTTCGAAAAATGAGCGGAGGCATTGGTGTAGAGCGTATTTTTCCTTTAAACTCTCCTTTCATAGCAAAGATAGAAGTAAAAAAGCATGGTAAAGTTAGGCGCTCAAAGCTCTTTTATTTACGTGAATTACGAGGTAAAGCGGCCCGAATTAAGGAAAAAGAGTCTAGATAACTCTTATACATAATAACTATGGCTTCAACTCGTATTGGGTTGAAACCATTTTTTATTAACATTCATAGCTCTCTCACTCATGAATATTATTTTATTTGGTCCTCCAGGTGCTGGAAAGGGTACGCAAGCTGAACTTATGATAAACCACTTTAGTTTGGCTCATTTATCTACTGGAAATATGTTTCGATCGGCTATCCAGAACAAAACACCTCTGGGTGTTAAAGTAAAATCTATTCTAGATTCTGGCGAGCTTGTCTCTGACGAAGTCGTTGTAGATCTCGTACAAGAAGAAACAGCGAAAGATATTTACCGTAAAGGCTGTGTTTTTGATGGTTTTCCAAGAACCGTTGGCCAAGCTCAATCATTTGATGAGATGTTGGCTAAAAAAAATACTTCAGTAGACGCCCTAATATCACTCGTTGTTCCTGAAGAAGAATTAATAAAACGAATTCTTTCCCGAGGTCAAGGACGCTCAGATGATACTCGAGAAGGTATTATTAATAGGCTATCTGTTTATCAGAATGAGACCGAACCTGTTTTAAATTACTATGAAAAACAAGGTTTAGTTAAAGTCATCGATGGTATAGGCGCTGTTGATTCTGTTTTTGATAGAATTAAAAAAATACTTTAAGCCGTTTCGATTTTTTTAGAATCTGTTTCCTATTCTCTTTATATACTTTAACGCCTAAAACATACATTTTTTTGCTCTAGAAAAAACCAAGGTTTGTGCAATCCCTCTAGTTCCATCACTTCCTAAAACAAGTTGAATTTTTTTCATCCTTTTTATTCTTTTTCAACTAAAATTGTTACAGGACCATCATTGGTTAATTCAATTTTCATATCTGCACCAAAAATACCTGTTTCTATATGTAATGAGGTATTATTAGCTACACATTCTAAAAAGTAATTGTATAAGTTTTCAGCTAATTCAGGTTTAGCTGCTTCAATAAAACTAGGCCTTGTGCCTTTTTTGACTGATGCATACAAAGTGAATTGCGAAATTATCAATAAAGATCCATTAACATCCTCTACTGAAGTATTCATTTTACCTTCATGATCTGTAAAGATGCGCAGCTTTCTAATTTTATTAATTACCCACTCGATCTTTTCCGTAGTATCACTATCAGAAAAACCAACAAAGACAACAAGCCCCTTTTTTATTGAACCTTTTGTTTTCCCTGCAATAGTAACTTTGGCGTTTGTAACGCGCTGAATTAAAGCTTTCATTTGATTACTTGTTGTGGATAGTTATGTGGATATCTAGCTTATAAGTATTGGATAAATTAGAGTAGATGGATTTATCCACTTCATTCCACACTCAAATAAATTTATCCACTACTAATACCAATTAATTTGCTTGTTTAATACTTACAATTAAATATATGTACAAAACAGGTACTAAAGTGTATAAGATTATTGAATTGAAACAATTTCTTTGAAATTGATATTTAGATTACCATAAAAGACTTTTTCAGAGAATACATTATCCACCATGTTACCCACATGTTCTCCTCATTTATTCAATAATATTGTATAATTTTTTTATCAACATATCCACACGACCTACTATATACTACTATATTTATATATCTAACCGCTATTAATAAGACCCTGTGGAAAAAAAGTAAAAATCCCTTTCTTAGAAGATTTTGAAAGATGGTATATTTACTTATTGAAAAAATGGAGCTACATATTATGACAAAAAAAACCTTTACATATAAAGACTCAGGTGTTGATATAAAAGCCGGAGAAGAATTAGTTCATTCAATTAAAGATCTAGTTAAAGAAACACATGGTGTAGAGGTATTAAGTAATATTGGTGGTTTTGGTGGTTTTTTTAAACCCAATCTTTCTACGATAAAAAATCCAGTATTCGTGAGTTCAGTTGATGGTGTTGGCACTAAACTCATAGTAGCATACAAGGCACAAAAATATGACTCAGTAGGTCAAGATCTTGTTAATCATTGCATTAATGATATCGCAGTTTGTGGAGCGACCCCTCTATTTTTTCTGGATTATTTTTCAACGGGTAAATTAGAAAAACAAACGGGAATTGAAGTTATAAAAGGATTTGCGAAAGCTTGTAGAGAAAATAATGTAGCTCTTATAGGTGGAGAAACAGCTGAAATGCCAGATATCTATAAACCAGGTGAGTTTGATTTAGCGGGTACTATTGTAGGTATAGTTGATGAAAATGAGATTATCAATGGAGATCAAATAAATGAAGATTCGGTTTTAGTAGGTTTTAAAAGTTCTGGTCTACATACCAATGGGTATTCATTAGCTCGAAAGGTATTATTTTCAACCTATCAAGTTGATGATTATATAGATGAATTAGGTACTACACTTTCGGAAGAACTACTAAAAGTTCATAAATCATATTTAAGGCTAATAAAAGAGTTAAAGACAATAGAGCATGTACAAGGCTTTTCACATATCACAGGCGGCGGAATTATAGGGAATACAAAAAGAATATTACCAGATGGATTGGTTTTAAATATTGATTGGAATTCATGGGATCGGCCTGCTATTTATTCACTTATACAGAA
>JAYPBC010000046.1:0-9832 GCA_038124025.1 Balneola sp. | reverse complement strand
TTTTCTATTTGAATCACTGCATCTTGCTGCGAATTACTCATTATTATCACCCTCTTTTGCTATCATCACCTTATCATTATTCTTCAAAGTTCTCGAGAGAGTTCTATAGCTACCTATCACAATTTCTTGCCCAACATCTAGGCCCTTTGATATCTGAATATTAGCATTATCACTAATTCCAGTCTCTACTTCTTTACGAACTGCTGTACCATTCTCGACAACAAAAACAACCTTTCTAATGTCTTGTTCTTTTACTTTTAATGAAGCGAATGATGCATCTGCTTCGTTTGATTCGCCTTCATTTGATTCTGAGTCATTTGACGTAGCAGGCTTATCCAAAGAAAAGTCTCGTACGGTTACAGCCTGAATGGGTACCGAAACAACATCGCTTACAGTGTCCGTCTCAATATCTACACTCGCAGACATACCTGGCTTAAAATTTGGAGTTGGAAGCAGTTCGTTAACTTCTTCAGCAACTATAGCTTGAAGCTGACTCCCTCCCTGCCCCAAGTTGTGAGGAGTCACAATTCGAACTTTAACTTTATAGTTTGTTATCTGTTCATTAGTACCCGCACCGGTGACCCTTGCAGAATTAGCAATCTCAGTTACTACCCCATTAAAAAGTCGATTAGGATATGCATCTACCTCAATTCGCGCGGTATCGCTTATGCTGACATTAACTATGTCATTTTCATTTACGTCTACTTCAACTTCCATTCTATCTAACAATGACACTCTCATCATCTCCGTGCCCGCCATTTGAGCGTTCCCTAAAACACGCTCGCCTGCTTCAACTGTTAATCCCGTTACCGTACCATTTTGTGGCGCTCTTATAACAGTTTGTTCTAATTCTTCTTGAGCCTGTCTCAACTGTGCCTGAGCACTTTCTATTTGATATTCAGCTGCTTTAAGACTGGCTTTCTGGGATTCCCAATTTGAAGTAGATTGGATAAACTGTAATTCAGAAATCAATTCTTTTTCAAATAGTTCTTTGTCTCTGATATAGGTGGCTTCAGCTTGAATTAATGCCGCTCGCGTTTGCTCCATTCTTGCTTTTTGTGTTAGCAATGCCGCATTTAAATTATCAATCCTAGCTTGGTATATATCTGGTTTTATACGAACTAATAAATCGCCTTCACGAACAAAATCACCTTCTTGTACCGCTAGTTCAATAATTTCACCCGATACATCTGGTCGAATGATCACTTCTACTTCTGGTTGAATGTTACCCGAGGCCGAAACTTTTTGGGTAATGGATGCATACTTAGTGAATGCAGTTTCAACTTCAATGTCAGAGTTTGAGTCGCCAATTACCCCAAATTGTTTTAGTGCAAATAGAGTGACCATGATACTAACTAAAACGACAGATGTATATATAAGTGTTTTGTTGGACGATTTATTTGATTTGGTTGACATAGGTTTGGTTAGATTATTTTATGTAGTAAAAACATTAAAAAATGTTGTCCCCTTTTAATTTTCCGAGATAAAAATCTAGCAGTTTTTCCTGGAAAATGAGGTTGTAAAGCGCTTGGGTATAATTAGATTGAGCACTCACAAAGGCCGACTGGGCCTGAGTAAGCTCTATAAGCGTACTAGCGCCAAGGTTATAACGCTCTTGTTGTGTTTGAAAAGCTCTTTCAGATGCAAGCAAAGATTTTTCAGATGCCTCTAATTGCTTCACATATGAGCTATAGTCGTTATAAGCCTGGGTGACCTCCTGAATTACCTGCATTTTAGAATTGTCTAAATTTAATTCAGCATTTTTTAACTGAAGCTGAGAAGACTGAATAGAATACATTCTATTCCAATTATTAAATAAAGGTACACTAAATGATAGACCCAGAGAGCGGTTAACCTGTTGATCAAAAAACTGATCAGAAAAACTAACCTCAGACCCGTTAATAGAATATTGATCTGAATAACGAGAAGAAACCCCTGCAGATGCTCTCAATGTTGGTAACAGACTGTTTTTTGTGATCTGCATTTGGTATCGTAAAGATGATATGGATGCTTCAGCACTTAAGATGTCACTTCTGGAGGACAATGCTTCATCAACCAGAGATCTCAAATTTACATCCATCAAAGGCAAATCATTTAACGTCAAATCAGGTACAACAAAATCATAAATACCAAGTGGATCAATTTCCAACTGCCTTATTAAAAGCAAACTATTTAAGGAAAACGTATTTTCCCTTTGTGTTACCACAAGTTCATCATTTGCCACCTGAGCTTCTTGATTGAATAAATCTACCACAGGTCTAGCTCCAAGTTCTACCTGCGCTTCTACCTGGTCTAGCTGGGCAGTTGACGTCTCTAGATTTTGTCTAGCAATAGCCAATAACTCTTTATCTAATAATACTTGAAGGTATCTTGATGCGGTATTGAAGATGACTACTTCTTTGGCTCGCTCATACTGCTGCTCTCTGGATTCTTTATTGGATTCGCTACTCTTTAGCGTTAGGATATTATTAAACCCATTGAATAAGTTAATATTTGCGTTCATCCCTCCACTAATAGACTGAGATGTAACATCGACAAATGGGTCTAATCCTTCACTAAACCGGTCAAAAATAAACTGCTGACCTGTCGTCCGGCTACCATTCATACTAGCAGAAACAGTTGGAAGGAAATCGGCTTTTTCACTCACAATTAAATTTTCAGCTAAATCAAGTTCATTTTTAGCCTGTTTTAATGCATAATTATTTTCCAATGCAATAGTTATGGCTTCATCGATTGTAATGATTCTAACATCAGTACTTTGTGCAAACAAAGAAGTTGATATTAAGCCAATGAATAAAACTAGAAGTGTTTTTTGATTGAGCATTTCAGTATGTATTTTAGATTACTAGAGAATTAACGGATTACTCTAAAAATAGTTACAAAAATCGGTTAAATAGTTTTCGTTAATATTCTTTTACTTGAGTCGTGCGATAAACAAAACCCACACAAGTATATACCCGTATACCATGCGGGTTAAGTTATCTTTCAAAGGAGAACTATAGTTTTAATTTTATGATTCGGTATCAATTTTTTTGTCTCCTTTCCTGATGTAGTCATTCAATGACTCTTCAGCATATGTAAGTAGACTATCAATTAGTTTTTGTGTTAGTCTCTTTTTAAGGCCATGTTTAAATGCGCCGCTGATCAAAGCTGTATTATTGTGTTTTTGAAATGGTTGCGTACCATCATTCGAGTGAACGTGCTCTTGCTTATCGAAGATGATTTTTTTTCTAGCCGCTGCATTTCCACTGATTCTCCCAGATAAAAAACCTAGCCCAAAGGTGATACAAATGGAGATAATTGGTCGTTTTGAAATGATTTTTTGAGGTGATTTACCTATTTCAATTGTCTCTTTTGTTGCCTGTAATTTTCGATCGAAACGTTGCTCTATAGCTTGAATTTTTATTTCGATTTCTCTCTTTTTTTCTTCGCTAGCCGTCATGATCTTTTTTCTTTACTAATAATTTTTTTGATAAATCATTGGTAAATGTTTCTTTCATTCGACCGAAAATGAATCTAGGAGTATTGGAAAGAAAAAAAATACCTAAAAGAAGCAGAACAAAACCAATGCTGAGATAACCAAATACTGGATTACCCATTAAATCACCTACATACTGAGCTAGAGCAAACATTAAGAAGAGTAATGAAATACACAACATAAGGATAGCAAACACTTTTTGAAGAACTATAGAAACCAAATGTGATAATACCTCACTGGCATTAAGAACTATCCAGTCGAATCGAAGTTCGATATAATCTTTTAAATCACGTACTAGCTCTTTGATCGATTCATTCATTGGGTGAGGAAAATAGTGTTAGTGGCTTTAGTACCAAACTATCTATTTAAATATTCGAGAAAGCAAATAACCTACCCCAAATGAAAGTAGTACACTCTTTATAGGATGTTCTCGTACGATTGATTCTACTTGATCTTTTAACTCCTCTACATCAAGTTTCATCGGTTCTTCAAGAACAGTTTCGGTGTCTGTAATCGTTTTTTCTAGGCGTTTGTTTAAGTTATCTAAAATTTGTTCATCCATTTTACTCTCCTTTTTTATTGGTTAAATATATCGAAAATTGCTTCTAACTGCCACAATACTATTCATAGCGAAGACTTTCAATTGGGTCTAATTGAGCTGCTTTGAAAGCAGGATACACACCAAAAATTATACCTATCAATAACATACCAATAAAGCTACCAATTACAGACCATATTGGAATGACCACGCTAGCATCTATTAAAAAGGCTAATAAATTCCCAGCAGCAATACCTAAAATCATACCTATTACCCCTCCTATTTGACAAACAAAAACAGCTTCAGCTAAAAATTGGTTTATAATTGCTTTTTTGGTGGCGCCCACAGCTTTACGTATTCCAATCTCTTTGGTTCTTTCGGTGACTGATACTAACATAATATTCATGACACCAATACCCGCACCAAGCAAGGTGATAAGTCCAATAAAAGCACCTCCTACATAAAGAGCAGAAGTAAATACATCAAAAGAACCTGAAAGCGACTCATTGGTAGATATCTCAAAATCATTTTCCTGCTCTGGTGATACTTTCCTAATAATTCTTAAAACTCCAGTGACTTCATCAATAGCTTTCGGGATACCGGCTATATCTGGTGCTCGTACTTGAATTTGGATGTTTCTTTTTCCACCATACAATAATTTACCAGTTGTGTACGGTATTAAAACAAAGTTGTCAAATGACTGTCCTAGAATAGATCCCTTTTTTTCAAGTACTCCCACGATTAAAAAGGTGTTACCATCTACTCTAATTTCCTTTCCTACAGGATCTACACTTCTGAATAAATCATCTAATAAGTCATGACCTAAAATAGCAACGGATCTAGAGTATTGAACATCTTCCTGCGTAATATTACGTCCAGTATAGATTTCATAAGAATTATTATTTAAATAATTATGATTACTTCCATATATCACAACATTTGGTTCTGTTTCCAAGTCTCCAAATTGTATTTTAGTATAACTAAAATCTTCGTTTGGACTTATATTATCAGCAAATCTCAGTAATTTTTCAGATTCTTCTGCCTGATCAAATGTCAACCTTTTTCTATTTCTTTTTGAAGTATCACCACCTATTTGGATTTGAGGATATCTACTTACAGTAATTACATCACTGCCCATTATACTAAGGGTCTCTTTAAAGTAATTATCCAAAACAGCCACGGCAGTCGTTGAGACCAAGACTGAAAATACACCTATAACCAACGCTAAAAGTGTTAAAGCCGACCGCAATTTATTTGTAAATAGTGCTTTTACAGCTTGTTGTAATATTTCTAAGTTGAACATTTTTTACTCTCCTAATTATTCGAATCTTAATGATTCAATAGGGTCAGACTTTGCTGCTTTATAGGCAGGGATAAATCCAAAAGTCACTCCAACCAGCGTACACAATCCTACTGCCAAGAGCACGACTTGAACGTTCATTTGCGCCGTAAAAACCTGATCAATCATAATGGTAAATCCTGCAGCTATCGTTACACCTATTATACCGCCTAAAAGTGACAAAACTATGGCTTCAATTAGAAATTGAGCTAATATTTCCCAGGATTTTGCTCCAACAGCTTTTCTAATTCCTATTTCTTTTGTCCGCTCCTTTACGGATACAAACATAATATTCATAATTCCAATACCTCCGATTAGCAAGGATAGGCCTACCAATAGAAATCCTCCCATATAAATTCCATTTTTTATACCAGCTAATTGTTCTTTGAAGGTGTCGGGCTCGTTCAAGGCAAAGTCATTTTCTTCTGTTGCCTCCAATTGACGAACTTGTCGCATTAAGCCTTCTATCTCGTATTTTCCTTCTTCCAGTGCTGCCTGATCTTGAAACTTCACACTAAGTTGTATGCCATATTTAAGTCCATAAATCTTTTCATAGGAGGTGATGGGTATAATTACGCGATTATCAGAATCTCCTAAACCCAAAAAACTTCCCTGTTTGGTTAGCACCCCTATTACGGTAAACTTCTGCCCACCTATACGCACCGTTTTCCCTTCAGGATTTCCTTGTTCAAATAATGCAGATACCAATGATTGTCCCAGTATTACCACATTGGATCGAGAACGTACTTCAGACTCAGTAAACATCCTCCCAGAATCGATGTCGAGCCCCTGTATATCAAGGAAATTATGGGTGCTTCCCTGTAAACCTACCCCTTCGGCTGAATTTTCCTGGTAACGTATTGTTGTACTGCGATTCGCAGAAACAGCAACAGTTGAAGCGTAACGACTTCGACTTTCGATGAATTCAGCATACTCTAACTCCATTTCTTTCCTATTCATAATCTCCCACCATTTGATACCATCCGAATCCCAAGGCCATTTTTCAATATAAACCACATTTTGCCCCAGCATAGCCATACTATCATCGAAGGTTTTATCCATCCCTGTTGTGACAGTATCTACCACTGTTACCATAGTAATTCCAATGATGATACATAATGTGGTTAAGAATGCTCTCAATTTATTTGTTTTGAGCGCATGAAGAGCAATTTTAAGCCCTTCCTGTATGCTTCTAATGAACTTCATTATATTCTTTTATAAATGATATATTTAGTCAAAATTGCCTATTTACAAGTATACGATTACCATTAAAATAAGTTCCAATATAAATAACTATTACACGTAATTATGATTGACTTAGATATTCTCGTATTTGCTGCCCACCCAGATGATGCTGAATTAGGATGTGGAGGTATGATTGCCAGTATGATTAAACAAGGCTATAAAGTTGGTATAGTTGATTTGACTGAAGGTGAAATGGGCTCAAGAGGAACCATTCAATCTAGATATGAAGAGGCTAAAGTTTCTAGTGAGATTTTAGGATTACACTATCGAAATAACCTACAAATTGCGGATTCCATCATTGAGAATAATCGTACAAATCAAAAGAAAATTATACAAGAAATTAGAAACACCCGGCCAGATATTTGCTTTATTGGTGCCCCCACAGATCGGCATCCAGACCATGGTAAAGCGACAAAACTTTGTGCGGATGCCATATTTTACTCTGGCCTTATTAAAATTGAAACTCGTGAGATAGGAAGCCAAGAATTGCAAAAAGTGTGGCGCCCTCATCATGTGTTTCACTATATGCAAGATCGACCTATTGAACATCAAATTATACTTGATATTTCGGATGTATGGGATATCAAAGTGAAGGCAATGGCTGCATTTACCACACAATTTAATGCCCCATCTGGTGATAAACAGCCCAAAACATATATCTCCGAGCCTTCCTTTTTTCAACAACTGGAAGCACGAGCACGATATTTTGGTCATTTAGGTGGTTGCACTTATGGCGAACCCTTTGCGTATCATAACCTACCAGCCGGTGTTAAAAATTTTGACTCCTTTTTACAGCATAAGCAAAAACGTTAATGCTAAGGATAAGTTACTCATAGAATGAAAAAAATACTGCTTATTCAAACTGGAGGAACAATTGCTATGCAAGCCCAATTAGATGGCGTTGTTTTAGATCCAGATCGTTGGTCGGACCAGTTGTATAAGCAAATCCCTACCCTAAATGAAATTGCAGATATTGATGTACATCCATTATTCTTCGAAGATAGTTCCGATTTACATCCTCATCATTGGGATTCATTAATTAGCCTTATAAAAAATAAATATACCCAGTATGATGGATTTGTAATCCTACATGGCACTGATACGATGGCCTATACAGCCTCAGCCCTTAGTTTTGGAATAAACCGTTTAGATAAACCAATTATTTTGACAGGAAGTCAAGTTCCTCTAAGTAGAATTAGAAGTGATGCGCAGCGAAATATGATTAATTCGGTGGAAATAGCCACATCAGATTTACCAGAAGTAGCGATTTGTTTTAATGACCATGTATACAGGGGTAATCGTGCTACCAAAATGAGTATTGGTGATTTTGATGCTTTCGCTACTCCAAATTATCCTACACTAGCAGATATTGATTTGGACATTGATCTTCACAGAAAAAACTGGTGGAGTCCCAACCAAGTTGAATTGAATAAGGTAACAAGCTTTCACACTGGTTTTAGCGGGAATATATTTGTACTGACCATACATCCTGGCTTCCAAACCAATCAACTCGAGAGTATTTCATTAGAAAATATTGATGCACTTATAATTAGAGCCTATGGCAGTGGTAATTTTCCTATAAAGACGGACTATTCTTGGATACCTTTTTTACACCGTTGTAAGGCTAAAGATGTTATAACGGTGATTACTTCACAGGCAAATCATGATGCAGTTAACCTAAAAAACTATGCTGCTGGACGAATCGCACTAGATTTAGGGGTATTATCTTCCGCAGATATGACCCTAGAGGCTAGTGTTACCAAAATGATGTGGCTGATATCGGCTCATCAAGATAACAATGAATCGAACCTTCAGATAACACAAAGATTCCAAATGAATCTTAGGGGAGAACGAAGCTAAGCTACCTACCCAATCAACCTAGAGTATTTATGTATTTTATCTTTGATTTAGAAACAGTTCCTGACCTAGCCTTAATTCGGTCTATGCTAGAACAGGAACCTGTGACAGCTGATGAATGGAGTGATGAAGAAAATATACCTACCCCAGAGGAGCTAAGTGACCAAGCTTGTATCGATATAGCTGCGAAAAGAGTGGGACGCGGAGCTTCGGAATTTTTACCTCCCATGTTTCATAAAATAGTCTCTTGGGTAGGACTTTGGGTAGACGCTAAAGGCCAACCAAAACAAAAAGAAGCATGGTCTGGTGAGAATGAGAACGAAGGGTTAAAAAAATTATTCCAAGAATTATTGACCTATAAAGATTTTAATCTTATTCACCATAACGGAAGAGGTTTTGATCTACCAGTCATGGAGTACCGAGCATTAAAATTTAGCCTGCAGATGCCGCCAAGACTAAGTCACCGAGAAATTAAGTATCGATTTAGTGCAAACAATGTAGATTTAGTTGATGAATTCAGTAATTATGGGGCTAGTCCTTGGCCTAAATTGAAACATCTAGGAATGCTTATCGACATACCATTCAAGCAAGTTTCTGAAGGTAATATTGTGTATGAACAATATGTAAAAGGTGAATTCAAGAACATTGAAAATTATTGTTACGAAGACGTTATGGCAACCTATATAATATGGTTACATTTAGAATATACTCGTTCACATATTAAAGAAAATGAGTTTGAAAATTTAAAGTCGCGCGCAATCAATAAATTACGCGAAATTCAGAATAACAATAAATAAGCTAATCCATACGCTTTGAAAGCTTATTTTATTTTGAAATAAATTTCAAATACTTTGGTTTATTTAGGAATAAACACCTCTTAATAACTAAAAAAGCCCTTCCATTAATTAACCCTAATATTTTTAACTTTACATTGCTTTATGTCGTGTATTTTTAGGAATCATTCCGTATAATTTATAAATAATATAGGTAAAGTTAGGGTTGCTATATTTAACCCTACGCTTTAAACACTAACTCAATCGATATATTTATGAAATACCTACTAAGTACACTTATAGGCTTAGCCTTATGTACAACATCTGTCTTTGCTCAAGAAGCCGCATCCATAGACACAGGCGACACTGCCTGGATGCTAATTGCTACCGCATTAGTCATGCTTATGACCCCCGCTGGTTTAGCGCTTTTTTATGGGGGATTAACACAAAATAAACACGTACTCAATACAATTGGGATGTCCTATATGGCTTTTTGTACCGGCACGATTGTATGGGTGATTGCAGGATACTCTCTTGCTTTTGGAACTGGTAATGCATGGATTGGTGATTTCAGCCATTTACTATTAGCAAATATTGGAGTA
>JAYPBC010000045.1:0-9861 GCA_038124025.1 Balneola sp. | reverse complement strand
GTCTATTGTTCAGGACAAATTGCCTTAAATCCAGATACGATGGAGATCGTGGGAGAAGACGCCAAAAGCCAGGCTCAACAGGTCATGAAAAATCTGGCTGAGGTTCTCCGTGCGGCGGGGTCTGATTTTTCAAAAGTGATTAAATGCTCTATATTTTTGGATAGTATGGATGATTTCGGCGTCGTTAACGAAGTCTATGGCGCGTTTTTCACCGAAAACCCACCTGCTAGGGAAACCGTGGCGGTTCAGACTCTGCCTAAGAATGTGCTGGTTGAGATAAGCTGTATTGCTTCAATCTAGGAACTGGATAGATTGAATTAATACCAACCTAGGGCGTCGCTAAATTGTTGATTATAAACTCTTTCACCATTTGTAGCCAGTAGAGCTATCGGACTATGTGTGTGGTCTGCCTTTCAACACGATTGCCGGCTCCATCTAAAATCTGATAGCTAATCTCTAGGGTATCACCCCGCTGCGCCGTCCAAGCAGGTCGGTAATACAACATGGTCTCTTCTTCGTAATCGAACTCGATGATACCTTTTTGGTTGTTCACGGTTATGGTTGATTCTTGAGTTAGAATTCCTGAGTGTTCCTCATCGAAGCGTAGGTATACTCCTGTTGTGCCGAACACGGTTGGTTGAACCCGGAGGTTAAAGGCTTTTGGGGCTAGGGTATCTGCCCATAAGGTAAACAGTCCGCTTCCAGATATGCGTGCTCGGAGAGTGCCGCCAAGGATACGCGATGAAATTCTGGCATAGCCTTGCTCCTCAGGATCGTAACGATACAGTCCAAGCTGCTGGGGAATGTGTCCCTCTTGATTTCTGTACCCCTCTAGATAATCGCCTATGAACCATTCTACGGTGATGGGTTTTTGTTGGGGCAGAGCTAGGGGTAAAATTCCAAGAATAGGGATGGGATGTGCAGTGTGGTTGGTCGGGAGTATCTCGTCATGAAATACACCCATACTTAAAGTGTCTGGGAAGGTATGTGGGTGAGCATACCATCGAATTCTTTGGTCATGAGTACTGACTCGGTGTGGCTGCTCAGGATTGACTCTTCTAATCGTATGTATGGTTTGGTCTTGAAACCAGTGTCCGGTTTGAGTGGTACTGAATGGAGCAAGTACCCAATCTGGATTATTCGCCTCCAATGACCAGCTAAGCGAATCACTCACGGCTATCCAGTCCGGCTTCCACTGCCAATCGCTAGGGTGGATGTTCGAGGCATATTCAGCAATATCCTTCTGATTGTGATTATCGGGTTTATCCACTTCGAGTAGATAGTTTGCTCTGGATTCATTGCCGAAATAATCTTGCACAATAAGTTCGAAACGT
The DNA here is from genome assembly GCA_038124025.1 of Balneola sp. GTDB lineage: Bacteria > Bacteroidota > Rhodothermia > Balneolales > Balneolaceae > UBA1275. The sequence continues at coordinate 8,527 of JAYPBC010000045.1, read as the reverse complement.
CGAGACTGACCGGGCTCGTTATTTAGGGCTAGTCCCACACCAGGACTGGATTTCATCGTTTTATAAAAGGGAATCTCAGGGCCATCCTGTGGAAAAAAAGCTTGAAAACTTCGTCTTCTAGAGGAAGGAGGGGACAACCGATCAAAAAACATCGCTCCTCCATCTTCAAAATCTACCGCATCGATTCGTTGATACACGACCGTATCGGCAGAGCTGGTAGAACGTTCCTGGCCATGATCAACCAGCCATGCTTGATAAAACGCATATTTATTATTTACCTCATCCGCGCCATCAAAAATATCAAAGGCTACACCTACCGGCCCTTGAACACCAATTCGTCCAAAATGGGCGTGGTTAGGAAAATCGGGATCGGTGGACACCAAGCCGAAAACTTGTCGCTCAGTGAGGCCTTCTACTCGGCTATTGGCCGCAAGCGGAATGACCATGAGCGACCGTATGGTGGGAGGAATTTGATCTTTAATAGTTATCCCAAACTCAAGTGCATTTAAAGCGCGCTCTTGCGGATTTCGAAGCTCAAAGTGAAGGTGAGGGGGGCCAATTCCAGTAGAACCGGTGTAGGCAATGCGCTGCCCCCTTGTAACCGGAAATAAGTGGCCAGATGTTTTTCGTGACTGAGTATTGGATGCATAGCCTAAGTCGATGTCTATTTCAAAACGATAGCCTCGCGCCATACGGACCGAATCAATGTAAGCCTGAAGTTCGGGTGAGAACCTTTGTAGGTGGGCGTACACACTGGTGTAGCCGTTAGGATGGGTGACGTATAGTACTTTACCATAGCCGCGTGCGCTTATAGCCATCCGGCTTATGTAGCCCTCTTCGGTAGCAAATACGGGATAGCCCTCACGTCCCCAGGTTTTGATGTCCAATCCGCTGTGAAAATGAGCGGAGCGGGTTTCTCCAAAGGTGCCCGATAGATGTCGTGATACATCAACCGGCCAGCGGTAGTTTGGCACAAAAGAAGTATCGGCAATTAATGAAAAGTCTGGTGCGAGGTCGGTTGCGGGATCGATGATGCGGCCCGAAATATTGCTCATGGTGAAATCCGTTGCCGGATAGGTTGTGGAGCTTGTGACTGGTGCGGATATACTGCATAAAAAAAGTAGAATGCCAACGAAGGGAGATGGAACCATGGTCATGCTATTGAGCCGCTTTAATTTCAACATCCAAACGAGAGGCTAACTCGCCAGCCTCATTTCTTAAGATGGCACGGCACTGATCGCCTGCTTGAACTTGGGATACCCCTGAAGGGGTTCCAGTGAATAGGATATCACCTGGGCGAAGGGTAAATAGGGTGGAGAGATAATGAATTAACTCAGGTAATGTGAACAACATGTTGGATAGTGTATCCTGTTGTCGAATGCGACCATTGACTGTGAGTTCGAGTTGGTAATCGCCTAAGTGTAAGGGTGAGAAAGATGCTGGCTTCGGGGTGAATGGGCTCACCGGACCAAAGCCGTCAAAGCCTTTGGAGACCGCCCATGGCTTACCTGCTTTTTTAGCAGCGGCTTGGAGGTCCCGAGCCGTAAAGTCAATGCCGACGCCCCAACCTGCAACATACTCCCAAGCGATATGCTCGGGAATATTTTTACCGCCTTTGCTCAAGGCAACGACCCATTCTATCTCGTGATGAACTTCATTGGATTGAGCCGGTACTTCGACGGTGGCTTCGGCGCCCACTAATAGCGATCCAATGGGTTTGGTAAAAATGAGGGGCTCCTTAGGGATAGGGGAGTTCATTTCAGCGGCATGTTCGGCAAAATTGCGTCCAATACAGTAGATACTTGCTGCGCTAAGCTCGTTGCCATCTGAGGTTTGTAAACCACTAAGTGTTGGCCAATTAGGGTGAAAAGTAGTGCTTGTCATACGTTTAAAATACAAATCGCTAATGAATCTTGGACATAAAAAAAGCTCTATTTCTGCGCTAGAAATAAAGCTTTTTTAAAATGGGTGTGTAGTGGGTGCTGGCTTAGCCAATTACCCATGGGCTAACGTAATAAACCAAATAAACGATTTAGCTAGCAATCGCCTCAACGTGCACGAAACGTCTCCCACCTTTAGATTTGGAGAAACTTACTGTTCCTTCAGACGTTGCAAACAAAGTGTCATCGCCGCCTCTCATTACATTTGTACCTGGATGAAATTTGGTTCCACGCTGGCGTACAATAATTCCGCCTGAGCGTACGAATTCGCCGCCAAATCGTTTAATACCTAGTCGCTTTGAGTTTGAATCGCGTCCGTTTCGGGTTGAACCTTGACCTTTCTTATGTGCCATTGCCGTTTAGTTTTTGAGTCGGTTACTATTAACTAATTTTTGCTAAGTAATTGCTATTATCGTAGTGCTTCGATGAGTTCAGCTTTTTTCATGCTTGAGTATCCTTCGATACCTCGCTCTTTAGCTAGTGCCTTAAGTTCAGCTACTTTCATAGAACTAAGATCCGCCGTTTCGTTAGCTATCGGAGCAGATTCTGCTTTAGGCTCTTCTTTTTTTGCTGCAGCTTTTTTCTTGGTTCCACCTAAGGTGATGCTGTCGATTTGAATTTGCGACATCACTTGGCGGTGACCATTTAATTTCTGGTATCCTTTTCTTCTTTTCTTTTTGAAGACCAATACTTTGTCGGCTTTCACGGTATCAAGCAAAGTCGCAGTAACTTCTGCGCCTTCGACCACAGGTGTGCCTATTTTCACGCCGCTGTCTTCCTTTACTAAAAGTACCCGATCAAAATTTAGTGTATTACCTTCTACGTTTTGTTTGTCAACAAATAAGGTGTCGTTTTCGGATACTTTGTATTGGTGTCCACCAATTTCTACAATCGCGTACATGTTGCGTATAATTTAATTATGCAATTATTTTAGAGCTTAATAAGATAAGAGAATCCTCTTATAAAAAAAAGCTTTTGTAATTAAATTGTTCGCTTTTAGCTGCTATGCAACCTTGGCTGGCGCACGTTGAAATCCTTGTCGATTCACATGACCTATGTATTTGCCAATAATTCGTACTTCCTCAAATACGTCTGGGGAGACATAGATATCATCGTATTCTTCATTAGCGGCCTCTAAGCGGAGCCCTTGATCGTCCCAGAAAATGCGTTTTAGCGTGGTTTCACCATTGTACAACACCGCGCCAATATCTCCGCTGTTGAGCTCGGTATCCATGAGTAGAACAAAATCTCCGTCATAAATATCGGCATCTTTCATGCTGAATCCGGAGACGCGTAATGCAAAAAGTTTGTCTAAGTTTGGAAATAGGGTGCTCATGGTTAGCTGCCCAAGATCTGCTTCTACGGCCTCTTGCAAATATCCTGCTGCGATGAGCCCACGAATGGGTATCCCAGCGCCATCAACCTGTCCAAGTAATTCTTTTTTGTCGGGCGGCAAATCGTATTCTTCCTCTTCTCCTTTGACTAAATATCCTTTCTTCAGGAGGGCCTGGATGTTTTGTGTCACACTATTCGGAGATTTGAAACCGAAGTGATCCGCTATTTCCCGATAGGTAGGCCAGATATCATAGTCTTTTCTATAGGCTACGATGTAGTCAAAAAATTCACGTTGTTTTCGGGTTAGGTGTACTAAGTCCATGATGCAGGGCTTTTTGTTTTCAATGTGTATTCCAGTATAAACGGTAATACGAGTTAGTTTGCACGTATATCATACATAATGTGTAATATATGTGTAAAAATCAACCCGAAATGCATTCAATATTTCGTTATGTTGGTAAAGTTGATATTACTGAAACAACCTTAGGGCCTGTTATAGAGCTAGGATGGGCCTGTGAACCTTAATTTAGAAGTATAAACAGAAATGATGAACTATTACGCTGTGGACAATAGGTACTTTTCTCGAATTCAATTTGGGCGGCATGCAGTCGTAACTTTTGGCATGATAATAGGTTTGTTGGGTGGGATACAGGCGCAGGAGGCTGCGGTAATTACCCCTGAATCCACGGAGTTATATGTGGAATTGGAGCAGGTGAGCCCGGGTTTGACGCCTGAGCAGCCCCCTTCGGATGCCATTGTTTTATTCGATGGGACGGACTTGACGGCTTGGCAGGTCATGCAGCTTCGAATAGCGGGGGATATGCCGGGTATGGTGGAAAGTATAGGGGTTTACGAAGCCGGGAGGGCGACTGTGCCAGCGCAGTGGGAGGTGGCTGGCGGGGTTATGACGGTGGCCCCAGGCACGGGGGCGATTGAAACTAAGCGGGCTTTCGGCGATGTGCAGTTGCACTTGGAATGGAATGCCCCTGTAGCTGAAGGGAAGTCTGGTCAAGGATATTCGAACTCAGGGGTGTTTTTTATGGGGATGTATGAAGTGCAGATTTTGAATTCCTATGAAAATGACACCTATAATAATGGACAAGCCAGCTCGGTGTATAAACAGCACATTCCGTTGGTAAATGCGTCTCGGGCTCCGGGGCAGTGGCAGAGTTATGACATTATCTTTATGGCGCCACGGTTTTCAGAAAAGGGCAGTTTGATTTCACCGGCGCGCATCACTGTATTACACAACGGCGTGTTGGTGCAAAATAATGTAGAGCTATTGGGTCCCACCACGTATATTGGCGCCTCGCATTACACGCCTCATCCCGAAAAAATGCCCTTGGCTTTGCAGGATCATGGAGATCCGGTGCAGTTTCGGAATATTTGGATTCGAGAACTGTAGATCCCGAAGCTTTAACGTACTAGGAAGCTATAAAATAGTCCGAGACCTTGAGATACTCCGAAGCTTTAGAGTAGTCCTAAGCCTTAACATACTCCCAAACCTTAGAGTACTCCTAAGCGGAATTGTGCGAGTACCCACTGCTGAAAACTCTGCTGAAATTCCTTGGAATAAGTAGGTTTTTCCGACTTCATTGCATCAGACTTAGGAGTTTCCAGCGATGTTGCTGGGTCTGCCGATGAATGATCGGACTCCTTCTTTCCCCGCCTGTTTTCGAACTCAAGCTCTGCGCCAGTGCATACATTGGGAGTCGGTCGAAAATCATGGTCGAGCCCTGGGAAAAGCTCTATGGTCGCCTTAGTGCTGTTTCCCGCTTCGTACTGGGCATCAATAGTGGCTAAACCTGCTTGTTCGAGCGCGTCCATACCCCACTCGGTCGACACATAGTAGTCCAGCTCTGCAAAGGCAAAGTAGGAGGGCAGTTGAAGTTGGGCCAAATGAGAGGCGGGGCTAAAATCGCTTAACTCGCTAAGATGGCGCCAGGTTTTGGTCAGGGGAAAGGCATTGACCCAGTTTAGATCGGAAAGGGTTTTTTTTTCTGCCTTGTCGCGTGCAATGTCATCCGGCTCGCCCGAGCAAAGAAAGTCATTATAATATTCATAGGTGAGGCGGCGCTGGGTGTCGTAGGTTGGGGCAGCCAGGGATGCGATAAACGCCAATGAATCTCCGTATAAATGCCCTAGTATTTGTGCGACCGTTCCACCTTGTGAATGCCCAACCACTCCAATTCGCTCGGGATCAATACCGGCTTGTTGCCGCAAAAATTGCACCGCGGCTCGGGCGTCATCGGCTCGCTCGTATAAATCGGTGCGGTGCCAGCGACCTTCGGACAAACCAACCCCTCGTTTGTCGAAATACATCAAAGCCACGCCATGTTGTAAGAAAAGTCCTTCTAAATTTTCTCGCACAAAGTCAGCATACAATCCGGTATGGGTGGAATTTGGACCGCTACCAACCAAAAAAATGATGGCAGGATGGAGTTGGGTATTCTGTTCGAGAGAGGCCTCATCATCTAATTCACTCGACGACTGCGGCATGATAAGCTCGCCATGAAGTTCATAGATTGTGTCCTCATATTTTCGCTCAGCCTGACGGGGGGTCAAGGAAGTGTCCTCTAGCGCTACCTGACGGCTAAGCACATTACTCGACTGAAACCAGACGTTTTGGCGCTCTTGAGCTTGGAGTTCGGTGAAAGGGCTGAGCACTAAGCCAGCGGTGAGCCCAGCTAAGAGAGCAAAGACACAAGCCAAAAAAGAATGCAATATATGGAAAGCAGGGCGTTTCAAAGCGGTTCTTTACTGGCTCAGCCTTAGTTTCCTTTCGGAGCAAAGGCTTGAATACCCGTGATTTCACGCCCGAGAATAAGCCCATGGATGTCATAGGTACCTTCGTAGGTGTTTACCGACTCCAAATTCACCATATGATGAATGACCCGATAATCTCCCGTAATTCCGTTCCCACCGTGCATATCTCGTGCAATGCGGGCAATTTCTAAGGCTTTTCCGCAGTTATTGCGTTTGGCTAGGGAGGTCATCCCGGGATGATGACGCTCCGAATCCTTTAACTCGCCCAAGCGAAGCGCCAACATCTGCATCGAGGTGATATCAGTAAGCATGTTGGCCAGTTTAGTTTGGATGAGCTGATTGGCTGCCAAAGGCTGACCAAATTGTTTGCGGTCTAGCACATACTGACGTGCGCGCTGATAACAAAACTCAGCGGCTCCAATGGTTCCCCAAGCAATACCATATCGAGCCGAATTCAAGCACATGAAAGGCCCCTTGAGTCCTTTAATCTCGGGAAACATCTGTTCGTCGGGCACAAAAACATCGTCAAACACCAATTCTCCGGTTTCGCTGGCCCGTAGGCTCATTTTATATTTGGTGTGTGGTGCGCTGTAGCCTTTCATATCCTTTTCAAGAATGAATCCGCGTATAACTCCAGGATCGTCCTTATGCTCCTTGGCTTTTGCCCAGACTACGGCGATATCGGCGATGGGGGAGTTGGTAATCCACATTTTGGCCCCATTGATGATCCATCCGCCATCGGTTTTCATAGCCGTGGTCACCATTCCGCCAGGGTCAGAACCATGATCGGGCTCAGTAAGGCCAAAACAGCCGATAATTTCACCGGTTGCCAACCGTGGGATATACTTTTGCTTTTGTTCTTCGGTTCCGAAAATAGAAATGGGATACATCACCAACGAAGACTGCACACTCATGAATGAACGGTAACCCGAATCGACTCGCTCCACTTCTCTTGCTACCAAGCCATAGGCGGTATAGGACGCACCAGCCCCCCCGTAATCCTCGGGAATGTTGACTCCCAACAACCCCATTTCCCCCATTTCTTGGGCTATTGACCTATCGAAAAATTCTTCGGTATTGCCCTTCAATGCCCGTGGTTCAAGAGAGGATTGCGCATAGTCCCGAGCCGTCTCCATAATTAGGCGATCTTCTTCGCCTAGTTCGGATTCGAACAGAAATGCATCATCAATGTTAAATAAGCTCTTGGTCATAGTATCGTTAGTTTAAAACCGAGTTTGTCGGGATATATGCATGTTTATATTTATTGAAATGTAACAATAAAGAAGGGAAAAAATAGGTTAATGGGGCAAAATATTTGGGGTCGGATTAACCTTATAAATCTTTTTATTCGCGACTTCTTGGGTTCTTTTTTTGTGTGATTTTACTCATTTATCCAAAATTCCAGTTTACCCCGCGCCCAATCTCCGGGTCCGGATAATTCCAATCCACGGCGCCTTGATCGCAGGCATACATGCAGGTCCCGCATTCGATGCAGTCCTCCACTTGAAAGTGCACATTTTTTTGTTCATCTAGTGTGTAGCAGTTGGCTGGGCATACCCAAGTGGTACACTGGTGAGGACAGCTGCTGTTGCAAATATCGGTGTCTACCACAATATGTGGCTTGATTTCGCTGCGGCTTTGGTTTCGGTAACCCACCAATCCCAGGCGTTCGGCTAGTGAAAGACTCGATTTTTTTATGGCGGATTTTCCAAATGCCATATTTTCTGCATTCACACTAGTTCCCGTTTCTTCCTGACTCATAACGACCTCCCGGCTTTAAATCCAAATTTCGCCATTTCCCAAAGGCTCGAATGCTCGCGAACCGCGTCTAAAATCATATCCTTCGATTTCGAAGTGGGCTGGTTATCTATACTGAAAAACTTCCGCCCAAAATCGCATAAAATATTGGGCACTTTATGTTGCATAATAGGATCGTGCAGCACATGCACCGCATCCTGAAATCCGTTAATGTCTTTCATAATGTAGCTGGCATCCAGTTTTTTCCGGTAATCGGCCAGTTTTCCCACCGAAAAGTCGCCGACTGCTTTGGCTTCCAGTACCGTTTCGGCCGCCAAAATTCCGGACCGCATGGCATAATCCATCCCTTGGATGGCCTTACCAGCGTTTAACAACAAATTCGCCGCTTCACCGGCAATCAACACCCCATCGGCGTAGAGCTCTCGAGGCATGGCGCGCTTGTCTCCCGAGGAAACCACATGGGCCGAATATTCCACCACCTCTCCGCCCTCTATGGCATCTGCGACGACCGGATGCGTTTTAAAATGACTCAAAATATCATGCGGCGATTTCTTTTGCGCCCGAAGCTCCGCAATACTCAGTACCAGCCCCACCGAAAGGGTGTCTTTGTTGGAGTACAAAAAGCCACCACCTTCTACGCCATCGGTAGCCCAACCCACAAACTCATTGCTCATTCCCGAGCGCCCACGCAGCTGAAAACGATCTTCGAGTCGCTGCTGATCGAAGCG
>JAYPBC010000044.1:0-10371 GCA_038124025.1 Balneola sp. | reverse complement strand
GCTATTGCTATGTTGTAATCAGACAAGGCAGTAGCTTTCATTTTTTGATACTTTAGAATTTGTTGTTGCATTCTGAGGACCTCTTCAAAGTCCTTTCCTGAATTGCCATAAGCGGTAAAAAGTAGATTCAAAGACTGCTGAGATGTAATGATCTGTTCTTCATAAAGTATGATTTGGTCGAGTTGCTTTTGAATTTCGAACCAAATCATTTCGTACGTGCTTGTAAGTCTGTTTATCGCATCTTCTTTTTGTAGCGCATAAGATTCCTGCATCAGTTGGGCTTCCTTCTGAGCTGCTTTGTATTTTCCTCTGAAAATAGGGAGGCTCATAGTCACCATCGGCATCAATACGTCCTGACCATTATCAGGAACAGACATATCTGTTCGTTGGCCTACAATGACATAATCTAAGCCTACTCCGATTTTAGGCATTCCTTGTTTGGTTGCGGCTAATTCCTGAGCTTCACTTGCCTTTATTTTTAAGTCCAACTCATCGAGTAATGGATTGGAAGTCAATAGAGAATCCCTGCGATAGGTTACAGGCAAGTTTTCTACATACAAGGAATCCTGAACGATAATTGCCTCGTCTTCCTGTCGATTCAATAGTTTGTTGAAACGGGTTTCAAGTGGCTTTTTCTTTTGCTCCAAAATGGACAAATTGGTCGCTGCATCTTTGAGCATTATATCTACCCTTAATACATCGACCATCGCACCCTTTCCGTTCTGGAACTTTACTGATGCAATGTCCTTGTATGACGATAGAATACTGATGTTTTCATTTTCAATCTCCACCAGTCTTTTTAACTCATATAGGTGGTAATATGCGGCAGCTACCTGATAAAGTAATTTGTTTCGGGCATCTAAAAACTCCTGATACTTCGCTTCTGCCATTAGTGTAGCAACATCTTCCTGAGCCTTTAGTGTACCAAACCATGGGAACATTTGTATCAAAGAAAAACGTGCCCTTTGAGGGCCTACACGAGTTTCTACTGGAGAAATGAAATAGCCAAAAGACAAATTTGGATCTGGTAAGCTGCTCACTTGTGCAACCCGTTCCATCGCTGCTTCAAAAGACTTGTATTTAGCCTGTAATCCCGGATTGTTTTCAGCAGCAATTTTGAAATATTCATCTAGAGATTGGGCATTTGCCAAAATGGAAAACCCCAAAGTGATGACTGTAATTATAATGTACTTTTTCATGATTGTGCTTTTAGGATTTTACGTTCTTCTCTCCAGCAATAGAGAACAGGAACAATGAAATAGGTAATTGCCGCAAACAACATCCCCCCGAAGGCTGGAATTGCCATTGGAATCATGATGTCAGATCCCCGACCTGTAGAGGTGAGAATAGGTAGTAAGGCGATAATGGTAGTAGCGGAGGTCATCACTGCGGGTTTTATTCTGCGCTTACCTGCTTCTAATGTAGCTTCTCTTATTCCCTTGATATTGTCAGTTTTGTTTCGTTCAAAACTCTGATCTAGGTAGGTGGCAATCAAAACACCATCATCGGTTGCAATACCAAAAAGTGCTATAAAACCTACCCATACTGCTACACTTAAATTGACAGTATGCATTTGAAATAGCTCTCGAATATTGGTGCCGAATAATGAAAAATCTACAAACCAATCCTGACCATACAGCCAGAGCATAATAAAGCCTCCGCTAAATGCCATAGCAATACCCGTAAACACCATAAGCGAAGTAGAAACGGATTTGAATTGGAAGTAAAGAATGAGGAATACAATACCTAGCACCAGCGGAACGATAATGGATAGCCGTTTCTCTGCACGAACCTGATTTTCATAACTACCTGAGAATTTGTAGCTCACCCCAGAGGGCACGTTTAGTTCACCTGAGTCAATTTTGTCTTGAATTGTCTTTTGAGCATCATTTACCACTGTGACTTCAGAAAACCCATCTCTCTTGTCAAAAAGGACATAACCTACCAGAAAGGTTTCTTCGCTTTTTATAGCTTGTGGCCCTCTTATGTATTCAAAATCTACTATTTGAGACAAAGGAATTTGCGCACCAGTTGGTGTAGGCATCAGTATTTTCCCCAATGCTTCAGGGTCGTCCCTTAATTCTCTTGGATAGCGCACTCTTACAGGAAAGCGTTCACGTCCTTCTACGGTAGAGGTTATTTTCATACCACCAATAGCAGTCTCAATCGTCTGCTGCACATCTTCTATATTCATTCCATATCGTGAAATTTCATCCCTGTTAATGTTGAGATGGATGTACGGTTTACCTACAATTCTATCTGCAAAAACGGCTTCTGCCTTAACCGATGGAACTTCTTTCAGGATATTTTCTAATTGTAAACCGAAGTTCTCAATGGTTTTTAGGTCAGGGCCATACACCTTTATGCCCATTGGTGCTCTCATCCCTGTTTGGAGCATGACCAATCGGGTCTCTATAGGTTGAAGTTTAGGTGCAGAAGTAACCCCTGGTAATTTGGTTACATTGACTATTTCATTCCAAATGTCATCGGGAGATTTGATGTGGTTTCTCCAATTGCGGTAATACTCACCATTTTCATCAGCAATTAATTCATTCGCCTCTATTCCTCGCTCCAAACCTTCTGCGTTGGTTAGAGTATCACCGGATACGGTAATAAATCTATTGTCTTTATCTACCTTGAATCTCTGTCTGTGCCCTTTTTTATTGAGAATGTATTCGGATTTGTAATTGATAATATTCTCATACATGGATATGGGTGCAGGATCTAGTGCAGATTCTACCCGTCCCAGTTTGCCTACAGTCAATTCAACTTCCGGGATATTTGTGAGTAACATATCCAATTGGCCAACCACTTTGCGATTGTATTCTACCCCGGAGTGAGGCATAGATGTGGGCATCAACAAAAAGCTACCTTCATCCAGAGAAGGCATAAATTCTTTACCAATCCCCGGAAAGGTATGAGCCATAGTTGACCAGCCATTCGTTTGATTGATATTCCATCCTACCTTTTCAAAGCCTTTTGAAACAAAGCCAAAAATGCTATTGAAGCCAAGCCAGATAGTTGCCCCTAGAAAAATCAGGATTGTCGGAATGATCAGGAACTTTATCTTGTTGTTCAAACACCAATTAAGTATTTGTTCGTACTGATATTCTAGTAGGGTGAAACCACCCAGAATACAACCCACAAGTAAGGATACAAAAATGAAGTTGATGAATAGAGACTGAGAAGCTCCTAAAGGCAGCCAGTATTTAGCCAAAAGCCATACTACGCCAATTAGCACAACAATTAACTCCGCATAGCTCAGTAAGAATTTCCACAATCCTGAAAGTTCTTTACTCTTAATCCTTTCCAAGTTTTTGATAATACCTATAGCACCGAAAAGAATGAGCAGTACACCAGCCCAAATCTGCCCTAAAATGAGGCTAACAATTCCTACTAAGGCTAAACCATAATGGCCATACTTTTTTACAAACTTGTTCTTGATGTTGAAGCCAAAAAACCAATGAGCGAGGGTTGGCAGAATCAGCAAGGAAACGATCAAAGCAGCTAAAAGTGCAAATGACTTTGTGAATGCCAATGGGCCAAACAGCTTACCTTCGGCTGCCTGCATGGTAAATACAGGAATAAAACTAACGATGGTAGTAGATACAGCAGTTAGAATTGCAGTGGCTACTTCTGATGCTCCGTTGTAAATAGTTTCAATAAGTTTTTGGCAGGGAGGCGCTTCGTCTATATGTTTTATGATGTTTTCAGAAAGGATGATTCCTAAATCCACCATTGTACCAATAGCAATGGCAATTCCTGATAGTGCCACAATGTTTGCATCTACACCAAAATAGCGCATGGCAATAAAAACCATGAGTACGGCAATAGGAAGAAGGCTGGAAATGAGGAATGAAGCTCTTAGGTTGTAAACCATCACAATTACCACCAAAATAGTGATGAGTATTTCCAGTGATAAAGCTTCTTCTAGTGTGCCTAAGGTCTCGTAAATCAATTCTGAGCGGTCATAGAACGGAACAATTGTTAGCTGGCTCTCTCTGCCGTCAGCTAATGTTTTCTTAGGAAGACCAGGCGCAATTTCATTGATTTTATCTTTTACATTATTAATTACTTGTAAAGGGTTTGCTCCATATCTGGCTACCACTACACCACCCACTACTTCTGCACCATCCTTATCTAGGATACCCCGCCTTGTCGCAGGACCGAGTGTTACAACTCCTATATCCTTTATTCTAATCGGTACGTTATCTTGTACCGCAACTACGGCCTTCTCTATATCTTGTACTTTTTTGACATAACCTAAACCACGTACTAAGTATTCGGCTTGGTTTATTTCAATGGTTTTGGCACCTACATCTTTATTGGATTTTTGTACTGCCTGCATCACCCTGTGAAGCGGAATATTATAGGCTTTCAGGGCATCAGGATTCACGTCAATCTGGTATTCTTTAACGAAACCACCAATAGAAGCAACTTCTGATACTCCTTCGGTTGCATTGAGGCCATACTTTACATAGAAATCCTGTACTGTACGTATTTCATGTAAATCCCAACCACCAGTGGGGTTGCCGTTTTTATCCCTTCCTTCGAGGGTGTACCAATAGACTTGACCCAAGGCGGTTGCATCCGGCCCCAAAGCTGGCTGGACACCCTCGGGTAATAGCCCCGATGGCAGGGAATTGAGTTTTTCGAGTATTCTGGAACGAGACCAATAGAATTCTACATCTTCTGAGAAGATGATATAGATGCTGGAAAATCCAAAAATAGATGAGCTCCTGATTGATTTAACACCAGGTATTCCTAATAAATAGGTAGTCAATGGATAGGAGATTTGATCCTCTATATCCTGAGGTGAACGGCCTGACCACTGGGTGAAAACGATTTGTTGGTTTTCGCCAATGTCCGGTATGGCATCCACAGGGACAGGGTCAGAAGGCAATGCACCAACTTTCCACCCGAATGGTGCGGTTACAATTCCCCAGGCTACAAAACCTGTGAGAACGAGAATAGTGACTAACTTATTCTCTAAGAAATATTTAATGATTTTATTAAGCATAATACATTTGAGTTTGATTGAACAGAAATAGATTGTTCAATGGCAATAAATGCCACTATGCTCCAGAGTCACAGGACAAGGAACATAAATGTAGTATATGGCTTAAATCAAAAACGTCTGAAAAAGGACTTGAATGTCCTTATCAGCAATGGGAGGAGAGTGATAGGTGTTATGAACAAGAGATTGACCAGCGAACAGAATCGGCTGAACAAACGAATGGATGAATGCAACAAAGAAAACAGGGTTAACTTCAATAGATGTGATTTGTACATCTGCGTTTTCATCCAACTGCAATAACTGATGTTGATTTTCGCAGCAAGGCTTCTGCTTTATTTGCTTCTGTTTGGATGGAATGGATTCGCACTCTCTATCCATGTCGGGCATACCACAATCTGGATTATGAAGCCCGATTGAAAAAGAAGTCTCTACCGCCTCACCACCACAAAAATGGGTGTTCAGGGTAAAACCCACGTTGGAGACCAACATGAGTAATGCAAGCGATATGGAAATGACTTTTTTCACGAGTCGTAAAGATAACAAAACAAAGGGGATTCTCGTAAAATAGAATCCCCCTTGCCGAATTTCAGTTTAAATTCTCTCAATCTCAAATCCTACTTTTTTCACCGCTTTGACCACATCTTCTTCTGATGCATTTTGAGCGTTTACGGTAAGTACTTTATCCGGATTTTTCAAATCCACCTCCCAGTTTTCAATACCATGGGTATTGTTGAGTTGTGGGGTTACTTTATCTAGACATCCAGTGCACTTAATGCTGGTTTTGAACTTCAATTGTTCCATATATCGAATATTTATTTTGATCAATTACATTGCAAAATTAAATTTCAACAAAGCTGAAAGCATTATAGGATTTTGACTTTGGTTTACAAGATTTTGCTTCAACGAACATATTCTAATATCACCCTGTCACTTACCGGAGTACTCTGGCAAAGCAAGACATAGCCTTCTCCGAGTTTAGCATCATTAAGGGCATAGTTTTCTTTCATTTCAACTTGTCCTTCCACCAGTTTGGCGGCACAGCTTCCGCACATCGCCTCCCGGCAGGAGTGGGGCAACTTATAGCCTTGCCCCAAGAATTCAGATAGAATATCGATGTTCTGAGGGACAGCCAGCCTTTGCTCTTTTCCTTTGAGATTGAGCAGTTTTACTTCGGATGTTGTGACCTTTTCAAGCGCGCGATCCTGTAAGATGGATCCAGAGGAAGTAAAATATTCGGTACGAATCTTCCCTTGTGACAGCCCCAACTTTTCTAGCCAGGTCAGGCATTGAATCATCAACCCCTCCGGCCCACAGACATAGGCGGTTACATCATTGAGTGGCATATCCAATTCTTTTAAAAGCTCTACCAAAAATTCTAATGATGTTCGGCCTTTATGTACACTCGCTGGTGTATCCACCAGGTTACCTTCTTCTAAAAAGTAATGAATGTCCAGTCGGCTTTGGTGCTTTTGAAGCAGTGCATCCAATGCCTTTTGGAAAATGATGTCTTCATTACGATTAGCATAGACCAGGGTAAATTGTGTTTCGGAAGATTGCTCCAAGCCCTCTTTCAACAAGCCGAATATGGGGGTTATCCCGCTTCCCCCGGCAATTAAAAGTATTTGACCATTCAGTGCTTCTTCATCCAGCACGAACCTTCCCAGAGGCTCACTAATTGCCAGGGTGTCTCCGCCTCTTCTAGTCTTATACAGGTGATTGGAAACCTTGCCCCGTGGTACTCTTTTAATCGTGAGAACCGGGTAAGGGTCTATCAATGGGGAAGTGGAAAATGAATAGGACCGTTGGGTTTCTTCACCATCAACCTTGCAATGAACATTAATAAATTGTCCTGCTTTATAGCCATCTAACCCCGGATGATTTTCCAACACCAGCGAAAAAGTGTCCGGTGTTTCGGCAATGACCTCTCGTACTGTTACCTTGATTCTTTCCATTACCCTTATAGCTTACTGGTTTTTAATCGTAAACTATTGGCCACCACCGATACCGAGCTTAAGGCCATGGCAGCTCCGGCAATCATAGGATCCAATAGGAATCCATTAATCGGGTACAATAAGCCAGCCGCTATCGGAATACCAATCACATTGTAAATAAACGCCCAAAAGAGATTCTGACGGATGCCCTTCACGGTTTTGGAGGATAGTTTCAGGGCTTTGGGAATAGACTCCAAATCGGACGTAATCAGGGTCATTTTGGCCACATCCATTGCAATGTCCGAGCCGTGCCCCATAGCAATACTCACGTCAGCCTGTGCCAGGGCGTGGCTGTCGTTGATGCCGTCACCGACCATCGCCACTACTTTTCCTCGGGATTGTAGTTCCTTCACAAAATCCGCTTTGTCAGCTGGCAATACTTCACCTTTAAAGTCGGTCAATCCCACCTCTTTAGCTACCGCCTTTGCAGTTTGATTGTTATCACCGGTGAGCATATAAACTTCAACACCCTTTTTCTTGAGTTTTTCAATGGCTGAATTTGAAGTGGATTTGATCTTATCGGCTATAGCCAATACCGCCAGTACTTCTTTTTCATTCGAGAAGAATACCACCGTTTTGGCTGCTTCCTGCCACTTACTTGCTTTTTGTTGAATTTCTTGTGGGATGTTTACTCGGTTTTCAGCCATCAATTTGGCATTACCGATGAAAAAATATTTCCCTGAAGCATCGGCTGCTTTTACCCCTTTTCCGGTAATGCTGTCAAAGTCTTTCAAAGCCTCCGGTTTTACACCTTCTTCTTTGAGTTTCCTCACCACTGCATCGGCTAAAGGATGTTCTGATTGAGCTTCTAATGCAAGCAGTATGGACGCGTGGTAATTTTCAGTAGCCTGCTGGGACCAAAACAGGTTGGACACTGTTGGCTTACCATCCGTAATGGTTCCGGTTTTGTCCAATACCACCGCGTTGACCTTGTGCCCCAGTTCCAGGCTTTCGGCATCCTTGATGAGGATGTTGTTTTCCGCTCCTTTGCCTACACCCACCATGATGGCAGTAGGAGTGGCCAGACCCAAAGCACACGGACAGGCGATTACCAATACCGCAACTGATGTAAGTAGGGCATGCGTAAAAGCATCATCCCCTCCTGCAAACAACCAGACGATGAAGGTTAAAATCGAAATGGACATTACCACTGGCACGAAGATTCCTGCAATTTTATCTACCAATTTTTGCACCGGGGCTTTGCTGCCCTGAGCTTCTTGTACCATTTTAATGATTTGCGAAAGGAGGGTTTCCCCACCTACTTTTTCCGCAGTAAATTGAAAACTGCCTTTTTGATTGACAGTACCGGCAAATACTTTTTCGCCTTTGGTCTTGGCTACTGGTACCGGCTCACCTGTGATCATGCTTTCATCAACATAAGAGCTGCCTTCTGAAACTTCACCATCCACCGGAATTTTCTCACCAGGACGTACTATAATCGTATAACCTTGATGTACGGACGAAATAGGAATTTCCTGCTCTTCTCCATCGACTATTGCTTTCAGGGTTTTAGGTTGCAAACCCATTAGTTTTTTAATGGCCGATGAAGTGTTGGACTTGGCTTTTTCCTCAAGGAGCTTGCCCAAAGAAATGAAGGTGATAATCACGGTAGCCGCCTCGTAGTAAACATGCGGGTGAATGCCCCGGGCGTGCCAGAAATCGGGAAACAGCGTATTAAATAAACTAAACAAAAAGGCAATACCCGTGCTCAGGGCCACCAGGGTATCCATGTTGGCTTTGCCGTGCTTTGCCTGCTTGCAGGCATTGATGTAGAAACTACGGCCAAAATAGAAAAGAATTGGGATGCTGAATGCCAGTGAAATCCATCTACCAGGCGTCCATTCCATGTAAAACATGCCCAGAATAAAGACCGGAAGGGTAAGAATAGCTGACCAAATCGTGCGGCTGCGCACGTCCAGGTAATGCTGACGCTGCAATTCCTCCTGGGCCTGGGAAGGGTCTTCGGCATCAATGATGAGATCATAGCCTACACTTCGCAGAGCGTTTTGCAAATCACCCGAAGAGATAGAAGGATCATATTCCACCAATACCGAGTTGGAAGCGAAATTGACACTAGCATTTTTTACCCCTTCGGTATGGGATAAAATAGATTCTACACTTCCCGCACAGGCGGCACAGGTCATGCCAGTTACGGGAAATGATTCTTTCTTTAATTTTTTATCAGGTGCAACAATTGTACTCATAGTCATGAAATCTTTATTTCTATGATACAAATGTCACAGGAACCGCTTTTTAAAACGTTACAGTATTTTGAGGTTCTTTTTCAAGATTTTGCCTTAGATACTATCCAAATGGCGGTGACCGGGCTGGTGCATATTCTTGAATTGTGTTGGTGTCATCCCGGTTTCCTTTTTGAACTGGGTGGAAAGGTAGGCCGCACTGCTGTAATCCATTTGAAAGGCAATTTCCGACAAAGACAATTCATCGTAAAAGAGCAGCTCCTTCACCTTTTCTATTTTTTGCCGGGCAATATACTTTTCAATGGTGATGCCTTCCACCGATGAAAAAAGGCGGCTCAGGTACGAGTACTCATGGTGTAGTTTTTCTGAAAGGAAAGTTGAGAAATTCTCTTTCAACGGTTCTTTGCTGTGGTGGATCTGTTCTACGATTAGGGTTTTAATTTTGGAAATTACCGATGACTTCCCACGCTCTAGCAAATCGAAACCAATTGATTCCAATTCAATTTTCAATAATTCAATTTTCTCATCCTCAGCGGGTTTTGCTAGGATTACTTCGCCAAGGTGAACATCTTGGTATTCGATTTGAACCTTATTCAGTACTGCCGTAACTGCCATTATGCAGCGAGGGCAGACCATGTTTTTAATATGAAGGAGCTCTTGGTGTTTCACAAATATTTATTCGAATTCTTCAAAAAGTCTTGAGATTTTATTCCAATTCGCTTTTAGCTTGCTTTTTTATTATTGCCATGTACTTTATATGTTTCTATACCTCTGATCAATTACAGCATACTTATTAAATCTTTCGCTTTAGCACTGTTAAAAGCGCCATCAGGAGAAATTTTATCATATACCATAAAATAATGAAACTGCTTACCAGAGAGGTCTGCCCCGCAGAGTCTGGCGGCCGAATCCATTACCTTTCTTTACTTTGAGATCGAATTTCTATTTTGATTCTATAACGAAAATACTAAAAACATTGAGGTTTTAGAATTATTCGTGGTTCCAAACGTGCGTTCGGAATATTCCGAACAATACTAACGCGATCACTGGAGGCGTAAATCAGATCAAAATGCGCTTCATAGATGTATATCA
The DNA here is from genome assembly GCA_038124025.1 of Balneola sp. GTDB lineage: Bacteria > Bacteroidota > Rhodothermia > Balneolales > Balneolaceae > UBA1275. The sequence continues at coordinate 70 of JAYPBC010000044.1, read as the reverse complement.
GCAGTGCCAATGAACATCACGATATAGTCCTGAGGTGGGAATTGAACCTTCGGTTAAAAAAGCCTATATT
>JAYPBC010000043.1:0-11480 GCA_038124025.1 Balneola sp. | reverse complement strand
TTACATTCAATAGTTAGTTGAAGAGATGGCTCCCGGCCTAGAAGAATTGTTCTGTAGCTCCGAGTTAAGCGCCTACTATGCAAGACTACATGCACTGGTTGATAGTATTGTGAGCAAAAAATCAACCATTTCCTCTCCCATTATCCCGATAGATATGCATACAGGATTTTCTGACGAACCCCTCGCCGATGATGTCTACTATAATGAAACCAAGGCAGAATTTATCGCTTCACGGTATTACGAGGTGTTGAACGAGGTGCTTCAGAGGTGGGTTTTAGCTATCTTTGGGGGTTGAACATTATCAACTCCTGAGTTACTCTCATGAACACCCAGAATATCTTCGTCTACGGCCTACTTCAGTCAAATTATGACAACGAAGCTGCAAAGATGCTTCGTAAACATGCCGCACTAATCGGCCCTGCAAGGATCCCTGGGGCCATTTTTGACTTTGGTAACTATCCCGCAGCAATTTTTGAAAAAAATATGAAAGGAATAGTGTCTGGGGAACTCTACTATATACATGGGGATTCGAAACAACTTCTGAAATTCTTGGATGAATTCGAAGGAATCGGCCCTGATGAGGAACATCCATTTGAATACCAGAGAGGTTTTGTACTCGCGCAGTGCGAAGATGGAGAAAAATCGGCAATATGCTATTTGTACAATAGGACTATCACCCACATACTCAATGGCGACGGATTAATGCACGTGCTAGAGGAACTCTTGCCGGGCCAAATACCCGGGGAGTTCCTCACTACGCGTGAATGTTTAATGGATGGCCCTGTCACAGGCGGAGCTAACGAGGATTTATCGTTGTTTTTTGAACATCGTACACAGTTTTTGCAACAATTAGATCCAGGATGGGATGCGGGCGAGTACGAAAAATTAAGTCGGTCTGAATTTCAAAAAATGAGACAAATTCAAAAAAAATCGGTCATTTGTTTGTGGTTCGAACGGGATGTTTTTTGCCAAGTGAATCTTTGGTTTGTGGCCTGGGTCATTAAGCAGTATGTGAAGCAAGCCCATGTGTATTTGGTTGAACCCGGCCTTAAAAGTCCCTATGCCTTTAATGGGTTAACAGCTGCTGAACTTCAAGATGTGTTTGAGCAGCGAATCCGGATCAACCCGGAGCAACTCTCCACATTTGCTATGTTATGGGAGCATTATGTGGCTGGGAATCGTGTAGGTCTTAAACAAGGCGCGCTCGATCTTAGTGAATCCTTTCCCTTTATTCCCGAAGCCGTGCAGGCTCACTTAGATCGTGAAGCCAAGGGCTCTTCTCTGGGGCGCCCAATGGACACCTTGAAGGAGATCATTTCTGAGCTAGGTGAGGAACAGGTTTTTATGCGGGATTCTAAGGAAGGTATTGAGTCAGGATCTGAGTCTGATTCTAAGCTAAGTATGAAAAATTTTGGTCCTATTTTTCAGGAATTTTGTGGAAGAGAAGCCATTTACGGTTATGGCGATTTACAGGTCCTTGGTATGGTAGAGCAGCTACAAAAGAGCTTATAGAACTGCCTACCTAAATGAAAAAACCTTTAATAAAAAACCTCTGCATCAAATTGAACTTCTACACCCGGTTCAATGGTAAGGGTAAACCCTTGCGCAATTACTACCGAATCGGGTAGTTTTTTACTAATTTTTAAAAAAGATTAAGCCAACAGTCGACAATAGAACTAACAGAAAATTATAAAATAATTACCAATCCTTCCTCAGCGACTCGATAACCTAAGGAAATAACATCATCACGCTCAGGATTATCTAGGATAAGCGGATTTGTATGGTTAAAGTGGGTAAATATGATCTTTTGCTTCTCGGTTGGGCCAAGTTTGCTAAAGCGTTGGATACTTTCTTGGATAAATGGATGGGGGATTTCTGACATATCACGCCCAGGAAGCTCGCTAGAATCGTAGAATGTACCGTCTAGCAAAGCATAGTCCACTTTCAAAATCTCCTCTTCAATGGATTTTTCCCATAGTTCCCACTTATTAATGTCCGGAATGTAGAGCAAAGAGGTTTCACCGTGTTGTATTTTATAACCAACTGTTTCGGAATACTCATCACGGTGAGGAACGAGAAAGGGTGTTACACTCAGCTCACTTGTCAAGAATGTTGGCCGGTCTGCTTGCAAACCATTAAGGATGATATTTCTGTAATTAACCAATTGACTCCAAGGTCCATTGCTTTTTAAAAAATTGGCCATTTTGGGCATGGCAAATACGGGAACCTCTTTAGCCCCCATGGCTTCATGACCTAATTGCATAAGCCCTGTATAATGTCCAATGTGAGCGTGGGTTAAAAAAATACCCTCTAACGAATATCCTGGAACCTGATGTTTAAGAGCTTGAAGTTGATACTTAATATCTGGGGTAGCATCAAATATCCAAGTTGATTGATTGGATGGGTCGACTAAAGCAATGGAACTTGCATGCCTAGGACCGACTTCACCCTGCCAATACCGCTTACATTGCTCTTTTTCACAACCAATTTGAGGGAATCCAGCGTCCTGCGCAATGCCCAATACTACCACATATGGAGTACGTAAACTCGAGGAACTTATACTATTCCCCAAGAAGTCTACTAAAAATGAATCTTCATTCGAGGGGGGCAATGGTAAGGTATTTTGAACATCGACACATGTGCTTAGAAGGAATACTATGATGACTACAAAATACTTCAACACCATTAATAATACAGTAGAATTAAAATTATATAAAGGAATAATAATCCTGCAAAATATGAAAAGCTTGCTTTTTTACACCTTGCTCGGAAATTAACCTTTTTTTGGTTAAAATTGGCCTTAATACGCTTAAGGTAACGGTGATGCGATCTATAATCCAAAACAATATTTCTACAAAAAAATCGATATTATTTAGCATTTCGATACACCGAAGCTTGATATTCTTCGGTCCATCGCTCGTTTTCTTTCCCATCTAAGCCTTGCAGTGCTCCTTCTCCAAACTCACTAACGATCATTAGCTTATCATGTGCGGATTCCCATTTGATGTCTTTATACATGTCAGAGGTTTCGCCATACCAACCACAGTAACTATTTAACTAAAAGCATCTTTTTGGTCTGGCTAAAAGACGGAGTAGTAATTTTGTACAGATATACCCCTGAGGACAACTCCGTAGCATCAAAACTTGCTGCGTAAGAGCCTGCAAGTTTGTGTATTGACTAATTCCATCATCTTTTGTCCTAGACTATTGAATACCTCTAGTCGAACTTGCGTTTACTCGGGTAAGTTGTTCTGTATCTGGGTAACGGGATTAAAAGGGTCTGGATAGTTTTGTGAGAGTTGATATTCCTGCGGTTCTAAGCCATCTTGTTCAATAGTCTCTTGTATAATAACCCAATTAGATTCATTGAACTGAGCACGCGAACCTCATTTTACATGCTACATAGGTTACTCTACAATATGAACTAGGATAGTAGTAATCCTATTGTGCGTACAACTAATTTAAGCTAAGTAACATAATTACAGTTATTTAGCTTTTTTATTTTGTAGGAACTGTACAAGTTTTGTACAACTTATCTATAGTTAAGAGTGTTTAAGCAATAAATCAAGAGATTAGTGTATTAGTTTATTCTTTCGGCCATTCCTTAACTTTAATATCACATGAGGATTAATAAAATTTCTCCCACATGTTATGAGTAGTTGTACTAATTAGAAATCCGCATCGGATTATCGAGTGCCATAATCACAGGTTCAAGATCATAAGGTCCGGGTGATGTATATCGTGCACCCGCATAAGGAGTAGGACCAGGACCGCCTGGATTAAAGAATGCAGAATAACCTCCAGCTAAACTTGGAATTTCAACATGCGTTAAATTTCGTAATGCAGCATCATCACCTACTATGATAATATCGATATAATTGTCACCGTCCTCCTGATAACAACCGTCATAAATTGTATCATTTACACCTTCCGCAAGACCTAAATCAGCCAGGCCTATTACCTTTATAATTCCTCCCTGAACTTCATATTCCATGTTTACTTGTTCTACTAAAACGGTTGAACCATCGGTTCCCTGGGCATGAACCCGGAAAAATTTGTCGAAATCAGTAGGTAGCACTCCCTGTATTCCATTTGGGGAAAATCCCCCTGATGTTAAAACTCTTAGCCTGCCAACGACTTTACCTTCCGCCTCTGCTTCTTCTATTTGCTCACCATAAAGAGCAAATTCATCATTGTCCGGTCTTGGAAAAGGTAGATTTATAGAAAAACCTTCAGCCACATTAGGATCGGAGTAATTCAATTTCGCGCCAACTAAACGTGGTCCATTATTAGCATCATACGGGCTAGATAAGGTTTCTTTATACATACCTTGAGCATTGAATTCTTGCCCATTCGGTCCTACTAAAATTAACTCGCCCACAACTTCGACTTTGGTAACAAATCTTGAATTTGGATCACTACTAGGTAATTTATTGGCAAACTCACCGCTTAATACTACCACATTTCTTTCGTTGATTTCAAAATTGGGGGCTACTCCTGCTGCAGAGGGCGTGATTTCATCCCCATTACTTACGGTTATTCTGAAGTCGCTTAAATCTATGGTATTTGTTTTAACCGGCCAGGTAAAAACCATTGGTAATGCATCCAAACCTAAGGCACCTTCTTTAAAATCATCAGCATATGGATTCTGAACCACAAAGACTAGTTCAATGTCGTCTCTGGTACTCGTAAATGTTCTGGATCTGGTATCTTCACAGGAAATATTCGATGCCCAAGCTCCACCAATCCTTTCAACCAATTCTTCCGTAATTTCATCAACTTCAATACCAAGGATATCGCTAAACCCTAAACCGGCAGAAAGAATTTTGGGTTGGTCCGACCAATAGTCAGCATCACCCAGTCGACCATCAAAGAATGAGTTTCCAGGAAATCCGGGGGTACTAATTATAACTTCAATTGGCTTTATAGAGATGGTTATGTTTGCTTGTGCTGAAGCTATATCATCTGTTACCTGAACAAGTAATACGTAGCTCTCTGTAACCTCAATATTTAATGATTGAGACAAAGATAGTTCCCCAGTAGATGAATTCAAGGTAAAAACATTTTCTAAATTACCTTCTAGGATCTCAAATGATAAGGTGTCCTCATCTAAATCTGTAGCTAATATAGTTCCAATAATAGTACCAATATTGGCATTTTCAGTAATTTCAAATAGCTGATCTTCGATCGAAGGTGCCGTATTTCGAGGACCAGTTACATCGTTTTTTGAGCATGCTAAAAAACAGGTTATTAATGTTATAAGTGTAAATAGTAATGTTTTCATTATATCTTTGTCATTTATTTCCATTTATTTCAACTGAATTTGGCCCCTACAAGCCAAAGTGAAGATGGGTGGGTCTTGTGTTATATCTCGTTATTGCACCACTAAATAAGGATGCAAAGTACACTGTATAAATCCACTCATAACGTGTTTATATATAGTACATGGAGTGGGTTAACCATTCTATCTTGCTTTTACATTCACATATAAAGTATCAGAGTTAATGCCAGTAAATATTCCAAATGCATTTTTGAGCCCTGTTGGTGGATTAGATATATTTTGTGAGGTATTATCATTTTCTTCATAAAGGGCAGCAAGATCAGGATTTATATGAAATAATATTATCCTGTGTTTCCCATAATATGAAAAACGTCTTGTTCTCATTGTGTAGCTATCTGACTGAGTGGGCGCTAAATTAAATAATTGATTGATGTTTGCAATATTGACATTATCATATATTGAAATAGGATTTGATTCAATATTTTCTATCAATAAGAAATAATATCGACCATTAGTATTATCCCAAGTAAATGTGATTTCATCAGGATTATTACCAGGTAGTATACTAACATAAACATTAGATACTGATGAACTAAAATTCTCTGGTTTCGATGGAATGTTTGTTGAAGCTGAAACTGAGACATTGTTGAAATTGAATTCTATTTCAAATGAGTCTAGTTGATTTAAATCGATATCAGGATTTATATATTTTCCATTCCCATCCGAAACTAGGCTGTAATATAAATTTCCATCAAATATTTTTATCTCTAAGGAGTCAAGATTATCTAATGAATAATTAGCTTTACTCGAGTATGGAATTTGCCTAGAAATTTTAATTTCTAATGGCTTATTAGCATGAAGATACCCCTGAACTACAGGTACATCTTCAAAATCTGGATTGGTATTTACCGATAAACAACTAGAGATAAATAATATTGAAACGATAATATGAAAAGCTTTGATTTTTCTCATTTTATCTAAGTGATAGTGATAAAGTAATATTTGGCATAAAACCGAGATAATTAATATTTGTCTCAATAATCTCTCCTTCAATTACTTCATATTGATTATACCATGTATTTGTACGGTCATAAATATTGAATATTGAGAATCCGATATGCCCAATTTCGGATTTATTGGTTCTGCTATAATCGTTTACATATAATTGATAATTGAGGGCAACATCAAGTCTATGGTAGTCTGCTAGTCGAACACTATTTTTATCAGTAGTTGTAAAATAGTCTTCAGTACTTCCATCTATTAAATTTAGAGAGTAAGCTCCAGATGGAGCTGTATATGGTCTACCTGTTGCATAGACCCAAGTTGTAGAAAAATCCCAACGTTTATAATTAAAAATCTTGACTAACTTGAATTCATGTGTGACATCTTGATTAGCTGAAAAATATTCACTTCCGTATATATCAAACTTATTTCTTGCCTCAGCTAGGGTATAACTAGCCCAACCATTAAATCTACCGTACTTTTTCTGGATTAGAAATTCAAGACCTTTAGCATAGCCATTTCCATTATAAAAGTTTTCTTCATATCTAATCCCTTGTGGCCCACCGAAAACATATTGTTTGTATTCAGAGATTCCAGATAAGTTCTTATGATAGCCCTCAACACTAAATAAATATTTCCAAGTTTCATATGAAAAACCCAATATATAGTGTTTGGAAATACTGACGGGGATATCATTTCTATTTGAAAGCACCCAAAAATCCTTACTTCCTGAAGACAAATCTTGACGAGTGACTTGATTCGCAAATTGATAATATTTTCCCCAAGCAAAAGTAAATTTTAACTTGTCTGAATAGCTATAATTTGCATTAAATCTAGGCTCTCTGTAAAATTTACTGGTATTACTGTAATAGGTTAACCTTCGACCTGTAACTATTTTCAATCTATCATCAAAAAACTTGAATTGTGATTGCAAATAACCACCCACTAGCTCACCATTATCATTCTTATCAATTATCGATACACTATCATTTTGGGTATACTCATATTTTATATTGTAATTAGTACCAAATACCCCAAATTTTATTTGTGAGAAATTTGACAAATCAAATTGGTAATCCGATTTAAAACTATAGTCTTTTAAATCATTATCTTCTGAAAAACCACCCGATAGGTTTTGTGATTGATTTTGATTAGTTACTGTACCAAACCGACCGAATTCCCTATCACTATAATAATTAGAATAACTAATTATTGTATTTCCGTATAGTTTATTTGACCATCTCCTTGACCATTTAACTCCTGTTCCAAAATTTCCATAGTTTGTTAAATCAGAAATATTAAGACTAAAATCTATCCCTAAATTTAGTAGTCTTTGTGGAGTATTTAATTCGTAACCATTATCTAAATTATCAGTTCCATTGAAAATACTTAATGATATAATATCCTTGTCAGTAGGTTTATAGGTGAATTTACCGTTAAAGTCATAAAAATATGATTTTACAGTCGTCGCAAAGCGATCTTGAAACTGAGATGATGAGCTTACATTATCTTCAGTGAATTGATCAAAAATAGTATTATAGACTGGTCCTTCATAAGATCTTCTGAACGCTATAATAGATGTAAATTTTTCTCCGATTGGCGCTTCAGTAAAAGCATTAACATTTAATAAGCTAATACTCCCACCTAGTTCAAAATTATTTTGATTTCCATCCTTTCCAGTTATCTCAGTAACACTAGATAACCTACCACCAAAGCGAGATTCAAAACCACCTTTATAAAGTTGAACATCTTTGATTGCATTGGAGTTAAATGCACTGTAAAATCCATATAGATGATCTATCTGATAAATTGTAAAGCCATCATAGACAATTAAGTTTTGATCCGGTGTGCCGCCTCTAATATACATACCTGATGAAGATTCATTACTAGCTGAAATACCTGGCATTAACTGGAATGACCTCATGATATCTTGTTCACCTAAATTTGGTAGTTGGTTTAGTTGTTGAGGTGTCATTTTCACTGTACTTATACTGTTTGTTGACACCTGAAAAATATCTTCTGGTTCAGCCGTGACATAAATTTCATTCAAGAATAATGATGATGGCACTAATTCTATTATTAAGTTAGTTTTTGGTAAATCTGGATTAAGTTTTATCTCTTTTTTTTCATAGCCTATGTAGCTCGCTATTATTGTCGATGTATCAATAGGAATATTATGCAAAGTATAGTAGCCATCTATATTGGTGGTTGTTCCCTTAGATGTACCTTTGATGATAATATTTGCAAAAGGAAGTGATTCACCTGTTTCAGAATCTTTTAAGATTCCTGACAATGTGAAATCAAATTTATATTCATTAATGTTAGTATTATCTTGTGCATATAGCACCCCAATGAAATTCAGTATTGATACGATTATTAAGAATTTTTTCATTATCCAATTTTAAATTATTACTCAGTTCTTATTTTTGCAGTAAGTTGGATTGATTTGTCTGAACTTATTTGGGTAATGTTAAAATCCTTAATTGTTTTCCATAACCATTTTTAGTCTCTCTCTTTGAGTTTTACTTTGCCTTATTTCATAGACTTTATATTGCTCGTTGGAAAGCAAATTCTTCATTTCCTTATTCTTTGAATCAATTATTGATGTAAATTCTTTAACCTTGACTATTCTTCTTTGGTCACTCTTCCTTAAAGTGCTCATTTGAAGTGCAAATTTTACTGTGATTTCTGTAAAAGCTAGTTTTTGAGAATCAATTAAATCTAATTCTTCAAATGACTCTTTTAGATTTTTAAAATTTTGACGCCTTCTATTTTGGGTCTCTTTATAGAATTGATATTGTTCAGTGGAAAGTACTCCTTTCATTTCTTGGTTTCTTTTATCTAGCATCGCCTTAAGATCTTTGACCTTATCATCATTACTTATATCACTATTTCTAATGGCCTTCATTTGGGATACATACTGATTTTTCATTCCCTTTAATCTTTGCTTCTGATCATTTGATAAGTTGATTCTTTCAAATGTTTCTGTGATTCTTAACTCAAGTTTTTCTTTTTGTGCATCAGTAAGTTTTCTTTCCTGGCCCATCACACCTGAGGTAAATATGCAAAGTAAAATTATGCTTAAATGTAAATTCGTTGAATTCATGACTTTATTATTAGTTTGTAACTTGTACTAAAACTAAACCTAAAAATACTTTCAACGAAAATAAGTCGGAGAATACCTGGATTGTATCGGGGATTAATATTACTAATTAAGCTACCTTTGACATTCTATCACCAAATACCAAAAAATATCATTCTATTACTATTTTGATCTATAGATATCAAAGAATTGTTTCTGATAAGTAGCCCCAATTGGTAATTTAAAATCTTCTATTATGATCGTTTTAGATCTAACTGAATCTATTTTGTCTAAAGGAACTGTATATGACCTATGAATTCTTATAAATTTATCTTCCGGAAGCATTTGAATAAATTTCTTCATACTCATTAATGTGAGAATAGGTTTTCCATCTACCTTATGAATCTTGATATAGTCATCCATAGTTTCAAAAAAGAGAATATTTGAAATAGAAATCTTAATTAGTGAATATTCAGACCTAACGTATATAAATTTATTCTTTGTAGGTATTTTCTCTTTCTTAAAATCATAATACTCGAGGGCTTTTAAACATGCTTTTTCAAATCTTTTCTTATTCATGGGTTTGAGTAAATAATCAATAGCATTTAGTTCAAATCCCTTGACAGCATATTCGCTATAAGCCGTTGTAAAAATCACCATTATATCCTGATTTATAGATTCGTAAAGACTAATTCCATCCATATCTGGCATTTGAATGTCTAGAAATATTAAATCCACAGGAAACTGCTTTAAATAACGTATAGCGCTTGAACCCTGGGTAAATATTCTTTTTAATTCAATGAAATCTAAATTAGAAGTAAAAGTTGTGATTACATCTAAAGCCAAAGGCTCATCATCGATGGCAATTGCTTTAATCATGATACTTCAATTGTCAATAGAACTATATAGCAATCTTCTCTGTCACTTATATCCAAATCATAGCGGTTACTGTATGTATAATCTAGCCTTTTTATTGTATTCATAATCCCCGTACCACTAGTGTTAGAAAATTTTCTAACCTTATGATTTTTAATGAACAGTTTTAATTTATTCTCAATTACTTCAATCTTAATTATTATTTCAGATTCTTTTTCCGTACTCACACCATACTTAAAAGCATTTTCAATAAATGCAATTAACAATAGAGGCTCGATTCTCTTTTCACCGATTTCACCTTTTACCCAATAATTGATAACTGTTTTATTTGTTAACCTTAATTTTTGAATATTGATAAAACATTGAAGATACTCTAATTCCTGATTTAGTGAGACAAAACGTTTTTGTGACTCTTCAATATTATATCGCATCATATCTGATACTTGTGATATTGTATCTACCAAATTTTCTGATTTATTTATAGCTAATGCATACAAACTATTGAGTACATTGAATAGAAAGTGTGGATTTATCTGTGATCTTAAATAAGCAAGTTCAGCTTCATTTTTAGCTATTGAATGATCTTGATTAATTTTTTGAAGAAATATAATCCAGGAAATTATATTGACGAATGTAAGTTTGAGAAGTGCTACAATGAATTGAAAAGAAATAATCCTTTCAGTCTCTAAATTATTAAGAGTGGGTATGATCTTAAAAACAGTATAACAAACAAAAACAGATAGCAATAAAACCAATACATACTTCAATACTTTTTTCTTGTACGCTAAGCTTGGTATTGCCCAATAAAAATTAACGTAAAAAAAAGCTATAGAATATAAACTTGAAAAAAAATAGTTGAATATTACAAACTGACTTATATCAATGTAATTTACATCTGCCCTAGGAAAAATAATGATTGGCAGAAACAAATAGACCACCCAAAAAAGTATATGCTTTGGGATGTTGTATATTAGTTGCGTATTCATATGATTATAAGTTACAGTAAAAGCTTAGCAATATTGAAACTTATAGGAGTATTTAGTAATTCTACCGCTTAATACACTTTAGGTATTGCTAATACAATTAAGAGTGAATTTAGTCTGAATTAAGAGATTAGCAGATCCGTTAATTCTTACTCATCTGCTCCTTTAATAACCTCTGGGTTGTCTTCCAGTCTAAGGTGAATTTAAGTCTCTAGTAACTGTACTACTACTTACGCTTGGTTTGGTCTCGATAGAG
>JAYPBC010000042.1:0-13833 GCA_038124025.1 Balneola sp. | reverse complement strand
TCTCTCGATTCAGAAACCGCCCTAGAAGGAAGCCCAACCAAATAAAAACGGACCATTCCTGAACTTAATTGGGTTTCTACTTGCACGATTTCGGCTTCTAAACCTAGCACTGCTGCTGCATAAATGACCGATATTGCAGGGATTGACTTAGTTCTGGTTTTTCTATCTATCGACTGAACATCTGTTGGTTCATTTCTAACAACAGTAATCGATAGCTTGGAACTTTTATTAGTGGGCATCGTAAAATGGATATAATTTGGATATGGCAGACTAGATTTTCTAATGCAAGAATCTTAGTCGTAATCAGATTATAGTTGGTAGGTTCACATAGGCTGTGATCAATATGAAATGTGACATCGATCCGATCTTGCTCTATGCAGCTCTACACAAAAGAGTAAAGGTGCCCGTTATCCTTACACTCATAAACAAGACAGTGTTGATTTGGATAATTTTCACAATAAACCCAAGTACTGATAACCCATTAGCAACATAACCATGAAAGACACAAAGAAAGAAGCCAAGCGTATATACGAAGAAATCCAAGGCGGCGTAAAAGAAGTTTTGAATGGCATTCGCAACTTCATAGAAGAAGGTTCCGCTCGTCGGTTAATTATTAAAAACAAGGAAGGAGAAGTGGTTTTTCAAACCCAACTTGCCTTTGGAGTCGGTGGAGCAGCTTTGGTTGGAGCCATGGCACCCGTGGTTTCCGCTATTGGAATGTTTGCCATGTTTATCAATGATTATCAAATACTTGTCGAAAGGGAAGTATCAACCCATGATCATGAGCCTGAAGTACATGGAAATAGTGAGGAAGCTAAACAGGACACTAAGGATAGTGACGAAGCCGAGATCATTGAAATCTTAGACGAAGATGAGGATACATCGACCCGAAAGGACTCCGAAAAAACCGTTGGGAAATAACCCATTGGTTATATGACCCGAGGTGTTTTAAAGCTAAACCAGGTCTTTATCGGTAAGATAATGCTCAGCATCTAGTGCTGCTTTACACCCGGTGCCAGCAGCTGTAACGGCTTGACGGTACACTGAATCCATCGCATCACCACATGCAAATATGCCAGGTAAATCAGTTTTTGTCGTCTGGGCCTTGGTCTGAATGTACCCGACCTCATCCATGGTTAATATACCCTTGAAAAGCTCGGTATTGGGGCGGTGGCCGATAGCAACAAATAATCCAGTTACATCTTCCAATGTGCTTAATTCACCGCTTTTTCGGTTTTTGACGGTAACTCCTTGAACCACTTGATCTCCTAAAACTTCTGCCACTTCGCTATCCCATATAAATTCTATCTTGTCATTGGCGAATGCACGAGCCTGCATTGCCTTGGATGCGCGTAGCTCATCGCGCCGGTGAATCACCGTTACTTTGCTAGCAAATTTGGTTAAAAAGGTAGCTTCTTCCATGGCTGTATCTCCACCACCTACAATGGCCACATGTTCGTTTCGGAAAAAAGCACCATCGCAGGTAGCGCAGGCGGATACTCCTTTACCTCTCAAACGTGTCTCACTTTCAATTCCCAACCACATTGCTGATGCGCCGGTGGAGATGATAAGTGCATGTGTTTTAATCTGCACTTTCTCGTCTATAATAAGTGAATAAGGCTGCTCACTGAAGTCTATGTCGGTAACAAAACCATAGCGACAATCAGCCCCAAACTTAGTGGCTTGTTCACGGAAGTCCTGCATCATTTGGGGTCCCATAACACCGTTAGGGTAGCCAGGGAAGTTTTCTACGTCGGTAGTCGTCATTAACTGCCCGCCGGGCTCGGGTCCTTCAAACACTATGGGACTTAGATCTGCACGAGCGGCGTATAAAGCGGCTGTCAGTCCAGCTGGACCGCTACCCATCACAACAACTTTGAATGTCTTTCCTTCTATATCTTCCATCTTATTCTCCAACTATATTTTTACTATAGACTAAGATACAGATTCTATGAATAACTGCCCGTTCTTTCTATCTATAATCTTGATAGGAATTGTCAATAGGCAGACATAAAAGGAGCGTAGGACTAAGGGTTTGAACAGGCGTTCAGGCCCCCAGAAACATCTAAATTCGATGGGGTATATGTCTCAGTTATAGTAAATCCATTTTCAATTCGCTTGAGTAACAAATAATCAGGTAATACGAAAAACTCTAACAACTCCTGGGTTTCTCCTGTAGCATCCCCCTCTTCTTTAACCACCAATTCATAGGCCTGTTGAACTTCTGTAATAGACTCGATGTTAAGTGTAATTACACTGAAGCAACTTTGTGGCACTAAATAAGCAATGACTTCGATTATTTCTTCAGTGATGTGTAAATAACCGGTCACCTCATCACTTAACTTTTGCTCCCATACTCCCATAAATGGATAGCTTCCACAGGGAGCCTCCAATTCAGTTAGGTCTTTAGAACTTGCATTAAATATCTGAGTCTCAACCTCATTGACTTCCTCTGAACTTTCCTCTTGTGTACCGACACTTGAATTACTGAGGCTTAAATCTCGCACATGCAGCCAGCGATCATTCCTTGAGAAACCCATAGTGATGGATTGAGTACCGGCACTTTGGTCCAATGGCTGGAGGGTATACACTCCATTGGCTTGTATATCTTGAATAGAGTAACGCTTAATATCACTGCAGCGATAAAACCCATCAAAATAATAGAAGCTGACCTCTGAACTGGTAATTTCGATATACGTATAATTGTTTCCCCCCGTCCAATCTTCCCAAACTCCAATATTCTGATCGTTGAAATTAGGATCGGTGACATCTATAGCATCACAACTCAACACTAACATAAATAGCGTTATTGTTATGAGTACACCGGATAAACAATTTGTCTTCAAAAACTTCATGCGATTAGCTTATGTCTTCTACTGCTTCGGGTTTTTACTACTTCTTATCGTACCATACCATCATTACTTTACAACACACTACAATAATAGGGTTCGCATCGGCTATTTTCAAATTTATTCCATGCCTATTCTAAGGTTTCTATCATTATACGGGCTCATGCGCTGAATGTTCGGCCTAAAAATAGCTATGCTCAAAAGTCTATATAAAAAAGCGCTCCCACCTCAGTTTATCTAAACGTTGCATTTGATTATTATGTTAAGCTGAATAAATACGGAGAAATATGTTACAAATTGCAGTACCAAAAGAAACAGCTACTCATGAAAAAAGAGTCGCTTTATCTCCGGCAGCCGTTAGTCAGTTGATCAAAAATGAGCATAGAGTGCTAATTGAAAAGGGAGCCGGTGAGGCTTCTAATTTCTTAGATCAAGATTACACAGATGCCGGTGCTACTATTGCTACGAATCGGAAGGATGTATTTTCTAAAGCCGATTTACTATTAGCTGTTCAAACCCCATCAGATGATGAGATAAGCCAAATGAAAAAAGGCAGTACGCTCATTTGTTTTCTATGGGCACTTCAACATCCAGAATTGGTCGAAAAACTCAAAAATTTAGGCATCACTACACTTGGAATGGATGCTATACCAAGGATATCCAGAGCTCAAAATATGGATGCTTTATCCTCCATGAGTTCTATTGCTGGGTATAAAGCCGCATTGATGGCCGCTGCAGAATTGGACAAGTATTTTCCAATGATGATGACCGCTGCAGGTACTATTCCACCATCTAAAGCGCTGATTATGGGAGCGGGTGTAGCGGGACTACAAGCGATTGCAACCTGCCGAAAATTGGGTGCTGTTGTAGAGGCTTATGATGTTCGGCCGGCGGTAAAAGAACAGGTAGAAAGTTTAGGTGCCAGTTTTGTCGAAGTTCCCTTAGAAGAAGATAATACTGAAACCAAGGGCGGGTATGCTAAAGAATTATCGAAGGATGCTCAAGAGCGCCAACGCCAGGTCATGCATGAGCATGTAATAAAATCTGATGTAGTCATTACCACAGCACTCATCCCAGGTAAACCCGCACCCCTACTCGTTACCGAAGAGATGGTATCAGATATGCAGGCTGGTTCTGTTATTATCGATCTAGCTGCTGAAAATGGGGGGAATTGTGCCCTAACCGAGGCCGGTAAAACGGTAATAAAGCATGGAGTTAAAATAGTGGGGCCGATCAATATCCCAAGTCAACTTTCGTCTCATGCCAGTTTACTATATGCAAAAAATATGATGGCATTGCTCAAATTATTGATCAAAGAAGGTGAGTTAGTTTTCGATTTGGACGACGAAATAATCTTAAATACCACCATTACTAAGGACGGAGAAATTATCTCTCCTTTATTGCAAACAAATTAATTACTCCTAATTAGATACTATGGAAGTCGATTTAACACTATTACTATTTATTTTTGCTTTGGCCAGTTTTATTGGTTTTGAGCTTATATCTAAGGTACCACCTACCCTTCACACACCCCTAATGAGCGGTGCCAATGCTATTTCTGGGATCACCATAGTGGGAGCTTTAATCGTAGCAGGTAGCTTAGGTAACCCACTTGGAAAGTGGATTGGTTTCGCAGCCATCATCCTAGCTACAATTAATGTGGTTGGTGGTTTTATGGTCACCGATCGTATGCTAGAAATGTTTAAGAAAAAGGAGGATGAGAAATGAGCGCATTCCTACCTGACACTATCCTTAACTGGCTGCCAGATGCCATTCAATTATTATATTTGGTCGCTACAGGCTTTTTTATTCGTGGAGTAAAACTATTAAATTCTCCTGGTACCGCAAGAAGGGGAAATCAATTTGCCGCCATCGGGATGATGATTGGTGTGCTCGTAACCTTATTTGATCAAAATATTGTTGAATTCGAGCTTATTGTTGGCGGAGTAATAATTGGCGGACTTATAGGTTTAGTACTGGCTAAAAAAGTACAAATGACTGCTATGCCGGAACTAGTTGCGGTATTCAATGGCTTTGGTGGGGCCGCCTCGGCACTCGTAGCTTGGGGAGAGTTAGCTAGGAATCCAGACATACTTAGCTTTGATACCACCGGCTTGGTCTCCATAGGGCTTAGCGTATTAATTGGAGCTCTGACCTTTACGGGTAGTTTTATTGCCTTTGGAAAGTTAAGTGGTTTTATTTCTGGTAATGCGATTACTTTTCCTGGATTAAATGTAATAAATATAGGGGCGATGATTGCCACCTTAGGCCTCATTGGATTTTTCGCCTACGATCCCACCAACCCCACTTTATTTTGGGTCATCCTTGGAGTTTCACTTTTAATTGGTGTGACTTCTGTAATCCCAATTGGTGGAGCCGATATGCCAGTAGTTATCTCCCTTCTTAACTCGTATTCGGGCATTGCGGCAGCCATGGCTGGTTTTGTATTGCAGAATAATTTGTTGATTGTCTCAGGTGCATTGGTTGGAGCTGCTGGTCTTATTCTCACTAATATCATGTGTAAAGCTATGAATCGTAGCTTAGTCAATGTTATTTTTGGTAGTTTTGGCGCTTCCGCAGGCGGCCCTGGAGCTAGTGGTGACGGTGACAAAACCGTTCGTGAAACTTCTGCCGAGGATTTAGCTATTCAAGTTGCTTATGCCTCTAAGGTGGTAATTGTTCCTGGTTATGGTCTTGCTGTCGCTCAAGCACAACATATTGTAAAAGAAGTAGCCACTAAACTCGAATCTAGGGGAGTTCAAGTCAAATATGGAATTCATCCAGTAGCGGGTCGTATGCCCGGGCACATGAATGTTCTATTAGCTGAAGCCGATGTTCCTTATGATCTTTTGAAAGACATGGATGAAATAAATCCAGAATTTGCCACCACCGATGTGGTGTTAATCATAGGAGCAAATGATGTGGTTAATCCTCTAGCCAAAACAGACCCAACTGGACCTATTTATGGGATGCCTATTCTTAATGTAGACGAAGCCAAGAGAACAGTGGTTTTCAAGCGTTCACTAAGTGTCGGATATGCCGGAATAGATAATCCTTTATTCTATGCTGAAAAGAACCAAATGTTCTTTGGCGACGCTAAAAAAAGCTTGCAAGAACTCAACGAAGCATTGAATGAAGTATAAGCTCTATCTAATTTTTACCTTCGTAGTTGTCTTATGGCTCGGGTGCTCCAAGGATGAATGCTCACTAGAACCAAATCTAGCAGTCAATCAAGATCAGCTAGCTCAGGATATTGAGACTATTGACGCATATTTAGCAGCCAATGAAATAGAAGCACAGACCCATCCTTCTGGCTTACGCTATGTAATAAAACGGAGTGGTGAGGGTGATAGGCCCAATTATTGTTCCAATGTTTCAGTGAGTTATGAGGGTAAAACATTGAATGGGAATATATTCGATAGTCGTTCTACGCCAATAAACTTTCCTCTTCAAAATTTAATAACAGGTTGGCAGATTGGAATTCCACTAATTAAAGAGGGGGGAAGGATCACCCTGTATATTCCTTCCGTTTATGCGTATGGAGCAAACGGCATTGGATCAGATATTCCCCCAAATGCCTCCCTAGAGTTTGAAATAGTACTTTTTCAAACGAATTAGTACTCATTCTGTTTTCAAAAGACCGAATACATTCGGTGATATGACACAATAAATGGAATTTGATGTCGACCCAAATATTCTTCAAAGATGAAATCTTATTTTTTATTTCAGATTTTGGGAACGATTAACCCCAACCTGTGCATTTAGTTACATAGATAGTGATACATTCAGATAGCTGGGAAAAAGTTAAGGAGTTTTTTCCAACTTAGTATCTCCATCGTTATTGCAGTCGTTGACTGTGGTCGATTAGTAGCACGCTTTGCTGGTTTGCTCTAATTGACATACCTCCTATTATTTGGTTAGTACCCTTCAACCCTGAAAAGTTGAAGGGTTTTTTTATACTATATCATTCTGATAATACTTGCGTGCTTGATAAAAAGCAATGGCAGATCCAAATCCACAGAATAAATAGACATTCCATACCGCTGAGGCAACCGCAAAACTACCATGGAATATGTGATCACTCAACCATCCAGCAAGTGGAGGACCTGCACCAAACCCAACTACACTAACAACAAATAAATATATCGCTCCTACTAATCCTCGCTGATCATCACGTGCAAAGAATTGTATGGTTGCAGCAGCGACTCCATTGTACGATGATGCAATGATATTTCCGAGTCCTATTATCCAAAATGCAACCTTTGGATTTTCAGTGTGCAACCCCACCCATAAAAAAGGCAGTGATAGTAATCCAGATACCCAGCCCCAAGCTAATCTATTTCTAGGGCCGAAACGTTTTGCCCAATGATCCGTAATCCAGCCAGCCAAAATAACAGTTAATGCCGTTGCCATCAAAAACCAACCATAATGGGGTACTAAATCTGGTCGATTAAAACTTTGGGTAAAAATACTTCCAATAAAGGCCAGAATGGTGTAGCCACTCATTGCAAGCAAACCAAAGCCCAGCAAATGGTATCGTAACGCTGGTTTAGCTAACAAACCCCTAATCTGCTGCCAAACTGACTCTTCACCACGCATCGATGAAGCATCATCCAGCTTAGGGCCATCATCTCCATTGGAGATAGATTGTATTTGTCTTGGCTCGGCTAAAGAAAAAAAAGAAAGTCCAACTAATAGAAATCCAGATGCACCTACTACTTGCAGTGAAAAACGCCAATCATAGGCTTGTGCCACCGAACCTCCCACCAGAAACGACAGACCTACCCCCACAAAAATAGCCGACGCATAAGCAGAAAAAACAGTTGCCCTACGTTCTTGTGGGAAAAGATCGGCAAGCAGCGAATATACCGCCGGGCTTAAGGCTGCTTGACTAAGTCCGAGTGCCATACGCATGGCTATGAGAAAACCCAAAGAAGATGCCCATCCACTCGCAAGTGTGGCCATACTCCACATTATGGCGCCTGTTAAAATGATACGAACCCGAGACATTTTGTCTGCTAAACGTCCCATAATTAAGCCCATAATCGCATAAACCCAACTAAAACTCGGGCCATATAACCACCCTAAATCGGTAAAACTTAATCCTAAATCTTGTCGAATAGATTCTCCTAATACCGCTATAATCTGACGATCTACGAAGCTATTCACGTACAATAGCATGAGCAAAACCAAAGACAGATAACGAGTAAAGCTAGTGTTGAGTAGCTTAGAATTCGTCATAGTGGGTATGTTTTGACATGAACAAATTCACAATGTTGCTAAACAAAATCTTAAATTTAGTGATCATCTGGCAGCACTGATGCTACCGATTCTTGATATTGCTGTTGCATCTCAAGAATACTTTCCACTCGTGAGTCTTCTGAATGTTGGATTTCTGCCCTAAAGATCATAGTTGTATGATCATCTCTAAGATAGGTGTCGCTCCATGCCATTAAATCGTATATAATCGGACTTAAGGATAAGCCTTTATCAGTGAGGTGATATATATTCACTTTTTTGTTACCAGGTGGATGAGTTTTGGTGATTAGGTCTAAGCTTAGCATGGTTTTTAAGCGAGAAGATAAAATGTTTGGAGCGATTCCTTCTTCTGATTCGGATATATCTTTAAATGTATGGCAATGTTGAATAAGCATGAGCTTGATTATAACCAAAGTCCACCTGTCTCCAACTATATCTACCGCTGAAGTAACCGGACACGTACACCTGAATAAATTTTCAATCTTTTCCATATTATCACAACACACAAATAACTTATACCAAATAAAAGTAAAACTTATACTTGTGAATTAATAGTTAATTCCTGATTTTGTAACTACTTTCATTTTGAAAGTAATATTACCAATCCATCACTTCACTGATTATCAATTATTATGTCTGAAAAAGTACTCCTAACCGGTATATCTGGGTATATAGGGCTGCATTGCGCCAAACAACTACTAGAAAGTGGGTACCGTGTTACTGGCTCTATTCGATCGCGTACTAAAGAAGCTGAAGTGCTGCGGAGTTTAAATGGTGCTGGAGTAGAAACATCCAATCTAAGTTTTGTAGAACTGGATCTCATGAAAGATGATGGATGGGATGATGCGATGAATGGGTGTGACTATCTTATGCATACCGCCTCCCCTTTCCCAATAGCCAATCCAAAACATGAGGCTGAGGTCATTAAACCAGCTGTAAATGGTACTTTGCGAGCAATGCGAGCAGCCAAAAACAATGGAGTAAAGCGAGTGGTGTTAACCAGTTCGACTGTTGCCATCATGGGTGGCCGAAAAGAGGGGACGATCACACCCACTCAATGGACCGATCTTCAAGCAAAGAACTTAAGTACCTATTCCAAAAGTAAAACCTTAGCTGAACAAGCTGCGTGGAATTTTATCAAAGATCATGAAGCAGATAAAGTACCTGAACTCGTAAGTATTAATCCTGGTGGCGTTTTTGGGCCGGCCATTGGGCAAAACCTGTCAGGTGCATCCATGAGTATGGCCTCCCAAATGCTTCAAGGGAAAATGCCCATGATACCTAATGTTGCTTTCCCCATGGTTGATGTACGCGATGTTGCCAAATTACATGTAGCTGCGTTGAAAGAGGAAAAAGCAGCCAATCAGCGATTTATAGCCGCTGAATCAAAACCCATAAGTTTTCAGGAAATTGGAACAATGCTCAATAAACTAGGTTATACAGGCCCCAGTACACGACTCGCCCCTAATATTTTGCTGAAATTTTTATCCTTTTTTGACCGTGAAGCAGCGGGTATGTTAGGCTTTTTAGATATGAAGATATCCGCCGACAACTCGGCAACCAAAGAAGTGTTTAATTGGGAACCCATACCCTTTGAACAAAGTATGAAAGATACCGCCACCTTCATTGAGGGGCTCATACCCGTAAAAAAATAGCTTAGGATTGTTTATTTTGGTTATATGAAAAATTCATCAACCAGAAATTCATCAACAAGAAAAGGACCTAAGCTGCCTCGCAAGTCGAAGAAGCAAAAAGAGCGAGCGGCTGAAATTCTTCGGATACTCTATTCCAAATACCCCAATCCGCACTGCGAATTAGACCATAGGAATGCATTTGAGTTGCTAATGGCTACCATTTTAAGTGCTCAATGTACCGATATCAGGGTAAATATGGTGACTCCAGATTTGTTTGAGAGTTATCCGACTCCAGAACTCATGGCCCAAGCTCCACTAGAGGAGCTGGAAAAACTAGTTAAAACCACCGGCTTTTACCGAAACAAAGCAAAGTCACTCAAAGAAGCTTCTCAGCGAATTGTTACTGAGTTTAATGGGGAAGTGCCTCAAAATATGGATGATTTACTGAGTCTTCGAGGTGCAGCCCGCAAAACAGCAAATGTAGTACTAGGAAATGCCTTTAACATTAATGCTGGAGTGGTGGTAGATACGCATGTTAAACGATTCTCGTATCGATTTGGACTCACTAGAGAAAAGAATAACACCGACAAGATTGAGCGAGATCTCATGGCCTTATTCCCTCAGGAAAGCTGGACCGATCTATCTCATTTAATGATTCATCACGGTCGTGGACCATGTAAAGCCCGCTTTTCCAAAGCACCTAAGGACGAATTATGCGAGCAACACTCACGCTACTGCCCGTGTCATAAAATCCGTGAATCAGGCTAAGCCAATCAACTACTACTTATCTGAATATTTTGCTAACAGTGAGTGAA
Organism: Balneola sp.; assembly: GCA_038124025.1. GTDB lineage: Bacteria > Bacteroidota > Rhodothermia > Balneolales > Balneolaceae > UBA1275. Next base: position 3,276 of record JAYPBC010000042.1, on the reverse strand, counting down.
AATGATGAACTCCTTTTTCCCGTGTTGGTGAAAATCTACCTCTTTCATAGAATTTAGATTGCAAACCCAAATGAACGCCTTCAACTACAAATTCATCTTCCCTCTCTACCTTATCTAACAGAGCTCCTGCACCAGAGTCTAATTTACTTTCATCATATACATAGGTAATAAAAGAAACCTTAGTTTTATCTTTATTTATTGGCTTAACAATGTTAATAGATAAGCCCCACGGATAAAAATTGAACATCATATTTGGAAAAATCCAATAGTAGTATGCCGCTACATTTTTTCCATAATCAGGATGTCTTTTGGGTAAATCAAAAACTTCCTCAGCGCCTTTAGAATATCCAATTTGTAAATTAAAGTGCTCATAGAGCTCAGTTTTATATGTTCCATAATCTAAGACTGTGTTTAGATCATCATGTACAAATGGAATATGGAATCCTTCTAAATAGTTATCACAGTATAAAGCCCAATGACAATTGATTAAATAATCTTTATTTCTACTTATATCCAACTTAAATTCATTCAGTGGTAAAAACCCAACTCTTTCCTGCATTTTATTTATGACTTCAGAAAAGTCATAAATTGGGTCTAGTGCAACGAAAAGATGTGTAGCCCAGTCGCGCAATGAGAACTGATGTAGATGATCACAAGGTCTTGGGAAATTGACGGCCTCTTCAAATTCAGGCATACTTTTAAAAGAGCCATCTAGATTAAATTGACGGCCATGATACATACATTTTAGGATTCTATTTTTTCCAGGATTATGTGCAATCAGATTCCCTCTATGAGTACAAACATTAGAAAAACAATGTATCTGATCGAGATTATTTCGGACCAGTACCATGGGTTCCATTATAAAATTTTCAATATAAGTGAATGGGTAAACGTGATTCGACAGAGGTACTAGTGTGTTTGAATCACCGATCCACTGCCATGTTTTCTCGAATATATTTTCTTTAATCCTATTAAAAACAGTTTCATCCCTATAAAATTCAGCGGGTAGACTTTCTGCCTTGGTAATATCTTGGTCAATGTAAAATTTACTCATCCAGTGTTTTGATTTTTTTCATTGTTAAGTAAAAAATATAATGGAATACCTAAAATCAATAGAAATAATCCCCATAAAACTACTTTTATCCCACTTCCAAATATGACCCATACACAAAATATTATAGCTAAATATGATATAATTTCTTCTTTTAAATAATTATTCTGCATTGATTTGAGTAAAACTATCAAACTTATGGATGACAGCAGATACGGAGTTAAAACTGACAGAGTAGACAAGTTCATCATAAAAGTAAATGCTTGAACCAAACCGTCGGAAAAATTTAACCCCATAACTAAGGAAGCTAAACTACTTGATAAAATGATTCCAATGATCGGTGAATCATTATTATTTGTTTTACCAAACAATTTTGGGAACAAATTGTCATTTGCTGCAGCCATAGGTACCTGCCCTTGAATAAGTATCCATCCATTTAGAGCTCCTAATGTTGCTATAACCGCACCTCCTGCAACAATGTATTTTGCTAAATCACCCCAAAATAAAGCTGCAGCGTCTGCAAAAGGAGCGTTTGAATTCACAAGGTCTCCTTGAGGTATAATTCCCATTATCACCACTGAACTTGTGATATAAATTACTATGGTGAAAAAAGTCCCTGCAATTGTAGAATTTCTGATTGTTTTCTGGGCATTTTCAATTTTAGAACTTGTAATAGTTGCACTTTCCATACCTAAAAAAGCAAATAAAGTCGCTGTTGTTGTGATAGTAATTGAACTAAAATCAGATTCTCCACTTAAATTAGGTACTTTAAAATTACCTGAATCGATGTAGAAGTAACCAAATATGGCAATTAGAAATATGGGCGTAACTTTTAATACAGTGGTAACGATCTGCACCAAAGCGACCGTTTTAAGTGGCTTTGAATTGATCCAAGTAAATAACCATATAACTGCTAAACCTGTTACTATTGCATAAGTAGTATCATTCAGAAAAGGGAAGAACACTTCTAAATACCCTACTAAGGCAACTGCAATAGCAGCATTGGTACACCAAATGGATACCCAATATCCCCAGGCAACTAAGTATCCAGGAAATATACCTAATCCAAGTTTTGTGTATGCATACGGACCCCCTGTAATATCGGGTGCCACTTTACCTAGATTACCAAAAACTATTGCCAATAGAATGGCACCTATAGATGCAATAATCCACCCAATTAAGCTAATGCTACCATACAATGCTAATGTGGCTGGAAGTAAAAATATGCCCGAACCAACCATGTTACCTACAACAAGAGAGGTACTAGACCAAAATCCGATATTTTTTTGCTTATTAATGATTTTACTTTACGTGAAGTTCAATTTCAGATTATTCAAATAAAGCTAAAGAATGAAATTTAAATTGAAATACATAAAATAAATAGGATATAAAACTCTGAAATGTAACGTTTGCTTCTCTTTATCAAGCATGTTACCTTTACGTTACATTTTAATTTTTAAATCTATGCATAATGGATCAAAACATCGTTATTCCCATTTCAGGAATGTTAACGGCATTTATAATTGTCTCAGTAGTTTTCATTTGGCTATATCTTGAAGAAAAAGGAAAAAGAGAAGCTATAATTGAAATATCAAAACACCTAAATAACCCTAGAAAGTTAGAAGAGTTACTAAGGATTTTTGAGGATAGAAAAAAAGAGCCACTTGATTATCGAAGAGGTGGTGTCATTACACTGTTTGTGGGTGCTGGACTCTACATTCTAGGGTATATTTACATTGGAAGACTATTAGAGGGTGTCGGAGCTTTAGTTGCAATGATCGGTATAGGTCAAATAATTGCTGGATACCTTTATCCAAATACCGGTTCAGAGCTCACAAATGCTGTTGAAAAATTTGAAGAAGTATAAATTTGGGAAAGAACCACAAAAAATTATTGAATAATCTTGAAACGTTAAGAAAATCTGCTGGCTTAACTCAGCAAGAATTATCAGTCTCTGCTAATGTTTCAAGAAAAAGTATAAATGCTATTGAAAATGGCGTTTATGTCCCTTCGACTGTATTGGCTCTCAGAATAGCTAAAACATTACAATGCAAAGTTGAAGACTTATTCATATTACCTTAAAAAATTCCTCAAAAATACCTCTCTCAATAGATTTTTTACTCTTATGCTATACATCACCGCCTGCAAAACCTACTCCCCCATCGCCTGTATAGCCTGAAGAATCATTAGTGTGTTCTGGTATATTATTGATATTTATTTGAAAT
>JAYPBC010000041.1:0-14929 GCA_038124025.1 Balneola sp. | reverse complement strand
GAATTTAATTCAACCATCAATGAATTAGCAGTAAAGCTAAAGCGGAAAAAATAAATGCTTACAAAGCAGATTTACGAAATACCTGTTATTTTCAGAGCTCTCAAAAACCTATCTTCAGAATAGATTAAAATCATACTCTATGGCTAAGCCTACTTATAATACCCCCCTTGGCATGGTAGATATTTTACCCGATGAAACTCCAACATGGCGAGCACTGGAGCAAATTATCCATGAAGAAGCTGCCAAGTTTAATTTTCAGGAGATAAGAACGCCTATTCTAGAACCTACCGAACTTATTAAGCGTGGGGTAGGGCAACTCACCGATATTGTAACTAAAGAGATATTTGCCTTCCAAAAAGGTGACACCCATTATGTACTTCGACCCGAATTAACCGCTCCTGTGGTTCGCTCTTATGTACAACATCATCTAGACCAGCGCGGTGGCGTCCAAAAACTTTATTACATAGGTCCAATGTTTCGTGCCGAACGTCCCCAAAAAGGTCGTCAGCGACAGTTTCATCAATTTGGTTTAGAAGTTATAGGAAGCGCCGACCCCATTGCAGATGTAGAAACCATTGCTTTCATGATACGCATTTACCAACGCATCGGGATTAAAAATTTCACCCTTAAGCTTAATTCAGTGGGAGATCCTGAAAGTCGCGAACGCTACAAGAATATACTTAAAGACTACCTGGAGCCTAATCGAACTCAGTTAAGTGAACTATCACAGCAAAGGTTGGATAAAAATCCAATGCGGATTCTAGATTCCAAAGAACCTGAAGACCAAGAGTTCATCGCTAATGCTCCTGTTATTCAGGATTATTTAAATGAGGATTCCGCTCTTCATTTTGAACAGGTAAAACGAGGCTTAGAATCGCTTGATATACCCTTTGAGATTGATCCTCATTTAGTGCGTGGAATGGACTACTACACTCGTACAGCATTTGAACTAAGCAGCCCAGATTTAGGCTCACAAGACGCCTTAGCAGGTGGTGGACGGTACGATTTATTAGTAGAAGAAATTGGGGGTAAACCTACCCCTGCCGTTGGATTTGCTGCTGGGATGGAGCGATTACTTATTGCTTGTGAGGAATTAAATGTATCCTTAGCAAAGAAATCAACACTCGATATATATATAGTTAGTTTAGGAGAAGATGCACGTATTTGGGCGTTGAGCATTCTACAGGAATTACGGTCCCAGGGTTTATCAGCCAGTATGGACTACACAGGAAAATCCATGAAAGCTCAAATGAAGGAGGCAAACCGGGAACGTAGCCGTTTTACACTCATTGTTGGAGAAAATGAGATTGGTACTGGAACATTCATTCTGCGTAATATGACCGAGAGTAATGAAGTAGCCATTAGTGCCAGCGATATTGTTAGTACTGTTCTAAACGACAAAAAGGGCTAAGCTAAACCTTAATTATTTGAGCCAGTTTATTTGCCGACCTAGTGAGCTACCTCATTAGCCTTTCTGGTCTAACCACTCTCTTAGTTCTTTGATGTCGTTGGGATATCCAAGAATTGACAACACATCGCCCTCTTGCATCTTAGTTTTACCTTTAGGTATGATAATTTCTTTATTTCGTTCAATAATGGTAACTAAGCATTCACCGGGCAATTCCATTTCCATGATCTCCTTATCTATCCAGAGACTTGATTGGGAGTTTTGCCTTAATCGAATGTGAATGAGTCTTTCATCACTCAAAAGTACCTCTTTGAGAGATCGTTCATTCTTCGCTGATACCCAGCGATCTAGAAACTCTTCTGCTTCAATTAATTCAGCCATGTGCCCAATGATTCTCATGTGCAGCAATGGTTGTTCTTCTGGGGTTACCAAAAATATGAGAGCATGTATTTTTTCTTCTCCAAATGCTGGCATTGTTAAGCCACCTTGGCATTGAATTGCAACCATTTCAGGCATTCGTAGGCCTTCTAGTTGAACATACTTAAAGTATACCCCCTGTTTTAATCTTGTGGCTTGTATCGCCATATCCGTAAGTGCTGACGCCCAACCCGTCTCCAGATTATTCTCTTTCTGTAGTCGATGTTCTAGACTTAACACTGCTTTTTTAGACAATACATCTAGATTTCTATCTTTGGACTGTGCTCGTATAATTTCAGAACGGGCTATCACCTCTTGATAGGTCATTGAACTATCCATGTTCTTTTCATTGATTATCGTCATTAGTTCATGCTCGAGCGCTTCATAGCGCATTTGACCTAAGCGGGCATGAACATGATAGATAGCTCCTTGTCTCTTAACTTTACCCTGAGCATAATAAAAATACCAAGCAATACAGATGATAATTAGCGTACCTGTCAACCCAACAGCTAGGAAGCCCATTTGTGCTATTAGCAATAAAGAAATGACCATGCCAAGTATCTGTACCCAAGGATACAACGGAGAACTAAATCCGGGTTTGTAGGCCTCTATTTTACTCTCTCGCATCACTACGACGGCTAAATTGAGCAGAAAAAATAGAAGTAATTGGAACGCACTTGCCAACTTGGCTACTGCTTCTACATCAAAAAGTAGAAGAACCAGTATCATTACAAATGTAGTACTAATAACAGAAATGTGAGGTGTTTCAAAACGACCAATCTTCCCAAAAAAGGTCGGCATAAGACCATCTCTACTCATGGCCAAAGGATATCTTGAGGCAGACATAATACCTGCATTACCGGTTGATGCAAACGCCGCTATGGCTGCTACAACAATTAATAAAATACCAATGGAATCTGGTATCCAGGTAATGACAACTTGCCCAGCATCAGTGACTGGCGTCAAACTGGAAAACAATGTTGATGCAGGAAGTACTTTAACCATAATAAAAACACCCAACACATAGACCAAACTCGCCGTTAATAACGATAGGGTCATCCCTAAAGGGATTGCTTTATCGGGATTCTGAACTTCTTCAGAAATACTCGCAACTTTTGTAAGACCAGCATAAGAAACAAAAACTAAGCCAACAGTAGACGCAAAACCACCAAAGCCATTAGTCAAAAAATTACCTTTTTGCATTTCTGGCAACAGTGAATTACCCGATAAATATTCTACCCCTTCCAGCAGGAAGTAACCCATAATTAAGACCAGGGCCGACACAAGAAGCCGTTGTAGAAAGGCCGTTTCCTTAGCTCCAAACACATTAAGCAGCCCAAAGATTACGGTTAATACCAATGCTAATGGTAACATAGGTATATCAATATATAAACTCAGATAAGCACCCATTCCAATTAACGCAAAAGCACTTTTAAATATGAGCGCAATCCATGACCCTAAACCTCCTATTGTGCCCACTAGTGGTCCCAAACTACGATCCAAAAAATAATAAGCTCCCCCCGCTCTCGGCATAGCGGTTGAAAGTTCGGCTACCGTAAGCATTGACGGTAATATTAAAAACCCGGCAACTAGATAACTTAAATAAACACTATTACCTGTTTCCATCGCTGCTATGCCTGGTAGTAAAAAAAATCCAGAGCTAAACATAGCGCCCGTGCTAACAGCATAGACATCAAACAAGGTCAATTTTTTTGATAGTCGTTCTTTCTTAGCCATAGTATATCGTTTAATTAATATGACAGCTCTTTTTCGAGATAGTTACCGAAAGGTCTTGATACTACAGAAATCCGATTTTTTTGTACGTTACCGTAAATATAGAATAAAAAATAAACTAACTACTAGATTCCAATAATAATTTATTTATTAGTGTTACAGTACTTAGCTACATTTCGTTCTTTAAAAAAGTTGAGGATGTTACGATAATTTAAATAGCTTCTTCTGCGCTAAATGTACATACGACAACTGGTTAGGATGCATCCAATTTAGATGCAAATTCCTTCTTTGATAATCAGGCTACATCTATTTTTTTGCCGTTACTTGTGTATATTTCATACCTAAAGTCGAACAGTTGCTGCTAAAGATTTTACGTGTGATCTAAACACTAAATCAATACAACCATTGTGTTGTAATCAATCCTCCGAAACCATTTTACTCTAATTCATTCATTCTATACTTAGCATACTTCATGGCACTTCCTCTCTCAACATCTCATCTCATCAGTCATTCAACCCCCTGCTATTATTATGATATGTCTTTGTTGGATGCTACGCTAAATGAGGTCCAAAGGCATGGACTAAATAGAGGCTATCATGTGCATTTTGCGCTAAAAGCGAATCATGAACCCAAAATACTACAACGCATACTGAGAGCAGGGCTTGGAGCAGATTGTGTGAGTGGTGGTGAAGTACAACAAGCTATAGATTGCCATTTTGATCCAAAACATATTGCATTTGCAGGCGTTGGTAAATCAGATCAAGAGATTTCCTTAGCCTTAGAGAATAATATTTTTTGCTTTAATGTTGAATCCCTTCAGGAATTGTATGTGATTAATGAGATTGCGCAAAATAAGCAAACAAAAGCTCCGGTTGCCCTTCGACTAAATCCAAATATTCCTGTAGATACTCATAAGTACATAACTACTGGATTAAATGAGAATAAATTTGGTATTAGTGATGATGAACTGCTCTTAGTGTTAAAAGCACTGCCCGATTTATTACATATCGAATTCTTGGGAATCCATTTCCATATAGGCTCTCAAATTACCCATCTTGAACCATTTATTGAATTAGCACAGAAAGCAAATACATATGTAGAGCAGATAGAAGCTGCTGGATTCACTGTCAAAGTATTGAATATGGGCGGTGGTTACGGAGTGAATTATGCCGAACCAGATCAAGAATCAATTCCAAATTTTGAAGCTTTTTTTAATGTATTTGATACTCACCTAAATCGACGAAGTGACCAAGAAGTACATTTTGAATTAGGTCGGTCAATCATTGCTCAAGCGGGTAATCTACTGTCCAGAGTCTTATACATTAAAGAAAGGAGTACAAAAACTTTCGCTATTATTGACGCTGGTATGACCGAACTCATACGACCAGCATTATATCAGGCCACTCATCAAGTAGATCTAATTAGCAACGATGAAGTAACAAACGCCACAATTCAACATTACGACGTGGTTGGTCCAATTTGTGAAAGCTCAGACTCATTTGTCCAGAATTATCCATTACCTGTGCTTAAGCGTGGCGATCTAATAGCAATCCGAAGTGCTGGAGCGTATGGACAAGTAATGAAAAGCCAATACAACTTACGACCCGATTTCCCAGTGCTATACTCCGATGAACTTGGAAATGAAACCTAGTATGTGCATTCCACCATCATTCAAACCAATACCACCCTATGAAAGACATTCACGTATTAAGTTTTGAAGGGCAGAATATCAGAGATGTTTCCCATCTGGTAAATGCAGTCAACTATGTTCAACAATATGAGCGAGCTATTGTGGTGATCACGGCTTTTGACCAGACCCATAACAAACTATTGGCCATTACAGATACCGCGATTTCAGGTAATTTAGATGCCGCTCACGCATTATGCGATGAAATCTACGATTTATACTATGATTTTATTCAGCAAGCTCTTAACAGCCATCCAAATCCAAAAAATACTCTTATTCTCGAAACAACGGACAAAAAGCTGGAGGAATACACCTTTCGATTAAAAAAACTATTGGGGTATGCCGACAAGATACGTGCTCATCAGGATCGTTGGGTGGATTCCATACTTCCAATTGGTGATCAAATGGCTGCTTATGTATTTAGCCAAACGGCACTATCATGGGGGATTCTTACGCAATATGTAGAAGCTACCAAGCTTATTAAAACAGACAATGAATACGGCCAAGCAAATCCAAACACGATGAGTGTCTACCAGCATTGCGGCTCACTTGAAACCCTCATAGAAAATGGTTTTACTCCCATCATGGGTGGTGGATACGGTATCAGTTTAGAACACTCTATGTCGCAACTTGGACCAGATGGCTTAGATATCACCGCGCGACTCATAGCAGGGGCACTTGAGGCAAAATCTATTGAATTTACTTCTTAGTGTCTATGCTTCAATGTGCAAACATTAGCCTATCTCTGGGTGATCGAGCCTTGCTCGACGACATGTCGGTTATTATTAACCCAGGCGATCGTATTGGATTAGTTGGACCCAACGGTGCAGGTAAATCCACCTTACTCAAGGTGATTATGGGGCTTCAAGAAGTCGACAAAGGATCGGTAAGCATGGGTAAATCTGAAAGCTTGGGTTATCTACCACAAGATGGGGTAGAACCTAATTTCTCCCTCAATGTTGTAGAAGAGGTGGAAAGTGTATTTCAGTCTATTTTTGATTTAGAAAAAAATGTCCATCAACTACAAAATAAACTGGGTGAAATAGATCCCAACTCAGATGACTATAATAACTACCTAGACCAGCTTGGTTCTCTTCAAACCGAATTAGAACAATCTGGCATTTATAGTATCCGCTCTCAGGTGGAAAAAGTGTTGACGGGCCTTGGTTTTAACTCCAATGATTTTAGCCGAACTACAAGTGAATTTAGCGGTGGTTGGCTTATGCGCATGGCCTTAGCTAAACTTCTGCTTCAAGACCCAACCTATTTACTATTGGATGAGCCCACTAATCATTTAGATATTGAGTCGTTACAGTGGTTAGAACAATTTTTAGCACAATATGACGGTGCGGTTATTGTAGTTTCGCATGACCAATACTTTTTGGACAACCTAACCAACAGAACACTTGCTATACGACAAGGAAAACTTCAGGATTATGCTGGCAATTACAGTTTTTATGAGCGTAAGTGGGCCGAAGAGCGAGAATTACTCATAAATGCACAGCGTAATCAAGAGAAGCAGATAAAGGATACTCAAGAATTCATTGACCGGTTTCGCTATAAAGCCACCAAGGCAAGACAAGTGCAGAGTCGAGTTAAACAACTTGAAAAATTAGAGCATATAGAGGTCGAGTCCGAACTGAACACCGTTTCTTTTAGTTTTCCTACTCCAGAAAGAACGGGGCAAGTAGTCGTTCAATTAGATAAAGTAGTCAAGCGGTACGGAGAGCTTACGGTATTTGATGGTATAGATTTAGAAATAGAACGAGAGGACAAAATAGCCATAGTTGGCCCAAATGGAGCCGGTAAATCGACTCTTATTCGGATTATGAGTGGACTGGAACCCATCCAAAGTGGAATCCAAAAATTGGGTCATAAAGTACAACATGCCTACTTTGCCCAACATCAAGCGGATGAACTCGATGAAAACGAAGATCCACTTGGTATCATGATGGGAGCTGGATCTGGTGAAAAGGAAAGCCGTCTACGATCTATATTAGGCAGTTTCCTATTCACTGGTGACGATGTATTCAAAAAAGTAAGCGTATTATCAGGCGGAGAAAAGTCACGACTAGCCTTAGCAAAGATGCTCCTATCCCCTGCTAACTTTCTCATTTTTGATGAACCAACAAATCATCTAGACATGAGCAGTAAAGCGGTTCTGCAACAAGCCCTGCAACAATACGAGGGTACTTGTATGATTGTATCACACGATAGATCATTCCTAGACCCTATCGTTAACAAGGTGTTAGAAATTCAACCCGGTGAAATTCGACTTTTTCTAGGTAATGTCAGCTATTATTTAGATAAAAAGAAAGAGGAAACCATACATGCCTCATACTCTAATGGACATTCCGAAGAAAGTTCAAAGGTAGAGATTTCGGGCGCTGATCAGCTATCCAAAAAAGAAAAAAAGCGGCTAGAAGCAGAACGTAGAAATGCAATGAGCAAACGTTTGGGACCGCTAAAGAAAAAAATTAATCACGTGGAAACGGCTATAGAAAACTGCGAAAATAGTCTGGCGTCTATTGAAGCTACTATGGCTGAAGATGATTTTTATGACGACCCCAAACAGGTCAAAGAAACCAGTCTAGAGTATGAAAAGATCAAGAATGAACTAACCGAACTCATGTTTCAATGGGAGGAGTACCAGCAGAGATATGAACATATAGAAGCAGAGTTTGAATCTCAGCCCTAGGCCACAGTACACTTATAGTTGATCGACAGAGCCTATGGTCAATTTAGGTAGCAAATATTTGGCCTTTATCGGCAAACGCCTTGAATTCCAACGCATTTCCACTCGGATCCAAAAAGAACATAGTTGCCTGCTCACCTGCTTCCCCTTTAAAACGAATATAGGGTTCAATGATGAAATTAAGCTCAGCTTTTTTTACTCGCTCAGCTAAGGCCTCCCATTCTTCCATACTCAAAATTACCCCAAAATGGCGAACCGGCACCCCATGCCCATCTACAGCGTTCATGGACGATTCTTTTGCCTCGTCTGGACTTAAATGTGCCACAACCTGATGGCCCCACATGTTAAAATCTATCCAGTGATCAGAACTTCGACCTGTCGTACAACCTAGTATTTGGGTATAAAATTGATGTGTTTCTGCTAAGTCTTTAACTGGAAAAGCAAGGTGAAAAGGAGCAAAATCGTTGTTTACTTTCATGGTCATGTGTCTTTGAGATTCGTGATATATCCACTAACGAAGCTACAAAAAATATCACATAAATTGTTTGGCTGCTTCCACTGCTAGTTCATCCACTCGCTCATTATCTGGAATACCCGAATGTCCCTTCACTTTAATCCACTCCACCTGATGAGCCCCAATCACATTCAACAATTCCATCCACAAATCCTGATTTTCCACGGGCTTTTTATCTGCTTTCTTCCACCCCCTTGATTGCCAGGATTCAATCCAACCCTTTGTCATGGCATTGATGATTAAGGCGCTATCACTATGAATTTTAAGTAAACATGGTCTTTTTACAGCTCTAATTGCTTCAATAACCGCCATCATTTCCATCCGATTATTGGTGGTGTGAGCAGCTCCACCAGAGAGTTCTTTTTCTTTTTCATTAAATCGTAAAAGTGCACCCCAACCACCGGGCCCTGGGTTGCCACTACATGCTCCATCGGTATAAATAATTACCTCAGATAAACTCATTATCCTATCAAATAGACTTTAATTGCTCGAAAATGGGATTTAAAAGCTGATTGGCGGCATGAGTTCGTTCTAAAACTCGATCCTGCCAACTTCCATGGCTTGGATTGTTATTCGTATTCTCGTTCACATCAAACAGTATTCCTCTGCTCGAATTGATTAGGGGTAAACCAGGGTGGCTTGCTAATAATGCTGCTAGTGCTTCGATGTCACCGCCTTGGGCGCCAAAACCAGGTATTAATAAAGAAGCTTCTGGATAATGAGCAAGCACCTGCTTTGCTATTTGACTTTGAGTAGCCCCAATGACCATCCCGAGATGTGTTTCAGAGTGCTTTTGGCTTTGTGCTAATTTATGTGCAATATGTGCCGAAAGACTCTTAAAGTTACCACTTTTCTCCAATAAAAAATCCTGTGCACCGGCATTGGACGTCAACGCAAGTGCATAAACAGCTTTACTACTATCGCCGTCAAAAGACTCTATGGTTTCCATTCCCATTAATGGGTTCAGCGTGATTGCGTCCACCTTAAACCGGTCAAAAAAAGCTTGCTTATAATGGTCTGCGGTGGTGCTTATATCCCCTCTTTTGGCGTCCGCAATAATTATATGACGACTGGGAATTTTAGTGACTACCCGATGAAATGCCTCTAAGCCCTGAGGACCTAAAGCCTCAAAAAAAGCTAAATTCGGTTTATAAGCGGCACAAAAATTCTGAGTAAGCTCAATGACCTTGTGACAAAAATGAACTACCTGCTCTACGGGATCATCAGATAGATCATGAAGCTGCTCAGGTAATCGCGCTAAATTTGGATCAAGTCCTATACACAAAACCGAGGAAGATTGTCGTATCGATTGAGCTAATTTAGTTAGAAAGTTCATCTGCCAAATATCCCTTTTTACGGTATTAATTGCGAATCAAAATTACAGACTAAACAACGATATAAATCTATCCTAACAAAAATGTATTGGCAATTTCATAGGTTACCCATGCACTAAAATAGGCCAGTACTGTCATATAACCGAACATAACTAAAGGCCATTTCCAGCTATTTGTTTCTCTCTTAACTATGGCTAAAGTACTCATACACTGCATGGCAATGGCAAAAAATATCATCAAGGAAAGCGCCGTAGCCAGCGTATATTTTGGAAGGCCAGTTTCTGGATCTTTTTCATTCCTAAGACGCTCTATTAATCCTAGCTGCTCTTCGGTTTCTTCAATACTATAAATTGTATTTAAGGTACCTACCAATACTTCACGAGCGGCAAAAGAGGTTAATAATCCAATGCCTATTTTCCAGTCAAATCCCAACGGTTCAATTGCTGGCTCAATTAGTTGTCCAAAAGTGCCTGCATAACTTTGGTTAAGTTGTAAAGTCGAAAGCATTTGCTCACTGAGTTGTTGCTCACTTTGTTGTTGTTCATTCGCGTCGGTATTAGCTAGATTGCTTGCTGTAGGTTCATACTTCGGAAAAGAGGCCAAAAACCATAAAACTATAGATATGGCTACAATGATTTTTCCAGCCTCAGTCACAAATATCTTCCCTCGCTCCAAGGATTGAATCACAATTGATCCAACATTAGGCCACTTATAGGACGGGAGCTCCATTAAAAACGGAGTGGGTTTGCCTGTTGAAAAAATTTGCTTCATCACCGCTGCAGATCCAATTGCCATCACTATTCCAAACAAATACAAGCCAAAAAACACCAGACCTTGTAAGGTTAAAAAACCTATAACCTGTTTATCCGGGACAAAGGCAGCAATCATTACCGCATAGACTGGTAAGCGAGCTGAACAAGCCATAAAAGGTAAAATCATAATGGTAATTAGGCGGTCCCGCCAATTTTCAATAGTTCTGGTAGCCATAATTCCAGGAATAGCACAAGCAAAACCGGACATTAATGGAACTACCGAACGCCCGTGTAAGCCAACTTTTGTCATAAAGCCGTCCATCACAAAGGCGGCCCTAGCCATGTATCCTGTTCCCTCTAAGAAATAAATAAATAAAAACAGGAATATAATTTGAGGCAGAAAAATAACCACACCCCCCAATCCAGCAATTACCCCATCGACCAGTAGGCTATTCAATAGTCCAGCGGGAAGTGAACTACCCACAAAGGCACCGAATTCGATAAAAAGCATGTCAATCATATCCATAAATGGTGTCGCCCAACTGAAGATTGATTGAAACATGATTAGAAGGACTAAAACAAAGATAAAGGGACCAGCTACTCGATGGGTCAGGACATTATCCAAACGATCGGTCCAAGTCTGCTGACTACTTTGCACCTTAGTTACGCTACTTTCAGTACTCTCTCCTATGTATTGATATCGTTGTACTACCTCAGTGGCCGTTGGATTTTCACCCTCAGCCTCTAAAACGTTTTGTAATTCTTCAATTAACTTCTTGGCTTTTCCTTCTTCTGTGTACTGATAAAAACTGTCTTCAAGTCTTCCTTCTGAAAGGAGTCGCAACGCCTCTATAGGACGAGCTCGGTCCGGTAATTGGGTATATTTAGACAGCCACTCCTCGTCCATCCGCTCAACAGCTTTTTTAAGAGGCGCGGTTGGTTTCCACTGAAAAGGTTCGGGGGTTGCCACACCTTGTTCAACAAGTGCCTTCTTAATTTGGGCCTCACAATTCTTGGATCGCGCATTTATTGAAATTACGGGTACTCCCCAAGCGGTAGAGAGTTGCTCGGACTTAATTTTGATACTTCGCTCTTCAGCGATATCACTCATGGTTAGAACCATTAGTGTGGGAATTTGTAAATCCAACACCTGTGAAGCCAAAAATAAGTTACGTTCAAGATTACTTGCATCTACTACCAACAGCAGCAAATCCGGTTTTTCTTCATGATCATAGCTCCCTATCAAGGTTTCATAGGTAATACGCTCATCGGCTTTCCTATGATTTAAGCTATATGCTCCAGGTAAATCGATCATCTTATGCAATACCCCATTAATAATAGTAGTACCCATCTTTCGCTCTACGGTGATACCTGGATAATTGGCTATTTTCTGACGTAATCCAGTCAGAGCATTAAAAATGGTTGATTTACCAGTATTCGGGTTCCCAACAAGGGCGATTGTACTAGGTTGACGTAGTAGGTCCTTATGAATAACCTCATTCGAATCATTCATACAGGTACTACCTCGACCGCATCGGTTTCTTTTTTTCTTAGACTAAGTAAATATCCACGAATTTTTATTTCCATTGGATACCCCATAGGAGCCCTCCGAATAACTACGCAGATACTGCCAGGCGTTAGTCCCATTTCCATAATTCGGACGACTTCATCTCCATGAATCTGTTTAACCTGATAAGTTTGTTCGATAGCTGCATCAGAAAGTAACATAGTATCAAACTCTATAGGGTACGAGCATGCTTTTTTGGGGCGACCGGTTCAACTAAAATATTCATTGCCAAAGGTTGGGTGATGGCTAATCGGCATTCTCCTACCTGAAGTATTACATTTTTCTGATTAGAGACCACCATTCCTGTTGCCCCCTCTACACACCCAAGTTCCTGTAATCTGCATGTATCTTCACTAGTGCAGTTTAGACAACTGACCCGAACATGTTCGCCTATTTTGGTGGTGGTGAGTGGTACGATCATCCTTATTTAAATATAGTCTAAATAAGATAATTATTTGTCGACTTATTTTGTACTGAAAAATTCTACTATTTATAAAGAATTCAACGAAGTACAGTAAACTATTCAGGCCAACAATTCATAGAACAGACTCCGGGTGAACCTCTTCAAACCCGTGTGGTGGTTTATATAGGCGAGTTTGCTCAAAATACAATGCTTCCTTAGTGTGAACCCGTTTACCATTGATTGAAAAAAATCTAAACGCATCCGGAAGTAAAGACTGCAGCGGATAAAAGAAGTCGATATATGGATTTTGTTTACTGTAAAAATCAATGTCAAATCCGTTAATTGCAGGTCGTTTAACTAAGATAAACTCATCTTTCATTAACAGTTTGTGAACTACGCTTGGTTCTACCTCGTATCCCCATGCTTTTTCATGATTGCCTTCAGACCAATCTGAGTCAGACATATATGTTGGAGAAGTTGTCTCAGCACCTGTAGTCTGCGGACTATCTACCGCTTTAGGCACTAGTCTCAGGTATGCATCCATTGGCGCGTTGTCGATCCAACTATGAATTCCTTGACCATCTGACCACTGTAGCGTGGGTGGCACAGTATAAAGATGTTCAAAAATGTTAATTACAGAAGGATAGGCGTCTAATAAGTTAATTCCGTAGCAGTTATTTGCTAGATCGCTTCCCATAAAAAATAAGCGAGAATAGGTAGGATCGGGTTTGGTAAATAACGAAAGTACATCGCTATCAACCTTTGAAGGGCCTGAACTTGAACTAGTAAGTTCTTCCATGCGTTGATCATGGAAGAACACCAGTTTAAGTAGTTGTTTTGATGACATATTTTCCTAAAAAATTCAGATGGAAAATAATTTTTATATCATCGTTGCTATAACCAATGCCACTACCGACATAAGTTTTAATAAGATGTTTAGAGAAGGACCAGAAGTATCCTTAAACGGATCACCTACGGTATCACCAACCACAGCGGCCTTGTGTGGTTCGCTTCCTTTTTTGTATTCTACACCGTCAATAGTTACCCCTTCTTCTACCATTTTTTTGGCATTGTCCCAGGCTCCACCGGCATTGGATTGGAAAAGGGCCATTAACACACCAGCTGAAGTAACACCCGCTAACAAACCACCAAGCATTTTTGCTCCCAAAGTAGGATCGTCGCTTATGAATCCTGGAACAAACCCAAACAATACAGGTACGATTACCGCTAATAAACCAGGTAATACCATCTCACGAATAGAAGCCGTTGTAGATATCTCAACACATTTTTCGTATTCGGCTTTACCATCGGCCGCTTCAAAAGTTACTTGATCTTCCTTTGACCATTCAGCAAAATCTTTACCGTCGTTATTGTTCATCACGTCTAGAGCTGCACGTAATTCCGGAATATCTTTGAACTGACGACGAACTTCTTCAATCATACTCATTGCTGCACGTCCAACTGCATTCATAGAAAGAGCGGAAAACAAGAAGGGTAACATGGCACCCACAAACAAAGCAGCCATCACATAGGGATTGGTAATATTAATAATCACCTCTAATCCTGGGTTTACGGCTTCGTAAGCTGTAATAAATGCAGCAAATAACGCTAAGGCAGTTAGGGCAGCAGAACCAATGGCAAAACCTTTACCAATGGCTGCCGTAGTATTACCCACCGCGTCTAGCTTATCCGTTCTTTCACGAACTTCAGGTTCAAGTTCCGCCATTTCGGCGATACCACCTGCATTATCAGAAATAGGTCCATAAGCATCAACAGCAAGTTGAATACCTGTGTTGGCAAGCATACCAACCGCTGCAATAGCAATACCATATAGGCCTGCAAAACTAAACGCACCAATAATTGCCACTGCAATAATAAGTATAGGAATGGCTGTAGAAATCATACCCACACCTAAACCAGCTATAATATTGGTAGCAGAACCGGTTACCGACTGCTTAACAATAGACCATACTGGTTTGGTACCCGTACCAGTGTAATGCTCGGTAATAAAACCGATGGCTAATCCAGAGAGCAATCCAAAAATGGTGGCGATGAAAACTCCTGTGCTCGTGTACTCAATCCCTGTGAAGGTCCAGCTTTCAGGAAGCATCCATGTAATGATGAAGTAAGAAGCAATCAACATTACTATACCTGAGAATAATTCTCCTAAATTAAGTGCTTTTTGTGGGTCTCCGCCTTCTTTTACTCGAACCAAAAAAGTACCTACAATCGAAGTAATGATGCCAGTACCTGCTAGAACCAAGGGAAGGAGAACAGCCGAGAGTCCGTCAAAATTATCCGACCATGTTGGAATAGTCATAAATGCAGCACCTAATACCATAGTACCAATAATTGATCCTACGTATGACTCAAATAAATCAGCTCCCATACCTGCAACATCACCAACGTTATCACCCA
>JAYPBC010000040.1:0-14968 GCA_038124025.1 Balneola sp. | reverse complement strand
GATTCGCGATTCGTGAAGGTGGCCGTACGGTAGGTGCTGGCGTTGTAACTAAAATTCTAGATTAAGGAGTTCTGATCCGTGGCAACACAACAAAAAATCAGAATCAAGCTAAAGTCTTACGATCATAATTTAATCGATAAGTCAGCTGAAAAAATTATTCAAACAGTGAAGTCAACAGGAGCTGTAGTTTCAGGTCCTATTCCTCTTCCAACTCGAAAGAATATTATCACCGTAAACAAATCTGTTTTCGTAGATAAGAAGTCCAGAGAGCAATTTGAATACCGTTCACACAAACGTCTAATTGACATCCTTTCAACAGGATCACAGACTGTCGATGCTCTTATGAAATTAGAGCTTCCTTCTGGTGTAGACGTAGAAATTAAAGTATAAACTAAGATTCAGAACCAATGCGTGGTTTGATAGGAAAAAAAATTGGGATGACAAGCGTCTACGATGAAATCGGGAGAAGTATCCCGGTAACCGTTATCGAAGTTCCAGCCTCTGTTATTACCCAAATCAAAACAGTTGAGAAGGATGGCTACAATGCAGTCCAGCTCGCTAATTTTGATAGAAAAAATAAAAATGTGTCTAAATCTGTTCGTGGTCACTTTGCAAAAGTAGATGTCGAGCAATCAAAGGCTGTAGTAAAAGAGTTCAGAGACTTTATTCCAGAGGGTTTTGTAGAAGGTGATGAACTTACAATTGAAGATGTGTTTTCAGTAGGAGATATCGTTGATGTCGTTGGTATTACCAAAGGTCGTGG
The DNA here is from genome assembly GCA_038124025.1 of Balneola sp. GTDB lineage: Bacteria > Bacteroidota > Rhodothermia > Balneolales > Balneolaceae > UBA1275. Next base: position 14,205 of record JAYPBC010000040.1, on the reverse strand, counting down.
ATTCTCTGGTGTTATCAAACGTCATAACTTTGGTGGTGTAGGTGATGAAACTCACGGTCAGCACAATCGACTACGTGCACCTGGGGCTATTGGTAATGCTTCAGATCCTTCTCGAGTATTTAAGGGCATGAGAATGGCTGGACAATATGGGAATACTCGTGTGAAAGTTAAAAACTTGAGTATTGCTAAAATCTTAGCTGATTCTAACGTAGTGTTGGTAACAGGTAGTGTGCCTGGTCCAAAGGGAAGTTACGTTGAAATCCTCAACAAAACTGTGGAGCTATTTGAATCATGAAAGTAAGCATATTTAACACAGACGGTAAGAAAAGCAAGAATTCAGTAGAACTGAATGACGAGATATTTGCTATCGAACCTAATGAAGTTGTGATCTACGAAGATGTGCGTAGAATTATGGCTGCTAAACGGCAAGGAACACACAGTACAAAAGGACGTTCCGAAGTGACTGGTAGTACCAAGAAATTGTATCGGCAAAAAGGTACTGGTAATGCACGTCGAGGTAACATCAAATCTCCATTACTTCGTAAAGGGGGAACTGTTTTTGGTCCAAAACCAAGAAAGTATACGTTCAAATTGAACAAAAAGGTTGTTCAGTTGGCTCGAAAGTCTGCACTAAGTATGAAAATGGCCTCTGAGAGTATACTTGTTACTACTGATTTCACCTATGAGACGCCGAGTACAAAAGCCGTATCAGCTATGTTGTCGGCCTTCGAGCTCGACGGTAAAAAAGTAACCATACTCATTGCTGAGTCAGATGTGAACGTGTTTAAATCTGCTCGCAATATACCAAGAGTTCAAGTTGTAGTGGCTTCCTCGTTGAATACCTATCAAATACTTAATAGTGACGTTATTCTAATTCAAGAAAGTGCTGTTAATACTTTAGAGAACAGTGTTTATACGCAAAGCGACGAGGAGGTAGCAGCATGAGTGTACTCATTAGACCACTAATAACTGAGAAGTTGAGTCGTATTCAGGAGCAGGACGGTAAATATGCTTTTGAAGTACAAACTGGTGCAACAAAACCCGAGATAAAAAAAGCCGTGGAAACACTTTACCCAGGTGTAAAAGTGGCTAAGGTAAATACCCTTATTATGCCTTCTAAGCCCAAAGGGCGTTATACTAAAAGTGGTTTTCAAGGGGGCAGAACTAAAACCTATAAGAAAGCAATTGTCTCTGTAAAAGAAGGCACCATTGATTTCTTTGAAGAAATTTAATAGAAGCAACTAATGGCTACTAAGAAATTAAAACCAATGACTCCTGGAACGCGACATCGTATCGCGCCAGTATTCGATGATGTAACGACAAGAACACCGGAACCATCCCTTACTCTAGGAATAGGTAAATCTGGTGGTCGCAACCATCATGGACGTAAAACATCACGTCATCGTGGTGGAGGGCATAAGCGTCGTTATAGAATCATTGATTTCAAAAGAAACAAATTTGATATCCCTGCTAAGGTTCAAACAATCGAATACGATCCTAATAGAACAGCACGTATTGCACTTTTAGCTTATGCTGATGGTGAAAAAAGATACATTATTGCACCAAATGGTTTAAAAGTAGGCGATTCTGTCATTTCTGGTGAACGTGTTGCTCCGGATATGGGTAATGCACTCCAGTTGAGACATATGCCACCAGGCACCTTTGTTCACGCTGTTGAATTACGACCTGGTGCAGGTGCTACCATTTGTAGAAGCGCTGGTACGGTTGCTCAATTATTAGGTAAGCAGGACAAGTATGTAAGTCTAAAACTTCCCTCAGGTGAAGTACGGATAGTATTGGGAACATGTATGGCTACCGTAGGTACCACAAGTAATCCTGATCATATGAATACCACCATTGGTAAGGCGGGACGTAGTAGATGGTTAGGTCGTCGTCCACAAACACGTGGTGTTGCAATGAACCCTGTTGATCACCCCATGGGTGGTGGTGAAGGTAAATCATCTGGGGGTCACCCTAGATCACCTTGGGGTCAAATGGCCAAAGGTAAGAAGACAAGAAATCCTAAGAAGGTTTCGTCTAAATACATCATTCGTCGAAGAAAAACTAAGAAATAATAAGTAAGGTATGCCACGCTCATTAAAGAAAGGGCCCTTTGTTAATTACAAATTGCAACGTAAAATCGATGCGGCCAACGAAAGCGGAAGTAAGAAAGTAATAAAAACATGGTCTCGGGGTTCTTTAATAACACCTGATTTCATTGGATTAACTCTTGCCGTACACAACGGAAAACAATTTATCCCAGTGTTTATCACTGAGAACATGGTTGGTCATAAGTTAGGTGAATTTGCACCAACTAGAACCTTCCGTGGGCATCCTATTAAGAAAGCTAAATAAGGACTGAGTCATGGAACAATCAGTATATGAAGCGAAAGCTATACAACGTCACTTACGTAAGGCCCCTAGAAAAGTTCGATTGGTTGCTGACTCTGTACGTGGGAAAGGTGTTGATGTAGCCATCAAGCAATTAGAATTTTTAAAGAAAGGTGCTGCTATTGATGTTGCGAAAGTAGTAAAGTCTGCAGCAGCCAATCTTCGTGACAAATTCCAAGATGAACGTTTTGAAAACGAAGATCTATTCGTGAAAACAATTTTTGTTGACGAAGGCGTCACTTTAAAACGAATTCAGCCTGCTCCGCAAGGCCGTGCACACAGAATAAACAAGCGTTCTTGTCACATTACGGTAGTGGTAGCGAAGAAAGAATCAGAACTTGTAACGGAATAAACGAGGAATACATTGGGACAAAAGACAAATCCAGTAGGTTTTAGATTAGGTATTATTAGAGGTTGGGAATCCAATTGGTATTCCGAAGATAGTCAGCCATCGTTACTCTTAGAGGACAACAAACTTCGCGAGTACTTACAAGCTCGACTTCGTAATGGCGGTTTATCTAATGTTATTATTGAAAGAACCCCTAAACGTATCTTACTTACTCTCAGAACATCCAGACCAGGTGTTATAATTGGTAAAGGTGGCGAGCAAATTGAGTTACTACGAGAAGAACTCAAAAAGATTACCAACAAAGAAGTACAGATTAATGTAAGTGAGATCAAGCGTCCTGAAGTGGATGCGAGTCTAGTAGCACAAAATATTGCTCAACAGCTTCAATCTCGTGTTTCTTTCCGTCGTGCTATGAAGACGGCCATAGCATCAGCTATGAGAATGGGTGCCAAGGGAATTAAGGTTAAATGTTCTGGCCGTTTGGGCGGAGCTGAAATGGCTCGTACCGAACACTACAAAGAGGGTCAAATACCTCTACACACCATCCGTGCCGACATTGACTACGCAACCTCTACATCAAACACCATATACGGTGCCATTGGAGTAAGTGTATGGATATTCAAAGGCGAGGTAATTGGTGATGTAGACTTGACACCAGGTGCACAAGCAAAACAGGAAGCAGAATCATCCCGAGGACGCCGTAACGATAACAACGATCGACGCAATCGACGAAAAAGCAGAAATCGTAACCGAGCGAATAACAACTAGGATAAGAAATTATGTTAGAACCAAAACGAGTCAAACGACGTCGCGTCCATCGTGACAAACTCAAAGGTAACTCAAACAGAGGTCACCTCATTAGTTTCGGTGATTTCGGGTTGAAGGCACTTGAGCCTAAGTTCATTACCTCTCGACAAATAGAAGCTTGTCGTATCGCCATTTCTCGTTCTTTGCAACGGGATGGTCAGACCTTCATTAGAATTTTTCCAGATCGTCCTATGACCAGTAAACCAGCCGAAACTCGTATGGGTAAAGGTAAAGGTGCACTTGACCACTGGGTGGCTGCAGTAAAGCCAGGTAGAATTCTTTTTGAAATTGCTGGTGTAAGTGAAGAACGAGCTCGTGAAGCTCTCAGAAGAGCCTCACACAAGTTGCCGATCAAAACAAAATTCATTGCACGAAGAGACTTAAACGGCTAAGCCCTTAAAAGCTTTTAATCATCTAATACCATGAAAGCACACGAACTAAGAGATTTAAGCATAACAGAGTTGAAGGCACGCCTCAACGACGAAAAAACCACCCTTCAAAAGTTGGCATTTTCAAAATCTGTTACTGGACAAGTAGAAAACCCTGCTCGTCTAAAACAAATACGCAGAGAAATTGCACGATTGCATACTGTAATCACTGAAAAAAGTGCTTAATAATTACTAGGAAGAAAAATGGCAGAACAAGCGCAAACGACTGTAGAAAGAGCACAACGCCGAGAAAGAATCGGCCGAGTGGTTAGTAACAAAATGCAAAAAAGTATAACCGTTGCTGTAGATCGACAGGTGAAGCACCCGATTTACGGTAAGTTTATCACAAAAACAAGTAAGCTCATGGCTCATGATGAGAACAATGAAGCAAACATTGGTGATACGGTACGAATTATGTCTACACGACCTTTATCAAAGAACAAGTCTTGGAGACTGGTTGAAATCGTTGAAAAAGCGAAGTAACGAACAACTTTATATAGAAAGATGGTCCAAACACAAACAATACTACAAACAGCTGACAACAGCGGTGCCAAGAAAATCATGTGTATTAAGGTTCTTGGCGACTCAAAACGTCGATATGCGCGCGTAGGCGATATCATCTCTGCTTCAGTAAAAGCCGCTACCCCTGGTGGAAACGTAAAAAAAGGGGATGTTGTAAAAGCGGTTATCGTACGAACAAAAAAAGAGTACCGTAGAAGAGATGGATCGTATATCCGTTTTGACGAAAATGCAGCGGTAGTGATCAACAAAGATCAAGAACCAGTAGGTACACGTATTTTTGGCCCAGTAGCACGTGAGTTACGTGAGAAGAGCTATATGAAAATCGTGTCTCTTGCACCTGAAGTACTATAAAGGAATAGAACAATGCCACGTAAAAAGAACAATCAAAAGAAATTACACGTTAAAAAAGGTGACATGGTAGCGTTGACCAAAGCGATTACTAGTGCAAAAGGTCAGCCCTCACGTGAAAAAGGATATCAATCACGAGTACTTATGGTATTCCCAGAACAAGAAAGAGTACTGGTTGAAGGGGTAAACGTTCGTACGCACCACGAAAAACCCTCTCAAGAAAACCAACAAGGTGGTCGCATCAATAAAGAAGCTTCTATTCATGTCTCTAATGTAATGGTGGTAGACCCGTCTACCGACGAACCTACTAGAATTGGACGAAAGCAAATAGAAGAGAACGGCAAAACTCGTTGGGTCCGCTACTCTAAGAAGAGTGGAGAATTAATCGACAAATAGTTGAGTTTATAACATGGCAGATTCAAGATTATATACAATTTACAAAAACGAGATCATCTCCAAACTCACAGAAGAGTTTCAATACACCAATGTGATGGCAGTGCCAAAGTTAGAGAAGATTGTGTTGAATGTGGGAGTTGGTGAAGCTATCCAAGATAAAAAAGTCTTGGATACCATCGTTTCAAACATGGCGTTGATAACTGGTCAAAAACCGGTTACAACTAAAGCAAAGAAGTCGATTTCAAACTTTAAATTACGTGAGGGCATGCCCATTGGTTGTAAGGTCACTCTAAGAGGTCGTATTATGTATGAATTCTTAGATCGCCTAGTTACACTGGCACTCCCGAGAACACGTGACTTTCAAGGAGTACCTGACAAAAGCTTTGATGGTCGTGGTAACTATACCATGGGCATTAAAGAGCACACAATATTTCCTGAAATCGATACTGATAAAGTGACAAAAATGCACGGAATGGACGTTACATTTGTAACAAGTGCACAAACCGATGAAGAAGCTTACGCATTGCTTAAGCACTTCGGAATGCCCTTTAAGAATATTTAATACGAATTAATATGGCTAAAAAATCCTGGATAGCACGTAACGAAAAAAGAAAACTAACCGTAGATAAGTATGCTGAGAAGCGTCGAGCTTTGAAAGAAGCAGGTGACTACGAAGGTTTACAAAAATTACCGCGCAATGCTAGCCCAACTAGAGTTCGGAATCGATGCAGTTTAACTGGTCGAGGTCGAGGTTATGTAGGACAGTATGGAGTTTCTCGGATTAAATTCCGTGAACTTGCATCGCAAGGAAAAATCCCAGGAATACGTAAAGCAAGCTGGTAATAATTATGAATGATCCAATAGCAGATTTTTTAACACGCATCCGAAACGCTCAACGAGCCGGTCATAGAAGAGTGGATGTTCCCGCCTCCAAACTAAAGCGGGCCATGGCCAAAATCCTTGTTGACAAAGGATATATTTCTAAGTTCATCGATATCGAAGACGGAAAGCAAGGGCTCATCCGAATGTTTCTGAAATATGATTCATATGGACATCCAGTCATCAGAGATATCGATCGAGTATCTAAACCTGGTCTTAGAAAATACAGTTCATCCAACGAGGTACCCAGATCTAAAAATGGCTTGGGTATTGTAATACTCTCTACATCTCAGGGAGTAATGACCGATAAAGAAGCCCGCAAGTTGAATGTGGGTGGTGAAATACTTTGCACCATTTACTAATATAGATATTATATCATGTCTCGTATAGGAAAATTACCCATCCCTCTTAGCAATCAAATTGAACTCACCATTGGTGCTGACAATATGGTTACGGTTAAGGGACAAAAAGGGACTAGTTCATTGCAACTACATCCCAATATAAAATTAGAACAAAATGACACCGAATTAGTTGTAAAGCGTGCATCTGACTTTAAAACAGATAGAGCATTACACGGCTTATATCGTTCTCTCATCCAGAACATGGTGATCGGAGTGACAGATGGCTACACAAAAAAACTCGAGATAATTGGAGTAGGTTTCCGTGCAGCTATTAGCAATGGTGTTTTAGAACTCAATCTTGGATACTCACACCCTATTTTCTTTGTGCCACCAGAAGGCATCAATTTAGAAGTTGATACTAAGTCTTCTAAAAATCCAATTGTAATTATTTCTGGAATTGATAAAGAATTAGTTGGTCAGGTTGCCGCTAAAATACGTTCATTCAGAAAACCTGAACCGTACAAAGGAAAAGGTATTCGCTACCAAGGCGAGCAAATTAGACGTAAAGCCGGTAAATCAGCCGCTAAATAAGGAATGTTGATATGAATAAAAGTATTGCTAAAACAGAGCGACGCACAAAAATTAGAAAGCGTATCAGGTCAACCATCTCAGGTACTGCTGAGTGCCCAAGAATATGTGTATATAAGAGTAACAAACAGCTTTATGTCCAACTGGTTGACGACGTCGCGGGTGTAACCTTATGTTCTGCCAGTGCTAAATCGAGCGTTGAAGGTGGTAAAGAAGCAGGTGCTTCAATCGCCAAAGTTGCTCTTGACAAAGGAATTAAAACTGCTGTTTATGACCGCAGTGGATATGAGTTTCACGGCATCATTAAGGCTGTAGCCGATGCTGCTCGGGAAGCTGGATTAGACTTTTAATTGAAAGGAAATAGAAATGCCTAAAGTAAGAAGAAAACAATCAGTACCTGCCGCGAACCTTAACCTTGAAGAAAAATTGGTTCATGTGAATCGTGTCTCCAAGGTAGTAAAGGGTGGTCGTCGTTTTAGTTTCAATGCCATCGTCGTTGTGGGTGATGGAAACGGCGTCGTTGGACATGGTTTAGGAAAAGCAAACGAAGTGTCCGATGCTATTCAGAAAGGCTTCGATAACGCAAAGAAAAACCTAATCCGAATCCCACTAACTAAGAGTGGTAGTGTATACCACCAAGTGGTAGGAAAAGCAGGTGCAGGGAAAGTATTATTACGTCCAGCCTCAGAAGGTACGGGTGTAATTGCTGGTGGTGCTGTAAAAAATTTATTGGATGTGGCTGGAGTTAAAAACATACTATCCAAATCACAAGGCTCCTCAAATCCACATAACATGGTAAAAGCAGCCTTTCAAGCATTGAAAGAATTAACGGATCCCGTCGAAGTTGCTCAGAGAAGAGGGATTACAATGAACAAAGTATTTGAAGGTTAATACCCAAAGGTAACTACTATGGATTTAAGTAATTTAAAAGCACCCGCTGCAAATAAGAAACCCGGTAAACGAGTTGGACGTGGTGAAGGATCTGGCAAGGGTCAAGAGTCTGGACGTGGAATGAATGGTCAAAAGTCACGTTCTGGTTATTCACAAAGAGCTTGGTTCGAAGGTGGTCAGATGCCACTACAGAGAAGGATTCCAAAATTTGGATTCAAGAACCCAAATAGAGTAGCATACCGTCCAATTAACGTGAGTACTATCGCGGAATACATAGAAGCTGGTAAGCTTGAAACAACCATCGCATTTTCTGATTTAGTATCCGCCGGTTTAGCCCATAAAAATGACAAAATAAAGCTGCTCGGTCGTGGTGAATTAGAGCAAAAATTTGAAATACAGGTACATGCAGCTAGTGATTCGGCCAAAAATAAGGTCGAAAAAGCCGGTGGTACTGTAACTATAGCATAATAACATTTGAGTTAACGACGCATGAGTCTGATCGAAAACTTCCGAAATATATTTAAGATTGAAGATTTGAGGAATCGAATCATTTACACAATCGGAATATTAATGGTATATCGAATGGGCAGTTACATCACTCTACCTGGAGTCGATGCATCGGCCTTACTCGCTTCCACAGCAGGAGCTAATAACAGTCTACTTGGGCTTTTTGATATGTTTGTGGGAGGAGCGTTTTCTCGTGCAGGTGTATTCGCTCTTGGAATTATGCCCTACATTACAGCGTCTATTATCATTCAATTGATGGGTGCTGTTGTTCCTTACTTCCAAAAATTACAACGAGAAGGGGAAGAGGGGCGTAGAAAAATTACAAGGCTCACACGCTATGGTACGGTAGGTATTACGGCACTTCAAGCAATTGCATTCTCTATCAACCTAATTGCAACATCTCCTCAGGCTATTGTAATAGGGCAATTAGGTTTTACGATTAGTTCCGTAATTGTACTCACAGCAGGAACTGTTTTCGTAATGTGGCTTGGTGAACGTATAACCGATCGAGGAATCGGAAACGGTATTTCACTCATCATTATGATTGGAATTATCGCCGTACTGCCAGCTAACTTAATCAACGAAGTTACAACGAAAGCTAACGCAATCATCGTTCTTATTGAAATTGCTGTGTTAGTTCTCATTATTGCCGCTGTGGTATTATTAACACAGGGTACACGAAAAATCCCAGTACAATATGCCAAGCGTGTTGTGGGAAGAAAAGTTTACGGTGGAACGACCCAGTATTTACCACTTCGTGTAAATGCAGCTGGTGTTATGCCCATCATATTCGCTCAGTCAATCATGTTTATACCGAGTACAATTGGTTCATTTTTCCCAGAAAATGAAACCATACAGTTACTAACCTCATGGTCAGTAGACTATTCAGGACTGTTGTATTCTATTGTATTCTTTTTGATCTGTGTATTTTTCACATTTTTCTATACGGCTATCGCCATCAACCCAAAGGAAATGGCTGATACCATGAAAAGACAAGGTGGATTCATCCCTGGAGTACGTCCAGGTAAATCTACTGTAGAGTTCATTGACAATATTTTAACTAAAATCACACTACCAGGATCTCTTTTTCTATCCTTTGTGGCTATCCTGCCCGCCATCGTGATTAACTTTGGTGTGACCCCAGGATTTGCTCTATTCTATGGAGGTACAAGCTTGCTTATTATTGTAGGTGTAGCGCTTGATACTCTTCAGCAAATAGAGAGTCACTTGATGATGCGTCATTACGACGGTTTCATGAAAACAGGTAAGATAAAAGGTCGCAGTCGTCGTATGTAAGAGCTAATGCTCTGACATATGATTTCGCAAGGAATCCTCTGGCATGATTTATCTGAAATCTGAATCCGAAATTGAGAAAATGCGTGAAAGCACGCGTATTGTTTCTCAAACATTAGGTAAGATTGCCCAGAAAATTGAGCCAGGTGTAACGACAGCTGCATTAGATCGAATTGCTGAAGATTTTATTGCGGAACAGGGAGGCAGGCCAGCTTTTAAGGGCTATGGCACTCCATCTAATCCGTTTCCAGCTACTTTATGTATTTCTGTAAATGAGGAAGTTGTTCATGGAATTCCAAGCAATCGAGAACTAAAGGAGGGTGATATTGTTTCCGTAGATTGTGGGGTAGAAAAGAATGGTTACTTTGGTGATCATGCCTACACGTTCATAGTTGGCGAGGTAAATAATGACGTGAAGAAGTTGTTGCAAACAACATTAGACTCTCTTCACAGAGGGATAGAACAAGCCACTCACGGAAACAAATTAGGTGACATTGGACACGCTATACAACAGACCTGTGAGCAGGAGGGGTATGGAGTGGTTCGTGATTTGGTAGGACATGGTTTAGGTAAGTCATTACACGAAGACCCATCTGTGCCAAATTATGGAAGGAAAGGCAAGGGTACCCGGTTGCGGTCAGGTATGACACTTGCGATTGAACCCATGGTTAACATGGGAACATGGAAAGTAAAAACATTATCCGATGGCTGGACAATAGTTAGTGCTGACGGAAGTCTATCAGCTCATTTTGAACATGATATTGTAGTTCGAGAAGGTGAGGCTGAAGTTCTCAGTACTTTTGATTATATTGCTGAGCTATCGAAAAATCCAGAAAACGTATTTTATCATGGCTAAACAAGAGCCAATTAAACAAGAAGGCGAAATTCTAGAGGCATTACCCAATGCTCAGTTCCGAGTTAAACTCGAGAATGGGCACGAAATATTGGCGCATGTTTCCGGTAAAATGAGAATGTATTACATCAAAATTTTACCTGGTGACCGTGTTTCTGTTGAAATGTCACCTTATGATTTAACTAAAGGTAGAATAACGTATCGTCATAAATAATCGAGTTTCACCATGAAAACCAGATCATCCGTAAAAAAAAGAAGTTCAGACGACAAAATTGTACGACGAAAAGGTCGTCTGTACGTAATTAACAAGAAAAACCCTCGTCATAAACAACGACAAGGATAATTCTATATAAAGAATATATGGCACGTATTGCAGGAGTTGACTTACCCAAACAGAAAAGAGGCCTCATTGGCTTAACCTATATCTTCGGTATTGGTCGAAAAACATCGGCTAAAATACTAGAGCAACTAGATATAGATCCAAACACTAAAATACAGGATTGGACCGATGATCAGGTTAGCGCAATTCGTAATCTTTTAGACACCGAAATTAAGGTGGAAGGGGCATTACGTAGTGAAGTCAATGGTAGTATCCGCAGATTGATTGAGATCGGTTCATACCGTGGGGTACGCCATAGAAAAGGTTTACCTGTGCGTGGACAACGTACGCAGACTAATGCGCGTACTAGAAAAGGGAAAAAACGCACTGTTGCGGGTAAAAAGAAATAATTCAATAAGCTAACGGAAGCATACAAATGGCAAAAAAACAAGCAAGTTCAGCTGCAAGCAAGCGGAAAAAGAAAAAGCAGGTAAGCGACCCTAATGGTATGGCTTTTGTAAAAGCCACCTTCAATAACGTACTCGTAACTATTACTGATAGTAACGGTAATGTATTGTCTTGGTCTAGTGCTGGAAAGGAAGGGTTTAAAGGATCTAGAAAGAATACCCCATATGCTGCTCAATTAAGTGCAGAAACAGCTGCGAAGGCAGCACACGAGATGGGGCTACGTAAAGTAGATGTATTTGTGAAAGGACCTGGTTCTGGACGTGAATCTGCTGTGCGTGCCATGTCTAATATGGGATTGGAAGTCAATTCTATTATCGATAAAACACCAATCCCACACAACGGCTGCCGTCCTCCAAAACGCAGAAGAGTTTAAACACGTAAATACTATTGACTAATGGCAAGATATAGAGGCCCGAAACAAAAAAAAGCGCGACGATTCAAAGAACCAATCTTTGGCGCGAGTAAAGCTCTAGAAAGAAAACCATATGGCCCAGGTCAGCATGGACGATCTAGATTCCAACGTAAGTCTGAATACGCTATTCAGCTGGAAGAAAAGCAGAAAGCAAAGTATACCTACGGTTTATTAGAAAAGCAGTTCCGAAATTTATATGAGGAAGCTTCAGCTAAAGATGGGGTTACCGGTGAAAACCTGCTTCAATATCTAGAATCACGTCTAGACAACACTATTTTTAGACTTGGATTTGCAAGAACTCGTCGTCAAGCAAGACAGTTGGTTTCACATAAACATATCGTAGTGAATGGCATAACAGTAAACATCCCATCTTACCGAGTAAAAGTGGGTGATGTAATATCTGTTCGGCCAAAATCAAAAAATATTGAGGTAGTAACCGATTCAATTGCTAACGCACCTCGCACTAAGTATAAATGGTTAGAAATTGAGCCAAAAGCCCGTACAGGTAAATTCTTGTATGAGCCTACTATGGAAGAAATTCCAGAGAACATAAATGTACAGCTCATTATCGAGCTCTACTCGAAGTAATTTTTAATTGCACACAACAGTATTATGAGTAATTATAGCATTCAAATGCCAGAAAGTCTGGACGTAGTAAAAGACGAACAAAGTTTTGGAACATTCGTCTTACAACCAATGGAGCGAGGATTTGGAGTTACTATTGGTAATTCTTTCCGTCGAGTACTTTTATCCTCTCTGCCCGGTACCGCAATTACTGCCATCAAAATTAGTGGAGTAGATCACGAGTATTCCAGTATAGAAGGAGTAAAAGAGGATGTATATGAGATTATCTTGAACTTCAAGCAGGTTCGTTTCAAACAAGTAGAGCAAAGTTCAGGTGTAATTCACTTGTCTAAGAAAGGTGGTGGAGTGCTAACAGCAGGTGACATTGATGAGGCAACTGCAGAATATGACGTGCTTAACCCTGACTTAGTGATCGCTAACTTAGCCGATAACGCTGATTTGGAAATTGAATTACGAGTTGGTCGTGGTAGAGGATATGTGCCAGCAGAAGAGATGACATTAGAGGAAGAAGATATTAATTTGATTCCTATTGATGCGATCTTTACCCCAATTACTTCTGTTCGTTTTAATGTGGAAAATGTTCGTGTTGGTCAACGTACGGATTACGAGAAACTTGTAATGGATGTTGAAACTGATGGATCAGTAAATGCCAAAGAAGCTCTAACGCTAGCAGGTAAGATTCTTAAAGATCATATCGAAAAATTCATCACTGAGAAAATTGAAGAGCCGTTCGCGCAGGAAGAAGAGGAAGTAGATGCTGAGAAACAGCGAATTGCTAACCTGTTACGAACAAGCATTGAAGACTTAAACTTGAGTGTGCGTGCATATAACTGTCTAAAGTCTGCCAATATTAATTCCATCGGTGAATTAGTGGCAAGAGACGAGCACGATCTTTTAAAATTCAGAAACTTCGGAAAGAAATCTCTTACGGAACTTATCGACGTGATTGAAGAAAAAAATCTTCAGTTCGGTATGGACGTAGCTAAATATTTAGACTAAGCATAGGATACAATCATGCGCCATAGAGTAAAAGGAAAGGGTTTAAGCAGAACGGCTGCCCACAGAAAAGCGACATTCAGAGCACTTACAAAAGCTTTGGTGAAGGAACATCGTATTGTAACGACGGTGACTAAAGCCAAAGAATTAAGACGCTTCATAGAACCATTGATTACGCGCTCAAAAGATGACAATAATTTGAACCGAAAGATTGTGTTCGCTGCTTTACAAGATAAAGAAACCGTCAAGTCTCTATTTGCTGAAGTCGGTCCGGCTGCTGGCGATCGTCCAGGTGGCTACACTCGTGTAATCAAAATTGGTCATCGTCAAGGCGACGGGGCTGAGATGGCCGTGATTGAGTTGGTAGACTTTAATGATATACAGCCTGAGGGTAAAGAAACCAAGAAGAAGAAAACTCGGCGGGCTGGGCGATCTACAGCTAAGAAAACAACCGAGTCAACTGTTGCGGAAGACGCAGCGGTAGTTGAGGAGGTAGAAGAAGTAGTTGTAAATACTGAAGAAGCTGCCGATGCTGAAGATACGATTGAAGCCATTGAAGATTCTGCGGAAGACGCACCGGAAAAAGGTTCAGGCGAAGAACAAAAGTAACGCCTACACAGAAACTGTTAGAAGTGCTCCTATATTTAATATAGGGCACTTTTTTTTTGATGGTGAATTCAACCAGAAAATTTGATAAAAATAAAATAAAAAGGTTGACATCATTTTAATTTAAACCGTATATTTTAAGTCTGTCATAGTTTTGGAATATAAAACTATGACGACATGTTCTTTAACATATTGAGCATAAAACAGATTGTTTGTGCGAGCTAGA
>JAYPBC010000039.1:0-15216 GCA_038124025.1 Balneola sp. | reverse complement strand
AAAGGGATTATATTTGGTAATTGGCCAGAAGGTGTACACCGATACACCATAGAAAATCTTTTTAGGGGGACTTTATTACAGGATGAACATGGGTTATATCATCAATCATCCCATTCGGTAAATTATATAGAAAGTCATGATGGCTACACCTTAGGTGATTTCATACGTACGGCTTTAAAACATGAACGTCATCATAGATTGGTAAACAGTAATTCATCCCGTGGAAGCGAAAATTTTCGTGACAATGAGCTAGCGAACAAAGTATTCTTCGAACAGGAAGTCATACGTTTACAAAAATTAGCCGGACTCATGCTCTTTGTCAGTCAAGGTGTTTGCATGATACATGCGGGTCAGGAATGGGCAAGAAGTAAAGTCTTAGAGCCTAAAATAGATCATAAAGATGCTGTATACGATCATGATTCGTACAACAAAGATAGTGACGTTAATTACCTTAATTTTGATGAAAAAGACCGTAATTTAAATCTATATAATTACTACAAACGGTTAATTGAACTAAGAAAATCGGAAAAAGCTCTTAGGAACTCCTCTTCCCAAGCCATCGAATTTAAAGTCTATCAGGATCCACTGCATATAACTTTTTCAATTGATGGTGAATCTACAGACAGTCCATACACGTATTTTATATCTATAAACTGTAATAGAAATGAATCGCATGAAATTATTTTACCCGAAGGTAAATGGGAATTAGTACTCAAAGAGGAACTAGTACCTGAGGAAATGTTTATTGAACACAGTTATATGGTTCCCTATTCCGCCGGAGTAATTCTTCGTCAAAAACGCATATAAGTACCTTCTATACTTTTTAGCAGAAATTTCTACATTGCAAAACAGCACCAACTAAAGTATTTTCAGCACAATCAAATAAAAAGGAGATTACATTGGCTATACAAACTTCTACTGAAAGAGGATCCTGGAATTCAAGATTAGGTTTTATTTTAGCTGCAGCTGGATCTGCCGTTGGTTTGGGCAATATATGGGGCTTTCCAACTAAGGTTGCTACAGAAGGTGGTGCTGCTTATTTAATCATTTACTTATTATGTACATTTTTAATCGGTTTTCCAGTAATGGTAGCCGAATTAAGCATTGGACGTGCATCCAGACGAAATCCAGTAGGTGCATTTAAAGCCCTAAGTAGCAATAAATTTTTTCCTTTAGTAGGGCTCTGGGGAGTGATTTGCGGGGTTATGATTCTCTCCTTCTATTCTGTTATTGCGGGCTGGGCGTTTGGTTATGCATTTGAAGAAATTTTTTATTTCTTAGGTTGGTCACAAATGGCTGAGTTGCTAACGGATACTGGGAATGGATGGAAAAACGCATTATTAGCCGTTATTTTTATGCTAGCTACCATTAAGATTATTACAGGTGGAGTAAGCGATGGTATCGAAAAAGCTACCAAAACTATGATGCCTCTGCTTATTGGGATCATAATTACTATGATTCTCTATGTGCTTACGCAAGATGGTGCCATGGATGGGGTTAGAGAATATCTGTTACCGGATTTTTCACGCATTACTACCGACCTAATTTTTTCGGCTATGGGACAGGCTTTCTTTTCCTTATCTCTAGGAATGGGTGCATTGATTACTTATGGTTCTTACCTGAGTAAACAAGAAAACATTCCCCAAGTAGCTGCATTTGTAACATTAGCAGATGTGGGGATTGCCTTCTTGGCGGGCCTTCTCATCATACCTGCAATGTATGTTGCTAGAAGCGCGGGAATAGAAATATTTGTAGGCGATCAACTCGCATCAAGTACTGATTTGGTGTTTCAAATTCTTCCGGCACTTTTTCATACAATTGGTGGGTTTGTCGGTTTAATCCTAGGCGTTGTCTTTTTCTTACTTTTGAGTATTGCTGCCTTAACATCCACGATTTCATTACTGGAAGTGCCGGTATCGTATGTGATCGATGAGCACCAAATGGAACGCTCAAAGGCTGCATGGATGGTAGGGCTTGGAGTTGCATTTATCTCAGTTATCATAGCCTTCAAAACAAGCTTAATAGGTAGCTTTAGTTATATCTTTAGTGACTTAGGATTACCAATAGGAGGCTTACTTATCTGTTTGTTCATAGCCTTTGTATGGAAAAAAGAACAAGCGTTTAATGAACTAGAGAATGGCTTTCCAAACATTAAAGAAAGTCTATTTGCTAAAGTTTGGCCTGTATTTTTATATCTAATTTGCCCGGCCGCAATAGCATATAATATTATCAGCAACTTCTTATAGAGTTTATTTGCTTAAAACTTGTTAGTCAGGCTAAGTAGCTTTATTTTTAAATATCTATAAACTTAACTCTACTAGATGTCCAAAGTCTCTACTGCTGATTTCCGTAATGGGATGGTTTTAAATTTGGATGGCGTTTTATACGCCATTACTGAATTTCAACATGTGAAACCAGGTAAAGGACCCGCATTTGTCCGCACTAAATTAAAAGGTATAGTAAACGAGAAAAATATTGATAAAACATGGCGATCTGGCGAAAAAACTGAAGCTGTTCGTGTTGAATCTAGAGAATATCAGTATTTATACAACGATGGTGAATCGTTCTATTTCATGAATAATCAAACATTTGAGCAAATTCCAGTATTCCCACATCAAGTAGAACGCAAAGATTTTTTAATAGAAGGTCAAAACTGTACCATTCTATTTAATGCCGACGATGAACAGGTGCTATATGCAGAACCACCCGCTCACTTAGTTCTAAAAGTAGAGCAAACAGATCCTGGTGTTAAAGGTGATACTGCTCAAGGTGGTTCTAAGCCAGCTACATTAGAATCAGGTGCGGTGGTCAATGTGCCACTTTTTGTCAATGAAGGTGAATTAATAAAAGTTGATACTAGGAATGGGACCTACTTAGAACGAGCAAAATAAACGTAACCACCTAAACCATTCTACTTTCGATAAGTAGTCTAAGAAATATTTACAGGTGATGGACTAACCGACTTAGTAGTTGGTTATCCGTACCAAAAATCTACATTAATTTAGAAAGAGCTAACTACCTATTATGGACTTAAAATTAGTAAAAAAGATTATCGATCTTATAGCAGCTAGTGACGTAAATGAAGTAGCCATTGAAGAAGGTGATTTCAAGATCAAAGTAAAAAAACTCTCTGAAAGCGCACAAATTAGCTACACTCAACCAGTCGTGGCTCAAACCCCTCAGGCAACCACACCTACTATAGCACAACATGTAGACTCTTCAGCACCGTCTAGTTCTACAGGTAATTCATCAAACAGTATTGATGCGCCTATAGTTGGAACATTTTACCAAGCCCCTTCTCCCGATTCGGATCCATTTGTAAAGGTAGGTGACAAGGTTCATGCGGGGCAAACGTTATGCATCATCGAGGCCATGAAGATTATGAATGAAATTGAATCAGATTGTGCGGGTACAATAACCGAGATATTGGTATCTGATGGAACTCCGGTAGAATTTGGACAAGCATTGTTTTCAATATCAAAAGACTAATTTAGATGTTTAACAAAATCTTAATTGCGAATAGAGGTGAAATAGCCTTACGTATTATTCGTACATGCAAGGAAATGGGTATTCCGACAGTGGCCGTATACTCAACCGCCGATAGAGATAGCTTACATGTTAAATTTGCCGATGAGGCTGTGTGCATAGGTCCAGCTTCGAGCAAAGATAGCTATTTGAAAATACCATCCATATTAGCTGCTGCTGAAATCACAAATGCAGATGCTATTCATCCAGGATATGGATTTTTGGCTGAGAATGCCGAATTCTCAAGAATTTGTGAAGAACATAACATAAAGTTTATTGGACCATCACCTGAGGCCATATCATCTATGGGTGATAAAGCTATTGCTAAAGCAACAATGATCAATAACAAAGTACCCGTTGTTCCAGGCAGTGATGGCGTTGTTTCTTCGTACGAAGAAGCAAAAGTAGTTTGTGATCATATTGGTTTCCCAGTCATCGTAAAAGCCTCTGCGGGAGGTGGTGGACGTGGAATGAGAGTGGTAATGGACGCTACTGAACTCCAGAAAAATTTTGAGATGTGTCGAAATGAAGCTGAAACGGCTTTTAATAATTCCGAAGTGTATATTGAACGCTTTGTGCAAAACCCACATCATGTTGAAATTCAGGTGTTAGCAGATCAGCATGGCCACGCTATCTCACTCGGAGAACGAGATTGTTCGCTACAACGCAGGCATCAAAAAATCTTAGAGGAGGCACCCTCTCCACTTGTTACCTCAGATCTACGGCAAAGAATGGGTGAAGCCGCAGTAAACGCCGCTTTGTCTGTGCAATACGAAGGTGCAGGTACCGTAGAGTTTCTGGTCGACGATGAGCTTAATTTCTATTTTATGGAAATGAATACCAGAATTCAAGTTGAACATCCAGTCACTGAGCAAATAACCGGTTATGACCTCATAGAGGAACAGATTAAGGTCGCAGCAGGTGAGTCCATCGCAGACTACCAAGTACAGCTAACGGGCCACTCCATTGAATGTCGAATTAATGCAGAAGATCCTGAATTTAATTTCCGACCTTCTGCGGGTGAAATCACAGTCTTCCATCCTCCTGGAGGCCAAGGAGTCCGATTGGATACCCATGCCTATTCTGGTTATCGGATTCCACCAAATTATGACTCAATGATTGCCAAGCTGATAGTTACTGCGAAAACAAGACCAGAGGCCATTATCAAGATGCGAAGAGCACTTCAAGAGTTTATTATTGAGGGAATTAAGACAACCATTCCATATCATATTCAATTAATGGATGATCCCAATTTTAATAAAGGCTCTGTGAGTACCAAATACCTAGAAACTTCTTTCACCTATAAAGCGTGATAAACCCAGAATTCTCTAATAATTGCATTTATGAATACACCTAATCATTTATTTTACACTAAAGATCATGAATGGATTCACATTCACGATGACGGAACGGCTACTATTGGAATAACTGATTTTGCGCAAAGCGAGTTAGGCGATATAGTTTTCGTAGAATTAAATGATATTGGTGATGAGTGTGAAAAAGAGGATACTTTTGGCACGGTAGAAGCCGTAAAAACCGTATCCGACCTTTATGCCCCTCTGGATGGTGAGATCATTGAAATCAACGAAGCCCTTGAAGATGAGCCTGAATTAGTTAATGATGATCCCTACGGGCAAGGCTGGATGATCAAAATTACTATAGCAAATCCAGATCAACAGTTCGAATTATTAGATTCAGAAGCGTATCAAGCTCTTATTTAATTAGTATGAGTCGTCATAATGAATGGATACTAATTTTAGATTACGGTTCTCAACTAACCCAACTGATAGCTAGACGACTTAGAGAACTTAATATCTACTGTGAAATTCACCCTTACAATGTAGATTTAAGTCTAATTACTACCCCTAAACCCTCTGGAATTATTTTGTCAGGTGGACCCATGAGTGTTAATGATGATGGAGCCCCTTATCTTCTACCTGAAATTCTAGACTTTGGTACTCCTATCCTGGGGATATGTTATGGTTTGCAATTACTATCTCATACCCTAAAACCCGGCTCTGTGGAAAGAGCGGAAAAAAGAGAATACGGTAGAGCTCATTTGATTATTGACAATGGAAGCGATCTGCTAAACAATATTCCACAGGAATCAGTAGTGTGGATGTCGCATGGAGATCATATTAAAGAGCTAGATTCCAATCTGGAAATTATTGCCCATACCAAAAATGCTCATGTGGCAGCTGTAAAGCATCATTTCAAGCCTATTTATGGAGTACAGTTTCATCCAGAGGTTGCACACACTGAATTTGGCAAAGAATTACTACGTAATTTTGCATTAGGTATTTGTGGTTTAGCGGGAGATTGGACCGCTTCCTCTTTCATTGAAGAACAAACTGAAGCCATACGAAGTCAAGTTCGCGATGATAAGGTTCTCTGCGCACTTTCAGGTGGAGTAGATTCTACCGTAGTTGCGACGCTTTTGCACAAAGCAATAGGTGATCAACTGTTATGTGTGTTTGTAGATAATGGATTATTACGAAAAAATGAATTTGGGGATGTTTTACGACTGTACAAAGAGCAATTACAGTTACCGGTCAAAGGAGTTGATGCTTCTGCATTATTCATAGATCGATTAACCGGGGTTTCGGATCCAGAGACAAAGAGAAAGATTATAGGCAAAACCTTTATTGATGTGTTTGACCAAGAGGTTAACGAGTTGGATTCCTTTAAATTCCTCGCGCAAGGTACCCTTTATCCTGATGTCATAGAAAGCGTTTCATTTAAAGGTCCTTCTGCAACTATTAAATCACATCATAATGTGGGTGGTTTACCAGATAAAATGAAACTTAAGCTCATAGAACCAGTACGAGAATTATTCAAAGATGAAGTGCGCGTTGTGGGCCGAGCATTGGGTATTCCTGATCATTTCATCGATAGACATCCATTCCCTGGACCTGGCTTAGGCATACGAGTACTGGGTGAACTTAGCCCTAAAAAGCTTAATATTTTGCGAGAATCC
The DNA here is from genome assembly GCA_038124025.1 of Balneola sp. GTDB lineage: Bacteria > Bacteroidota > Rhodothermia > Balneolales > Balneolaceae > UBA1275. The sequence continues at coordinate 8,714 of JAYPBC010000039.1, read as the reverse complement.
GATGCAATCTTTATTCAATCTTTACGTGAATCTGGTCTATATAATGAAACCTGGCAAGCACTAGCAGTACTTTTACCTGTGCAAAGTGTGGGTGTTATGGGAGATGAACGAACCTATGAGTACACTATTGCGTTGCGAGCGGTAACCTCAACCTATGGCATGACCGCCGATTGGGCTCGATTACCCTATGATTTTCTAGCTGATGTATCCAATCGTATTATAAATGAAGTAAATGGGGTTAATCGAGTGGTGTATGATATTAGCTCAAAACCACCCGCTACCATTGAGTGGGAATAAAACAACTAGACTATGACCAAATTGGTTATCTATTTTCAACTCTCTTTCATCATTACTTTGATATCGATAGGGTCGTATACTACGATAGAAGCTCAAACTTTACCACAACCAACAGCAGATCAAGAATTACTAAGCTTATATGAGCAGGGACTAGATAGTATAATCATCCAGCAATATTCCTCTCCCAGCAACGAAGCCGAATACTATTACCTCGCTAGTAGTTATCTGCGATTAGGGGATTATAATCAATCCTTAATATATTTTTCCGAACTCACCGACACTAAGAATACGGATGAACCTAGCTGGTGGAATACAGAGGCACGTATTGCAAAGGCTAAACTACTATTCTATTTAGATAATTATGCCGTTGCTTTAGAGCAAGCTTATCAGCTCACCATTGAGTCAAACACATCCGAAGATCAACTCAATAGAGCAGCAAATCTTGTTGAAGATATATTAGGGTATCTAAGCCCAGCTGATTTAGTTCAAATACTTACCAATACAAACCCTATTCCACTGAAAGCGAGTATACTTGAAGAACTGATGTATACCATTCCTTATGAGCTTGCTCATTCATTACTAGCGGAAGTAGAACAAGTAGCTGAAGTGTCAAATGAGAGTAATATCTTGGGTTTAAGTCGGATTAGACGACTATTATCTACTCCCGTACAATATCAAAATAGGTATAATCCAGTTAAACGGTATAGTGCACCAGATGGATTTCATTACCGATTGGGTGTACTCTTACCCACCTATACGATTGACGACCCAAGATATGCAGTAGTACAAGATCTATATGAAGGAATGTCATTTGCAGCAGAAGAATTTAATGCAAATACCCCTGATGCTAAGATGTTCCTGATATACAAATCAACCACAGACAGCACCTTGACCAGCAGCGAAGTAAGTGCACAAAACTCAAATTATGAACACTTTGCACATACTCAACTTTCTTCTCTTATTATTGCAGATCGAGTCGACGCCATCATTGGTCCTTTGTTTTCGAATGAGGCTCCCTATTATGCACCTCTGGCAGAGAAATATGATACTCCGCTTTTTCTGCCCTTAGCAAACGCTGATAGTCTAGATCTGCATAACAACTATATGTTTCAGGTTAATCCTAGTTTTAGTTCTCAAGGAGCTAAGATAGCTAAATATGCCGTAGAAACTCTCGGTTATGATACCCTAGGTATTATTGCTGAACAAGGAAGTTTGGGCGAAGCAGCTGCACACTCCTTTCTCAGAGAATCTGAACGCTTGGGAGCATTTGTCGCATACGATTTTGTTGAAAATCTAGAAGAACTAGGCTATGGAATTACAGATTTTACCCAATATTTCACTACTGATACATTAGATAGTGTAACCATCATTGACGCTGTGTATGCTCCATTTACTGGTACTATTGCTCAAACATTGATTGAATCATTACTTACCGATTTAGAAGCCATGCAAAGCACGGTAGACATCCTAGGCTCGGAGGAATGGGGTGGTGTTACCATTAATACAACAAGACTTCCAGAAACCGACCTATACTTTAGTAGAGGCTTTTCTATTGATACTACCCAAACTAATACCAAACAACTTGCGGCTTCATACGAAGAACGATTTGGAAACCCACCCACTAATTTTAGTTTTATAGGCTACGATGTTGCCCATTATGTTATGCGCGAACTCTATTCAGCTAAAAATCCCACCGCATTAAAAAACAGAGTTAAGAAATCTACCCCTTACCGAGGACATGCGTTCACCATTGATTTTCGTAACAGCCACGTTAATTCATCCGTATTTATTGAGCATGTTCCATCTTTGAGGTCAACTGAACCAAAAGAATAACTCTTTTTAAGGCGGGGATTGTTCACGTTCTCGTTTGATACGATACTGTTCTTGAATCCAGTCTCTCCATACTTTACTAGCTTTTAAATGATCCTCATAATTGGTACTAAAGGTATGGGTCCCTTCAGGGCTGGCTACCATGTATAAATATTTATGCTGTTCAGGCTGTGCAGCGGCTTCTAAACTGCTGAATGATGGATTTGTTATTGGACCAGGAGGTAAGCCATTAACTAAGTAGGTATTATAAGGATGTTCGAAATTATAGTCTCTGTACAACAACCTTCTTCGCTCACCTAGGGCAAAATTTACGGTTGGATCTGCTTGTAGTCGCATCTTACTATTTAACCGGTTCCAATACAATCCACCAATACGCTTCTTCTCTTCCTCAAACTTATACTCCCATTCAATTATAGACGCCATAATGAGTACTTCTTCCCAACGGGTCGATGTGAATGGTTCCCCATCAATTAATTTGGACATCGCTTTAGTATGTTCTCTAATTAAACGACCGATAATAGCCTTGGGTGTATCCGTCCAATAAATACGGTAGGTTTCAGGATATAATTGCCCAAGTACTCTTGTAGTATCTGAATTAAGCGTTGATAACCAGAAATTATCATTGAGAACTTCTAAGAAATCATTCTGATCATAAAAACTTTGACGATCAAATTGTTGAATTATTAATGGAATAGTTTGACCGGGGAGCAATGTCAACGAAATCGGATCTTGTAATCCCCTACCTAGTTTTTCCAATAGTTGATCTAAAGATTCATTGTTATTGATAAGGTAATGGCCTCTTGGTACCGATCTCCAACCAGATAAACGTCTTGCCCAATCGAAAATTTCTGCATCTATGAGTAGACCTTTTCCAACCAAAGATTTATAAACACTATCCATTGGCTGTTCACTTATTAAATACAATGAGATATCATCTTCAGAAGGTAATGAATCCTTGAAAAATTTATCCGAATGCAAAAGATAGTTTCTAGAGCTAAACACTAATAGAAAAGAAAAAATAAAAAATACTAGGTGAAATAAAAATGATCTCATAGGTATTGAGGTATAAGCTGCTTACTCTTGACATATTCGGGAATGCATTTGTGTACCCTCCATCATTCTGTTAAGGATTAATCAATGAGATTATGTTGCTTGGCGTCCTGAAACACACTTATTAAAAATTGTATATGATCGGCTAATGGGGTCACAATAAGCTCCACACCTTTTTGTATGTCGTCTCTAGAAACATTCGCAGCAAAATTACTCGTTTTTAATTTTTTAGTCACTGATTTAACCTTCATCCCATCGTATCCCGTTGGTCGTAATAAAGAAACGGCATGTATAAATCCAGATAACTCATCACAGGCAAATAAGTAACGATCCATTTCAGATTCAGCCGCTATTCCTGTTCTTCCGGGTGCATGAGCCAGTATTGCATGCTGTATTTCATCCGATAAATCAAACTTAGGAAAAATGTGTTCTATAGCGTAATTGGGATGTTCATTGGGATATGCTTCCCAATCAATGTCATGTAATAAGCCGCATAACCACCATTGATGAGTGCTGTTCTCATCTTTTTGTAATTTTTGAGCATATGCTTGCATGGCAATTGCTACCATTTGTGAATGATTTAACAGAGATTTTGTTGTTATGTATTCATTCAATAATTCCAGTGCAGATTCTTTATTCATTAGGCCTCAACGATTAGTTAGTCATTTGGTCATCTAATTAGGACGATTTACAACATGCAGAAATGGTCAAACAAACGGTTATTTCCACTAAAACAATATATTAATTCAATTTCAGAATGCATCTTGTTAATACTTTAGTAAAATTACGTACTCGTGTAAGATTAAACATGCTTCCGTACTGTTATCATTTTAAATACCTAAGATCAAAAGCTCTTTCATTTAAATTGATGGTGATACTTGGCTTATTAAACTCACAATGTATGACTAATGTGGAAGAAATTACAGGAGAACAAGTACAGAATGTATCATTCCAAACAGAGGTTTTGCCAATTTTAAAGCAATATTGTGTATCCTGTCACGGTAATACCGCGGGAATTAACTTAGACTCTTATCAGGCGGTTATGAATAATGAGGGATTTAATTGGAAATCAAATGTAGTAGTTCCAGGAGATGCGACAAATAGTGGATTATACGATGTATTGTTAGAACAACCTCGGTTCCAGCTTCAACAAATGCCTACGGGTGGCCCCTATTTAACTGGTGATGAAATAGAAATTATAAAAACATGGATCAATGAAGGTGCTCAAAACAATTAAGACATTGAAAAGATGGTCTGCAATTCCGTTAATTCTATACATATTTCTACCTACTTTGGTAGTTTCACAAAGTTACTATGCCGAAAATGGTACGGTTAATTTTACCTCTAGTGTGCCCTTATATGAATTCACGGGTACCAGTAATCAATTAACTGGACGTATAAATCTGGCCGATAGTACGGTAGATTTTTATGTGGATCTGGAGACCTTAGACAGTGGGATAAAAAAACGCGACAAAGACATGAGGTTGACTCTTGAAACGAGTAAGTATCCATTCGCAGAGTTCTATGGTAAACTATTGGATCCTGTCGATTTGGCAAATACAAACCCTCAAAGCGTTAGGACTCTTGGAGTGTTTAGTGTTCATGGAGTAAGCAAGGAATTAGAGGTCGAAGGGGAAATTACGGTAAAAAAAAGTACCTTACATCTACAAGCCCAATGGGAAATCCGTTTGGAAGATTTTGACATTGTTCCACCCTCCCTACTTATTGTTAAAGTTGACCAAGTTCAAAAAGTATCCATCGATATCTACTTACAGAAACAATAAATGAATCTTATTGTGCACCTATCTTCGATTAAAACTCTATTCTGCATCACCTTGTTGGCACTGGTTGCAGAAACAGCTCACGCCCAAATGGAGCGAAAGCGATCGGTTGAAAACCTGCCCGATCCTGAATTATTTTTGAGTACGTCCTTAGTTAGCGCTCAAACCGTCAGCATTGTTCCCAAAGGTGAAATACAAAGTGCCATTTCACATTCTTTCGGACCTATTCGAAGTGGTTGGGGAGATTTATTTGGCCTCGATAATAATGCAGCGGTGCACTTAGGTTTAGATGTTGGTATTGCTAAAAATCTAAGCTTAGGAATTGGTCGAACTAGCGTTGACGATGTGTTTGATATGCGATTCAAATGGATGCCTTATCGGCAAAACAATTCAAAAAGCCACCCAGTAAGTGTTGGTTTTTATCTTAATACGGCATTAGAAACCTTAGAAGAACGAAGGTTTGACTATAGCTTTGCTGAAAGGCTCAATTACCATAGTAGCATCTTAATTGCGCGTCAATTTAACTCTGCCATTACGCTTCAAATAAGCCCCTCTATTTCTCATTTTAATACCCTTATTTCACAGAATAACCGCCCTCTACAACATACGGTTTTTAGCACCTTGTTTTTGGGTAGATTGAAACTAAATGAGCGCAATTCTTTTTCCTTTGAAACAGTACCTATACTATCAGATCCTGAAGCGACACACCACTGGGCCTTCAGTTACGAAATTGAAACCGGCGGTCATGTGTTTCAGTTATTTTTACAGTCAGGCTATTTGTTTACTGAGCAGTACATCATCAAGCAAACATCAGACTCTTTTTGGGATGGTGATATTCGCTTGGGTTTTGCCATCCACCGTGTATTTCAAATGAAAAAAAAATCGAAGTAGATTTAATGGCTTGATTCACTATCAAAAATTAAATGCACGCTAAAAAGAGCCTTCATCTTATCGCATTACCAACGGTGTTTGTTGTTTTATTAGGAATTCATTCACCAAAAATTTCTGCCCAAGAAGACCTTTTTAAGACTACTTTAAAAACTTATGAAGGATCAAGTAAGAATGTGTTTTTTGTAGAGTATTCTTATTCGCCAACTTCATACATTTTTTTAGGTAAAACTCCCTATTCCTCCTCTTATAGGACTAGTCTTGGTTTCATTTCAGCCTACTCATATCAGATTTTTAGCACTCGTTTTAATTATAGTGCACGCTTACATCCTATTTTGGGATACACCTATTCCAAACGTGATGAAGGAGGTAAACTAGTCAATGTGGACGGTTGGTCCTTAGATCCTTTGGGTTTGAGTTCCGTAATTCAATTGAACAGTAAGGCAACACTAAGAAATACCATCTATGGTGGATTTACGTATATGTCCTATACATTTCCAACAGATAAAGGACGTCGCTTAAATTATAATTTTGAGATACAGACAACGATAGAGCAAGTCATTGCAAAACGCTGTAGTATTTCTTTTGGCGGGGGCTTTCATCATATTTCAAACGCACAAACCGGGGAACAAAACCCTGGTATAGACTCTATATATTTGTTGTTAAGATTATCTTATCTTGTACAATAATGATTTAACCACGACAATTTACCTATTTATTATGTCCCCACAAGCAAATATTCAGACCACGAAAGGTACTATACATCTTGAGTTATTCCCCGATCAAACTCCAAAGACTGTTGCTAACTTTATTAATTTATCTCAGCGTGGTTTTTATGATGGTCTGAATTTTCATAGAGTAATACCCGATTTTATGATACAAGGTGGTTGCCCACTTGGATCCGGTGTAGGTGGACCTGGTTATCGCTTTGAGGATGAATTTGTGCCTAGCTTGCGCCATAGTGAGCCTGGTAAATTATCTATGGCTAATGCAGGACCAGGTACTAACGGTAGTCAATTTTTTATTACCCACGTTGCAACTCCTTGGCTAGATGATCGGCATTCGATTTTTGGACAAGTTATGAGTCAAGAAGATCAGGATGTGGTTAACAGTATTCAACAAGGTGATATCATCGAAAAGATCGAAATAGTTGGATCAACAGAAAAATTACTCTTACAAGTCAAAGAAGTGACTAGGTGGAATGAGTTACTGGATGAAGGTTGATATAGCCAATATTCCCGAGGAAAAAGGAATTCGAAGGCGAATACACATTATCATTTTCGGCTCGGACACCTTTGCTGGTAAATTATTTGATATCATTTTAATTGCCGCAATCGCCTTAAGTGTGGTTGTGGTAATGATGGACAGCATCAGTGGTATCAGAACAAAATTTGGTGATATATTATGGAGCCTAGAGTGGGCATTTACTGTGCTATTTAGTGTTGAATATCTACTGAGGATTGCTATTGTAAGAAACGTTAAGCAATATGTGTTCAGCTTTTATGGTATCATTGATTTCCTTGCCATTCTACCCACCTATCTAAGCATTATCATACCGGGTACTCAGTATTTGGTTGCTATACGAGTTCTAAGAATACTGCGAGTATTTCGAATTCTAAAGCTTGCTCATTATTTATCAGAAGCAAATTTTATTAGTAAGGCTTTGTGGCAAAGTAGACGGAAAATACTGGTCTTCCTTTTTGCTGTGGTTTTAATTTGTGTCTTTGCAGGATCAATCATGTATGTAGTTGAGGGTCCAGAGAATGGTTTTGCCAATATACCCGTTTCAATCTATTGGGCTATTGTCACTTTATCTACGGTTGGCTTTGGAGATCTAACCCCTGTAACACCACTGGGTCAATTCTTATCAGCAATAATTATGATACTTGGCTACGGAATTATAGCAGTACCTACTGGAATTGTAACCTATGAAATGTCTAAAAACACACGAAAACTACATTACTGTTCAGAATGTGGTGAAGGTGACCACGAGAAGGATGCTCTGTATTGTAAATACTGTGGTAAAGAGCTCTAATTCATATTCATTCTTTTCATGTGTGAAACTTTCGATACATTATAGCGTGTAACTCATGTTAATTTTGAATGCTAAATGATACCATGAAAAAGCCAATGATAAAGTGCCTTATCCTGATTTTTTGTGCTTTATTGACGTTTCATGCTAATAATGTAAGAGCTCAAGACTCCGCCTTATTTTCTAGTGAATTTATTGACAAGAAGGAACTAAGTGATTCCACCCTTTCTTATTCAAAGTGGCGCTTAACCCTACTCAACAGCATAGGTACCAACGGTAATAAAGCACAAGAATTTACGGCTCGCTATTCTATAAACTTTATTGGTGGAGTTCACGGTGGTCTTGATGGGCGTGAATTTGGTCTTTTATATAATATTCAGACTAACTATGTTCGTGGTTTTCAAATAGCTGGTATTGGAAATATTTCACTAGGAGAAATGACGGGCTTAAATATTGCAGGCCTTAGCAACTATTCTAAAGAATCGATGTAAGGACTACAGCTCAGTGGTCTGGCCAATATATCAGAAGATAATATAACAGGTATGCAACTCTCAGCTGGACTTAATATAAGCGCTGGTGTTTTAAGTGGAATGCATATTGTAGGCCTTGCCAATCTTAGTCAGGATGATCTTTCAGGTTTTAACCTAGCTGGTGTACTCAACATAACCAACGAAGATATAGAAGGGTTGAACCTTGCAGGAATAGCAAATATTAGTAATGATGACATTGATGGGTTATCGGTAGCAGGTATTGCAAATATTTCTTCAGAAGACCAATCTGGACTTATAGTATCTGGCGTTTCGAATATAAGTGGAGATCTAATGGAGGGACTCATT
>JAYPBC010000038.1:0-15354 GCA_038124025.1 Balneola sp. | reverse complement strand
CCAAATAGTGGTGGTGCTTGGAACTTTGACTCATGGGAGGGTAACTACTCTACTTATGCAATCACTGACCCAATAGCAGGTTCTACAGTTAATCAGATGGGTGCTGGTACTTCAGATTATCAGTTCAGAGTTGGTGTAACCGACAATGCGGATAAATCTGGATTTGTACCCTACGCTCATGCATATAACATTGGTGCAGTAAATGGTCTAGTTCCAAACTCTATCACTGCTGCTGAGGTAACTGATGGTATGTATAGAACCTTGACTCTACTAAGTACTATAGAGCTGTCTAATTTGGAGGCTACAAATGCTCATATAGAATTCCCAGGAGAAGATGAAGTTTCTGCAATACCTTTCCAGCTTTCAATCAATGATGCTGATGAAGTTGGTTGTGGTGGATGTAGAGAAACTCAGAATGTATGGTCCAACAGAGTATCCGATGGAAACTTCTGGCAAACACCTTCTCAGTGGGAGATTGTTGGGCTAGTTGGAGCAAATATGGTTGAGGCTGTATCAAATGAATACGATAATATTGATACTCCACTTGAGTATTCATTAGATCAAAACTATCCAAATCCATTTAACCCTTCAACTAATATTCAATTTACATTAGCGGCTACTTCAAACGTAACCCTAGAAGTATATAACATGTTAGGTCAGAAGGTGGCTACACTACTACAAGGCCAAAAAATGAATGCGGGTAATCATACCCAAGTTTTTGATGCTTCTAGTCTAGCATCAGGTATGTATGTGTACAGAATTAGTACTCCTAGTTTTGTTCAATCAAGAACAATGATGCTAATTAAATAACATCAACGTTCTTATTTAAAATTATAATCGGGCCAGATTTTTCTGGTCCGATTTTTTTAATTCCTTAAATTTTTTGAAAAATGAGACTGTTATATAGCCTGTTAATAATTATCCTACTTAGTCTGACATCTTCGTCAATATATGCTGGGACCAAAGGAAAAATTGCTGGTAAAGTAACCGACAGCAATGGGGAGACTTTAGTCGGAGTTCAAGTTTTTATTGAAGGAACTACAAAGGGTACAACTACCGATATTGACGGTAGATACTCATTAGTAAACTTAGATCCTGGCGAATATACAGTTGTATTCACTTATATTGGTTTTGCAACAGTCAAAGTAGAAAAAGTTGAAGTTCTTGTTGACAAAACAACTACGATTGACACGGAAATGTCGGAAGAAGTAATTGAGGGTGAAGAAATTATCGTAACGGCTGAACGCCCCATTGTGGAAAAAGATCGAACTACCACAACATCTTATGTGAGCGCAGCACAATTGGAAGATTTACCATTGGTAAGTATCAATGAAGCGATCAACCAACAAGCAGGCGTCGTAGATGGACATTTCAGAGGAGGAAGAACTGGAGAAGTGTCGTATTTGGTAAATGGTGTACCCATTAACAATGCTTTTAATAATGGAGCTTCTTTTGATGTAGAGCAAAATATGGTATCAAGCCTTGAAGTAATTAGTGGTGTATTTAATGCTGAGTATGGCCAGGCAATGAGTGGTGTTGTGAATATTGTTACCAAAGGAGTATCTCGAGAGTGGTCAGGAAACTTTTTAGGATATGCCGGTAGAATTGTAAGTAATCGTAAATTAGACTATGTAACAAGAAATACGGATAGTAATATTTTTCTTTCCAGAGAGGATTTCAGTAATGACCAGTTTACATATTCTGAAGTAGCACCAGCAGTTGGAGACCAAGACTATCAGGTATCTATTGGTGGTCCAATTATCAAAGATAAATTAGGTATTCAATCTACGCTTAGGTACGTAACATTTGATGGACACCTTATAGGAAGGGATTTATTTCGACCTTCCGATATTCAAAGCGCAAGCTTAAGTTCAGGTGCAGACCCAAGCACTTGGTTATTAATGTCGTCAGGTGATGGTGATTTTGAGTCATTAAATAGACAAAAAAGAATTTCATTAAATAGCTCGATTGTGTATGAAATAAATAGCAGACTTAAATTGGATTACAATCTTTTCTTTCAAACAGGAGATGGTAGAAACTATAATCATTTCTATAAATACAATCCCAGCGCGATTAATCCTTATTACTTTTTCAATCAAACACATATTGTTGGCCTCCGTTATTCTGTAAATAATAATGCATTCGCCAATTTATCATACAGCTACTTAGATGATAGAAGTGAGAGTTATTTATATGATGATGTTACAGCTACGGGAGATCTTGATGAGAGATACGTTGCTTCTCGGTTAAGTTCACAGCAGGGCCAATATGCATTTGCTATGGGTGGTAATGATTTAGGATCTGGTAAAGATATTACCAAGTCGCATACAATAGTGGCAGATTATACTTCACAAGTTAACAATGCCGTACTCTGGAAATCAGGTATTACAGCACGTTTTCATGAACTTGACAATGAAGGATTTGGTATCAGCGTTAATGAAGCTACACAAAGAGCGTTTCGAGCCGATGATCCGTTTACGAATAATAGCTTAGAAGTTAAACCATGGGAGCTGGCAGGTTATTCACAAGTTAAAGTTGAACTTGATGAATTAATTATAAATGCTGGATTACGATTTGACTATTTTGAGCCTGATTTTGTTGTTCCAATAGATTTGACACAGTATCACTTAGAAACGGTATTAGACCCTAATACGGGATCTCAAATATCTAATCGTAAGCAAGCAGATCCAACCTATCAAATTAGTCCAAGATTAGGTGTAGCTTTCCCGATATCCGAAGATGGAGTTATGCGTTTTTCCGCAGGTTTATTTTTTCAAACACCGCAACTGAATTTACTGTATACAAATAACGAATTTGAAAGACCTGAAGGTGCGGATAGATATACCATTGGAAATGCCAATCTAGAACCAGAAAGAACATTACAATTTGAAGTAGGATTACAGCAAGGTCTATCTGAAACTATGGGACTGGATCTAACTGTTTTTTCTAAAGATATTAGAGAGCTATCAGGGCAAACAGCTGTTCGAGGAAGTATTGGAGCTCCCGTTGGAAGGCTTCAAAATATTGATTATGGCACTGTAAAAGGGTTCACCTTATCATTGTTTGAGCGAGGCAAAGGACAAGTTTCTTGGACGGTGGATTATACGCTGCAATTTGCTAGTGGATCAGCATCTAACCCAGCAGAACGGTTTAACCGATTTGTTAACAATGCAGACGAGATCATAGCAATCAATAGATTAGATTGGGATAAACGTAATGTTTTAAATAATTCTATCACATGGAATAGTAAATTTGGTCTTACACTATCCGCTATAAATAGTCTACAAGCCGGTAGTCCTTATACAACAGAGAGAGAAAATATTACTTCATTAATTCCGAATAATGAGGATAAGCCAACCCAATTTAATTCTGATATTAGAGCGTATTATAAGCCACCCGTACTGAAGCAGGATATAGAATTCTTTCTTCAGGTAGACAATTTATTTGATACCAAAAGACATTACGGTATATATGTAGATACTGGTTTGGCTGATGAATCTACAGAATTACAAAGATATTTAGATGCAGGGACAGTTCCTGGAGGGTTGAATTCTTTAGAGGAATGGTACATTGATCAGTCTCGAATGAGTTCGCCGCGTTCAATAAAAATCGGATTGAGTTATAAATTTTAAAAAAGAACAGAGTTTAATGAATACTTTAAAATTCACAGCAGTTTTTATCATTGGCTTACTTTTTTCACCTATATTTTCATTTGCCCAGCAAACTATACCAGATTCAGCTAATGGAGTTGTGTACAAGGGGGCATTTGACAACATAGCCAGAGGTATAATCAACGGTAATTTGATCGAAACGAATTTCAGAAACCATGGTGAACTATCTCGCTGGAGTGATATACCTTGGGGCGTTTGGCCAAGAGGTATAGGTGGTCGTCATATCGATGGTATTGGTGTAGTAGTCTCTGCTTATGTCGAAGCTGTAGCTTCTGATAAAGTGACAACATTAGAAGATTATAAATCAATTGTCTCTAATCCTACATTTCGTCCTGATACACTTCTTAATCCAGTAATTATTAATTACAGACAAGCTGGAGCTAGAACCAGTCCATATAATGGTAAATTATGGGGGTGGTTGCCTTTACCAGGATTTAATAATCCAAATAGAATTGATCCTCTAACGCAAGGAAGTGCACCAGTACCTGCTTTATCAACGGATTATACTAGTTGGCCAGATTTTTGGCCAGACCGATTGAATGACCCTGATGATGCAGGATGGTCAGGTTATTGGAATGGTAGGGATGGTAAATTTCCAAGTTCTGATATGGAATCTTACTATGTAATGGATGACTTCTCTGATTATGAATATGCTGTCGGAATTGAGACAGAAGGCCCACATTCTGATTTAGGTGTCTACTATCCGAGTCCAAATGACGATCCAAGCATGGGTGGCTTGGGATTACAGACCCAAATTAGGCTCTTCCAGTGGGCCAATATCTTAGCAGAAGATGCTATGTTCATCATTTATAGAATTACTAATAAAGGTGAAAATGATCAGACTCGTTTGTTCTTTTCTCAAATAATTGACTACGGTCTAGGTAAAGACGAGAAGGATGATAATGCCAGTTATGATCCACTTCTAGATATAGTGTACGGATGGGATACAGATGGACTTGCAGATCCTACAAACCCAGGAGAAACAGAATATGAGCTTGGATATACTGGTTTTGCATTCCTTGAATCACCTGCTAATGATGCAAATGCATTAGATGATGATCAAGATGGAATTGTTGATGAATCCAGATTTTTGGAAAATTTTATAATGCTGACCACTCAAGAAGATATTGATGCATATGTAGCTACAAATTATGATGCCAACCAATTTGAGTTATTCTATGGTGAATCTTATCAAGATAAGCCTGCTTATAAACTCAGTAAATGGTTTACAACCGATGAAAATTTAGATTGGGTAGGATTCAAAGATGCTAATGATAATGGTATATGGGATCCAGGTGAACAGCTAAATAATGATGTTGGAGCAGATGGGTTAAGTCCATTTGATCCAAATTACCCTGGTAGGGATACAGGAGAAGGGGATGGTGAACCTACAAATGGGGAGCCAAATTATAATGAGCTAGATGTTGATGAATCTGATCAAATTGGATTAACAGGATTTGATTTGAACACGAGACCTTTTTATGAGAGTGGTGATAACCTAAGAGATGATACATGGCTCTTCACTAGAATTGCAGCCACACTATTTTCAAATCCTGATTATGTAGAGCCATCTACAGTAGTTGCAAATGAACCATTTCTGCTCTTCACTTCAGGTGAAGTTGAATTATTTTCCGAAACAAAAATTGATGCTAAGTCAACAGACTTCTTTTCAACAGCCTGGATTTTTGGTGATGATGAAATTGATTTTTTCAAAAATAGAAAAACAGTTCAAAATATCTACAATTCTGATTATAATTTTGCCCAACCTCCAATAATGCCAACATTGACAGCTATACCAGGAGATGAAAGAGTTACCTTGTCATGGGACACTCTCTCAGTTAATAGTTTTGATAGATTTCTGCAAGACTTTGATTTTGAAGGGTATAAACTTTACAAAGGGACCAATGCACTTCTGTCGGATGCTCGTGTAATATCAGATGTTAATGGTACACCAAAATTCTATAAACCACTTGCTCAGTGGGATTTAGTGAATGATATATCCGGTAATATTCCAGTTTTAGAGGGTGAGGCGATTTACAACTTAGGTTCAAATAGTGGTCTAGAATTCTATTATGTCGATGATGATGTTACTAATGGTAAGATTTATTATTACGCCATCGTTGCATATGATAGAGGTATTAGGTCATCAGGTGGAGATGACCCAGGAATTGATCCACAAGAGAATACATTTAGAGTAGAGCTTACTGGAGCTGGCACTGTTGCTGGTACATCACCTAATACTGCAGCAGTCATACCAACTACAAATCCTGCGGGATATGTAAGCGGTGGCACAGATAGTGATTTAAGTAAAGTCACAGAAGGAACGGGAACTGGTTATGCTACTATTGATATTGCAGTCGAAGAGTTAATTGATGATCAAAAACTATATGAAGTAACATTCACTGATACTGCATCAAATATAGGAATACAGAGATCCACCGCTACATATCAAATTAGGGAAGTAGGTGGTGAAGCTTTAATAAGTACAACTGAATTTGCAACTTCATCGAGTATAGCAGACGGATTTATTTTTAATTTCTTTAACGATGAACCCGGAAATATCATAACCAATAAAACGGGATGGATATCTAATGAAAATGGGGAAAATGAGCTATTTAGTCTCTCTGCATCTGAATTGGATGGCCTTACAACAGGGTGGGATTTAACAATTACACCAGATAGAAATGGAGATGTGACAAATTTTGTTCGAACAGATCATGATTATGAGATATTGTTTGTCAATCCAGAGGATAGTTTATACAGGCCACCATTTAGATTCGATTTTTCAAATATTCAAGTTCCAATCTTTGCTAAAAATTTAATGACTGGGGAAATCGTCGAACTACTTATTACAGATAATGATAAAAATGGTGCCGTTAATCAAGGAGATAATTTCATTATTGCTGAACAAGGTGAACGATCACTGCAGTTTAGGTTCATGGTTGAAATATTAGATACTGGTACGGATGTTTTTCCTGCACCAGGTGAAAAAATCAAAATATCCACAACTAGACAATTTGGGCAGGACGATAAATTTCGCTTTACAATGAGAAAGCAAACTATTGACGAGGAGAAGGCTAAGGAGAACCTAGAGGATATATTTGTAGCACCCAATCCCTATATCGGTGCCGCTTCATGGGAAAGAGCTAGTGGATCTATTGGGAGGGGTGAAAGAAAAATTGAATTTTTTAATCTTCCTCTTGAGTGTACAATACGAATATTTAATGTGAGGGGAGAACTAGTACGAACGATAGATCATAAAGGTTCAATGGAGGATGGTTCAGCTTCTTGGGATTTACGATCTAATGATAGCGAAGATGTTGCCTATGGTATTTATTTCTACCATGTGGAAGCACCTGGTATAGGTGAATACATAGATAAATTTGCAGTAATTAAATAAACCAGATAATAGTTAGAATAATGATTAAAAAGATTATCCAAATTCCAATTATAGCAGCACTTTTAGTAACTCCATTAGTAGCTCAATCTGGTGGTGAAGAAAGCAGAGTAGGTACCACTGCAGCACCCTTTTTAACGATGGGTGTTGGTGCAAAAGGACATGCTCTAGGACATGCTAATTCTATCAATATATCTGGAGCCGAATCTATATTTTGGAATCCTGCAGGAATGGCCATCCAAAATAAAGGAGATTCATATAGTTCTAGTTTTATCAGTGTTACCGAATATTTTGCAGATGTTAACATTTATGGGACCGGTATTGTTGTTCCTCTAGGAGATGAAGAAGGAAAAAGTCTAGGGATAGGGTTACACTTTGTTGACTACGGAAGAATGGATGTAACTACTGTTGAATTACAAGATGGTACTGGAGCTACATTTGGAGCTCATGATCTCAGCATAGGTGTATCTTACGCGCAAAAATTAACCAATTCATTCCACTTTGGTGGATCAGTAAAATTGATTCAACAAAAAATTTATGATATGTCTGCAGAGGCACTAGCAATAGATTTAGGTTTCTTGTTAAAAACCGATTATTTGAACGGGCTCACCATAGGTGCCTCAATAACTAATTTTGGTAGAGATATGCAAATGTCTGGTATTAATTCAGAAACATATGTTGATCTTGATCCTAAGAGTGAAGGGAATAATGAAGGTATTATAGGTAACGTTAAATTAGATAATTGGGAGCTACCCTTATCATTTAAATTTGGTTTTATGGCGCCTGCAATAAAAACCAAAAATCTAGAATTATTATTAATGAGTGAAGTACAACAAACTAATGATAATAAATTGAATTTAGATTCTGGTACTGAACTCAGTTACATTTCAAATACGGTTAAGTTCCATATGAGAGCTGGCTATAAAGATCTTTTTCTAGGTAATAATGTGGATTCACATTTCACTTATGGTACAGGTTTAACCTTAAAAACATCAACTGGTATTGGTATTGGTATTGATTTTGCTCAGGTACCTTTTGAATATTTGGGACAGACTACTATTGTAGATGTAAAACTTTACTACTAAACTACGTCTACCATTCAGTTCATCATAACAAGTTATATGAAACTACTATGCTTGTTTCTAATGTCGTGGCTCCTCGTTAGTTGCTCTCATAAGCCAGATATAGACCGTGATTTTCAGGTGTTATTTAAAGTGGGTGATACAGAGAGAACTGTATATGAATTTGAGAGTTCTTATGTCAATCATTTAATCTCTACGGGTAAAAATGATACAGAAGATGAGCGTAATGCTCATTTGTCTAAGATGATTGATGATATATTATTGTCTATGTCCGCTGAAAAGAAAGGGTTAATGGATCATCCTATCTATCTAGCTGCAGTAGATTATCAAAAAAGAAAGTCTATGATTGATAGTTACTTTGTTGATGAGATGGATGAGAAATTAGAGCCTCTCACTGACGACGAAATTAGGTTAGCTTATGCAAAAAAACAGAGAACAGTTTATGTAAGGCATCTTTATTCAAAGAACAAAGATGAAATAGAACAAGCCTATGACTCATTACAATCAGGTGTTAATTTTGTTGATTTAGCAAATGAATTTTATGAAACGGCCGTATATGATTCTTCGGCAGGCTACCTAGGACCGGTTAAGTATTTTGGTGTGGATGATGTATTTGCGGAAGCTGCCTATTCAACTAATGAAGGTCAATATTCCGAACCCATTAAAACCAGATTGGGTTATCATATTGTATATGTAGAACATATTATTTTTCCTGCAATTTTAGCTGAGGATGAGTATCAGTATCGAAAGCAAGGTATTGAAAGTCAGCTGAGATTACGAAAACAACAAATGATATCAGATAATTATGTATTTGAATTAATGAGTGGCTTAGACGTTCAAACAAGTAATGATAATTTGATAAAATTACGCGATGTAATTTCAAATCTCGGAAATGATATCATCACTCAAGAATCAAATAATCCAGAAAATGCAGATGTAATATGGACGGATAAAAGGATAGAACAATTAGCTAATTCCTTTAATCGGAATGCTGTATTAGCAACTTATGTGTTAGACAATCAAATCCAAGTATTTACATTTGGAGAATATCTTAGTTGGCTACCTTATTTATCTTTTCAAGAATCAAAGTTACGCTTAGGTGCTTCTATTGGTCGCGGCCTTAGAAACCAAGTTTTATACCAATTGTCTAAAAAAAATGGTTATGATCAAGATGATCGAGTTAAGCGTAAAGTTGAAATAAGATCTGATGAGATATTATCTGAACTTAATCAGTATAGTCTGACTATGAGGGCGATTCTTGATACATCATCTATAGAAGTTCCCGAAGCGTTCAGAAATAGACTGATTTCTTCAAAAGAAATACTTTTGAGAGCAAGCTACTGGAAAATATCAGCTCGAGATATTGATGAAGCAATGCTGATCAAGGATAAAATTGATGCAGGAGATAACCCATCTAATTTTGAGGGATTTCAAATCATAGATTACCGTACTATCGTTCAAAATGAAAGTGATTATAATTTAGTTGAAAAGAGTTTACTGAACACCCCAGTCGTTGCAAAATCCAGTGAATCTGGCTGGTTAATCATAAATGTTCAAGAACGAAACATAACTGATATCGCCAAAGAAACGAAAATGGATGACCTAGAACGTTCATACAAGGCATATGCATCGATTCAAAAAGAAATTGATTCACTTCGTACTCATTCATTTATAGAAATAGATACCACACTATTTTACGACATAGCCAAGGTGTGGTCACCAAAAAATTAATAAAGCTTACTTAGATTGCTGAGTAGTTACAAATCTGCGAAAATATTGTTGGGCCGTAGTCGTATCACCGAGTAACAGATAATAACGAGAATAATTATAAAGTAAACGTGGGGCATTAGGTGTTAAACGTTCTGTTTCTTTAAGCCAATAAATAGCGTGCTTGGTTTGTTCGTCTAGTAAATATAGAGAAGCTAGTAGGTCAAAATATCTTGGGTCTAGATTTCCGTCATTAACAATTTGAAGTAACATATTGATTAAGTATGCCTTGTCTTCGCCACTGTTTAATGTAAATTCTATACTACTTTCAATAAGATTTCGTGAACGAAGTTGCCATTTCAGTAAATCATAGGAATGCTGAACGACTGCTAAAGTATCATTTCGTTTCCGTGCCTCTGCCACTACTTCTGTTAATGATAACGGTACAAATACTTGTTGTTTAGAAGCAATTGCCGCAATTGAATCGATGTAACTCTTATTTAAGTAGGAGCGATAAATCATCTCAAAATTTTGTAATTCTACATCAATGGGAATATTCTTTTCAAAAGGGTAACCCACTAATAATCTTGCAACACTAATTTCTGCATATGCTTTTTCAAATGTACTAATTTCTGAGGGTGGACTAATTGGATTCGAATTTAGGTGGTTTTGTATCTTTGGTAATGAGGATATTGCTTTAAAAAAGCTATTTGCCATTATTTTATGGCCCAAATCATTTGGGTGCAAATGATCAATGAATAGGCTAGCATCTTCAATACTACTTTCAGACGCATTACGTAACACCGCTTTGATAGGAACCAATTCGGCGGAGTTTTCTTGGGTAATAGTTGCAAGGATGCGATTCATTTCTTCAGGAGCTCGAAATCGGGTGCCATCTAGTTCTTTAGCCTCAAGAAACAAGGATCCAGCTTCATCTAATTCTCCTTCATTGAAAGCAGTTTGTGCTTTCTCATATAAAGCCAGAACGTCTGGATCATCGCTCAAAGGAGCTTGGTCCTTAAGGTTAGATGCGACTGTACCTAAAAAAATAGGGATTCCATTTCTATTAAATTTTTCAACAACATCACTCAAATTTTCATGGTATTGTTGTATCCCTTGAAGATAAATTTCTGAGCCAAGTGGAATATTTGACTCACTAATTACCTTAGCCATCATCGTGCGCCGTTCACCAGTGTTTGCTTCTGAACTACCCAAACGTAAAGTTTTTTCAAGTAATTGATAAATCCGCCAGTCTTTGAGCCATAAAATGAATCTTTTTAGTCCAATAGAGTTGGTAAACCCAAATTGTGTGGTTGCAGCTCCAAAAGATCCATAATATTCATTATGACCCGCATATATTATTACTGCGTCTGGTTCATAGTCGAGGACTCGTTTAGCTAAATCATGAATCACGTATGAATTGACCGCGGTCATACCCAAGTTGATTACTTCTACTGGCAAACCTTGTGTATTTAATAATAGTTGCTGTTCCAACTGGTCCGAAAAGCTTGTGTAGAAGTTATATGGAAATCCTTCTGTACTCGATCCACCAAAAACAAAAATTCTAAACATATTTGATGGTTTTTGTTTTCGAAATGCATTTGGAGCAATATCAGGTACAAATGAAGGAAAGTATCGACTAATAAATTTTGTATTTGCCATGAGATAATCTGGCGTATTTGGCACTTCAACAAATAGGTCTTGTTTTTCCGATTCGTAACCGCCTAGTCTTAGAGACATCTCAGCTAACAGTAAAATGATAATCGGAGTAAATAAAGTAATGAGCCAAAAGACCGTACTTTTAGTCTCTTTGTTCATATAGGAGGTATTTAAGCGGGTTTGTATACCTCAAATGTACTCGAATTTTAAACCAATAAAAAAGCCCCAAGTAATAAATGACTTGGGGCTTCTTACTCGAAAAATTATAAGAAATTTACCGATTTACTCTTCTATTGGTGGAGCATCAGTTTGACCTAAAGCAGCCTGTAAGTCCGGCATGACCTCTGAAGCAAATTGTTCAAGTTTAGCCTCAACGGATACAAACTCTTTTTTACCAATTTCGAGCATGTCTTTGTGCATCTGAGTTGGGGCATGCGTCGATGTGAAGAGCCCCCTCATACCAATAAACATACGGTCGTTTGGAGTGGGAGAATTTTTCTCACCAATCTCATTTTTGGCTTCACTTCCTTCTACCAGTTCTTGTAGGTTAAGCATCTGCATATGGGCTTCGTGTAATTTCCTCTCTAGCTCAGCAGAAGGGCGAAGGGCAAGTCCATGCGCCGTTTGCATGGCCTTTAGATGAGTCATATGCTTTTGAAGTTTTTGGCCAAATTGGGTTAATTCCCGTTGAAAAGAGGTTAATTCATTTTGGAAAGCAAGCATTTCATCAAAACTAGGACCAGGAATACTGGCTTCCCGAAGAGGTACTACTTCAAATTCAATAGGCTCGTCTAATGGAGTGACTACGCCCGCCTCAACTTTAGCTAAATGAGCTGTATAGGTACCTGGTACTGCCATGAAACCGCCACCAAACCAGCCACCTCCGCCACCGCGGCGAGCAAGAGAAACCACATTTTGTGATGCTAAGCGAAGATTCCAGGTGGCTCTGTTAAGCCCTTTTCTGGCCGAACCCCTCATGGTTTGAATTATATTTCCTTCCGCATCAGCTATGCTAATGCGAATATATGGAGCTGTTTCTCGCATTTCTTCTTCTAATGCATCCCAGCCAGGGAAGGGTATGTTCTGATCGGCAGGAATGGCTCGCTCAGATTTCATTCGCTCAGATTTCTTGCTACTCATGCCTTCTTTCAAATAGTAGGTAAAGGTAGCACCAAATTCCGGGTTTTTAGCGGTAAAGAAAGAAGCTCCTGGGTCGATTTCTACCCCACGAGGCATAAACCATTTAGCCGGGCGAGTTGGGAATAGATCTGCGTCCTTTGCTAGGATTTCTTTCGATATTTCTCGCAGAGGACTAATATCATCCACGATATAGTAACCTCGTCCAAAGGTAGCAGCAACCAAGTCGTTTTCCCTTCGTTGAATGGTTATATCTCGTACTGAAATAGTGGGTAGACCCGCGTTAAATTCTATCCACTCTTTGCCACCATCGACAGTGAAATACACCCCAAATTCTGTGGCTGCAAATAAGAGATTAGGTGCTACATGATCTTGTACGACTCTCCATACCAAATGCCGTTCAGGTAGATCGCTAGAAATTAATGACCACGATTTTCCACGGTTGGTACTTTTAATTAGATAGGGAGTAAAGTCTCCATACTTATGGTTGTCCAAGGCAGCAAATACGGTATTGGCATCGTGTAAATCGGCCCGAATATCGTTCACAAAGGCGGTTGCTGGTATGCCTTTAATGCTACCAAGCTCGATTTTGTTCCAACTCTCACCTCCATTTTCGCTTACTTGGATAATTCCATCATCGGTTCCCACGTATAGTAAACCTTCAACTAAAGGTGATTCACCCAGGGAGGTGATGGTGTTGTAGTTTGACATGGCGTTTACATCCCAGGCATTATCCCAGCTTTGCGTGCGTCCCATAATGGGGAGGCTTATGCGCTCTTGATCGAGTGTTAGATCACCTGATACCGGTGTCCAAGAGTCACCTCGGTCGTCGGAACGCCACACACGGTGCGAAGCAAAGTACAGTCTCGTTGGACTGTGTGGACTAACTAGGATCGGGGCATCCCAATTATATCGCTCATAATCTTCTCCTTCCAATGGTTGTGGTTGGATGAATGTTACGGTTCCTGTTGCGCGATCGATACGATGTAGACCACCTTCCTGAGTTTCTCCATATACAATGTTAGGGTTGCCAGGCTCAGTTGCGGTATCATGTCCATCGGCAAAGAGTATATGCTTCCAGTCGGCATTACGAATACCCTCGCTTAAGTCTGTAGCCGAAGGGCCTTCATGGGTTCCGTTATCCTGGGTTCCACCATATAAGTTGTAGAAGGGGAGTTCATCATCTACGGCTACCTTGTAATATTGGGTTAGTGGTAAGTTTTCAATATACCGCCAATTGTCTCCATGATCATAGGTTTCATACACTCCTCCGTCAGAACCAATGAGTAAATAATCAGGATCATCGGCTCGGAAAGCCAATGCATGGTTATCTGAATGCTTATTTCGTTCGGGTAAGTTACTGTAGGTACGACCATGGTCATTGGATACAATGGTGCGAACATTCATGAGATAAATACGCCCAAAGTGATGAGGCGAGGCATAAAGCTCTTGATAATAGTGAGGTCCTGTCCCGCCGGAAACCATATCGGACATTTTTTTCCAACTTGCCCCTCGGTCTTCGGACATGTAAAGACCACCTTTGGTGCGGTCTAGCTCTATTGCCGCATACACAATATCAGGCTGTTGTGGTGAAATCGCTAATCCAATCTTTCCTTTATTAGACCCAGGTATTCCTTTTTTGAGCTCCGTCCAAGTTTCACCGCCATCGGTTGATTTATGAATACCTGTGCCTGGTCCGCCGCCCATATAGGCTGCTACTGTTCTGTGGCGTTGCCATGTAGCAGCATAAAGTACATCCGCATCTCTTGGGTCCATGACCATATCGGTCACTCCCACCCATTCCTCATCGCCCAATACTTTGGCCCACGTCGTTCCGCCATCGGTTGTTTTGTATAAACCTCGTTCTCCTCCCGCATTCCATAGTGGACCTTGTGCCGCAACCCAGACCACATCAGAGTTTTCGGGATGAACCACCACTTTTGAGATATGCTCGGAGGCTTTCAAGCCCATATTGGTCCAAGAAGCTCCAGCATCAGTACTTTTATATACACCATCGCCAAAGCCTACATGGCGGCCACCAACATTTTCTCCTGTACCTACCCATACGATGTTGGGATTATTCGGGTCAATGGTCACACTTCCTATCGAATAAGAAGATTCCCGATCAAAGATGGGAGCCCAGGTGATACCGGCGTTTTCAGTTTTCCAAACGCCACCAGAGCCAACGGCTACGTACCAAAGGTTTTCGTCCTCGGGATGAATAGCAATATCTGCAATGCGCCCAGAGGCAAATCCAGTGCTCACACCATGCCATTTCAAAGCAGAATAGTTAATATAAGTGGCATCAGGGCCTTCTTGTGCAAAAGTGGAAGGAGTGAGCAAGAAAAGTAGAAGTACCCAGCTCAATATCCACATAGATGTTTGTCGTATCATAAATTATTTGTGTTAGTGTGTATTGGTAAAGTTATATGACCTCAAAAAAAACTTCATAATGTATAACTATGCTATTTATGAGTCACAAATGGATATAAAGATCAATAAATCAAAATATCGCAATCTTAGTAATATGCAAGCTGTGTTAACGTAATTTTTCAATAATATTGTGTAGGAACTAGCTTAAAACAATTATGAATGTGAGCACAAGTGGTGTATGCACAGAACATTCAATATTTTTAATATGCATATATCAACCAGAGGTAATCCTATACAGAGTGGTGATATCTTGTGGATAATTTGATGC
>JAYPBC010000037.1:0-15755 GCA_038124025.1 Balneola sp. | reverse complement strand
TGGTCCCAGAGCTCCGTTGCTTTCAGTGTTTTACATGCTTCTGGTGCACGACCTTCCTTTTGGGCTCGTTCTTTCTCCACGCGCCAGTGCAAATTCCAATCTTTGTCGTCTACTACCGCTTTCATGAATGAATTTGGCACTCGTACTGAATTATTAGAGTTTTGACCTGATACTGTATTATACGCCTCAGAATTCCAGTCCGTGTCATAAGTGTCAAACTCTAAATCAGTGAAGCCCTGCGAGGCTAATTGAATTACTCTTTCGATGTAATTCAAAGGAACCTGCTCTTTCTTAGCTTCCCTAATGGCCTGTGCTAGTGCTTTGTTTTTGAGTGGATTTCGGCTCATCTCACCATTGAATGTGCGCCCTTCAATTTCTACCGGAGTATGACATAGACCAATAATTTTTTTGAGATGTTTTTGAGATGTTTTAGAACCCGATACCAAGGCTGCTACTTTTTGCTCTTCAACCACCTTCCAATTTATGTAGTTCTCAATATCTGGATGGTCTAAATCTAAGGTCACCATTTTGGCAGCTCGCCTGGTAGTTCCACCCGACTTGATCGCCCCAGCTGCACGATCACCAATCTTAAGAAAACTCATTAACCCGGAAGAACGACCACCACCACTTAGCGGCTCATCCTCGCCGCGTATGGATGAGAAGTTACTACCCGTTCCAGAACCATACTTAAATAGTCTGGCTTCACGAACCCATAAATCCATGATGCCGCCTTCATTCACCAAGTCATCATCAACACTTTGGATGAAGCAGGCATGTGGTTGTGGGTGCGTGTAGGAATCTTTAGATCGAGTAAGCTTGCCGGTTTTTGCATCCACATAGTAATGTCCTTGTGCTGGTCCGTTAATTCCGTAGGCCCAATGCAATCCTGTGTTGAACCATTGAGGACTGTTCGGTGCTGCCATCTGTGTAGCCAACATGTAGGCAAGCTCATCATAAAACACTTTAGCATCTTTTTCACTGTCAAAATAATCATACTTCCACCCCCAATAGGTCCAACAGCCTGCGAGTCGATTGAACACCTGACGACTATCTATTTCATGGGTATATCGCTCATTCTCTGGTAGATCTTTCATCGCTGCAGTGTCAGCTACTGAGCGCTGCAACCATGTTGGAACGCCTTTTTCACTCACCTTCTTAAGCACCGCTGGCACTCCAGCCTTGCGGAAATACTTTTGTGCAATGATGTCAGTCGCAACTTGCGACCAAGTGGTAGGGACCTGCACATTTTCCATATGGAAAACTTTAGATCCATCAGGGTTTTTTATTTCAGAGGTTCGACTGTCGAATTTCAGGATTTCAAATGGGGTTTTCCAGGTATCTTTTGTATAGAAGCGATTAAATCTCATGTAGCTACTTCGTTTGCGTTAATTTTTCGTTAGTGTCGTAACAGGTAGCACCTGTAATGATGATATTTTTGACTCCAGCGGCTAGAATTCCAACCTAAGAAGTGACAACAAATATATATGCTCAAATGTATGCTAACAAATTAAATCTGAATTTCTTTTCCACAATTAAGCATACTTATCCACAATGCAAAAACAATTCGCAGGAATAGTAATTAAGCGTCACTTAAGTGCCCAAGAATAAGCCTCTACATTATATTATACATTTTATTTAAAATTTGAAAAAACGCCCTTTTTAGTAGTAAAAATTTAAATTTACAACATAAATGGCTCAAAAAATATTGCTCGAAAAGTTATCCACATAAAAATTAAATCATTTTATTTTATAAATTTATTTAAATATTTTTTACATTTTATAAATATAAAATTTTTAGCAAAATATGATTCATTTATTGATTACAAAGAAACACTAATTACTTAATTAGTAACATTTTCGTAACACGCTGATAGCCATTAAATAAAACGTGTGCATAATATACACCCGAAGGTAAATTTTGAGCATTGAAGGTCTTTGTATGACGCCCTTTTTGTTTTACACTATTCTCTAAAGTAGCCACTTTTTGGCCCAAAGAATTAAAGACTAGTAATTCTACATATCCACTCTTCGGTATGGAATACTGTAGCTGGGTAGTTGGATTAAATGGATTGGGATAGTTAGGGTATAATGCCACTTCAATAGCCAACCCGTCATACAAATGATCCAATGCCGTATCCTGCACATCGTAGATAGCTAAAAAACTACTTGGAATGATTCCCACACTAAATTCATCCACATCCTGAAGAGTTTCGGTATCAATTACCCGGACGGAGCCCGCACTCACATAGTCTTTGGCATCGGCTAAATAAAGATGACCTTGCAGAGCTTCGTAGTAAAATGAATAATAAGAATCCGTTGCAATCGTTTGAGTCGTTATGTTTGCCTGGCTTAAATCGACCTGTTTAATCCCTTCACTTTGTATATACAGTAACTGCTCTGTAGGATTATAACCAAGATGAATGCCGGCTTGTTTTAATTCTAGCTCCTGGCTAGCCTGCCAATGCTGAGTCTGTGCATCCTGCTCTATTCGAAAAAGTCCCCCTGGCCGCTGAGTCCCTTCTATTAAATTCCATTGTTCATCATAATCTCCTGCATACCCCGTACACACCACCCACAAATCACCATGGTCATCAACAATTATTTGGCCTGGACCTGAAGCTACAACCAAGGTATCCACCACAGTGTGCTGTACTGGGTCAATTACCATAATGGTTGAATCCTGCCCAAAGCCATAATTACCCACAAAAACCCTCTCTTGATGGTACACCATATACTCTGGACCGTCTCCAACCGCAATCTTGTTGGAAAGAATCTCTTGGGTGGTTGGATTGATCAAATGAATAAGGTCACCGTACAAGTCGGTCACATAAGCTACGTCTGAGCTTAATTGCAGCATCTGTCTAGGACTTGCTCCTTCTGGCAGTGAAATAAGACCTTGCTGGGCATAGGATTCAGCGTTCATTACTACAATTTGTGCTGAGTTATTCATGACGGCATAGACCTGCCCATCATTATAATGTAGACTCTGCAGTACATCGCCTAAGCCTATGCCGTTCACACCTAGAAATACCCCGTCCTCAATGCTTTTAGTATCAGGGTTATAACGACTAATGGTAGCATTTGAAGAACCAAATCCCCCCTCATTTCCAATGAGTACCTGTTCCAATTTTGCCCCGCTTTCGGTAGCTGATTGTCCACTAAACCCAGCATTTTGCTGTGCCTTAAGTGGTGTAGTAGAAAAAATGTACATACAAATGAGCAATATGAGACCGAACGATTTGATCACGGCCGATTCGCTGCGACGGGCCGGCTTGGCAGTTTGGCTAATGATGGGTTGATGGCATTCCAGTTCATCGCACAAAGATTTGTGTTGTTTTCTTAGGTTTACATTACCTTTCAAAGCTATTTGGTTCATATGATTACGATTCTTTGAAGTTGTTATGGTTATAATATTGCACTATTCACGGGTGACTGCCCTACTGGCGCTTCCTACACGTTGCAACTGAATACTTAGCATAAAATGCCTTCCTGGCATGGGGTAGTTTAGCACCTGTTCATAGCTTTCTGAAAAAATATTGTTAAGCTCTACCCTCCAGCTCAGCTTCCACTGCGGCTGTGCTGAACTATTTCTATTGGCAGTCATCGTTACCTGCTCAATGGGCCGCTTATCTATGAACATCCCCGCTGACCAAGGTATATCAACACCAAAAGCTGCATTCCATGTTGAATAGGAAGAAAGAGGATCAAACGGGCTGGAATGATCTGAACTGCTGTATCGCTCAGCCACATAAGAATTAGAAAGCATGAACTGCAATGCATTATATCTTAGGTAAACATAATGTTTAAACTGCCATTCAGGAGTGTAACGAAGCTGCTTATTACGTGCTGGGTCACCGGAGTAGCGTTCCTGGTCCATATATGCAATCACCTGATATATCCCACTCTTTATCACGCCACTAAATTGTGCATGCTGGAACGCTAAGGCGATATCCGATTCCACACCTCTCGAAGTAATTGCTTCTATGTTTAAAGGTCTTGAAAGTCCCTGATTATCCGGTAACCAACGTATTCCATTATTTACCGTATTCCAATAATAACTCAATTGTACATCAGCTCTTAACTGTCCCCCATCCCACTCGAACGGAGTCTGCGCCCACTCCAACCCACTTTCCACGGAATAAACCTGCTCACTATTAAGATCTGAATTACCTAAAACAGGCCAATATAAATCATTAAATGTAGGTATGACGGAATGTTTAGCCGAAAGGATACGAAGGCCAAGCACTCTACTGAGCTTAGACTTCCATCCTAGCTCACCAGACCAATTCCATCCAAAATCATTGTAATAGGCTTGGTTTACATCAACCCGAAGGGTATTTCTGGTTCCAAACTCTCCG
The DNA here is from genome assembly GCA_038124025.1 of Balneola sp. Taxonomy (GTDB): domain Bacteria; phylum Bacteroidota; class Rhodothermia; order Balneolales; family Balneolaceae; genus UBA1275. The sequence goes on along the minus strand of JAYPBC010000037.1, from coordinate 11,397 downwards.
TGGATAGTGTGACGATGTAATAGTGACCATCGAGAGCGTATTAGCTCATAGTCCGTACTGTTTACGCTGGTCATGGACCATTCTACCAAACTTTGTAAAATAGCATGCTTTCCTAATGTATTTTGGTGTTCGAGACGAAGAATACTACTCCAAATATCGCTATCGCTATTAATCTCTTTATCCGGATCTTTAAAATCTAGGCTCTGCCAATGAATAAAATGTTGTATTCTCCACTGATTTCTACTGCCCCACCTCACTCCTTGCATCCAACGCAAAAAAGCATCGGATTGACTAGCCCTAAGAGAAGGCGCTAGTTTGCTACCCGGTATATTATTGTCTTGGATAAACGCCCAAATGGTACTTTGATATTCACTATTAGCAATAAAAGAGCGTAAGAATGGAGCCGATCGATTAGTAATTGCATCCCGAGTGCCTCCCAATGGGAGCCGACTAGCTTCCTTTTTAACATTGAACAAGACCGAATATGATTGAGTGTCATTATTCTCACGATTAAACCATTTAGAAACGATGGCTCGCTGTTCTGGGTCAAAAACTCGTTTTTTAAACTCAAAATTATTTTCGGCCGCCTTACGGTACAACCTTAGATCCCAGCTTATATTGTCCTTGGAAGATGTTGCATGCAACCTCGTCTGTTTTGCCCCAAAACTACCCAAGGAATGCTGAAGAGCTATCCTATCATCCTTGACTGCTTGTTGTAAAATATGCATCGATCCGGCCCCACTCTGACCGTAACGGGCTTGTCCTAAACCAGGTGTAAATAATACCGCGTCAAACAGACTACTTGGTATTAACGACAAATCAACCACACCGAGCATGGGATGATTTAACCCGAAACCATTCCAAACAACCTGAGTTCTAGACGCTGGTAAGCCTCTTTGTGAAAGCAAGGCTAAGCTTCCTGGGCCATTAGTTTGCACATAGGCCGAACTAAATTCTTGTGCAATGCTCCCCATATGAGATGCCAATCGAAGTGCTAATACCTCCTTTGATAATCGCCCATATTGACTGCCGAGGAGTTGAACGTCTTGATAGGGGTTCTGAGCAGTAATTTCAATTTCGGCTAAGCCTAATATGGGAGGATTAGCTAGGGTGTCTTTAGCTTCCACCCGCCGTTCATTGGTCTTGGCTTGAACACTAATAGCAAAGCTAATCTGTAGAATCAGAATCTTTAGGGCCAAAAAAGTGATCGTTTGGCAGTAGAAGTAACTAGTGATCCGACTGTTTTTAGCTTCGCGTAATGCGAATGCAAAACTCCGACTACATAAATGGAAGAATCTACTCATCACACAGTATAAACTATTGGATATATGGTTTTCACCACATGTCTAATTGTCCATTATCATAGATTTATTAATGGTTGCCCATGGAAATTCTAGCTCCCGAAAATTTCCTGAGAAATAGATGCTGGATGCGTTGATGGCAGGTCTCCTGACTTTTCCACCTCGAGGCCTTCCCGTTAGCTTTCTAACAGTGGCAAGATTTGCTCGTAGGGTTCATGAGAATGGATCTTGAGTACAATTAAGTACGATGAATTCATTCTAATGGAATTACAGTTGCGGGTACAGCTCCGGATTTACACCGGATTCCCTTTTCATCTCTTTTAAGAGAACCATCACTATTTCAAAGAGTATCTTTAATATAAATGCTCCTTGTATTAATCCAAAACAATTATCAGAAATCAATATTAAAGTTTATACTCTGTTGAAATAGAATCTGCAAACCCTACGTAACCAGTATCTAGGGTGTAGGTACATTGCCCTCTCACTTATAAAATTGAACCATATCCAACCGTTTTATGAACTCCGAAAATAGTACTCCAACAGATAGTAGTCACATACACAGTGAATTATTTACTGTAAGAGCATCGGAAACAGCGCCCGATGAATGTATGCATCTGAGCGCCTTAGCAAGATTATTTCAAGAAGTAGCTGGCAACAATGCAAAAATACTTTCCTTTGACATTACAGCCATGCACGCTCAAAATATCAGCTGGGTGCTTCATCGTCTTCAAATTCGCATAAAGCGACTACCCAAATGGAGAGAAATCATTGAAATTAGAACCTGGCCTGCACTCGGAGATGGGTTAAAAGCGTACCGAAATTATGAAGTCAGAGATACACAAGGAGACCTAATGGTCCAATCTCTAAGTTACTGGATGGTTATTGATTTGGTCAGCAGACGTCCTACACGCATTCCAAAAGACATATTATCTCGAAGATTTTCAGATCGCCCCCATGCCCTAGAGCCTACGAGAAATCGCTTACGAGCTTTTGACCCGAATGAAGCAGAAAAGGAAATTAATATGAATAGCTATGCTTACCACCTTGATATGAATAATCATGTCAACAATACTCACTATGTTGACTGGATGCTTGAGACTCTTAGTTCTGCCGAACGTCAAACCCTAAGCTGGCTTGATTTGGTCTTCCTCAACGAACTAGGGGCGCAGGCAGCACTGAACATACAAAGGAAAGATGATCTAATTCAGCTCCTAAATGCGGAGTCAACTGTTATTGCGTTGGCCCAATGGTCTTAACTCAATCCCAATCGGGAGCAAAATAAGGATTCACTAAATGAACATCTTTTTCCATTTCATCGATGGCAAAAAAATGTTCGTCTTCTAGATCGAATTCTGTAGCCTCCAAATTGGCTTGCAAGTGTTCGAGCGTTGTCGCTTTTGGTATAGCCACCACCTGTTCTTGTTCAAGCGACCATTTTAAAGCAACATTTAGTCAATAGTTAACTACTTTGAAACCCAACTAAACTTCAGTATTAATCATCTAAATTGGGTTCGTTAAGTAAACCTTCGGTAGAAGCTACCACATAGGCTACCGCAGCATCCCCGGTCACATTGACAACGGTTCGGCACATATCTAATATTCGATCTACCCCTAAAATTAGGGCAATTCCAGCCGTAGGCACTTGAATGGTTTCTAATACCACAACTAACATAACAATACCTGCTCCAGGCACACCAGCAGCACCCACAGAAGCGGCAGCGGCCGTCGCAACAATCATAAGCTGCTGAGCAATGGTCAAATCCATACCTAAGGCTTGAGCGATAAATACCGCAGCAATTGCTTGATAAACACTTGTTCCATCCATATTTATGGTTGCCCCTACTGGAAGTACGAAACTAGTCACCTCCTCATCCACTCCTAAGTTCTTTTCTACCCGTTCCATGGTCACTGGTAGGGTAGCGGAGCTTGAGCTGGTACTGAAGCCCAGTAACATGGCTGGGCGTATAGCTTTGAAAAATTGGAAAAGACCTACATCCTTACTGAAAATTTTAAACATGGTGCTATACACCAAAAATACATGAACAATTAAGGCAAATACTAGGGTTAAACTATACCAGCCTAAGGCCCCAAGCAATTCCAATGCCTTTCCTAAATCATCCCCTGCTAAATCTATAATGAGCGAAGCCATTAGTGCAAATACACCAAAAGGCGCTGTTTTCATGATAAGTTCAACTATGAGGATGATGACATCATTGAATGCATCGAACACGGTGACCAAAGTCTTCGCTTTTTCGCCCCCCATATGAATGATTCCAACTCCCAATAAAATGGCAACAAATACAACTTGTAGCATCCTTGAGTTATCCGAGGCAGCGGCAAAAAAGTTGTCCGGGACTACGTCCACCACAAAGTCTAAAACACCCCTATTCAGCACTTCATCTGCAGAGGCACTCCGATCTTCGAGGGAACTTGAGTAGGTTTCCTGGAGACTATCCATCGTTTCTTGAGGTAATGATTTCCCGGGCTGAAAAGTATTTACCGTTACCAAGCCTATGGTAATAGCTACCAAAGTGGTGATCATGTAAATGAGTACTGTTTTTCCTCCCATACGAGAAAGCCGAGTGGTGTCATTTAAGCTAGCAACACCTGCTACCAAAGATGCTAACACTAATGGGACGGCTATGAGCTTTAACAGCTTGACAAAAATAGTACCAAAGGGTTTGATGAATTCTGTAGTGAACCCGTTCCAACCTATAACACTAGACAACAAACCCCAAATTAGACCTAAGAATAAACCAATAACAATTTGCCAATGTAATTTTTTATACCACATACTCACTGCTGAATAATTAAATAAATAACGATGGTTAATAGACTTGCTAGTCCAGCGGACAACCAATTAACTGCATTGTTGCCAACATACAAAAATTGGGGAGAAAAAAATCGGTTTGTTGAATTAACTAGGCTTTGTCCCTGATAATGTGATCCTAACCATGAATCCATGAAAGTGGCTACCAATCCTGTACTAGCTACTAGCACACCCAGTACGATGGAATTCGCCGGGTGTAATACCCCAACGAGTAGGCCAATACACAAGGCGCCAGCCACTGCTGCTAAGGTGCCAGCGACACTTATAGCCCCATCGGTTCCGGGTGGCACTTGTTTAAATCCATCAAATGACCAAGTTTTTCCCTTGATACGGTTACCCCCTATTTCGGAAGCCCAGGTATCTGAAGTGGCGAAGGCAATACTTGAATAGGCAGCTATCTCTAAGAGTTCAAGGTCGACGAGTAGGCCAAGTAGGGTGAAAAATCCAAACCAAAATCCATTGGCCCAAACCTGAGCGCCTGTTCGACGAAATTTAACTTCTCTTATATCATTTAAGCTCCTATTGTTTTTCGACAACAATGAACTGCTTATGAAAAAAAACAACAATATCGCAGCCCCCTGAATCCCGGCAACACCAAAGGTAATAACTCCAAGTAACCAAGCAGAAGTCGAGCCATCAAGGCTAAGCCAATTCAAGAAAAACGAAAGCGCAGCGAACACACCTCCCGCTAAAACGCCCCAAAGAATTCTTTGCTGAACCTCCGTATCAGCAACGCCAATAAAACCCAAAATGAGCAAAAAAAGTAAGAAAACGTTGGTTATTCTATCAATCATTTACTGCTCTTCTAAAACTTAACTTTTCATACTGAGTATTGGATCATAGGTTCTCTGCTTAGTTTTGTTTTGCGGGAAATCCGTGCAGTAACCAAACATGTATTGATTAACCAAGAGACTAAACCCAAATAGTAGATAGCTCAACTACTGTATAGCTAGACTATTCCACGGATTCTTCTTCAATCTCGTGACGGTTATGCTTCATTATGGCGAAGATAACCAACACATAACCTGCCATAACCACTATAGGTGAGACATACAATGAAATGAATCCATTTACTTCGTTTTCCATATACATAGCGGAAAAACCGCCTACAATCAATAGCACTGCAATACCGAGCAGCTTATAATTGAATGCCGAAAAAAACATGGAGGTATTAGATTTTTTTGAGTGTTGTTTTGCCATTGTTTTAACTCGAAATAAATTTAACTCTTTGGTTAGTAAATAGGGTGGAATTCAGCTTAAACATGTCTATTCAATTTGAAATCCCAAACGCATTTGGATTTTTGTTTTGAAATGTAACTAGTATTCTGAAGAGGACCTTAATCAAAAGATGCTCTGTCCAACTATTTTTACTCAGCAATAGGTACATATTGTAACAAATGCTCATTTCATGACCGTCTTAAATTAGCTATTATTAGATATAAGGACAAAAGCTAGATTAAATAAATGACCCAACTTATATTGGCTTCCCAAAGCCCACGAAGAAAAGCACTACTCCAACAGCTAGGAATACCTTTCGAGATTCAGCCCAGTTCGATCAATGAACACTCGTTAACCCGTGACCCTTTGAGCTTAGTTAGGGAATTAAGCCTTTCGAAAGCCAACGACATAGCAAGTAATTGTACGAATACAGTCGTTATAGGTGCCGATACTATTGTAGTACATAACGATGAAATCCTTGGAAAACCTTCTACTGAATACCAAGCTGCCCAAATGTTAGCCCAACTAAGTGGTAATCAACACCAAGTGTATACCGGAGTTTGCCTACAGTATGTAGATGGGCAGGGAAATCTTCAAGATCCGGTGCTATTTCATGAAGAAACTAAGGTGTGGTTTCAAGCATTAAGCGCCTTTCCCATTCATCAATATATTGCTTCAGGGAGCCCTATGGATAAAGCAGGAGCGTATGGAATTCAAGATGACTGGGGGGCTATCTTTGTAAAAAAAATTGAGGGTGACTATTATAATGTGGTTGGTCTTCCACTGAGCCGATGTTATCTTGAACTTAGTGCGCTAAAAGAGCGTTATAATTTAACATTACAGTTAAGCACTCTGTAAATAATGTTAGTTGTGGCATAATCAACCCAATGAAGCTATCTTCATTCAATGATGACTATTTAATCAAACGCATGCCTAGGTAATGGCACATAATACTCCAAAAACTCCCTCTCAACAAAGCTCCACATTCTTTGTAAGTATAGCAACCGTATTACTTCTTTTGCTTGGCATGCCAACTTTAGCTCAGAGCCAGAACAACGGAAACAGAGGACGTTTGGAAATAGCGCTTAGACTCATGCAACAGCAACGTTATGATGATGCCTTACCTATTTTAGAGCGACTACACCGCAACGAACCCAACACCTTCATCTATTTTGACCGACTAGTAGAGTGTAAAATTGAACTTAAAAAGTATGAACAAGCCTTAGAACGAGTTCAAAAATATAAGGAGAATGGGAGCAATACAGCTTTAACAGGGGTAATTGAAGGTGAAATTCAATTTTTTATGGGCAATGAAGAGCTCGCACTAAAGATATGGTATGAGAATCTTGAGGCCCATCCACAAATGTTACAGCTCTACATAAATACCGCTAGGACTATGGTTGACCGTAAAGTATTTGAGCAAGCTTTATTGGTGTACGAAAAGGCGCAGATAAATTTCAAGAATCCCATGCTATTTAACTCTGAAATTCCCATGATTCATATGCAGGCGGGTAACTACGATGAGGCGGTTAAGAGTTGGCTTGAATTGATACAAAATTCTCCTAATCAAGCATCTGGGTTCCAACGAATTTTGTTTCGATATAACGATCCCTTATTGTATGACATAAGCATAATAGAATTGGAAGATTTACTTAACAGCTTACAACCAGAAGATGTACTCTATGGTACATTCTATGAATTACAGATTTGGTTACTGCTAGAAACTAATCTTTTTGATCGAGCATACAATACCGCCTTAAGGTACGAAGAGAATACGCCTGCACTCACCTATTCGCTTTACAGTGTGGGTAACCAACTACTCCAAAACAGAGAATACGAAAAAGCTCTTAAATCCTTTCGCTACTACTCCGATATAGGTTATAGTGAGATACGCTGGCAAGCCCTGGAGAGACAGGCAGAAGTTTGGCTTTCATGGGCAAAATACGTAGAAGATTATGACCTTATTCCCGTATCAGAACGTTCAATGTATACCGAACAAGCAAAAAAACTTCTCAACCAGATACTTTCAGAAGCTCCTAATTATCAAAATAGTGCAAATGTGCACCTTCGCTTGGCTGAATTGTACTTAGACTATGATAAAAATCTAACGCAGGCTCAGCAGATTATACAACGACTCGAAAATCTTTCGGGGAATTTTTCCGAAGAGTTGAACTATTTGAAGGGTCGACTTGCCATAGCAAATGAATCGTTTTCAGAGGCAAGATTATTACTCACCCGATCGAACCGCTCAGCCAAAGTAGGAGAAATGGCGGAAAAGACGCGCTACTTTTTAGCACTATCAGACTTTTACTCCCAGGATTATGAATTTTCTGGTATACAACTTAAGAGTTTAGGTCGTCAATATACCTCATATTATGCTAATGATGCGTTGGAATTACGCCTTTGGCTACAAACCATAACGTCTATGGATTCAACTGATCAACGTAATGTTAGCTTCCCAAGGGCTATGTTCGAAGAGCTCAAAGGCAATAAATCTAAGGCCAAAGACATGCTTTGGGAAATTGCCCGTGATCTAAACAACCCTTTTTCTGCTAACGCCTTTGTTGCACTTTATTCTACAGGAGCAGAGTTAGAAGAATATGTAGCGGCCCTAGACGCTTTCCTAGCTAATCAAAAAAACACACCACTAAAAGAACAATTGATGTGGCTAAGAGCGCAATCTGCGTTCCACATTTCGGTACAAGATTCTTCATTACTTAGTTCAAAAACCCTGTATTCGTATTACGAGGAGTTGATTTTGACTTTTCCAAGTGGTTTTTATAGTCCACTAGCACGTATGGCTTTAAACGATTTAAATTTTCCCTCATGACCTACTTAAATTATTTCAATCGTCCTAATCAATTAATTCGAAATTTAGGGTGGAGCCTAAGCCGAATGGGCCTTATTAGTCTGTTCCTTTGGGTCAACCTAGTTGCACCTATTAGCGCCCAACAGCTCGTCATTCCTATGGATGAAAGCCAAGGGAATCACCTAAAGGCGTATGGACTTATTTTTAATCATTTGACAGAGGGAGGTAAAGCTACGTGGTTATTGAATTATAGAGGGGGTTCATTCATGACTGAAGAAAATGCAGAGCTAATTAGAGAAGCACGCTTAAAAAATATCACTATCGAGTCAATTAGTAGCTCACAAGCCACTCAAATAACACAAGTGGTTGAATCTCCAGGATCGAATACGTCTGTCATCAACCTTGAAAAAGCACCTCGAATCGCTGTTTACACTCCCGATCAAGCACTACCCTGGGATGATGCAGTAACCCTTGCGCTAAGTTATGCAGAGATTGAATACGACAAAATTTGGGATGTTGAAGTACTTCAAGGTGCCCTGCAAAATTATGATTGGTTGCATTTACATCATGAAGATTTTACAGGACAATACGGTAAGTTTTGGGCCAGCTACCGAAATAACCCATGGTACATTACTCAGGTTAAACAAATGGAGGCATTGGCAGTAGAATTGGGATTCGATAAAGTGAGTGAACAAAAATTAGCGGTAGCCAAAACGATAAAAAACTATGTGGGCAATGGTGGATTTTTGTTTGCTATGTGCTCTGGTACGGATACCTTCGATATGGCATTATCGGCTGAAGGTGTCGACATAGCACCTACTCCTTTTGATGGAGACCCAGTTGACCCAAATGCTCAGGAGTCATTGAATTACAATGCAACCTTAGCTTTCGAAAACTTTACCATTAGCTTAAATCCTATGGAATATGAACATGCTGATATTGACGTCCCAGTTGCTATCAATGAAATCGATCAAAGCTTAGATTTTTTCACACTTTTTGAGTTCTCTGCTAAATGGGACCCTGTTCCAACCATGCTCACCCAAAATCATGTGAGTAGTGTACGTGGATTCTATGGCCAAACCACCGCTTTTCGAACCGATAAAATAAAATCCTCCGTGGTTATTCTTGGGGAAAGTCCAGGTCGCGAACAAGCAAAATACATTCATGGTAACTTTGGACAAGGAACCTATACATTTTATGCAGGCCACGACCCTGAAGATTATACCCATCGTGTTAATGATCCACCAACCGATTTAGCACTACATCCAAACAGCCCTGGTTATAGGCTCATTTTAAATAATATTTTGTTTCCAGCAGCGAAAAAGAAAAAGCAAAAAACCTAATGCACCCATCTAGAAGATTCGAAGACCTAGTACAATTAGTTCAAATCCTACGCAAAGAATGCCCATGGGATCGAAAGCAAACACATCAGTCCATAAAAGATAATCTGGTCGAAGAAGTTTATGAGGCACTAGAAGCCTTGGATAATAACGATTTTGACGAGTTCAAAAAAGAAATAGGAGACCTACTGCTCCATGTTGTATTTCATAGTGTTATGGCATCGGAGAACCGCCATTTTAGCATTGAAGATGTGATTGAGACCCTCATGGAAAAGCTTATCAGACGCCATCCTCACGTATTCGGTGACCAAGTGGTAGAGGATGAAAAAACGGTTTCTGAAAATTGGGAAACGATAAAAAAGAAAGAGGGGAAAAAATCTACTTTAGATGGTCTCCCTAAACCAATGCCTGCACTAATTAGAGCGCAACGAATGCAGGAAAAAGCAGCTAATGTGGGATTTGATTGGCCTGAGTGGGAACAAGCTTGGGAAAAAGTACAGGAAGAAACACAAGAGTTCAAAGAGACCTTAGCTTCAGGTTCAAGCCAGCAACAAGCGGATGAATTTGGTGATTTGTTATTCTCTATGGTTAATATGGGACGATTTTTTGACCTAAATGCCGAGGATAGCCTACGCCTGACCAACGCAAAGTTTGAGCAACGATTTCGGTATATAGAGCAACAGGCTGAAAAGGAACAACGCGCGCTAACAGATCTAAGTCTAGATGAAATGGATAAGCATTGGGAAGCAGCAAAAAAAGCGCCTTAAGCACTTAATTTATTCTCTTGGTTTCATTAACTTATAAAAAACTCTTGAGCAGACGTAACATCCTGTTTTATTGCACAAATGCGAAGAGTCCTCACATTCACTCGCACAGAAAGGTACCGAAAAAGCAAGAGTAACCAGAACAACTAACAAATATTCGGAACACCATGACAAACGACCTACATACCGGTTTTGACGAAGCAATTTACCCTTACATTAATAAAGGTTTAGATGGCGTAGTAGCTTTTTCCACCACTAAGAGCTCTATAGAAGGGCAAAATGGTGAACTCATATACTCAGGTTATAACATAGATGTACTTGCTGAAAAAAGTACATTCGAAGAAGTTTGTTTTTTGCTTTGGAACGACCGACTCCCAAATCAGTCAGAATTAGAAGATTTAACCCAAAAATTTCAAGCTCGAAGAGATATACCAAAAGTAGTTACTGACTACTTACACAGTGTTGACAAAGAGTCAAAACCTATGTCTGTTTTACGCACGGCTACTTCGATGCTATCTGAAACGGATATTCATTTACCTGACGATTCTTATTACGAAAAGGCCATCAATATTACAGCTAAGCTGCCTACCATCATTGCAGCTTTTTCTCGACTACGTAGCGGTAAAGAAATTGTTTCTCCCAAATCCACCGGTTCTACTGCTTTTAATTTTCTGTATATGCTAAATGGCGAAGAACCTGGCAAACAAGCAGAAAAAACCCTCGATTTATGCTTGATACTTCACGCAGAGCATGGAATGAATGCTTCTACATTCACCTGTAGAACGGTAGGTGGAACACTTTCTGATTTATATTCTGCTATTACCGCTGGTATTGGAACCCTCAAAGGGCCTCTACACGGTGGAGCAAATACCGCCGTGATGCAAATGCTCATGGAGCTAGAAGAACAAGGTGAAGAGGCTGATGCCATTGCATTTACGAAAGATAAGTTAGCTAAAAAAGAAAAAATCATGGGTTTTGGTCACCGTGTCTATAAGACCTTTGACCCCAGAGCTCGTCACCTTCAAAAAATGGCAAAATCATTAAGTGAAGAAACCGGGCATGAAGAATTATATCGTTGGTCAATGGATATGCTTCGCACCATGAAAACCGAAAAGAATATTGATCCAAATGTCGA
>JAYPBC010000036.1:7757-15809 GCA_038124025.1 Balneola sp. | reverse complement strand
ATGTAAATCTATCTGGATACTTAGATATTAGATAGGATATACATCTCTTGATTTATTGCTTAAACACTCTTAACTATAGATAAGTTGTACAAAACTTGTACAGTTCCTACAAAATAAAAAAGCTAAATAACTGTAATTATGTTACTTAGCTTAAATTAATAGTACTTGTCCGGTGAGTACAGCATGCAAAACATACCGCAACGTTTTTAGCTGTTCTCTTTTGGTTCACCTCTTTTTATTTAGATCCTACTTATTTAGCTCAAAACATTAAAAGTGAAAACGGGTACTTAGCATAGCATTCCTCCCTGCATTAGCCAAAAATCCAGGTTCATCGAAGCTCCCATTGTAATCTATATCAACCGGACTTCCTGTCGAATAGTACTGAACATCGAGGAGGTTATTGAAATCCACTCGTACATCAACCCTAGGCCCTCTCCAACTTAGTTGTGCATTGACTAAGGTTGAAGCTGGCACCACGAAGCTTGGGTTATTGGTGAGCTCCATATAAGATTCACTCACATATCGACCTTCCAGGCGAATTCCCCATCGGGTAAATGCCTCAAACACCAGCGCCTGATTGATGATCCAATTAGGACTAAGGATCGCTTCTCGGTCTTTATAGCTTTGCCCATCAGCGTTGGTGAAACTGTTAATTTGACTCTGCATCCAAGCTAGACTACCCTCCCAGCTAAGAGTATTGGTTTGTGTAGGCGATGCTGCGGTAGGTAGGGACGAAAACAGCAAGGTATTCCATTCAAATTCGGCACCAAAACGAGCACTTGAAGCTATGTTTTCACGTTTTTGGACACCAAATGCGAGCAGTTGACCAATAGGAGCGATTTCATCCACAAAATCCATATAAAATAAATTACCCGAGAAGGCCATCTTGCTCCGATTCCAACGAAGACCGGCCTCTAGATTATTGACATACTCTGGCCCAAAACTATTATTTGCAGCCGATTCAAAATTCTCGGAAATAAGACTAAACCCACCAAATATGTCCACTCTAGTTGGTTCACGACCCATGCGACCTAGTGAAGCATAACTACTGAGAGCCTTAGAGTGTTCAAGGGTAAACCCAACCCGAGGGTTAATGAAGGTCCAATCAAACAGTAAATCGCCTTGTGAAGGTCTGCTTAAAAAATCATAATCAGGTTCTACTGTCAAACGCATACTCCGAATTTGCAGGTCGGCTTGAACGTGAAGTTTATCCGCCTGCCATTGCACACGACCAAACCAACTGAGCTCTTCTTTGTAGGATTGCTCATTATAATAGGCCTGTTCAAAATTAGGAGTAACCGATTCCTGATTGATTCGATTAAACCGGTAAACATGCACTCCTGTACTGAAATTTAACCTCTTATAATCATAAAAATAGGTGCTCATAAACCCATAATGATCATTAAACAGCGGATAATTAATCTGAGCTAGGGATCCGGATCCATCATCATAGGTGTAGAAGTAATCCCCACCTGCCCCCCCGTAATACAAGGAGGATTGAAGAGAGCTTCTTTTATCAATCTGCATACTGTGTTGAAATTGCACTAATCGTTGCCCAAAATCGTCTTTATCATTGGGATCTAACAGGTTGATACGAGGGTCGGCCTCAAGCTGCGATTCTGTGGCAACCAGGTAGCCAAGGCCATTTTGCGAGCGGGCGTCAAAGGCATTCCATTTGAATAGATGGCGATCACCAATATAGGCCCCAGAAAAGAAAAAGGAGTAGGCGGTGGTAGAAGTGTAATCCCGAAATCCATCGGATTGTAGAGAGCTATAACTTCCATAGAGCGACCACCGATCATCGATGATCCCAGAAGAAACACTCGCCGAAAGCCGGTAGGTATTAAAGGCTCCCACACCTATGTTCATTGCCCCACCGCGTACTCTGTCTTGAAGTCGAACGGTTTCAAAATTCACGCTCCCCGCGTAAGAGGCTACCCCATTAGGAGCAATACCCACCCCTCGTTGAATTTGTACCGATTCAAAATTAGCCCCTAAATCGGTGAAATTGGAGAAAAATACGCCATGATCTATCATGTCGTTTAGGGGTATTCCATTGAGGGTCATGTTAATGCGTTCCTGGGCAATCCCTCTCAGGCGCATACCCCCATAATTACCCATACGAGTACCCGATTCACTAAACGAATTTACCGATGGGCTTAGGCCTTCCAATAAAAAAATAGGTTGTTGTCCTCGATAATTTTGCTCAAGCTGTACCGGTGATAGGGTTGTTTGACTCACTGGATCGGTACTTTTTGCTCGAACGCCTTTAATAAGCAAGGCTTCGAGTTCATTATCTGCTTGCAAACGAATGACCCAAAGTTGATCTCCCGTTGCTACTTTGGCCTTTTCCATTTCTTGAAGCGCTGTTTGCAATGGAAAGTGTAATGAAGTATAGCCTACATAGCTTACGTTTAGATCCAGACTAGCGTAGCCCTCAGAAAAAGCTTCTGACCAAATACCTCGAAATCGCCCATTGGCATCAGAGCTATACCCTTGAAGTATTTTTTCAGGTTCCCCTTTTGGGCTAATCCAAATATTGGCTCCAATGAGTGCGTCTCCTTGATCTAAATCTTGAATAATCCCGCTAATTTCAACCGCATTATGTGCCGATCCAGCAGATTTAATTTGTGCCCAAGTAGATACGGGCGCTAAGATTGTGATGAGTAAAATAATAAATGTGCTAAGGCTTCTACTTTGTTTAGATGCCGCATCTATTACTTTCTTCGATAGAATAGAATACATGATTCCTCCATTAATTGTTGATTAAGGAGGAGGTCAACAAGTTAAGATCTGAACTGGTTTTCCTCCGCCGGTATGATCCGGTTCAGGTTCAAGGGTATGATCTCAGTCCAATGGTGTTCGCTCGTTATACTCCTATTAGGTGATATAACTGAACTCACTCGGTTGGACACCCCTAACCGCACTTAAAAATACAGCCATTTCCTAGGCAGTAGCAAGTAGAATGTTTTTTAGCTGAGTATTGTTGTATTTTTTGTAACTCGTTAACCGCTTATGTATGCCTTCTTATCTGTCTAATAGTTATATGTTCAGTAAACCGATTTCATTCCTTCTTGTAACTCTACTAAGTAGCCTGACTTGGTTGCAGTGCAATACCAGCGACTCACCTAGCACTTCAGGCTCTATTGCTTTTAGTCCTGAGATTAGTGCTAGCGATATATATTCTCACATTGAATTTTTAGCCTCAGATTCTCTGCAAGGACGCGAATCGGGCACTGAATTCGAGGCTATGGCTTCAAACTACATCATCCAGAAATTTGAAGAATTTGGTGTGCAACCTAAAGGGGATGATGGCACTTTTTTGCAGGCCTTCACTATTAATACCGCGCGTTTGACCAATCCTCATGCCACTGATGATGCCAAAGGGGAAGGTAGAGTTGCCAACAACGTGGTGGGTTGGATTCCGGGCCGTTCAAACTCGAATGAGTATATCGTTATTGGAGCCCATTATGATCATTTAGGTTTTGGTTCTTTCGGATCGTTGTACCAAGGAGATACGCCTCGTATACATAATGGAGCAGACGATAATGCCTCGGGAACTGCGGGTCTATTAGAACTGGCTCATTATTTTTCTGAATATCCACCGGTGGATAATATTTTACTACTGGCATTTTCTGGGGAAGAGATTGGACTGCTAGGCTCCGCCCATTATGTTGAAGAACCAACCGTTGATTTAGCTCAAGCCAAAGCGATGATTAATTTGGATATGATTGGGCGAATGAGTGACAAAAACCTACTCATATTTGGAGTTGGTACTACACCTAAATGGTCAGAATTAGCTATGGCTGTCAATGAAGATTCGTTGAATTTGAACCTGGTTAAAGATGGTACTGGAGCCAGCGACCACACCAGTTTCTATTATAAAAATATTCCTGTACTCCACTATTTCACCGATACCCACTCAGATTATCATCGCCCTTCTGACGACCTTGCCTACATTGAAGTGGAAGCTCAAGAAATGGTCGTAAGCCATGTTGCGAGAATGGTCGATGCCCTTGGTTCTATTTCCAAAGAAGAGCTACCCTTTGTGGAAGCCCCAGGAGAACAACGTCAAAGTATGACCTTAAATGGACCCACTTTAGGTGTTTTACCGGATTATGGGTTTGAAGGTATGGGAATGCGGATTACCGGAACGAACCCTGGGCAGCCAGCCCAAAATGCTGGGTTGCAAAGTGGGGATATTATTATTGCCTTAGGCGATACCCCTTTCGAGGATATTTATGGCTATATGGGAGCCCTAAACACCCTTGAAGTAGGCCAAAAAACAACCATTACTATTCTCCGAGGTGGTGTAGAACAAACCCTAGAACTTCAACTCTAAATTTTTATGTATACGCGTTATGCCAACCTATACTTATAAACGAGAAGATGGAACTACCTTCGATCTCCAACAAAAAATTAGTGCCGATGCGTTGACTACTTGTCCTACCACCGGACAAGCCGTCAAGCGGGTAATTACCGGCGGCGGCGGTGTTGTATACAAGGGCGATGGCTGGTATGTCACTGATTATAAAAACAAAGATACTAAACCGGCTGGCTCTGCAGCATCAACCACCAATGATAATTCTAGTAATCAGGCGGCTGAAACTCGGGTTAATGATAAAAAAAATGGGACAACGACGGGCGAATCAACCAGAGGGGAATCATCGTCTGATAATGCTAACACTAATTCAACTTCATCATGATAAAGCATTTGGCGTTCACATTAACCCGAGTTAATACATATTAATAGGTATGGCAGAGCATTCAACTTCTTATTTGGCGGCACGTAATGAGTTTGTTCAGCTTTGGGGAGACATGGCGTCATCCTGGGGGATCAACAAAACGATGTCACAAATTCACGCATTATTGTATGCTGAAAGTGAGGCGCTTCACACCGATGAAATCATGTCCATATTGGGAATTAGTCGGGGAAATGCCAACATGAACTTACGAAGGTTATTGGATTGGGAACTCATTCATAAAGTGCAATTTGAGGGTGATCGCAAGGATTATTTTTCAGCCGAAACCGACGTTTGGAAGATTGTTAATACCATTATTCGCGAGCGCCAACAGCGTGAGATTTCGCCGATCCGAGCTCGGTTAGGAGAATGCATCAATTTATTGGAAAGAGACGGATCACAGGATGATAGATTAGACCCTGCAAGTCAAGAGTTTAAGGAGCGCATTCAAAATTACAATGATTTTTTAGTCATGTTTGAACGCTTCACCGACGCATTACTGCCATTTATAACTCAAAAGAACTTAAATCTACTAAAACAATTGGTTCGCTTTGTGGAAGCAAAAGAACGCTTTAGCGAACTGCTGTCCCCCTCTTCTGAAGAAAAAAAGTAAGGCATTCCTTTTTTTGTTCTCTTATGTAAACGAAGCCTAGATATGCAGCATACATAGATGTAACCCTGTTAGGGAAGTATGCTTGGTAATAGATACTGAGCCCTATACTAAATTAGGGGTTGAATACCCTTAGATGAATACCCTTAGATGAATACCGCAAAAAAAATTACAACGACGGAGCTTGGCCGATATGCAGAACGGATTGCAGGTCACTATTTTGAAAGCTTAGGTGCGGTCATTTTAGAACAAAATCTGCGGGTCAAAAAGTATGAAATAGACCTTATTGTAGATTTAAAAGGACTCATTGTGGTGATTGAAGTAAAAATGAGACAAAATAATACCTATGGAGCACCAAGAGAACACTTAAGCAGTAATCAATTTAATCGGATTACTACTGCCTATGAATGGTGGGCTAGAAAGAAAAAAATTTGGGACCAAGAGGTGAGGTTCGATTTAATTGAGTATTATCCTCGAGAAAATAGATTAGTTCACTTAGAAAATGCATTTCGCCCTTAGTCCAGTTTAGCACAACAAGCTAATGTGTATTCAATGGGGCAAAATGGCTACATTTTATGACTTGTATTGAGATGAATAGCTTATGAGCGAGAAATTAACGACCCTCAACTACCTAAGAAGTGTTCTAGGCATTGTACTGTTCATCACTCTTTTTTCTCTACTCATTCCCTTTGTTACTGTACTGGTGATAGTTAGTCTGGGCAAAATGACTGATTGGGTTTTGGAAAAAATCGCACCATCATTGGCAAGGTTCGTGCTTCGGGTACTAGGCATTACTTTTCGCATAGATTATCAAGAAACAACATTAGACGATGGCACGGCAGTAACGGGTACTGTTCAAACCCCAGCTATATACATCGTAAATCATGCCAGTACCTTAGATATATTGACTATTCTCGCCTTGGGCATTCGACGAGTTCGTTTTGTTGCAAAATGGGAGATGCAATATTTTCCGTTCTTTTTCCTACTCGGTCGCTTAACTGGCCAAATATTTATCAAACGAGGAAATCGTGAAAAAGCAATTAAGACGCTTCAGAAAAACTATGAAAAGGTACGCCGATTTCGACGCTCCATATTGATTGCGCCAGAAGGTACACGAAAACATGTAATGCCTATCGGCCCTTTTAAAAAAGGGGCCTTCAGGATGGCTTTGGACTTAAACTACCCCATAGTCCCCATCTATTTTCAGGGAACTACCGAATTAAGCAGAGGGGGGGCGCTTTTTACAAAAACTGGCAGCATAACCGCACATGTATTTTCGCCCATCCTAACAGATTCATGGACCGAGTCGACCTTAGAAAAAAATATTGAAGATGTTCGAAACAAATACCTTCAATGGAGCTCAAATTTATGAGCTATTTATCTCTATAAAAATAGATTTTTTTATTAGTCGAATCTCTACGACTCTTTACCGTATAATCTTTTTGGCGACAAAATTGATATACAGCTGTTCTCATAGAATTGACCGATTTATCGGTACTATAGGGCACTTCTACTGCCTGACCACCTGGTTTTAACTTTTCAATAGCCTCTAATAATGGTTTAAACTTAGAAGAACGTTTTTTTGATGACTTTACAACTGATCTCTTTACAAATCTGATTTCCATTCTTTTATTGGTAATATATTATGGATTATAAATAACTGACTCATAAATATATTTAATATTTAATTTTTATCAAATCATTTTTAGAAATATAAATTATGTTAGCGTTTATTTTATTAGCTAATTCATTTATGGATTATAAGATTACCTAGAGTTTTACTTTTAATTAAACTTTAATAACTGGTTGTAAAAACTGCTCATAACTTTATATTAACATAGTCAACGGGTTATGATGTTGATGTTTGTTTGGCAATTTTTATAGCTCATGAATATTTTTTTAAGGCTTTTTGAGTTACATCATTTATATTTGTAATACATACATATCTACAAATAACACCATCCTGTTAACGTCCTAATTCCAGTATCAAACTTCGAACTAACATGCGACTTTATATTTTTTCTTTAATCATTTTGTTTTCAATCGGTACTATGGCTTGTTCAACCACAAATACCTTACAAAATAATAAAGAAGCTACCTCAAACTCACCGAATAATGCTAATGATTCAATAACTCCTCTTGTAGATAAAAGGGCGGACAGAAGCGATCTAAGTGAACTTTTTTGGGCACGCCAGGACAGTGCCAAAATGCATTACACACAGCCGGATGTTGATTTTATGGCTGGCATGATAGGGCATCACGCTCAAGCTCTGATTATGTCAAGCATGGCTAGCGTAAACAATGCAAGCCCTTCTGTTGTAACCTTAACCAAACGAATTATCAACGCCCAGAAAGACGAAATTGGTATCATGCAGCGTTGGTTGCATGATCGTAATCAAACGGTCCCTCAAGTCACCATTGATGGGCTTCAACTCATTATTGAGCCTGGTAATGAACCGTTATTAGTGTTTGATTCGGCCCAAGTGGCGCATGCTGTTGTACATTTTAACAAGTATGGTAATTACATGGATAATACCCATTATCAAATGATGCACGGCGAGGGTGAGATGAACCACGAAGGTATGGATCATGGGGCAATGGGCCACGGCGAGGGTGAGATGAACCACGAAGGTATGGATCATAGGGCAATGGGCCACAGCGAGAGTGAAATGAATCACGAAAGCATGGATCATTCAAGTA
>JAYPBC010000036.1:0-7657 GCA_038124025.1 Balneola sp. | reverse complement strand
ATAAATGACACTATTTATGAATAAAACCCGTTTAAGCTCAACACTGTGGGTTTCTTTTATAGCAGTTGCAACTTTTATGAGTTGTAGCTCTTCTCAAGAAACCGCCATGGTTACTGTCAATGCACCAGAAGTAGCTCCACTTACACAAGCAATGGTACCTACTCCCGACCCACGTGTTGGCTTGGGTGCAGGTCTATTTGATGCCGAAGAAGCTGTATGGAATCTCGAAGTACTCTCACAAACTCCTCCGCCTGAAAAATTTATTGGAAAAACAAACTCTGACCTAGCTTTTCAGGGAAATTATGCTTTTCAAGGAAATTACAATGGAATTATAGTATGGGATATAAGCGATCCTACAAATCCTGTACTTGTAAATGATTATGAGTGCCCTGCCTCTCAAAGTGATGTTTCTGTTTATGGAAATCTACTCTTTGTATCTGGTGAGGGGTTAGGGGGTCGCATCGACTGTGGAACAGAAGGTGTTCAAGAAGCTGTGAGCGCAGACCGTCTTCGTGGAATCCGCATTTTTGATATCAAAGATATACAAAATCCTGAGTATATCGCCAATGTACAAACATGTCGTGGTTCCCATACACACTCTGTATTAAAAGATCCTAACGACGATGAAAATATCTATGTTTATGTTTCTGGATCATATGTAGTACGGTCGGATGAGGAATTAGCAGGATGTTCAGACCTTCAACCAGAAGAAGATCCTAATTCGGCTTTATTCCGAATCGAAGTAATTAAAGTACCTTTAGATAGTCCTGAGGAAGCAGCTATAGTTAGTTCACCTCGTATTTTTGAAGATCTTCAGGCTCCACCAACTCACGGCCTAGCTCCGGCAGATATAGCAGCAATAGAAGCAGCTAAAGCCGCTGGCGCATATACTGTGGTTCTTGGTGGAACTGAGCGTGTATTACCTGATCGCTATGTACAAGGACTACTTGAGAGTATAGTCCAACAGCGTGGCGGTGAGGGTGCACCAACAGCCGATGATTCTTTAACTTTACGTAACAGTATTCAAACAATGGTAGACGCAATGTTTGGCGGTGGAGAGGAAGATGTTACAGTAAGAAGAGGACCTGACCAGTGCCATGATATTACCTTATACCCTGAACTAGGTTTAGCCGGTGGAGCATGTGAGGGTTACGGTTTATTGCTAGATATCTCAAATCCTGCAAATCCTGTACGAATCGACGCAGTGGCCGATTCGAACTTTGCATATTGGCATTCTGCTACGTTCAGCAATGATGGTAACACTGTAATCTTCACTGATGAGTGGGGTGGTGGTGGTGGACCTAAGTGTAGAGACACTGATCCAATGGAATGGGGAGCAAATGCCATATTCACAATAGAAGATGGAAAAATGGAATTCAAAGAATACTATAAGATGCCCGCTCCACAAACAGTAAACGAAAACTGTGTAGCTCATAACGGTTCATTAATTCCTGTACCTGGCCGTGATATCATGGTACAATCGTGGTACCAGGGTGGTATTTCTATCTTTGATTTTACTGATCCATCTAACCCAGTTGAAATAGCATTTCATGACTATGGCCCAACTAATGGCGAAAGTATGTCAATGGGCGGTAGCTGGAGTGTATACTGGTATAACGGAGTTATTGTAAACTCTGAAATTGCACGTGGTTTAGATCTGTTCAAACTCACTCCAAGCCCATTCATGACTGAGAATGAGATTGCGGCAGCTAACACCGTTCAGTGGGAATACCTCAATGCTCAAGGCCAGCCTAAAATCTTCTGGCCAGCCACCTTTCACCTAGCCAAAGCCTATGTGGATCAGCTGGACCGTGACGGAGAATTGAGTGATGCTGAAATCTTAGAAATTCGACAATCTATTGCTCGTGCGGAAATGGCTAACGAGAAAAAACAAGCAAGTATGCTAGAAGATTTATCGGAAAGCGTATCCGCTAAAGCGGCTAATTCTACAAATCCTACTAAAGTTTCTGCTCTAGCGGAAGCACTAAAAAATTTAGCTGGATAATTGTTATTTAATTATAGCTTCTTTAAAAGCCTCAATCCGACAGGAATGGGGCTTTTTTTATTTCGATAACTTATCTTATAAATATTCAATGATACTAATCCTTATATCCTAATTGAAAATCAATGAATTACCTACTCATACGAAGTATTCTTTTTGTAATTATTAAACTAATATTCATACAAGTTGTCACAGCACAAGTAGTAATCAATGAAATTAGCTCCAGTAATAAAAACATTATAGAAGATAACAATGGGGAGTATTCAGATTGGATAGAACTTTATAATGAAAGTACAGATACAGTAAATCTAAAAGGTTACACTATTAGTGATGATTCAGAAGAATTAGACAAATATATTCTACCTGATATGTCTATTTCACCCGGGTCATATCTGGTCATATTTGCCTCGGGTAATGATTATGTTTCGGATGTTACTTTTTGGGAGACCTTAGTTGGTAATGGTCAATCTGCTAAATATATAATCCCAAATAGTCAGACTGAAAATAACTGGATTGAAACCGATTTTAATGATCAAAATTGGAATACGGGTCAATATGGTATAGGTTATGGAGATAACGATGATAACACGATTATAAATAATGGAACAATATCTATATTTGCTAGATCTAGATTTTCTATTTCAGACCTACAGTCTGTTAAAAATATGTTTTTGCATGTTGACTATGATGACGCATTTGTCGCCTATTTGAATGGCATAGAAATAGCAAGAGAAAATATTAATGGTGAATCTCCTATTGTTTACAATCAAACGGCAAATTCATATACCGAACCTAGGATACCGTATGATCAATACCCTTGGGAAAAAAATATTACGGAGTCAATCCCACTATTAAATGAGGGTATAAATGTTTTTGCTATACAAGTACACAATTTCAGTTCAAACAGTTCTGATTTGACTGCACATCCTTTTTTGAGTGTAGAATTTACGTCAGAGATCGATAACTCAATTGGGTCAAATCAAATACTAGGTTTTAATGATAGTAAAACAAGAAAAATCCACACTAATTTTAAACTAAGTAGTAAGGGCGAAACACTATACTTATCTAATTCAGATGCAAAAATTGTAGATAGTCTAGCCTTTCCAATGTTATTATCAGACGAATCTTATGGTAGATTATCTAATGGCGATTCAATAGAATTTGGGATTTTCAATACACCCACTCCTGGTGCTGAAAATGGATTATTTGGTTACACCAAAAGATTGAGCGTACCTGATCTAAATTACTATGGTGGGTTTTACGATAATGGACTTGTTTTAATGATTAAGGATGATAATTCAGGTAATGAAAACATCCCACCTACCTATTATACATTAGACGGAAGTGTACCAACTATATCATCTAAACTATTAAATGGAAGTGAAATTCAAATATCAGAAACAAGTGCTATAAGATTCCGAACCATAGAAACTGGCGCCCTTCCAAGCCCAATTCAAACTGAGACCTATTTTATTGAAGAAAATCATTCCCTTCCTGTGATATCCATAACTACAAACCCAAGGTTTCTTTGGAGTGACTCAGAGGGTATTTATGTTGTGGGTACCAACGGTATTGGCGGTAATGGACACGAAAAAGCAAATTGGAATCAAGATTGGGAAATACCAATTGGATTCGAATACTATGATGAAAACAAAATAAAACAAATTGCTACTGGTGCTGGGGCTAAAATATTTGGTGGTTGGAGTAGATTAAACCCAATGAAATCTTTAGCTATTTTTTTTCGATCCGAATATGGTTTAGGAGAAATTGATTATAAGTTATTTGAAAGCAAAGATATAACCCGATTCGAATCTATCGTGCTTAGAAACTCCGGCAATGACTTTACATCTCAAGGCCATTCCATGTTTCGAGACGGTCTAATGAGTACACTAGTAAATGATACAGAAATCGATAATAATGCTTTTCAACCTTCGGTAGTTTATTTGAATGGTGAATATTGGGGTATACATAATATTCGGGAAAAATTAAACGAACATTATGTGGAATCCAATTCAAATGAGGATTCAGATAATATTGATCTTATTGGTAATGGTGGAGGCTTAAATTATTTTGCCGCTGTACATGGTACTGCTGAAGAGTATTATTCATTATTAAACTACGCCACAAGTAATCCTCTTTTCTTTCCTCATTTTTATGAAGAAGTTGAAAAAGGGTTAGATATAGATAATTATATTGATTACCATATTGCGCAAATATATTATTCAAATACAGACTGGCCTGGAAATAATACTAAAATTTGGAGAAGTCGAAATAATGATGGCCAATGGAGATGGATATTATATGACACTGATTTCGGATTCAATTTGAGGTATGGTGGGAATGTAAATCACAATACACTCAACTTTGCTCTTGATCCAAGTGGTCCCGGGTGGCCTAATCCACCTTGGTCTACCCAACTTTTTCGTCAATTATTTGACAGTCCAACATTTCGGACAAAGTTTGCAAATAGAACAGCAGACTTAATGAATTCTGCCTTTAAACCAAGTCATATTCATTTCGTTATCGATTCATTATCTAATCTAATTGAATCTGAGATACCTAGACATATGAATACAGTTACACCCGCTGGTGCATATGGTGGTTCTGTTGGAGAATGGAATAATCAAATAAGGTCAATGAAAAATTTTGGGACACAAAGACCCACCTATATTGAAAATGCATTCACTCAACCTATCAATCAAGGTGGAAAACTAGGTGTTGGCCCATTACGTGATGTTACAATTCGCCAACCTGATAAGGACATGGGTGTCGTTTACGTAAATCGGTTGTTGATTGATGAAGATGTCTCTTTAGAATTATTAAACGGGTTAGTTTGGACTGGAAAATATTTTAGCAATGTAGATATCCCAGTGAGAGCTATAGCACGTAACGGATATGAATTTGTTGGATGGACTGGTGATATTATATCTGATAGCCCTAAAATTTCCATTACGGCTGGTGTAAATATTGCCGCAAATTTTGCACCTGTCTCTTCAGAAAATGAAATCGTCATTACAGAAATCATGTACAATTCAGACGATGAAATAGATTCAGGAGATTGGGTTGAAATCTTTAACAATAAAAATAGTGATGTTGATTTAACAGACTGGATATTAAAAGATGAAGACGATGATCATGAATTTTTATTCTCAGATGGCACAATCTTAAAAAGTGGTCAATATGCATTAATTGTCCGCGATAGTGTCAAATTCAAAGAAGTGTATGATCATTCAGTAGATATACTCGGTGAAATGAATTTTGGTTTAGCTGGAAGTAGCGATGAAGTGCGGATTTTCGATAATTTTGGTGCAATTATTGATTCTGTAAGCTATGATGACGAAGCGCCCTGGCCAGTAGAAGCAGACGGGCAAGGGTATAGCTTAGAATTAATTGATATTGAAAGTGACAATAGCATAGCGGAGTCTTGGCAAGCTTCAGAATATACACAAGGTTCCCCTGGTATAGAGAATGGGATATTAATTAACCATGAAACTAATAATTCTGATTTACCCATTACCTATCATCTTTCACAAAATTATCCAAATCCATTTAATCCAAATACTAGGATCGAATTCGCGCTACCTAAAACAACTTTTGTCAAAATTGAAATTTATTCAAGTGTAGGACAAAAAGTAGCTGAATTAGCCAATAATAATTACCCAGCAGGCAGTCATGCTATAGAGTTTAATGCAAATTTATTAGCAACAGGAGTTTATTTTTATAAACTGACAACACCAGAATTTGAAAAGACTAGAAAGATGTTGTTGATTAAATAGAATAAGTACTAAGAAAATGTCTACTCCAATAAAACTTCTTGTAATTGGAATCGCACCTTTTTTTTTGAACTGCGATTTTGATGAAAAGCGGGAATCTAATATTCAATCCGTAGATTCACTTTACATCAATAGAACATCTTATTTAGAGCAACTTGAAGGTTTTTGGCTTGGCACTTCAATAGCTAATTGGACTGGATTAGTTACTGAAATGGATAAAATTGGTAATACAAATGATATTTCAACCCTACCTTTTTATACCAGAGAAGATTGGGGACAAATGGATAAACCAGCTATTTGGGATGGTGAAAATATAAGTCAAATATCAAACACGATTGATTTTGTACTAAGGACGCCAGGCGAACTTTGGGGGGCTGATGATGACACTGATATCGAATACATGTATCAACATCTAATTTTAAAATATAAGCAACCAAAACTGAATCCAAGACAAATAAGGGATGGTTGGCTTGAACACATTTCAAGTATTGAAGAAAACTATTTGTGGGTTTCAAATCAACAAGCATTGGATCTGATGAATAAGGGTTATCTACCGCCAGATACTGGTGATCCTAGATTCAATGAACACTATGAAATGATAGATGCGCAATTAACAACAGAGATTTTTGGACTTTTTGCACCTGGAAATCCTGATGTGGCAAGAGATTTAGCAAGTTTACCAATTCAAACAGTGGCTAGAAATGAAGCAGAAGATATTGCCCAATTTTATGTGACTATGTTTTCTTTGGCCTCTTTAAATCCGGAAAAAAGTATACATGACCGGATTGATTCAATTTCTTCACTTGCTCGCGATTACTTACCAGATGATGAATATCCTGCAAGGATGTATGACTATATTAGAAGCTTGTATGAATTAAATCTACCATGGGAAGCAACACGTGATTCAATATATAAAGCTTACCAAATTGAGCAAAGACACGGATATGAGATAACATCAAAAAACCTATACTGTAACGGATGTTTTGCGGCAGGCATAAATTTCGCGGCAAGTTTAGTAAGCCTATTTTACGGTGAAGGTGATCTTTTAGAAACTATAAAAATAGGGAGTCTAGCCGGATGGGATTCTGACAATCCAACTGCAACCTGGGGTGGACTTATAGGATTTATGATGGGAGCTAGTGCAATTGAAAAAGCATTTGAAACAAAACTTTCTAATGAATTTCATATTCATAGAACACGTCAAAACTTTCCTAATAATGGCATTGACACTTTTGAGAATATGGCAAAAAATGGCCTAAAAATTGTGGAATCTGTAATTTTAAATGAAATGAATGGAAGTATAGACCAGGCTAAAAATAATTGGATAATCCCATATAATCATGTTAAAGAATAGACCGTTCAGTTCTTACACAATTGTAGTACTACTTGCACTATCATGTAATCTTTTTGCGCAAACAAGTACTAATGAATTAAATGCATTCTGGATTGAAGCTGAAAGACAGGTAAGAGAAGGTGATTTTGAAGCGTACTCTAACTCATTTCACTACGATGCCATTTTAGTTAATGGAATATCAAAGAACAGTATTCCTATAAAAGAGGCGTTAGATGGCTGGGAAAAAGGATTCGAGGATACTATACAGGGACAAATGGAAGCTAGTGTAGAGTTTCGTTTTTCTGAAACTCTACTTGGAACTGCTTCTGCATATCAGAAAGGTATCTTTCATTATACTTCAGAATACATCGGTCAATCGCCAGTAAACGTATTCATACACTTTGAAGTTTTACTAACCAAATCAAATGGCATTTGGAAAATACTAATGGAGTATCAAAAAGATTACGCCACTAAAGAAGATTGGAATCGTTTAGAATAATTACTCTTCTAGGTTTTCTTCCTGGTTTTTCTTGCCCTTAAGCTTCTTGT
>JAYPBC010000035.1:0-17274 GCA_038124025.1 Balneola sp. | reverse complement strand
CAGTAATGTAGAATGGTTTGTCTTAAGTTTTTACCCTCATCGCAAGCACTTTTTGGCGGATTAAAAGAATACTGAGTTACTTATTAGTAACTTTCCATTATGCCAAAATCCTCGGAAAAATGGGTTATCTATCATGTAGACCACCTGACCTTGACCCATAGGCTGCACCCCATACGACAAGGATTCTTCGATAACCTGTTGGGCTTTATGTCCAACAAACCCACTTCTTGGGGTGCCGTTTTTGACCACCCCAACATTCCAACCATTCTCTAAATATTCGTACGCAGTTGAACCTAATTTTAATGCCATGTACTGTTCTTGATAACCGAAGGCTAAGGGATGAGTAGGATCCATATCAAGTGCATAAATTGCTCCTGCATTGAAATTTACTACGGAGTTGCGTTCTGCATCTGCATACCGCTGTAACCGGTCTTCTGGGTTAGCGGTATCCTCGTCGGATCTACTTTTACGAGTTAATGCGAAACCCTCTTTACCGGCTAAAAACCCGTTGGCCCCGTCCACGGCTATTAATTTTCCACCCCCTCGAACCCAATCTCGGATTTCTGAGAGTTGGTTGTCACTAAGTGAATATCCATAGGATCCACTTGGTAATATAATTACGTCAAATTCCGTCCAATCCATACGAGTGGCAACATCTACAGGAATCATCGTAACTGGATAGTTCAGCTGCTGATCAAAGAAATGCCAAATGTGTCCTACCATATTTCCGGATGTTCCCTCACCCGCTAATACTCCCACTCTTGGCTGGTCAATAAAACGAACCGAGGATGATCCAAAGTCTTTACCTTGTGTGACTAGTCCGGTTGTTACGGGTGTTATTTTCCTGTTATATACTAATGCGCCTTCCTTGACTATATCATCAAAATTTGTTCCCAAGGACTCATTACCATTTCGGGTTATAATTAAGGTACCCGCCCCATAGTTTTTTCCCCGAATACTGAACGGGTTTTCAGAGTAACGTGCTCGAACTCCTTGCTTAAGTATATAGGCCAGAAACTGCGCATCATCAAAGGAAGTCCACTCTACTAAATAAGCATAGGGGTTACTTACCACAGGGGTAAGTTCGGACTCGGTATCAAAGCTAATGGGTTCTACTTCTACTTGCCCTTGTATGGCATACCCATCAACGCCAAAGGAATAATGGGCTTCCCAAGCGGTAATATCGTAAGTGAGCGAATCGGTAAGTTCAGGCTTAGGTTCAAATAACACGCGAACTAAGGTACCCTGTGGCTGATACGTGTGTACAATATAATCTCCTCTATCTATGGTAACTCGTCCAACCTGCCCATTCTGATAATCGTAACCACTTGCCCGAACTTCGGTCACCGCTTGATGAACCTCAATTTTTTGATCTAACAAATAGCGCAGGAGCCTGCTTGTATTATCAGGATTACTACTGCGTTTAACTACAAAGGTTTTATAATTTCCAGAGCCATTTTTCCGTGTGGTAGCAAAGTACTTCTGGAATTCAGATAAAACCCGCTCTTTTTGATTAACCACGGTCTCTATGGTTGATAATCCAGATGTGGCATGATGAATCATTCGATCTTGTAATGTGAGTGTATCGCCCTCATCGGTAACTACACCGAGGCCGGCGAAACTGTGTCCTGCTTGTTCATAGGTCATTCCAATGGCCCCATTAAAGGTGGGCCATGTATCACCATAGCTGGGATAAAACAGATCAAACACTTCACGTGTAAAATAAAGCCAATTATTCTGATCAAAATAAGAAGCATGATTTTGACCAATTAAGGTTTGTAACTCACGCTGCCAATCGGTAATAGCGTAATGATAGGGCTCCGCGGCTGGTGCAAAATAATAAGGCGAATTGTAATATTGTTCGTGAAAATCGACGTGGACCATGGGCATCCATTCCAAGTATTGCCTAATACGTTGTTGTGTCTCCGTTTGAGTTTGCCAAGCCCAATCTCTGTTCAAATCAAACATGTAATGATTGGTTCTGCCACCTGGCCAGGGTTCGTGGTGCTCCATTGCTTCATGACTGGGATTAAATTGTGCTCCAGTAACCGTTTTATTCCAATTTACATACCGATCACGTCCGTCAGGATTTACCACAGGATCGATAATAACCACAACATCTGTCAACCAGTCTTGGTATTCCGTTACCAAGGCATGCATGGTGTATATTGCTGCTTCGCTGGATGAGGTTTCGTTCCCGTGCACATTATAACTTAACCATACAATAGGCTGTACTTCCTCGGTAGGCTCTCCAGGTTCTAAGCTGATTCGACGTAAGTTATTCAGCCTAATTTCCTCCATATTCTGCTGATTCTGTTCGGAACTAATAACTATGTACACTAACTCTCGTCCTTCGTACGTAGTCCCATAATCAAAGGCGCCTACCATCTCTGAATGCTCAGCCAAGTGCTGAACATAATCGATGACCTTATGGTGCGGAGTCCATTGCGTACCTAATTCGTAACCTAAAAACTCGGATGGTGTTTGAAGTCGTTCTGCGGAGAACGATTGAGCTTGAGTTGGAACCGCTACTACATAGAAAAGTAGCAAGATTGCTAGGAAACTCAGACCAAAATAAGATTGACGAGCTTTGTTAGCGGAGAAGTCAGCAGATTGTGATAGCATAATTGATAGCTAGGGTTTACAGGATATTCCATCCTAAAAGATTTATATTTAGGCGTATCTATAAATGTACATAAACCTACTAAGCTACTCAAAGAGATTTCTTGCTTATGCCAACCAATCGTGATATTGCCGACCAGCTCGATTTAGTGTATCAACTCATGCAATTAGCTGGTGAAAATCGGTTTAAAGCGATTGCTTTCGATCGAGCCTCTCAAACCATACGTGGATTTGAGGAAGATCTTGGTAAATATATTGAAGAAAAGCGGCTCACGGAGATTAAAGGTATAGGTAAATCCATTGCTAACGATATATATGCCTATGTTGAAACTGGGCAAATGCCGGTTTTGGAAGCATTCAAAGAAAAAGTGCCGGTAGGTTTAATTCAATGGTTGAATATATCTGGACTAGGACCAAAAAATATTCTAAAAATCCATCAAAAATTTAACATTAGTACCCTAGATGAACTCAAAGAATGTATTAGCCGAGGCGACCTAGAAGAACTATCTGGTCTTGGGGCTAAATCGGTGGAAAAAATTAAAAAATCCATCGCATGGATGGAACAATACGAAGAGCGCTGCCGCATTAATGAAGCCGACGACATTGCGAAAGAACTCATCACATCGCTTCAAGACCTCCCAGGTGTACAGGACATTGAAGTGGCTGGTTCTTTACGTAGATCTAAAGAGACTATTGGTGATATAGATATACTTATTGGCGCCGAAAAGAATCATATAGAAACAATTTTTGACGCTTTTACCTCTCATGAGCGTGTAGTTGAAGTATTAGGTAGAGGAGATACAAAAAGCTCAGTTCGTAGTAGAGAGGGTCGTCAAATTGATTTACGTATTGTAGAACCAGGGTCTTTTGGCGCCGCGCTCATGTATTTTACTGGAAGTAAAGAACATAATGTGGCTATGAGATCTAGAGCGCGCGAACGTGGACTAGCCCTTAACGAATACGGACTTTATAAACTCAACGATAAGGGCGAAACCGATTGGAATGCCAAAGTTCGTTCTAATAACGAATCTAATATGTACAAAGAGCTTGGGCTGCATTGGATTCCACCAGAACTTCGTGAAGATCGCGGGGAGTTAGAATGGTTTGCAGAGCATGAGCAAATGCCCTTAATTTCGCAGGAACAGATCAGAGGAGTTGTTCATGCACATAGCACCTGGAGTGATGGAAAGTATAGCATTCAAGAAATGGCAGAGGCATGTATTGCTAGAGGCTATGAATATCTGGGAATTACCGATCATTCTAAGA
The DNA here is from genome assembly GCA_038124025.1 of Balneola sp. Lineage (GTDB taxonomy): Bacteria > Bacteroidota > Rhodothermia > Balneolales > Balneolaceae > UBA1275. The sequence continues at coordinate 13,386 of JAYPBC010000035.1, read as the reverse complement.
CGGCTGGCTATGCAGGTGGTTTATCCATAGACCGAGTGAAATCTCAGTGGGTAGAAATTGAGGAACTAAACGCTCATTATACCACTGAAGGCGTGAACTTTACTATCTTAAAAGGTATTGAATCGGATATTTTAGGAAATGGTGACTTAGACTATCCAGCGGATATTTTAGCAGGCTTTGATTTCATTGTAGCGAGCGTACATCAGCAGCTAGATATGCCCCTCGAAGCGATGATGGACCGACTCAAACGGGCAATAGAAAATCCATTTACCACTATGATTGGGCATCCCACCGGACGCTTACTCCTGAAACGAGGGGAAAGTGCGTTGGACATGAATGCTCTAATTGAACATGCCTCCCAACAACATACTGCCATTGAAATTAATGCCTCTCCCTGGAGATTAGATTTGGATTGGATTTGGGGTAACAAAGCAAAACAGGCCGGACTTTATACCTCTATAAACCCGGATGCGCATAGCATTGAGGGCATTGATGACATTCAGTATGGAGTACGTTTAGCGCGTAAAGCTAAGTTTGACCAAGTAAGAGTGCTCAATAGCTTAACGGCTGGAGAGTTTCTTTCTTGGGCTAAAGCTTCCCGTGATTCAAAAAGTTAGGATGGTTTCTCAACCTACCGCTTCTTTTTAGCCTACTCCTTATTGATCTACTGCTCGATAATGGTTCCGTCCGGGGCTAGAGTCATTGTTTGAACCCGAACCATCATCGGAATGTCTTCTACCGGACGGTCTGCATAACTTTTCTTAGCTTGCGCGATACTGTCTACCACCGCCAAGCCTTGAATAACCTCACCAAAGACGGTGTAAGACCCATCCAAATAAGGAACCCCACCTTTATTCATATAGATTTCACGCTGTTCTGGAGTATATACTAATGGCTCAAAATCTTTGGTTGCAAGTGGTTTTATTTCTTCAATAATGTCACTCACTACGCCCTGGTTACCGTTCATCATAGCCTCTTCAATTCGCTGCTTAATCTCGGAATTCTCAGGTGCTCCTACATAGGTCGTAATAAGCCCTTGCTCAATGTTATTATTCGCTTGCGCCATGAGTTGATCTAAATCTCGCTCTGTACGCGTACGCCCATGAACAATGTAGAACTGAGATCCACTTGAGCGCATATCTGGATTCGTATCATTCCCCATTCGTGCTGCTGCCAGTGCTCCTCTTTTATGGATATACCCACGTACTATTTCCGCAGGCAAGGTATAGCCTGGTCCACCTTGACCATCATTACGGAGATTATCATCCTTAGAATTTGGATCCCCTCCTTGCACCATAAATCCTTCTATAACTCGGTGGAAAGTAGTTGAATCATAGAATCCTTCCTTAGCTAAGTTTAAAAAATTTGTCTTATGCTCCGGAGTTGCATCGTATAACCTAACAATCATTTCTCCATATTTAGTGGAAATAACCGCCACATCCTCGGTTCTATTTTCAGTAGGAAATAGAGGGACTGTATCCGATTGGTTCTGGCTTGAATCAGCAGAACTGCAAGAATTTCCAGTGAAGGCCAAAAAGGCAATTATACATAGTTTTACTAAGCTTATTGAACGCATTTGCTCACCAATGTTTAGTTTAGAGAAAATTAGTATCGTCTAATGATAAAATAATCTATTATTTATTTAATTGATGTAGAAAAATACTATGGTACCTTTTAAGGTACACCTAGTAAATAACGCCTTACTAAAGTGAATCACCGTGAATTAGCGAGTTATAACCACGAATGAACCAATCTACTACCTCATCATCACTACCATCGAACTGGCAAATAGATCATATAGGTATAGCTGTAAACAGCCTGGACACCGCATTAGTGCGCTACGAAACTTTGTTAGCAACCCAGTACTATGGACGTGAAAAAGTGAATTCTCAGGGTGTTGAGGTCGCATTTTTAGACACCCCAACCTCACGCATAGAGTTATTGGCTCCCCTTGACCCAGAGTCCATTGTGGCCAAATTCATCAGTAAAAGAGGGGAAGGAATGCATCATACCGCTTTCTTAGTCCCCGATATTCATGGTGAACTAGATCGACTAAAAAGCTTAGATTGGGAACTCATTCATCCGAAACCGATATCCGGAGCCCATGGAAAATGGGTAGCATTCTTACATCCAAAATCAGCACACGGAGTACTTATTGAATTATGCGCATACAAAACGTAGCCTACCATGCAGGAAGCCTATTGGTATTATTTATTTTCTGCATAACATGTTCGGGACCCAATCAGGGGTACGAAGAAGCCCCCACTTCCTTAAGTGATACACCCATTGCCCAATTTAACATTAACACCAGAGGAGTAGAGATCCCAAAAGACCCCAAAATAATGAGTACTGTGCAGATCTACTTGAATGAAGAATTACAGCAGGAGCAAGCCATGGGGATAGAAACCATCGGTATTGGTGCATTAGAACAAGGGCCAAAATACTCCTATGGTCTGGAAAGTTGGACGGTAAATGGTCAAGACATGGATGTTTCCTTGTTATCAATGCCCGAAGAAGAAGATTGGGTGTTATATGGACCCTACATTGATAAAACACTTCTTCGGCATGCTTTAATCATAGATTTAACCAAGGCTTTAGGCCGATACGGACCTCGATACGATTTTGTGGAACTCACTATAAATGACGAGTACCAAGGAGTCTACCTTTTTTCCGAAAAAATAAAACGCGACAAAAACCGACTCGATTTGGTTGATTTAGATCCTGATGAAAATGATGCATCCACCGTTAGCGGAGGGTATATCCTTCGGGTTGATGACGAACGAGGTGACCGCGGTGACCGGGCCATTGGAGAAGAAATTATATACTATGAAAAAGATGGTTTTCGATCCATGTTTGGCCCATCCGGTGATTCCCTCAATTTCCCTGCACATGGACAAAAGCGCAGCGAAGAACAATATTTCATGTACGAAGATCCAGATAAAGACGTGATTACCGAGCAACAAAAAAGATATATCCAAGACTACCTCGCACAATTTGAGAATGCATTGGTAAGCGACAATTTCGAACAGGGTGAGCGTAGGTACTCCGAATATATAGATCTAGACTCATTCGTCGACTATCTACTACTAAGTGAACTATCCGCAAACCCGGACGCTTACCGTTTTCACACATATCTTTACAAAGATCGGAATGCTCCACTTAATATGGGCCCAATTTGGATGGCAAACCTTGCCTTTGGACACGGAGAGTTAAGCACGAGCGGTGGGTGGATGTTTGAACTAAATCAAAGAGCTCCAGATTCACCATGGCTAGTGCATTTTTGGTGGGGTAGATTATTAGAAGACGACACGTTTCGATCTGCCTTAGTGAACCGTTGGGAAGAACTTCGTTCTACTGTACTTGGTACTGAAAGCATAATGGACAAAATTGACACTCATGTAGCAAGACTGAACTACGCCGGTGCCATAGAGCGAAATTTCAAAAAATGGAGCATTCTAGGTCAAAAACTTCCCTCCAATACTTTTGTGGGAAGCAGCTATGACGAGGAGATCAGCTACCTCAAAGAATGGCTAAACCAACGACTAGAATGGATGGATACCGAATTATCCGGAAGTTTTTGAACCGTCGTACCAAAGTCGAAACATCATATATACTATAAAAATCAACCCTACATAGAGCCCTAGCTCGAGAACGTCTCCAAGCCATAGCCAAAAAATATCAATCTTAAATCCTAGCATCTTCCTGTTAATTTGGTTGGTTATCCCTTTATATTATTTAGGGTATTAATTTATAACAACAAAGATACAATTTTTTGGAAGCCCTAATGACATTTTTTAAGGTTTTACCGTTTAATCCTTTCTACAATAAACCCTTGGAAGTACACCGGCTAGAACGTATTATTAAAGAGCATTATAGAAAGGTTCAATTACATTAAGCCCAAGGTTATTAAGACCGGTCTCCATAAATCCAAATTCTATGCCGATGTTTCACATATATACTAATTCATGAATTCATTTAATCTACACCCAAACATACGGTTACTCCTCGATATTGTGGGTAAATTTAATTCTACGATGGATCCATCTAGATTACTCCATGAAATAATTGAGTCTACAAAAGGTATGGTCGAAGCTGAGGCTAGCTCACTTTTTTTACTGAGTGATGAAGGTAAAAACCTAGAACTAACCATCCCAACCGGACCAGCAACCGCCGAAGTGTCGGGTAAAAAAATTGCCTCTGATCATGGAATAAGTGGGTGGGTTGTCCAGAACCAAGAGCCTGTACTTATTCCCGACGTTCAAACTGATCCACGCTTTCAAGGTGAATTACTGTCCAATCCTCTGTTTCAATCTCGAAATATGATTTGTGTTCCCTTAAATAATAACCAAGGTGAAACCATTGGGGTCTTGCAAGCCATCAACATCAACAAAGATTTTTTAAACGAAGAGATGCTAGGGTTATTTCAAACTCTAGCCAATCAAGCCGCAACAGCATTAGAAAATGTGCACATACAACAGCAACAGTTAGCGGCCGAATTGGTCAATAAAGAACTTGAGGTAGCCACTCAAATTCAAGCTCGCTTTTTCCCTCAGCAAACCCCTGAGATTGAAGGCTATGAGATTGCTGGTTGCAGTATACCGGCTAAAGATGTAGGCGGTGATTATTATGATTTCATTCCTAGTCCAGAACCTAACCAGCATGGCTTTGTAGTTGCTGATGTTACTGGAAAAGGAGTTCCTGCCTCACTGCTAATGGCTACTATGAGAGCTACCCTTCGAGCCAATATTCAAAACAATCCTAAGGATATTGTTCAAGCCTTAGCCCAAGTGAATGGAGACATTTACAGAGATTCTCCAGTTGATAAGTTCATTACCTCTATTTACTGCCATTTAGATTATAAAAGCCATGTACTCAGCTATGTAAATTCCGGGCATAATCCGCCTTATATTGTACGAACTTCAGAAAAGCAGGTGGAGGAATTAGAAGAAGGTGGGCTTATGCTAGGTATCATGGAGGAAATTGACCTACCGATTGCTAGTTTATCTATTAATGAAGGCGATATTATAATGCTATTTTCAGATGGAGTGACCGAAGCAACCAATCCCGCAGGCGAGCTCTTCTCTGAAGAACGCTTTGAGCAGTGGTTACTTGATCACAGTCAGTTAACTGCAGATGAGATGAAAAAAGCTTTGCTCCAGACGCTTCAAGACTATGCCGATGGAAGCCCTCAAAGCGATGATATCACGTTCATTATCTTAAAACGTTCAAACTAAATTGGTTTGGCACCATATAGCAGTCCCTTCTTAATGTAATCCATACTTGATTTGTAGGGTAGGGGAAAAATTCCAAGTGCTAAGCTCGGGATCAAAATACCAATTGTTTAAATAAGTAAAGGACATATCTGCTGTTAGACTCATCTTGTCGAGGTGTTTAACTCCTTTAATTCCAAAATTTACGTCAAATTCGGCTACATATTCCCGATCCCCCACAAAAGCTCGGATGGTATAATCGTCATTATATCGCGTTCGTTGGAAATAGGCCCCAATAGCACCTCCCGAGCCGAAAAAGTCTAGGGATATGAAGTTACTATTTGCCCCCGGCCCAATGCTTGCTCCTACTAATTGTCCTTGATGTGTATACCCTTGATTAACTATACCATGTATATAATAAGTACCACCACTACCTGAATTATTGATAAATGATATTTGATTTTGACTCAAGGTAGTACTTTCAATCAATAACCTAATTACATTTCCATACTTAAGATTGAATAATTTCAAAAATCCAAAAGTATAGGCTCTTTGACGATCTGGTTGCCTGAGTAATTCTTGAAAACTCGCAGGAAAATCATTTTTAGCATATTCTACATAGGTTTCAAATCCCACTTCAGGAAACTTCCAGGTCAAGGCCACCGAAGTGATTTGATCATAAAAATCATTGGTAATTCTGCCCTCTCCAATATCGGTATCTCTTTTCGGGGAAAAATTGGTAAAGGCCGCAAATACATCCCCCAATACCAAATCGCCATCCTGCCATTCTCTGTACAACACTCGATGTAAGCTTAGTGTCAATCCATCTGCAAAACTTGGTCGATAAGCTGCAACTAAACCTGTAAAATACCGCCTATCATTGGATGGGTCTTCATCAAAATAATCCGATTCGGCTAATCTGCCCCAAAAACCTTGCAGCTCCATTTGGCCGATGACTGTTTTTAAAGGTGCTTTAGTCCCCACGCGAAGATGAGGAAAACCACCTGCATTTCTGCTCATTAGTATTTGATTTTGATAGGCAGGACCCCATGTCATATTCTGAGTTGATAAGGCAAGGTATAAGTATGAGTGCGATAGCTTTATTTCAGACTGTCCCAAATGAAATTCCGAAAAGGATTCATTTCCGAACCTTTGCACCCAATCTAAAGAGCTAGCATAGGGATAAGAAAACTCACTTTTATTTAGGTTGTGTGCTGGAATAATAAAATCTTGGTTTTCAGCATAATAAAGCATGGGTTGTATGGTATAACTAATGGAACTTTCTTTGCCTAAGGTGAACCTCCCCTGAACGCCAAAGGTGGTAAACAGATTCATCCCTTTACCGGTCCATAGCGGCCCGTTATTGTTGCTTCTATTAAGCTTCGAATTGTGTATAAATCCAACTCGAGGACTGATGATAGAAAAGCGACTTGGCTCTTTACTAAGAACCCAAATATCCCAACCTAATTCTGCTAATTCATAATCCAAACCAATACTAGGAAAAAAGCTCAACGGCTGAATCATATCGGCATTTTTTAACGCCAACATCCTAACATAATCGTACTCTTGCGACTCTGGGGTAATAGAATATTGAGCTTTGACCTCAACAAGCCAAATGCATTGTATCGAAATTATAAGGAGACAAATACGAACCATTAGATTTAATCAATTATTTTTAAAATATTTTTTTGCAGCCATTGTTCGATAATCTTCCCAGTTTGCTTGTTGTGAAAGAGCTATCGGTTCCGCCCCACCTTTTAACTCCTCGATTTTCCCATTAAGAGCTGAGGTTACGATATGATGCTTTCTACTTCTTAACGCAAGACAACTGCTCATATAAATATCATCTATATCTTCCTCTGGTTCAATATTCATAGGTACACGATTTAGGTCTGCTGTTTTGAAAAATATTAAGCGGCCTTTTAATATATCTACCTGCTTATTTTTTTTAGGAAACTTGTGATGCTTCGCTCCTAATGTAATTCCCATCTTACGAATGCTTTTTTGCTGTTCTGTGGGGTAGTAAGATAGGTCTTTCCCAAGTTTAACCCCATTAAAACCAATAGCACGCCCTGGTATATAGTTTTTTTCTATTGCATCAATCAAAAGTTGCAAGCTATCCGGCGAACTAAGCACTAAATCATCATCATGCGACATGATATACGGAGTTTTGGCATACGAAGCCATACTCCACCTTGCCCAACATTTCAAATTCTTGGATGAATTAATTACCAAGTCTAATCGAGGGTCATTAAACTCTTGTTCGCCATTATTCCACAGGAATATAGAACACTCAACTGTTTGATTTTTGAGCGCATCAAGTATAATTGGTATGTTTTCAACTCTCTTATAATTCAATAATAAAACCGTAACCATATAGTGATTATATTGAGTTAAAGTAACGATGAAAGATTCTAAAAAAGCACATATTGCCGTTTGTGTTGGAACGCATAATCGACCCGATTCGCTTACCAACACCCTTCACTCACTTGTTGGCCTGGAAGTGCCCAATAATACAGATATAACCATTATTGTCATAGATAATAATAGAGTAGATACTTCTGAGCAAGTCGTACTTGAGTTAAAACAAAGATCCAAATTCGATCTTCTATATATAGTTGAAGAAGAAATTGGAATTGTACATATGAGAAATCGAGCCTTAATAGAAGCTTCTCGCATAAGCGCTACCCACTTAGCATTTATTGATGATGACGAAATAGCCAGTACTAATTGGATTAAAGAGCTCTATGATGCATTGATTCGATATGAAGCCCAAGTGGTCCAGGGTACAACGCAACGAATCATCCCCGAGGATACCCCTAATTGGCTTACTAAGTATAATATACTCCAACTCAATAGCCATTCAACCGGTCAAATAAGAACATCTGCAGGAACAAGAAATGTGTTATTTGACCTCAAATTCATAAACCAAAACAACCTTCGGTTTAATCCCGTGTTTAATTTCATGGGTTCATCGGACAGTTTTTTCTTTCATCAAGCCTATCTAAAGGGAGCCAAAATTGTTTGGGTTGATGAAGCCAGAGTAAAAGAAATCTTATCTAAAAATAGAATAGATGTTGGATGGATTATCCAGCGCTCATTTAGGATGGGCGTGACCGACTTCGAAATGAAGAAACAACTTGGGGCTTATTTTTCAATATTCAACTCACTCTTAATATATATCCTGTGCCTGTTTTTATTTGCCATTGTAATCATACTAAGCCTTCCTTTCAATAGAAGCATTTCGTTAAAGCTCTTTTTGCAAGTAGCCAAAGCGGCTGGATTCATCTACAAAATGGCTGGATTTACTTATCTAGAATACAGGATTACTGAATAGGCCTTAGATGGTTAATTTGAATGGCACACATAGCGAGATCAAATAGCAGAAGGAACTAATTATGACGGCCGAACTTTTGGCTATGGGCCATTTATTTTTCATTCGCAGCTTTTCCCCATTTTTAACCGCATCTAATATTTCAATAAAATATTGCCACGTACCTGGGGCATGAATAACCAATGGATTTGTTCCCGTAATCTTATTCTTGAACTGCTGCTTTGCCTGGTCAAAATAAATATCAGTAAGTTTATTTTGGAACTGATTCAACCCGAAAAACTTCAAAACCGCTCTCTCCAGTTTGTAAGCATTATAGGCATGTACCTTAGTTATGTAGGGTAGATTCATGACTCTAGATCGTCCACCAGTAACTTCAAACAGAAAATGAAATTGATCTAGTCCTATGGAATACCGCTTTTCAGAAGATTGGAAATGCTCTACAAAGTGTTTTGAATAAAGATATTGGTCGGAAACAAAGCTATGCATGGGTACGTCCTCAGAAATATCTATTTCGTTTTTGCTAATGATATCATCTAACAGCATTTGTAGATGTACTGCTTTTCCCATGAAGGTTCCTGAATTCAGATACTTATAGATAGTTTCTGATTCCGGATACTTGGCCTGATAGTTCTTTTTAATTCGATGATTTCGAAAATAGAAATTAGCTTCAGCCCCAAAAATAATATCTTTTTCAAATGTGGAAAAAACGTTAATGATATCGCCCTCAGAGGCATTAATGAGAACATCAAAAGCATCTGTAATTAGGAGCATTTGTTCAGCTTGCACAGTCTTTAAGTAATCAAAAAAGAGCTTTATTTTGATTGCATTTGACGCCCATTGCTTATGGTATGTAAGTACGATTAACTCAAGGTCATTCTTCTTGCAACTCTGCAGAAGTTTGTTTTCAAAGCCTAAGTCTTTATCCGAGAATGTAATGACTCGTAATTTCTTCATTTAATACCGCTTAATGTTGAAAAAAGATGCACATACGCTCTTACTATTTTTTCTGTTGAAAAGTCCTGTGCACGATCTTTAGCCTTTTGAATGACTTCGCTTCGTTTTTTCTCTTCTAAGGTAATGACCGTATTTATCACTTCGGACATTAGGTTCATATCATTTACGACAACTAGTTTTCCATATCTACCCCTATCCAATATTTCATTTGGTCCAAAATCACAATCCGTTGATATAACCGGACACTCACATGCCATAGCCTCCACAAGCACATGACCAAAACCTTCCCACTGAGAACTTAGAATAAATGCTTCTGCATTCTTCATGTAGCTATATGGATTACTCTGAAAGCCTTCAAAATGAACCAATGACTCTAGATCTAATGCTCTAGCCCGTTGCATCAAATTTCGGTGCTCACTGCCCACACCTAATATAACTAAGTGTATACCTTTACTTGGCGCTATGCTTTGATGATATGCCTCTAACAATAATTTGAAATTCTTTTGCGGCGCTAATCTCCCAACTCCTAAAATATACTTATAGGTTTGTTTTATAGATGCTTTACTGAGGGATGTGATTTCATCTATATCTACGGGATTTGCGATCACCGATACCTTAGATTCTTTTATCGAATATCTAGATAGGATCTGAGATTTGGCCCCATTGCTCAGCGTAATAATATGATCTGCCTTTATATAGGCTTTTTTAAGAAGGCTTTTTAAGATGTATCCGAACAAAAAACCCTTGGACGAAGCCTCGGCTAGTATGTTATTACCCGATCGAACTACCCAAATCATATCCCTTGTGATCCCAAGAACCTTCCAAAAAATGGACATATAATTCATGCTCTCGGTAATTGTCATGATGATATCGGGTTGAAAGGATCTAATAGCCCGATACTGTGTGGGTAACATGAAACTAACAAATTTATACAAACTATATAAAGGATTGGATGCTTTAGCAACAAAAAAACGACCTTTATCCTGGTGATTTAGTATAGAATTATCGGGTACAAAAGCCGAATAGTCACCCGTAAAATCAAGCAAGCAAACTTTGATATCCACTAATTCTCTATCATAGTTTTTCAAAATATTCAGAACAGTTCGCTCTGCCCCTCCACCTGAAAAGCTTGGTAAAAAAAATAGAATACGAGCTTTTTTGCTCATTTGAAGTTCCAATAGTCTTTATAGTATCGCATCATAACTTCATTATTAACGCCGTCTTTATTAACCGAGTTGCTCAGAGAGTAGTCGGACCAACTTGATAGTCTTTTAAGGTGTGAAAATCCCCAACTAACCGGAAATATGTATTTTTTTATCCCCTGCTGAGCTAAATGCCCACTTACACACAAATCGTCGGTAAAATAAGCCTCCTTGGGTCGTTGTTCTGTGAGAAAGTGTTGGGCAAAAAAAGTGGGTTTTATCATGAATGAACCATATCCAGTTACCACATCAACTTCTCTTCGTTTCTGAATATCGGTTGCATAGACCTTTGTTTTAAAACGATTCTTATCGTTAAAAGTAGTAGGTACATCATAACCAATAATTGCAAGGGCTGCTTCCGGATTTTTTCGAGATTCAGCCTCATACGACTCTATTAAATGCCTTGAATAGATGATATCATCATCTAGACAAATAATTCGCTGATTTGGATTTTGACCATATTCTATAAGTGATGGAATCAATTTAGTAATGGGTCCTAAATCTCGATCGATCATACGATACTCAACCATTGGAATATCGGGTAAGTCCTCTAGTAACACTTCTTTTTGCTCGCGAATAGAATATTTAGGAATCCATACAATTATCTTTTTGGGTAATACCGACTGATCTAATAGAGAATACAGTGTGGGAGTAATGCGATATATTCTCTCCGAAAGGGTGGTTAATGAGATTACGATATCCGAAGAAATATTGCTAAACTTCACATTTCTGTGAATACCATTCACCAACAACAAATACCGAATCAATTCTGAGGCTTTATTTCGCATTCTGACTGTTTTCTTTTATCTAGTTGTCTGATCCAAAAACCTGTATGAAATTAGTCCTTTTTATTCTAAAGTCATCATGGCAAAAATTACTTCTTGGAGCCATAGGAAGTGCTATTGCTGGTTTATGCTATGCTTACGCTGTAAAATTACTAAACACATTGATAGGTAGTAGCTCTGAATCTAGTTCGTTATTTATCGAAATGGCTCTCATGATTCTGCTCTCAACTGGCTTGTCATTACTAAGTGGGTATTACCTTACCAAACTATTTGAAGAAAAAATTTCGGACTTACGGGTAGAATTATCAAAAAAAATATTGAAAGTGGATTTTGAAACCGTTGAGAGAAATGCCCATAAAATTATACCTGTTCTTCATTATGACGTAAATAACATTGGTTCGTTTGCGAAAACGATACCTGACGTAATAGTGGCGTTCTTTAAAATCGCGGCTATTTGGACGTATATGTTTATGCTATCTTGGCAATTAACCTTATCTATTGTAGCGGTATTTCTTAGCGTATTTTTATTTGCTTATGTGCTTTTGCCTACCTTCCACCGGATTGAAATAAATATACAGAGAGAACGTAATACGCTGTATCGCCACCTGGTTGGATTAGTGAACGGAATAAAAGAGTTAACTCTAAACCGTCAGCACCAAAAAAGTTATGTTGAAGAAACCATACTACCTACTAGCTCATTACATGCCCGATTCATTTCCTTCATTAACTCCTTAAACATACTAGTAACCAAATCAGCAGAACTGATTGTGATCATTGGAATTGGAATCATCATCCTGATTCAAAAATCCTCGACTACTTTTTCCACCGATGTTTTCTTGGATTTCTTAACTCTAGTACTCTTTATAGTCCCTTCTCTGATTATTATCACCAGCTTTGCAAGAAGCGTAAAAAAAGTGGATGCCTCACTGGAACAAGTATTTAGTTTAGGATTAGAATTTGATAGCTATGTACACCTTATGGGGAATACTAAGCTAGCTTATAGGACTAGTTCAACGACGCCTCTTATCCGTTTGAAGCAAGTAAATTATGTATACGGAAACTCTGATTCGGATGCTTTTAAGGTTGGTCCTTTTAATCTCGTTATTTATGAAAACGAAGTATTGTTCCTGAACGGAGGTAATGGAAGTGGTAAAACTACCTTAGCAAAACTACTAACGGGTTTATATACCCCTGAATCGGGTCATTTGACGTATCAAGACCAAGTGATTAACGAGGATAATATTTTTGAATATCGCAATCTATTTGCTGCGACTTTTACCGACTCACATGTCTTCCAAAATTTAAGGTATTTATCACAAACCACTAATGAAGAGGATATGAAGAAAATTTCTGCTCTTCTTGGAATAGATGATAAAATTGAAACTCAAGATCTATTTATTTCAAACGTGGATCTGTCATTTGGTCAACGTGGGAGACTGAATTTACTAAGAGTTCTTCTTGAAGATAAACCCATTTATTTATTTGATGAATGGGCGGCAAATCAAGACCCTTATTTTAGGTCTAAATTCTACAATGAAATCTTACCAGGTTTAAAAAATAAAGGTAAAACAGTTATCGTCATTTCTCACGACGACAGCTATTATCATTTGGCTGACAGAATAATTACACTTTCTTCTGGTATCATTTCTGATACCATAGCTTAATCTGATGTTTTTTAGCTATTTAAGCTGTTGCACAACGATATAAATAACACCAATAGAATAAAGATTGCTCTAGGTCTATAAAGCCCTTATCTTCATTTCTTTATTGTAATCGAGGCGTGGCGTAGTCCGGTAGCGCACTCGGCTGGGGGCCGAGGGGTCGCAGGTTCAAATCCTGTCGCCTCGACGTTTAAGCTCATATGTATGGGCTTTTTTTGTGGGGAATCGTAGTGATTTGTT
>JAYPBC010000034.1:0-17292 GCA_038124025.1 Balneola sp. | reverse complement strand
TCTGCATGCCAACCGACAATCATTGATAGTAAAAAAACCTGAGTCAACGTTAAAAAGAACATGACAGGCGCTCGGTATGGCTCCCTAGTCCACTTTATCAGCATAAATCCGCTTATACAAGAAAAAAGAATCCATAACATGAAGCTTCCTTCTTGCCCACCGTAAAAAGCCGACCACAAATACTTTGGTGCTAAATCGAGACTGGTATAGTTAAATACATAATAGTATTGAAACTGATGCTCGAATATTAACTTTACCAATAATGCGGAGGCAAGTAACAGAAAAAGTCCCTTCAAGCCAAAGAACACATGACCCCAGCGAATCATTTTTTCCTTGTCTTCACGCGAAGCAAACCTGTAGAAGACCAAACTAATGATCGAACTAATAAACGAGGCGTTTATTAGCCATTTTCCAATAATTCCTTCCATAATTAGCGTCCTTGAACCCCTGCGGCCATAGCTTGGGTTCCATAACTATCTACATCTGTAGCATTGTATTTAGAAGGGCATTTCATGAGCATTTCATCGGCGTAAAATACATCATTCCTAAGCTCACCAATTACCACTAATCGGTCTGCTTGTTCGAAGTTATTTGGTTTAGGCCGGCTATAAATCACTTTTTTGACTTTCCCAGACTCATCTTTCATGTAAAAACTGAACTGCATGGTCTCTCTTGAAAAACCGTATTCCATCTCTGACTCCCATGTTCCGGGTACATGAGCAGTTGTTAATTTAGCCGCTTTGTCAAAATCGGTATACGTACTAATGCTCTCTCCAAAATTGTAAAGGAGCAAAGAGGTGAATGCAATAATTGCAATGCTTCCAAAAATTAATTTAGGCTTCATTTGATGAATGGTTTAATTGGTTCTCGAGCTTGGATATCGTTTTATCTACACGTGAAAGATACACAATAAGCACAGTCCAAATAATTAAGGTTACCCCTAGTACTACAAAGATGAGATTATTCGAGCTCATGAAGCTCGTAAAGAATCCTTCTCCTTGGTTGGCTGCAGCCATCCATTTATCAGAATATGCTACACTCAATGTGTCCACAGGAGCAACCTTTGTTGAATCTTGAAACATACTCATTACTACAAATAACAGCTGAGTTAGGTACATAGCTTATTGTGGATTACTAATTGTTTGCTCGGAAATATATCTGACCCGATAAGCTCGGTAAGTTATTTCGTATACCCAATATGACAAGGCTATGAAGCCCACCATAGCTGGGTATAAAATAAACCTAAGTTCGGCGGCAGTAATTTCAGAGAATGCTGGATTGCCATCCGCTCCTGGATGAAGACTCGTCAACTGACGGGGCACAACGTACAACAAAAATGGAATAGTACTTACAGCAAATATATTATAAACTGCAGAGATTCGTGCTCTTTTTTTGGGCTCATCAAATGCAGATCTCAACATGAAATAGGCAACATAGATCATTAGGGCTAAAGCAGCCAAGTTCATTTTTGGTTCAGCAAAAGTCCACCAAGTCCCCCAAGTAAATCTAGCCCATAAAGAACCGGTCAGCAGACCACATACTCCAAATACAATACCTGTTTTAGCTGCCGCTTCTGCTTTAATATCGGCTAACCAATCAGTTTTCCTTAGGTAATGTATGCTATGATAAAGACTCATAAGAAACATAGCATACATGGCCATCCACATCGGGACATGGAAGAATAAGTTGCGAGCGGTCTGCTCCAATATGGGTATAAAAGGAATTTGTATGAGAAACCCACCCACAATGACCAGACTCATCCAAACAATAATGAGATATTTCCAGACTTTCACAGGAGCAGTTTAGAGTTTAATTTATAAGACAAATATACTAAATAAGACCTTATTCTGCTCTAAAATTGGACATATTTTACAGACGTTGGAAAATAGTGAATCCTTAGAATTTAAATTGAATAGAAAATTGTAATTCGAACTCTCTTTCCCATTCTTTTACGGCTGTTTCACTCATCACGATCGAATTAGGAATGCCCTTCACAAAAATGTATCGGTATACAACTACACCTTGAGACTCAGGCTTTTTTGTAGCCAATTACGCTCCCAATTAGCTACCGTTGACAACCAGATCATCCCTGCAACCATGAGGCCTATCGCATATACACTGATTAAGGACTGTAATTCAATAATTTGCCATTCTAAAAGTGCCGATGCCACGATCACTGATAGCGAGTTACCTAAGGTAAAAAGCAACCACTCCGTACTAAATACACGGCCTCGAAAATTATCTTCGGATCTTTTTTGTAAAAGTACTGTAGAGGTTACCCAGTTAGCTCCTGATGCAGCATGAGCCAGCAGTACAAAGATAAACATCATCCACCAAACCTGGGTTAAGCCAACCACCAAGTACATAGCTCCAGAAAGGGCAATACTAGCCCCCATAACCACAATCCATTGGCCCTCATTCGTGAAGTATTGTCGTGCAATAACAGGTCCAATACCAGTTCCTATCCCACGAGCTGCATACAATAATCCCAAACCAATACTGCCCATCTGCAATATATTGTCACTCACCAGAACCAACATGTATACCAAACCGCCTAAAAAAATGGTAGAGGTTCCCTTGGCTACAGCTGGGCGTAAAATGTGATGGTTGTCACGTAGGTATCGAACCCCCAGTTTAATGTCTTTACCAATATTTTGACGAATATCTTTCCAGAATGATGGTTTTTCATCATGCTCAATACTGTCTGAGCCCCGCTCCTCCTGCGGAATCACCGCTCTATAAATAAACCACCCTGAAACCAAATAGGTCATCGCATCCAAGATAAAAACAGCTTCTACCCCAATCCATTCGGTAGCAAAACCACCTATAGCCATGCCTGTAGTAAATATGATACTCCATGTAGCCGTTGATATGATATTGGCATCCACTAAGCGATCTGAAGGAGCCACATTGGGAATCGAAGCAGTTTTAGCAGGCTCAAAAATAGCTGAAAGCATCATCTGAAAGCCCGTCAGCGCATAGGCTAACCATAGTAGGCTTTCTTGTTGAACAAATAGCATAAGCAGCAAACTTAAGGCCCTACCAGCATCACAGATAATCATAAGCAAACGGCGATTAAATCGATCCGTCAGATAACCAGCAATAGGTGAGAAAAAGGCTAAACTCAACATTTTGACAATGATCACCAATCCAAGTAAGAACTCCGAATCAGAATATCGCTGGATCAATGCATACAAGGCCAAAAGACCAAACCAATCCCCAAAATTTGATATCGCTTGGGCGATCCACAACCTACGAAAAGAAGGATACTCTTGGATGAGCTCTACTAAGGGGGTAAATGCCTGCTTAACCGTCTTCTTAGGTCTTTTGGTATCCACCATAATTATCCAACCCCGGTGGACCCAAAGCCACCGTGGCCTCGCTGAGTATCATCTACTTCACTGGCTTGTATAATCTCTGCCTGATGTACTCTTTGCACGACCATCTGAGCCATACGGTCTCCATGTTTGACCGTAAATGCTTGTTGGCCGTGATTTATAACAATGAGATGAATTTCTCCCCGAAAATCCGAATCAATAGTTCCGGGACTGTTTACCATACTTATTCCGTGCTTAATTGCAAGACCACTTCGAGGCCGAATTTGAACCTCATAGCCTTGCGGAATAGCAATAATTAGACCGGTTGGCAGTAATGCCCGTTCCCCTGGCTCTAAGCAAAATTCCTCGTCTAAGGCTACTCGAATATCCATTCCCGCAGCACCCTCCGTCTGATAGGAAGGCAATGGGAGATCCTTGGCATGGGGTAATTGAATACACTTAATTATGGGTTTTTCCATCGCGTCTAGCTCCATCTTCTATTATCCATATTCATATTTATGATTCAGCCCTTAGGTCTAGATTGGGTAGAACTTTTAGGTCTGTATTCTATCAACTTTACTACCGCACTACCTAAAAACATTTTTACTCTTGCTTCCAAAGGGATTCTCAACTCATCCTGTGCAAAATAAGCATCGAAACGTCCACTAAAACCAAAAGGGCCCACCATATCTATGGTTCGTCCTGTTGTTTTATAGGTAGCTACCGAATCCTCAAACGCCTCATAGCTTCGCACCTCACTGGTAGTACTATGATCAAAATCAAGAAAACCAAGTTTTTTGCTCACATACACCGGCAGCTGTGTGTTGGCCCCACCGCCAGCAAATAATCGTGAATACACAAAAACAATATGGCCTGCCGTAGCTGGCTCCACTATGAGAAGTTCTCCTGTACTTTCATCCTCCTCTTTATACTGCACTTGCCCAGACTCTCTGTCAAACCGATATACAATTTCATCCAATTCATCTTCGTCGATATTGTCCTTCCAAAAAAGACTACTCACTGGCAAACCTTCCTCGTTGACATAAAACAGCGTGTGAAATTCATCCCGCTCGTATCCAATTAACGGAAGTCGTTCGTTCGATATCATCCGCGTGAATAGGTGATGATGTACCCGTCCGTTGTAGAGTGTGTCAGGTAAAAAATTCACTTCCACCCATCCTAGAGTGAAAAATCCATAACTAACTTCATATCGGAACCACTCCCCCGCACCCAATATATCTGAGACGCTGGGCTGCTCAGATTCAACTACGCTCTGCTCCAAAAGAAATGCTGACGCATCCACCTCTTTGGTATACCCAAATAGGAACACGGCCAATAGAAATAAGCGAATAAAAGCCTGCCTCACATCCATTAACCCCGAAAATGATGCTCCTCTAATCCAGTAGTTCATGTTCCTTTGCAAATTGTTCAAATGCCTGCTCATCATATCCTACCAAAACAGAATCTTGAAATACCAATATTGGTCGCTTTAGCATGCTTTGGTGCTCATGAACAAGCGCTAACAATTCATCATCGTTAAGATTTTTATTCTTGATTTCTAGTTTTCTGTAGGTGGTTCCCCGAGAATTAACAAGCACATCGGTGCCTACTTTGTGTGCTAGATCAGAAATTTCATCCTTAGAGAGCGGTTCTTTTTTAACATGGATAAATTCATAAGGGATAGCTTTTTCCTCTAACCAAGAACGTGTATCTTTAATTTTATTGCAGTTGGGAATGCCGATAAGATGTAACATGATGGATGTAAATATATTTGTTGCTTGTACTAATTTGTTATCTGCACCAGAAATACGGGTCCAAACATCTAAAACCCATACCTAATAGTTTTAAACCAATGAACAGCATTAACCGTTTACATATTCCCAGTTTTTTTTTACTTGTTGGGCTCATTTTTGGCAGTTGCCAACAGGACAGCGCTCAGCGGCAATATGAGGCCGAGGCCTACGGAGTAGTCGAAGGTTATACACAAACGGATTTACAACAAAATATACTTTCTCAGGATAAACAAGACTGGAGAGTATCACCCTATTATGAGGGATTAATTCGAGTTCTCCCTCTTTTTCCAAATCCAATAAGCTACGGCGGAACCGCTTACTTAGAGATGACACTTAATGGAGCGCCCGTTCAGTCCTATGTAGAACTGGGATATTTAAATTACAATAACCGATGGATTCCCCTTCAACAACAGACCGTACGTTCAGAGTTCGAGCTTGTCACCTTCGTGATTGACTCTCGTAATTTTGGGTCTAGTGCCGAATTAGCACGAGGGTTGCACCGTCTACTTCTGTACGATGGAAATCAAAGGCTCATCACCTATGGTGACATTTTTATCCAATAACCTTCTGCCACACCACCATGAGAAAATTATATACATCTGAAATTCAGGTGCTTTCTCGACTTATTTTCCCTGAACCTTACGACGTACTGTTAGAAGAAACTGGACTCCCCCATGGTGCGCTCAGAGATGATTTAATTACACTTATCAACTTTAGATTAATCGAGGTTTGGCAAAGTGGTTCAGTGGAAATTAATCGTGCAACTTCTTATGATTCAGACCACATTGAAGATTATACCTTCAGAGCTACCGCAAAAGGTCTTAAATATATTCGCAAATAACATCCTACGTGAAACAACGAATTAGCTACAATAATGAACAAATAAACCTTGAAATCGGACCTTCTGAAGGGATGGCTAAGGTAAATGATGAGCTATATGAATATACTATTACCGAACAGAACGGCCGCTTTTACTTTCGCATTGGAACACGGCAGTGGATTCTAGCCAATGTGCAAATTGAAGGAACACACGTCCAGTTTACCATCGATGGCCAACCCATTGAGCTTCAGGTAAAAAACGAACAGGCACTGCTGCTCGAAACTCTTGGAATAAAGGCTGAATTGGAACAATCCGCCGGAGACATTAAGGCACCCATGCCGGGTAAAGTACTCAGCATTGATGTTAGCGAAGGGGATCAGGTTCAAAAGGGTGATACCTTATTGGTGCTGGAGGCTATGAAAATGGAGAATGAAATTAAAGCGCCTATTCAGGGTCGGGTAAAAACTATTCAGGTCGAATTAGGGCAAACCATAGAAAAACAAACCTTATTAGTGGAGTTAGAATAAATTGGACAAATTCATTGTAAAGGGGCCTACCCCATTGAATGGAGATATTGCCATCAGCGGTTCAAAGAATGCGGCACTACCTTTGATTGCTGCGTCCTTACTGGCTGATGAACCCGTCACCCTAGAAAATGTTCCTCGGCTACAGGATATTTATACGTTCAACAACGTATTACGTGTCGTTGGTGCTCAAGTTCAGTTTCAGGATACCGAGAACCGAATAATCATTGACCCCTCAAATGTTAATTACCTAGAAGCACCCTATGATTTAGTCAGAAAAATGAGGGCTTCATTCTATATGCTTGGAGCATTGGTTGGTAAACATGGCTATGCCAAAGTCTCCATGCCTGGCGGCTGCGCATGGGGTCCACGTCCTGTAGATCTGCACTTGAGAGGATTAGAGGCAATGGGTATATCCATTAGCTTGGACAAAGGGTATGTAATAGCAAAAGCAGGTTCAAGTGTTCCAGGTGGCCGCTTTAGGCTCGAACCTAGTAGTGTGGGAGCAACCATAAATATACTACTTGCTGCGGTTTTACGAGCCGAGTCATTTATTATTGAAAATGCGGCTAAAGAGCCAGATGTGGTTCAATTATGCAAGGTATTAAATGCTATGGGAGCTGATATAAGTGGGGTTGGCAGCGATACCTTAACAATAAAACAGGTACGAAGATTATCAGGCGGATGCTTCCTAAATGATCCTGATAGGATCGAAGTGGGAACCTTTATGATAGCTGCGGCTATGTTACCCGGATCCTCCTTGCGTTTGGTAGGTTGTAATGCACAGCATTTAGGTAATTTCCCTGAACTACTCAGACAGACAGGAGCTCAGGTACAGGTCGAGGATGAGATAATTTCGGTTCAAGCACCAGAGATACTCAAACCCGTAAATATTACCACTGAAATTTACCCCGGTTTCCCTACCGATCTTCAAGCACAATGGGCAACTATGCTAACCCAAGCCCATGGAGATTCAACTGTCACTGATACCGTCTATTTTGATCGTTTCAGCTATGTACCCGAACTCAATCGACTTGGAGCGAAGATAAAATTGCAACAAAATACAGCATACATACAGGGGCCTACACCATTAGAAGGCGCTTCGGTAATGAGTACAGATCTACGTGCGAGCGTAAGTTTGGTGCTGGCTGGAATGGCCGCTAAAAACACGTCTGAGATTTTACGCATATACCATCTAGACCGAGGGTATGAAAGCCTAGAAGATAAACTAGGCGCCGTTGGCGCTAAAGTGACTAGAGCCGAAGAATAAATTTACTTTAGTCCCACTTTGACTGTATATTATAACTGAAGCATTTCAATGTGTGAGCATGCTATTCAGCATATAGAGAATGGACGCATGCCACATTTTTAAAACGAATATTTCACTATAAATGGTACGGTTCAGTTCATACAACACAGGTGCAATAGTACCTTTTTTGCTGTTGTCACGCGCTCACAAAAGCGTTGTGGACCTACTTTATTTAGTTTTTGCTGCTCTCAAAACAGCAACCACTAAACCATGCTCACCCAATTTCGAACATGGTCACAACCAAACAAATTTAACTAGGGCAACTGCCCAACCAACGAATTTTACATCTCGAACGATGAATTCAGCAGACCAGATTACGGCCAATAAAGACGAACTATGCCGAAGAATTCAACCCTTGGTTAATCAAGCTCGTTGGTGTCTAACATTGAATTTCGATGAAAAATCAAATTATAATACACTCTTCCGGCAATCAAAACCGGATTGCGCTTCTCGAGAACGGAGAATTAGCGCAACTCTTCATAGAATCAGAGGAAAATCAACGAACCGTAGGCAATATATATGTAGCACGTGTCCATAAGGTTATGAGTGGCATACGTGCCGCTTTTATTGACATGGGTACGCCTAAAGATGCCTTCCTCCACTTCTCGGACGCTGGAGATCATTTAGATGAGTATATAAGCATGCTTAATGGCCCTAAAGCCATACCCAAGCATATGCATCAAACCCTCTCTAAAAAAGAAGAAATGACGAATTCAGATCGTCAGGTTCTTGCTGGAAAGCTGCTTAAAACGGGACAAAAATTACTTGTTCAGATTGTTAAAGAGCCTATTGGATCCAAAGGTCCACGAGTATCTACCGATATTACTATCGCCGGTCGTTTTCTTGTGCTCATTCCTATGGGGGATTACATAGCTGTTTCAAAGCGAATAAACAACTATAAAGAGCGCCGCCGATTAAAAGGAATTTTAAACGGTATGGTACCTGATGGATTTGGAGTTATTGTGCGAACAGTAGCCCAAAACCAAGAACAAGAGGCCATTGAGGAAGATTTACACACAGTGCTAAAAAAATGGGAAACACTAGCAGAACGTCTTGAAGACGCAGAGCCTCCTAGTTTATTATACAACGATTTGGACATGACCGAGAGTCTAATCCGAGATTTATTTGCTAAGAATTATGATCGGGTGCTTGTTGATGACCCAAAAATGTTCAAGCAAATAAAAAGTTATGTACAGCAAATAGCTCCTCAGATGATGCCCAACGTGGAATTATTTAAAGGTAAGGAACATATATTTGACCATGTTGGTGTCAGTGAAGACGTCAATTCCATTTTTAATCCACGGGTTCGTATGAAAATGGGTGGCTATCTCATTTTCGAGCAAACAGAAGCTATGTATGTGGTGGATGTGAATTCAGGACCCTATGCTGCAAAACAAAAGCAGGAGGATAATTCACTCAAGACTAACTTAGAGGCTGCTCGAGAAATAGCTAAGCAACTCCGATTACGTGATATCGGGGGGATCATCGTAGTAGATTTCATTGATTTGAAGGATGAAAAAAATCGAAAAAAAATATATGATGAGTTAAAGAAAGAATTCCGAAAGGACCCCGCAAAGACTAATATTATTGGGATGAGTGATTTTGGTCTCATACAAATAACTCGTCAGCGTATTCGACCTTCCGTCATTAATTCTGTATCGAACGTTTGCCCAATGTGCGGTGGATCAGGCAATGTAGTTACACAAGATACCATACTAACAGATATTGAAAGTTGGATTAGTAAGTTCAAGCATTCCACAGGCTACAGAGCCATTGATTTGTATGTTAATCCCTATCTAAAGAGTTATCTAACCAAAGGGCTTTTTAGTACTCAATGGAAATGGATGACTAAGTATCATGTACGAGTATCCTTAGTGGGTGACGATAAAATATCACTAAATGAATTCCACGTAACCCTTGCCGGTTCAGAAGTAGATATTACCGATGCCGTGCTGCAAGGGGCTTCACTTGATGAACTACTTGAAAAGCATGAATTAGAAGAATTAAGGGGAAGTAAACCCGATCAAGATGAATTGGAAATCACAAAAAAAGACCGATCTGGTAACGGAAGCAATAATCGAAACAAACCAGGCAGACCCCCACGTGGAAATAGCCAATCTAGAGGCTCTCATAATACGGCTAAATCCAATGGTCGAACTACCCAAAATAAGCGTGCAAAAAATAAAGATTCTAATGATTCAAGGAATGGCAACTCAGGGGTTACCGTTATATTAAAAAAGGACCTCTCTTAAGGTAATGAATAGCAAAATTTACTGAGCACGGTGTGTATACTATCCTTATCTATTGATATATGTTGCATGATTTTTTTGGAAAAGACGTGCTAAACGTATTTATACAATATAATTGGGTTCCAAGTATTACCTTGGAATTAAATGCTTTAATCAGCTTTATTGTTCGTCTTATTTTAGTTCCTTTATAACTATTTGAATTATTACATATACGACATCATCTAATCGATTTATTATGTCAACATTTCAAGTTCATGCCACCACCGTTGTAGGAATTATCCATAATGGTAAAGCAGCCATAGGCAGTGATGGACAGGCCACTTTGGACAAGACTGTCATGAAATCGACCGTTAAAAAAGTTCGTAAGATTGGGCAGGGCTCAATACTAGCTGGCTTTGCAGGCTCAACTGCAGACGCATTTACCCTTTTCGAGCGCTATGAAGAAAAGCTAAGCGCCTATAACGAAAATATGCAGCGAGCAGCGGTTGAATTAGCAAAAGACTGGCGAAAAGACAAATATCTACAAAAGCTTGAAGCTCTTTTAGTGGTCATGAATAATGATCATGCACTCATTATTTCAGGGCAAGGTGATGTCATTGAGCCAGATGATAACATCGTTTGCATTGGTAGTGGTGGTAGTTATGCTCTTTCAGCCGCTCGAGCCATGGTTAAACATGCTCCAGATCTTAGCGCACGAGATATGGTCGAGGAGTCACTTCGAATCGCAGCTGATATCGACATTTACACCAATCATAACCGAACCATTTTAGAGCTTTAGTAATGAAAAAGGTAATGCACTTAACCCCTCAGCAAATAGTAGCCGAATTAGATGAGTACATCATAGGTCAAAAAGCGGCGAAAAGGTCCGTTGCCATAGCCCTTCGAAATAGATGGCGCCGTATGAATGCCGACCCAGATATTCGAGAGGAAATTGTCCCTAATAACATACTCATGATTGGTCCAACTGGGGTGGGGAAAACAGAAATAGCTAGGCGATTAGCTAAGCTCGCAATGGCTCCTTTCATCAAAGTAGAGGCCTCGAAATTTACCGAAGTAGGCTATGTTGGCCGCGATGTTGAATCCATGGTTAGAGACTTAACTGAATTTGGCATCACCATGGTTAAAAGTGAGATGCAGGAACGTGTAAAAGGTAAAGCTGCTGAAAATGCAGAAGAACGTATTCTGGATATTCTCATCCCCCCACTAAATTCCAAAGGACTTGGCTTTGGCAACACAGCCTCACGAAGTGGCAGTGGCCAAGTAATATCAGAAACGCAACAAGACAGCACTCCCAGCTCCGACGATGAATTAAACCAACGCACCAGAGAGCGTTTCCGTGAGAAATTAGCCAAGGGAGAATTAGACGATCGTATCATTGAAGTTGAGCTAAAAAAATCGAATTCACCCACCATGCAGGTCTTTGGGCCTGGTGGTATGGAAGAAATGGGGATTAACCTACAAGAAATGCTTGGTAACCTCAGCGGAAAAGTAAAGACTACTAAACGTAAGATGAGTGTTGCCGAAGCTCGTGAAGTATTGGTCGACGAAGAAGCCGAAAAATTAATCAATCACGATGATGCTGTTCAGGAGGCCTTGGATCGAGTCCAAAAACAAGGAATTATATTTATTGATGAAATAGATAAAATCGCTGTATCTAGTTCGTCAGGTAAAGGCGGACCGGATGTGAGTCGACAGGGAGTGCAACGAGATTTACTCCCCATTGTTGAAGGGAGCACGGTTAACACCAAGTATGGCCTAGTTAAAACCGATCATATTCTATTCATTGGTTCAGGGGCATTCCATGTAGCCAAACCATCGGATCTCATCCCAGAACTTCAGGGTAGATTCCCTATTCGTGTAGAGTTAAATTCCCTGAGTGAAGGAGACTTCTATAACATTTTAAGTAAGCCAAAAAATGCATTGACCAAACAATATGAAGCCATGCTCGCATCGGAAGGAGTTCGTATTTCTTTCACAGACGAGGCCGTTAAAGAATTAGCACGGATTGCAGCAGAAGTCAATGAACAGGTAGAAAACATTGGTGCTAGACGACTGCATACAATTATGTCATCTCTTTTTGATGAATTATTGTTTGCCGTTCCAGATGACATTAAGGAAGGTGACATAACCATCGATAAAGACTATGTGAACCAACAACTCGAAAGTTTGGTTAAAGACAAAGACTTAAGTCAGTACATACTTTAAAAGAAGTTCTTTTTTTTGTATTTAGTTACATTATACTATGACGGCAACTAATTAGCTGTAAGCATCAACATATTATAAACTAATTCATCCAAAGAGCTGTTTGTTGATTAGAGAAAACCAATATGACCTTAAAACGAATTATGGTGCCTAATATATTCATCACCCTTCTACTTGTTTTTTTAAGCCTCACCGGCCTTGATCCCATTATTCAACCCAAAGATGATCACACCAATAATCTTAGAAAATTTGTAGAGGCCACACAGCGCATATTACAAAACTATTTTGGTGAGCCAGACTTGAACAAAATGATGAGTAACAGTATTCGTTACATGGTGAGTGAACTCAACGATTCCACCTTAACTATTTCGGGTACTCCAATTGATACCACCCAAACTTTTAGTTCGATTAATACACTTCGGAGTTCCTACGAAACCTTTGAACAAGCCTATCTCTACATAGCAAATACAGTGGACTCAGCCAACATGTACAAACTTACCGAAGAAGCTTTACGCGGTATGTTTTCCACATTAGACCCACACTCAGTATACATAGAACCTGAAATTAGCGCAGTGGATCAAGAGAATTTTGCTGGAAAATTCCAAGGTATAGGCGTTCAATTTAACATCATCCAGGATACGATCACCGTCGTCTCGGCAATCGCGGGTGGGCCCAGCGACCAGCTTGGTATCATATCAGGTGACCGTATTGTTGAAATTGAAGATAGTTCAGCTGTTGGTTTCGATAATGACATGGTCCAAAAAGCCTTACGAGGGGAAAAAGGATCCAAAGTGGAAGTAGGTATCATACGACCGGGCGTTGATGGAGTATTATATTTTACCATCACCCGAGATGACATACCAATCTATACCGTAGACGCCTCCTATTTACTCGATAATAGCACTGGTTATATAAAAATAAATCGCTTCGCTGCTACCACGCATGATGAGTTTATGCAAGCTATGAATGAACTAAAAAACAATGGCATGGATCGCCTTGTCCTTGATTTACGAGGAAACCCAGGTGGATATCTAGGTCAAGCTATAGCGATTGCAGAAGAATTTTTTCCAGCCCAAACTCCCCTTCTCTCTACGGTCAGTAGGCACTCACGCTTCAACCAGTCTTACTCATCTAGAAAAAATGGTGTATTCGTTGCTAAGCCAGTCATTGTACTTGTAGACGAAGGGTCAGCTTCTGCTAGTGAAATTGTTTCAGGGGCTATCCAAGATCATGATCGTGGTTTGGTGGTAGGACGAAGAACCTTTGGCAAGGGTTTGGTTCAACAACAGTATCAACTAGTCGATACCAGTATGGTGAGGGTAACAATATCTCGTTATTTGACTCCTTCTGGACGACTCATTCAGAAACCCTTTACTGAGGGTGGTGGCGAAGAATATGCTTATGAAATATACCGAAGAGACGACAGCGCAAAAAATGATGCCATTGAGTTTGTAGACCATATTCCCGATTCATTAAAGTACACAACGACTGCTGGTAGAACGGTTTACGGTGGTGGTGGAATTGTACCCGATTATATAATCGAAGCTGATACTTCGCGATCTGCCTACATGATAAATTTTGCCCTTAGAAAAAGAGCCTCTTTTGAATTTGTTCGTAATTATCTGGATGCTAACGGAGATAGGTTCCGAGGACAGTGGGAGAATAATTTTGAGGATTATAGATCCAATTTTAACTGGTCAAAAGCCGAATTAGCAGAGTTCAAAGCCTTACTAGAAGAAAAAGGTATGGTTGAAAAAGAGGGTTTGTCCGAACCTGAATTCAAAAATGATTCACTTTATACTTATCCAGGATATTTTGATGAGGTTTCTTGGATGGCAGAGGGACGTATGAAAGCTGAACTTGCAAGGCAGGTTTGGGGATTACCCTACTTCTATCCTATCGTTAATGACGTATTTGATACAACCTTAGAGGAAGCCAAAACATTATGGGACGCCGTTGATCGCTTAGGCGAATTAGCTGCAGGCACTCTTCCCTTGGATAAAGCATCTAAGATGTAGTCGGCGATAACCGAGAGGACTGCTGAAAGGCTTTAGGTGTTTGCTGTTTATATTGTTTAAAAACACGATTAAAATAGCTTCTACTATCAAAGCCATAAGCCGTATAAACTTCCTTGATGGAGATACCAGGTTGCTTTAGCAGCAAAATAGCTGTTCGAATACGTTCCTGTTTTATGAACTCAACAGGCGACACACCTTGTATAATCGACTTTTATGCCGATTGGTGTGGACCCTGTAAAATGATCGCTCCAATCATGGAAGAATTATTCGATAAGTATGCAGGGGAGGTAGATATTTACAAAATCGATACCGAAGCCGAACAAGAGTTAGCCGCTGTATTAGGTATAAGAAGTATACCCTCAATTCTATTCGTGCCAACAGACAATCAGCCACAGATGGCTATGGGAGCACTACCTAAGCATACATTTAAGGAAGTAATCAGAGATAAATTTGGGGTTGCGGAACCAGCAAACTAATTGATCTAAGCTTAGATACCCAAGCTCGCTATGTGCGAGGGTATCTAATGGATTCAACCATCGTTTGTACCTCTTCTGGTGGATCAGGGTAAATCATTCCTATCGCTAGTGATACGATTAAATTAACGATCATACCTAGGGTTCCGATTCCTTCGGGAGAAATTCCAAACCACCAGTACTCTGGTGTGTTGTATTCAGGATACATAAGCTTGAAAAATGCAATGTAAGCCAAGGTAAATATTAGGCCAACAATCATTCCAGCAATCGCTCCTTCCCTATTCATTTTCTTATAAAAAATTCCAAGTATAATAGCCGGAAAGAATGAAGCTGCAGCTAAGCCAAAAGCAATTGCAACAACTTCAGCAACAAATCCGGGTGGATTTATCCCAAAATAACCTGCTACGATGACTGCAAAACCTGCAGCAATTCGAGCATACATGAGCTCTTTCTTGTCAGATATATTTGGATTGAATTGCTTCTTTATCAAATCATGGGATACCGAAGTAGAAATAACCAAAAGTAATCCTGCCGCCGTCGATAAGGCAGCGGCCAGACCACCGGCCGCAACCAGTGCTGCTACCCAATTTGGTAGACCTGCAATTTCTGGATTGGCCAACACCATTATATCTCTGTCAACATAAAGCTCGTTATCGGTAGCCGTCAAGGGATTCAAAAGGGTGACTTCTCCAAACTCTCCCCTAACAATTTCGCCGTCGGTGCGATTTATTTCTGGACTACCTACAATGGCTTGTCCAGGTGCATACGTAATTCGACCGTCGCCATTTTTATCTACCCAGTTAAGTAGTGCTGTTTCCTCCCAAGTAGAAAACCATTCGGGCATCTGATCATACGGCTGTTCATTAACAGTAGTAATCAGATTAGTTCTTGAAAAAACAGCTATCGCAGGAGCAGTAGTGTATAATATGGCAATGAAAATCAATGCATATCCTACTGATATTCTAGCATCTTTAACCTTAGGAACCGTGAAAAAACGGACAATAACATGTGGAAGCCCAGCAGTACCTACCATTAATGCCACGGTTATGAAAAATATGTCCCGCATACTTTTTGTCCCAGAGGTATATGCTGCAAAACCCAATTCAGTATGTAACTGATCTAATTTATCCAGTAGAAACATATCAGAACCATCTACTAGCTTTGATCCGAAACCAAGTTGCGGAATGGGATTACCTGTTAATTGAGCCGAGATAAAGAAGGCAGGCACCATAAATGCAAAGATTAACACACAATATTGAGCTACCTGAGTGTATGTAATCCCCTTCATACCACCCAAAACAGCATACATAAAAACAATGGCCATTCCTATGATTACTCCCCAAAATATATCTACCTCAAGAAATTTCGAGAAAACCAGACCTACTCCACGCATCTGTCCAGCTACGTAGGTAAAAGACACAATCAATGCACAAATAACCGCTACTGTTCGCGCTATTTGAGAATAATACCGATCTCCAATAAAGTCAGGGACCGTAAATTTGCCGAATTTCCTCAAATACGGGGCTAAGGTTAAGGCCAGAAGTACATATCCGCCTGTCCAACCCATTAAGTAAACGGCTCCATCATATCCCATGAATGATATAAGACCGGCCATCGAGAGAAAACTTGCTGCTGACATCCAATCAGCCGCGGTTGCCATACCATTCGTTAAAGGATTTACCGTTCCCTTAGCTACATAAAATTCCGAGGTACTTGAAGCTTTGGACCAGATTGCTATGCCAATGTATAGACTAAAGGTAATACCTACAAAAATATACGTCCAGATTTGTACACTCATGGCCCCTCCTCAACTTCTTGTACTCCGAATCGGATGTCCAATTTATTCATTAGATAGACATACACGAAAATAAGGATTACGAATACGTAAATAGATCCTTGCTGGGCAAACCAAAACCCCAGCTTAAATCCCCCTATCTGAATGTCGTTTAATACAGGTGCCAATAGAATCCCAAATCCATAAGACACAGTAAACCATATTGAAATTAGAATAAGGAGATATCGAATGTTGATTGCCCAGTATTCCTTTAAATTATCATTATTCATACAACCATTTATTTACTAAACCGACTGGCTAGAGTATGCACTATTTTTTGGTTCATATCAACCCGGAACTTATTTTACTTCAAGGAGCAGAATGTGCATAATTTTTAGCTAGAAAAAAGTTTAGCTATGTTTCCTCACATTCTTGAATGCATTCCCGAACTCAATGATGGTGAGACCCAACTCATGAGAAAGTTTGTCCTATTATTTTCCTTTTTTTGTTTGTTCAGCATCTGCATGCATGGGCAGAACCTATACGCGAAGCAGTCGGATTCCCTGCTATTTATTGTGCGTGTCGATGACATACTTTCTAGAAATATGACCATACTTCCACGCTCTATTGTACCACTGCAAGATACCTTAAGTAGCAGGGGTGCTAAAGCTACATGGGGACTTATGCCGCACCGCCTTATAGAAGCTGCGAATGCTAATGGTCAGTTGGCAAGAGAAATTAAACAAAGTTATTCAGATGGCCATGAAATAGCACAGCATGGGCTCATTCATATTTGTCAGATTTGTGGGAGAA
>JAYPBC010000033.1:0-17359 GCA_038124025.1 Balneola sp. | reverse complement strand
GCTTATAACAACCCACTTGCCTTTGGAGATTTAACCGGGTTAAATAAAATGACCTGGATACTCAGTCACTTATTTGCTGATCAAAAATTCATGAGTATTTTTTCCATATTATTTGGTGCGGGTATTATCTTAATTACAGAAAAAAAAGAATTACTTACAGGCTCGTCTCTCAAATTACATTATACCAGAAACCTTATACTGCTGCTTATTGGCCTGCTTCATGCTCACTTAATTTGGTATGGCGATATTTTGGTGGCCTATGCCCTCTGTTCCTTTCTAGTGTATCCATTCAGAAAATTATCTCCCAAAAAACTCTTGATTACCGGCCTCCTGATCTTATCGGTACCTAGTTTCTTGAATGGATTCTTTCAGTTTTCTTTGCCTTATATGCCAGCCTCAGAATTACAAGATTTACGTTTAGACTGGGCTCCAACAAATGAGTTGATTGAACAAGAAATTACCGCATTTACTGGTTCCATCTCTAGCCAAATTAAAATTAACTCTCAACAAGCATTATTCTTAGAAACTTTTGTTTTTTTAATACAATTTCTTTGGAGAGCGGGAGGCTTAATGCTCGTTGGTATGGCATTGTTTAGATGGGGTGTTTTATCGGCAGAACGTTCAAGGTCTTTTTACCTAAAAAGCGCCTTTTATTCCTTAATCATTGGACTTCCTATCGTCATTTACGGTATATATATGAATTTCACCATGAATTGGGATTTTCAATATTCCATGTTTACGGGAAGCCAATTTAATTATTGGGGAAGTCTATTCGTTGCCTATGGGTATATCTCGCTAATCATGGTTTTTGCACAATCCGACAACTATTACACCATGAAAAAACGTCTTGCAAGCATTGGGCAAATGGCCCTGACCAATTACATTCTGCACTCGTTCATAGGGGTGTTAATCTTTTTTGGTATTGGATTTGGTTTCTTTGGAAAGATAGATCGAAGCCTTCAAATACTCATTGTAGGTATCATATGGATTTTTCAATACCTGACTTCTGAAAAATGGCTCAACTCCTATAGATTTGGGCCATTAGAATGGGTTTGGCGATCGTTGACTTATGGGAAAAAACAGCCTTTCCTACGATCCTAGCCTAGTCGTGCGAGTAGGTTTCCACGCTGGCCTCACATTCCCCTAATACTCCGCACTACAATGCTCGCGAAATGCGTCTAACACCCGCTGCATATCATCGGGCAACTCGGACTCAAAGCGTATTTTCTCTCGGGTTGATGGGTGCTTGAATCCAAGTGTTTTCGCGTGCAAGGCTTGACGACCTAAATCCGTTATAAGTCGGTGGAAAAGAACCTTACGACTCCCTGTATTAGGCCCAAATCGTACAGAAGCTCCCCCGTAGGTATAATCGCCAAAAACATGATGTCCAATATGCCCCATATGTACTCGGATTTGATGCGTACGCCCAGTTTCTAATCGAACTTCCACAAGCGAAAGATAATCGAAATATTCCAAAACCTTATAATGAGTGATGGCATGCTTCCCCCTACCAGCGGGCAATACGGTCATAAGCTTTCGTTCATGCTTGGAGCGCCCAATATCCCCCTCTATGATCCCCTCCTCAGGTGGATTACCCCAAACCAGGGCCCAGTAACTTCGTTCCACATCCTTATGAGCAAACTTGGTTGACAAAGCGGCTAAGGTATGATTATTTTTTGCTACTACAAGCAGACCAGAGGTATCCTTATCGAGCCGGTGCACAATACCTGGGCGTAAGTCGCCTGGGTCGTCTTCTCTGCCACCTAGTTCTTCAACATGGTGCATAAGCCCGTTAACCAAAGTACCCGTCCAATTACCATAGGCAGGGTGCACCACCATACCTGCAGCTTTGTTAACCACCAATAAATCCGCATCTTCATACACGATATCAAGAGGCAGTTCTTCTGCAACTGCTTCTGGTGGTGGCGCAATAGGTAATTCAATATAAATTTCATCTCCTGGAAGCATTTTATAGGATGCTTTTTCATGCTTCCCATTCACCCAAACATAGCCTTGTTTAATGGCTTCCTGTACTTTGCTTCGCGTCGCATTTTCCACAAAAGAGGTTATGTATACATCGAGCCGAATGGACTCATGCTGTCCAGGTGGCACTGTAAATTCATATACCGTTGTAGTTGGGGGTTCGCTCATGGAGTCTTAGCTATAGTGATTGGAACTATAATATACCTAGAAAAAAGCTAGCAACTTGGATAGATTGGATTTTTTGTAGCCATTGAGCGGAAGGGTTGGTTAAAAAGTTTTTCGAATTTCTCTTTAAAAGATGAAAGGGATATCGGATATTTAGACTCTATTTAAAACACCGATATGATACGCAGCCTATATATTAAAGATTTTGCCTTGATTGACGAACTCGAAGTAGAGTTTGGACATGGGCTCAATATACTCACTGGGCAGACTGGAGCCGGTAAATCCATCATTATCGGTGCTTTAAATATGATATTAGGAGAACGAGCCGATACCGAGGTCATTCGACAAGGCAGCAGTAAAGCTATCGCAGAAGCAACCATTGCCCACAACAATGATCCTACTTTACTGGCATTGCTCCAAAAAAATGATATCGAACAACACAGTCCTATCATACTCAGGCGTGAAATACGAGAACATGGGAGTCGGGCCTTTATTAACGATTCCCCGGTAACCATTGGAGTGCTTAAATCCATTGGTGATCTATTAGTGGACCTGCATGGGCAATACGATCATCAACTTCTACTTAAAGAAGAACATCACATAGGGGTGCTGGATCAATTTGGACATACTCAACAGCAACTCTCTGCGTACCAAACCGCATATGAAAAAATGAAGGAGCTACGCCAAGAAAAGCGTCAGCTGCTTAAGCGGGAGCAAGAACTCCTCGAAAAAACAGAATTATATCGATTTCAACTTCAAGAGTTGGAAAAAACCCGTCTGCAAGCCGACGAAGAAGAACAAATTCAGGCAGAAATGCAGCTACTCGATAACGCTGAAATTTTAGACCAAAAAGCTCAATGGATTAGTGAACTAGGTGAAAGCGAAGAAGTGGACATCGCTGGGATATTGAATAAATTAAAAATAACCTTAGAAGATCTTGCACGCATTGAGCCGGAATTTGATCAATACCTGTCCGAGGTTAACGCAGCCAGAGTGAGCATTATTGAAACCATGAGTTTTGCTGAACAGTACCGCAATCGTATCGAATTTAATCCTTCTAGGCTTGAAGAATTACGCCAGCGCCAAACAGAACTCAACCGACTTCAAAAAAAATACAGCCGAGATATTCCCTCACTTATAGAATACGAACGCACAATTGCTGAAGAGTTATCGGTTGCCGAGAATTTTGATTTAGCTTTAGAACGCATAGACCAGATAATCGATGAGCATGAGCACGTGCTAGCAAAAGCCGCTGTAGAACTTCATAATGCCCGAAGAAATACGGGAGATCAGCTAGCACATTCTATCGAAATAGAACTAGCTCAGTTGGGAATACCACATGCGCGGCTACAGGTTCAAGTGAATTGGCTTTATGACACTTATGGATGGTTTAGCCTGCCCGAGCAAGAACAAACCAATACGGCACATACTTCGCGGGTAGCATGTACTGAATCCGGCGGGGATGATGTGGTTTTTTATCTAAGTACCAACAAGGGAGAAATGCCTAAGGCTTTGGCCAAAATCGCCTCTGGCGGTGAAATAAGCCGAGTAATGTTGGCCTTAAAAAGTGTGTTGGCAAAAGAACAACACCT
This sequence comes from Balneola sp., assembly GCA_038124025.1. GTDB lineage: Bacteria > Bacteroidota > Rhodothermia > Balneolales > Balneolaceae > UBA1275. The sequence continues at coordinate 13,619 of JAYPBC010000033.1, read as the reverse complement.
ACCCGTCATGATTTTTGATGAAATAGACACCGGTATCAGCGGGGAGGTTTCCGAAAAAGTAGGCCGAAGTATGCGGAACCTATCCCAACACTGCCAAATAATTGCCATCTCTCATCAGCCACAAATTGCTAGTCAAGCGCACATTCATTATAAAGTACATAAATCTGAAAAGGGTGAGCGCACAGTGAGCACAATCATACGCCTGGACGATCAAGAACATATTAGGGAGGTGGCTAGCCTGATGAGTGGGGCACAAATCACCGAGGCAAGCTTGCAATCGGCTAGAGAATTGGTGGCCTATAACCGTCAAATCTAAGCACACGCTATATCTTTTAATAACGTTTGTTTAGACTTTAAAATTTTTCTAATGAAGTAATGTACTCACTTAAGATTACAAACCAATTCGCTGTGCTATAAGTGTAGCAGGATGTAAAGCACCCATGCCTACTCCATCCTTAATTTGATGTCTGCAAGAAAAACCAGGGGCACAAATGAGTGTTTCTGCCTCTAAATTCCCAAGCCGAGGGAACAGGCGTTGCCACCCAATTTCCATAGAAAGCTCATAGGTATCCACATCATAACCAAAACTGCCTGCCATACCGCAACAGCCTGTATCCATAGCTTCTACATCATAACCTGCGAGTTCAAGAGCATTAATAGTTGCGGTATTCCCAATTAGAGCTTTTGTGTGACAGTGACCATGCAGTACTACTTTTGGAGCTTGAGATACTGGATTCAACCTTGTGGTTGGGAAACGGTTTTTATGCAACATTATAAATTCTTCAAAAGTAAAAGTATTTGATGCCAAAACTTTAGCCTTATCCAATAAATCATCTTCAACTAAATCCAGATATTCATCACGAATTGTAAGAATTTCAGAAGGCTCCAATCCAATAATTGGATAATTTTTTTTTGCGAGAGGTGCCAACCCTTCCACCACACTGACTGCAGTTGTTAACGCCTTATCTAACATCCCTTGAGAGATAAAAGTACGACCTAATTCCTGTATATTTGGAATTATTACCTCAAATCCCATTGATTGGAGTACCCACATGGCATGCTTACCTACCTTTGATTCATGATAATCCGTATATAAGTCTGCCAGTAAAAGAACTTTAAAATTAGTCCTTGGTGATGGGTTCCTCCTAGACCAATCTATAAAGCGTATAGAGTTAAATTGTGGTAAATCTCGCAAAGGTGATACCCCGAAAAACTGCTTAAGTACTTGTTTTCCTAATGAAGATTTCGTTAAAATATTGGTTAAGCCTGCAAATTTAGATGCAAGAGGGTACAGTTTAGCTGGTTCCCCAAAAAACTCTTCTTTTCTACTGATTCCGTGTTTCTGATGGTAGCCATGCATAAATTCTGCTTTCATTTTGGCCATATCTACATTAGCTGGGCATTCACTCTTGCATGCTTTGCAACTTAAACAAAGTGAAAGAGCTTCTTTTAAATCTTCGGATTCAAAGCCTTCATCATCATCGCCTGAAAAAACTTGCCGAAATACATTTGCTCGACCTCTTGTAGAATCTTTTTCATCTTTTGTTGCCATGTAGGATGGGCACATAGTCCCACCGCTTTCGGCTAATTTTCTACAAACTCCAGCACCATTACAGAGTTCTATTGAATCATTAAATCCACCTAGCTTACGCCACTTAAATACCGTTGGTACTGCTAATGGCTTGTAATCAGGAGAATAACGTAAATTTTTTTCCATAGGATTTGGATGCACTATCTTACCAGGATTAAAAACACCCATCGGATCCCAAATATCTTTAACTTTCACTAACAAAGAAACGATGTTAGGTCCCAATACCTGCTCAATGAAAGGGGCACGAGCTCGACCATCACCATGCTCTCCAGAAAGTGACCCCCTGTATTTTTGAACAGTTTCGGCGAACTCCTGTGCCATCTGTTTCATTTTTGTCACACCTTCTATACTAGTTGTATCAATTATTGGACGAAAGTGTAATTCACCTACCGATGCATGAGCGTAAAAGACACAATGTGTATCATGCCTATTAAGAATTGCTTGTACATCTTGTACATAGTTAGGCAAATCTGTTACTCTTACAGCCGTATCCTCACAAAATGCTGGTGTTCTAGAATCCTTTCCCAAACCCATAAGTAATCCTAAACCTGCTTTTCTTAGATCCCAAACTTGTTGCATCTCATTTGTTTCTGATAATTCAACACAGGCATAGGTTAAACCCAATTTTTCTAACTCTGCCATTAAATCTCTTGATTTTTTAAACATTTTAACCCGGTTATCACCTTCAAACTGAATTATCAAAATACATTTTGGATCTTGACGTAAAAAAAATCGATTTTTTTGGTGCTCAATATTTTCTTTGGTAGCATCAAGTATTATGTCGTCAATCAATTCAACAGCTACCGGATTTTTTTCAGTAGCGATAATAGTTGCGTTCATTGCATCGTCAATACTTCTGAAGTGAGGTATAATCATACATTTATATGGCTGGATTTCTTCTAGATTTAACTTAGCAGAAACAGTCATTGCTAGGGTTCCCTCACTACCGGCCAGTAACTCGCAAAGATTGAAAGGTCTACCACCCTCACTGATTGGGCTCATCTCACATAATGCATCAAGGGCATAACCTGTGTTACGCCGTTTGATATCTTTATGTGGATAATGAGATAATATTTCATTTTTATACTCTTGAAGTAATTCAACAATTTCTCTGTAAATATGTCCTTCCAAATTTGGAAGATCCATTTTTGCTTCTAATTCATCATCACTTAATGGTTTGGCAAGCATTTTTGAACCATCGCTTAATATCACCTCCATTTCTAAAATATGATTACGAGTGCTTCCATATTTAAAAGAATACAAGCCCGCGGCATTATTACCTATCATACCACCAATCATACAATGTGAAGTAGTTGATGTGTCTGGTCCAAAAATTAAATTATTAATAGCAATTTCTCGATTCAACTGATCCCGAATAACGCCAGGTTGTACCTTAACCCAGGAATCTTTTACATTCAACTCCAAAATCCTATTCATATTTTTGGAAACATCCATAATTATGCCCGAACCAGTGGCCTGCCCAGCCAAAGATGTTCCAGCGCTACGAGCTGTGATACTCCATTTTTCTTTCGCAGCCTGCCTTACCAAAAAAGCGATGTCTTCACCTGATTCTGGAAATACAACTCCTTTGGGCATTTCCTCATACATAGAGGCATCCTGAGCGTATAAGCGTCTTGATAGAGTATCAGATTTTATGCTTATGTTGGTAGACATTCGATTATTCTAATTTTATGTGTCAAAAATTTACTTTTTATTTTGAGAATCTATTTATAAGTCAAAATCAGTTTCGCATTTCCGCACCAACTCATCTCCTAACGACAAGCAAGCAGTCGCAGCCGGACTTGGAGCATTTAGAACATGGATTTGGCGGTCGGCGCGTTCAAAGTAAAAATCGTCCAATATTTCTCCATCGGGTTGAAGTGCCATCGCACGAACTCCAGCAGGTGAGTGCTGTAAGTGATGGCTTTGCACCTCAGGAATTAATGTCTGTAATCCTTTAACGAAGGCTTCTTTTGAAAACGACCGCTTATATTCATCAAGCCCCATACGCCAATGTCTGGTAGCCATTTTCCAAAACCCAGGAAAGGTTAACGACTCCAGAGATTCCTTAAAGTCAAAAGCAAACTTTTCATAGCCTTCTCGTTTAAATACAAAGACCGCATTTGGGCCACATTCTATCCCTCCTAAAGCCATCCGGGTAAAGTGCACTCCTAAGAATGGGAATTCAGGATTTGGAAGAGGATAGATAAGATGCTTAACTAGGTACTCTGCATCAGGTTTAAGCTCGTAGTATTCGCCTTTAAAAGGCACTATTTTCACCGGTGAATTCAATCCTGCTGACTTAGCCACATGATCGCAATACAGGCCGGCGCAATTAATAAGATATCGACCTTTGTAGCTGCTGTTTCCAGCTTGCACAACCACTTCGCCTGAAGTCTCACGAATGGCATGAACTCGCGCACTAAATTGGACATGCCCTCGCCCGTCGCCTTCAATGGCCTCCATCATCCGATCACACATACCTACATAATCTACGATACCAGAGCATGGAACATGAATGGCTTTCACTCCTTTGACATGTGGCTCAATTTCTGCGAGCTCGGAGGGATCAATCATCGAAATACCTTCGATTTCATTTTGTTTACCACGCTCATAAATTCCGTCTAGTCGGGGTAATTCCTCTTCTTTGGTTGCGACTATTACCTTGCCGCAAACTTCCATGGCAACCTCATATTCATTGCAAAAGTCTACGAGTTGTAGCCGCCCGTCCCGACAATTTTTGGCTTTGTAACTACCTGGCTTATAATAAATACCTGAGTGAATGACTCCAGAGTTCTTCCCTGTTTGATGTGCGCCCACCCTCCCCTCTTTTTCGAGGACTAAAACAGTGGCATCTGAAAACTTTTTATGCAGTTTGTACGCCGTGGCTAGACCAACAATACCGGCACCTACAATAACAAAATCATAGGTTTTCTGAGAGTTGTTGGACCGGGTTTTCAGGGTCCCTTCCACCATCGAACTGCTAACTGTTGATGAATGTTGCATGCAATAAGATAAGAGGCTCTGAGAAAATTCACACGATTATATGTAAAGGAACTTTTATCAGAATGAAATCGTATCTTGTTATGGTTTAAAAACTTGTACCTATATCAACGAGTGCTTTATTCATCAACCCGAAAGAATATACAATCCAATGTCCATAAACTTTCCTCGAATTGGCTTACTTACTATGGCTATGCTGTTGGTTATAATCGCAGGGATTGGCTGCTCAAATGGTGGTTCCAAGTCTGATGAGAGTACCATTAATCGGCATGACTTAAACGAGGCCCAGCTACGCATTCAAGGGGTACTGCAACGGGCTAGCTTTGAAGATATTGAAGGGAATACGGTTCAGATTTCGGATTATGAAGGAAAAGTGTTACTCATAGATTTTTGGGAAACCTGGTGTTCACCTTGCTTAATGGTATTTCCTGCGATGGATTCTTTGCGTGCGGAATACGGCGATCGGTTCGAAGTGATGGCGGTGAATACCATTTTAGCGGATAAACCTGAAGATGTAGCCCAATTTTCTACCGAGAATCCATACGACTTCAACTGGCTACTCGATGTAAATGGGGTAGGAGATCAAGTAATTTCCATGGGCATTCCTTTCAAAGTGTTCATTGATACCGCAGGCTATGTAATTACAACCGAACTGGGTTCACGAGGAACTCAGGGTGACTATGAAAAAACAAAATCTATTCTAGACGAATATTTACCTTTAAAAACTTACTAAACATGTCTCAAGAAACGATAGATTCATCGACCAAGTCCATTTTAGAAACCGCCAAAGCAGATTTACCAAGTGACAAACCTGCCTATAAAGTAGCCGATATTTCTCAAGCGGCGTACGGGCGTAAAGAAATTGAATTAGCCGAGGCTGAAATGCCTGGTTTAATGGCTATCCGTGAAGAATACAAAAATGAACAGCCTCTCAAAGGTGCTCGCATAGCAGGTTGCCTCCACATGACTATTCAGACGGCTGTGCTTATTGAAACCTTAGTGGACCTAGGTGCCGATGTAACCTGGAGTTCATGTAATATTTATTCTACTCAAGATCACGCTGCTGCTGCAATTGCCGCTGAAGGTATTCCAGTGTATGCATGGAAAGGGATGAATGAAGAAGAATTCGACTGGTGTATTGAACAAACCCTCTATTTCCCTGATGATCAACCATTGAATATGATTCTTGACGATGGTGGTGATTTGACCAATATGGTGTTAGATCGATACCCAGAATTAGCCGAGGGAATACATGGTATTTCTGAAGAGACTACCACTGGTGTATTACGACTAATCGAACGAGAACGGAAAGGCACCTTACCCCTCCCAGCTATTAATGTAAATGACTCGGTCACTAAATCTAAATTTGACAACAAATATGGTTGTCAGGAATCGGCTGTAGATGCCATTCGACGTGCTACCGACGTAATGATGGCGGGCAAAGTAGCTGTTGTTGCAGGTTATGGGGATGTAGGTAAGGGGACCGCGGCCTCTCTTCGTGGTGCCGGCGCTAGGGTTATTGTAACAGAGATTGATCCCATTTGTGCCCTACAAGCAGCTATGGACGGCTTTGAAGTAAAGCGCATGGACGAGGCCGCTACTCGCGCCGACATTATTGTCACGGCAACTGGCAATAAAGATATCGTGACTGGAGCGCATTTCGAAGCCATGAAAGACAAAGCTATTGTTGGTAATATTGGGCATTTCGACAACGAAATCGATGTTGCTTGGTTAAAAGCGAATGCAACCGAAGATAATATTAAGCCTCAGGTAGATTTGTACACCCTTGAAAGCGGAAAACAGGTCATTCTGCTGTCACAAGGTCGTTTAATGAATCTTGGAAATGCCACAGGCCATCCATCCTTTGTAATGAGTAATTCTTTCGCAAACCAAACACTGGCACAAATTGCCCTATGGAACCGCCCAGAAGAATTCGAAACAGGGAAAGTACACACACTTCCTAAGTCATTGGATGAAAAAGTGGCTCGTTTACACCTATCCAAAATTGGCGCTGATTTAGAGGAATTGACAGAGGAACAAGCTGCTTATATTGGTGTTCCGATTACCGGGCCATACAAGTCTGACGAATACCGGTACTAAGATTTAATCACCATCTTTTGAATTATGCATCTTCGCGCTCTTATTTTCTTTTATTTTGTGCTCTTCAGCTTACAATGTCAATCGAAAATAGGAGTGGAACATGCGTCCAATGCAGCATTCAAAGTTCTAGCTCTTGAAGAAATTACTATTGATAAATTACATCAAGGCTATTTAACTGGGGAGTTTACGGTAAGTGAGGTCGTCCAAGCCTACCTTGGGCGTATTGAAGCAGTTGATCACGATCCTAGTGGTCCTGCACTAAACTCCGTCATTACCTTAAACTCTGAGGCTTTGGACATTGCTACCTCAATGGATGCTCAGCTTATGCAAGCCAAGGAAGGTATGCTACCCCCCCTTTTTGGTGTTCCCGTATTATTAAAAGATAATATTGACACCAAAGAAGGAATGCCCAATACGGCTGGTGCTCGAGCAATGGCAGAATCAAGACCTTACCGAGATGCATTCATCGTACAACAACTAAGAGAAGCTGGGGCCATTATATTAGGTAAAACAAACTTGAGCGAGTGGGCAAATTTTCACTCTAGCTTTTCTTCAAGTGGTTGGAGTGGTCTTGGGGGGCAAACCAAGAATCCATATGATCCTAGTAGAAGCCCTTGCGGGTCAAGTGCTGGCTCCGGTGTGGCAGCGTCAGCAAATCTTGCGATGTTTACCATAGGAACGGAAACCAATGGGTCAATAACCTGCCCAGCCAATGCTAACGGTTTGGTTGGAATTAAACCTACGGTTGGGTTACTTAGTCGTAGTGGGATTATACCTATATCGTACACTCAAGATACTCCAGGGCCTATGACAAGAACAGTCACAGATGGGGCTATCGCATTATCTGCTATGGTTGGTATCGATTCAACGGATCAAAAGACATTGGCTAGTGAGGACTATTTGAATACCGATTACCTTGCGTTTGCAAATAAGGACTTTTTACGAGGCGCTAGGATTGGAATTTATAATGGACCTAGGGGACGACACTTTCGCGTAGATACATTATTTAATAGAAGGCTTCGGGATCTAGAAGAAGCTGGTGCAATTCTAATCGAATTGGATCAAATATCTCAGGAAAATCCTGGTGGAAATTCCTACCAGGTGATGCTCTATGAATTCAAAGATGGTCTAAACAAGTATTTCCGTTCTTTAGGAGAAGATACCCCTGTTAATGATTTAGAAGATTTAATCCAGCAAACCTTAATGGATTCTGTAGAGATGCGCTACTTTGATCATGATCTGTTATTAACAGCTCAGGAAAAAGGCCCATTAAGCGAGCCTGCCTATGAACGTGCACTTAGCGAATTGACCCGTAAGACCAGGAAAGAAGGGATTGATCGAGTAATGGACCTTCATGACTTAGATGTCATTATCTCTATAACAGGGGGACCGGCTTGGAAAATTGATTTAGTTAATGGGGATAATTTTGGACTTTCATCTAGTTCACCAGCCGCTAGAGCGGGATATCCAAATATCACCGTTCCAATGGGGCAAATCGAAGGGCTTCCTATTGGCATGTCATTTTTTGGTCGCGCATGGGACGAAGCAAAGCTCATAGGCTATGCATATGCTTTTGAACAAATGACTCAAGCGCGCTTTGCTCCTTTGTCAGAGTAACAATAAGATAGCTTGGTTTAAGGCTCATTTGTTAGCCCAATGTCAAGGTCTTCACTGGCTGATTCGTTAACCTACCGGATAGCCTTTAATTTAAGATCTTCGACGCTTTTCGCCTCCAAAGCCACCTTTTCTGTGGCCACCACCAGAGCGCCGATCTCCACGCCGATCTCCTCGACCACCACCAGATCGGCCACCGCGACTACCGCCACCTGAACGCCCTCGTCCTCGTCCTCTACCATCACGACGTCGTCGCCCGCCGCCATCACCACGACCACCATCGCCTTTGGCATTGACATCGGAAGCTCCTGCATAATATTCGAGCATATTGTGAAATTCTAGGCTCAGAAATCGTTCAATCACCTGCTCTTTGGTCAAATGCTCCAATGCTTCTAGGGCAGCAGGTAAAAATGGCTGTATCCTTTCCGGATTTACCGCTTCTTTTTTAACTCTTTCTAGGCCATGTAGTAATCTCTTGGAGCAAATTTCTTCCCCTGTTGGAACCTCAGATTTGATAAAAGGCTGAGAAGCCATTTTTTCCAGTCGCCGTATACGACTTTGCTCACGTGGGCTAACAATACTCATACAAATACCTTTGTTGCCTGCACGTCCTGTACGTCCACTCCGGTGGATATACACTTCCAAATCATCCGGTAAATTATAATTAACAATATGGGAGAGATTGTTAACGTCGAGTCCACGAGCTGCTACATCGGTAGCTACTAGAATTTTAAGCTCTTTCTTTCGAAAACGATTCATGACCTGATCTCGCTGATTTTGCGAGAGATCCCCATTCAATACATCAACTTCGTATCCATCCCTGCTAAGCCACTTGGAAATATCCATTGTTTCGTTACGGGTACGACAAAAAATAATCCCATACATACTAGGATGTATATCTACCAACCGCTTAAGTGTTTCGAAGCGATTGCTGGCTTTTACCACAAAATATTGATGCTCAACATCTTTTGAGCCAGAATTACGCTCACCTACCTCAATTTCAGCAGGTTCATGCATGTATTTTTTAGCCATGCTCGACATCTGCTTGGGCATGGTTGCTGAGAATAAGAGCGTTTGCTTTTCTGATGGAGTATCCGCCAAAATTGCATCGAGGTCCTCTTGGAAGCCCATATTAAGCATTTCATCGGCTTCGTCAAGTACAAGAGTATGAATATTCTCTACCCGTAATTTTCGCCGTCGAATTAGATCCAACATACGGCCAGGTGTTCCCACAACAACCTGACATCCATTCTCTAAGGCTTTAATTTGGGTGCGAATTTCGGAGCCGCCATAAACTGCTACAGTTTTTACGCCCTTTAATTTTTTTGCAAAAACCTTTAAATCTTTGGCAATCTGGATGGCCAGTTCTCTGGTGGGTGAAAGCACAATCGCTTGCACATTTTTATCATCTGGATCTATTTTTTGCAATAAGGGCAGACCAAAAGCCCCTGTTTTTCCTGTACCGGTTTGGGCTAAGGCCACTAAATCCTGAGTAGATTCCAAAATAGCAGGAATCGCAAGTTCTTGAACTTTGGTTGGCTCTGTAAAACCTAAACGTTCTACACCCTCAAGCAATTCTTGCTTAAGGCCCAACTCTGAAAATGAAGACATGTACTATATATTGATTTGAAAATAAGATGTTGCCTGCAAAGAGAGGAATGTGGTTGCGGCATCATCTCAGCTCGGGCTTCATACGGCTAACTTAATAGCGCAGTTAAAAATACGCATTATTTTTACCAATACATTACTATTTGTTTTGAGCCTGTGACTACTAGCTCATATACTTTTCACCACGAACGACTCGTACCGTTTGTGTGTACGCTACGACTGCATAATTTTCGAAGTATTCGTCACTTATTTGTTGAATAATATGTTCGGCCGTAGAATGATTCACAATTACCTCAATTTTAACATTCTTACCCTCCCAGTCACTAGCGCGAATTCCTCTTGACCCTTCTCCAGTAGTGTCAGAAAGAGTGTAACCTGATACCCCAGTTTCCTTTAGACGATCGATGATTTCGTCACGTAATAATCGCTCGGTGATTATGGTAACCAGCGTAAGTTCTCTTAACTTCATTTTATGCTCCCATCCATGTTGCTATTAAATAATAAATAGGAATTCCAATGGTAATATTAAAGGGAAAGGTTATTCCTAAAGATGCCGTAAGATAATAGCTTGGATTGGCTTTTGGAAGAGCTATTCTAACGGCTGCTGGAGCAGCGATATAAGATCCACTTGACACCATGGCCGCCAATACGGTTGCTCCAGCAACGCTCAATCCCACCATAAGACCTAACCAAATGGCCAACACCCCATGCAATATGGGTACTATGATTCCAAAACCGAGTAAAAATACCCCCACTTTTTTCAGATCGCTAAGCCGGCGAGCCGTAACCATTCCCAATTCTAGTAAAAAAAGCACTAAAGCCCCCTGAAATCCACTCACAAAAAAGGGCTGAACCGATTCAAATTTAACCGGTCCTGCTACAAAACCAATAAGTAAGCCTCCAAGTAACAAAATAATTGAACTGCCTGTTACCACTTCATGCAATGCCTTTTTAAACGATCCATTCCCTCCATTAGAGAGTTGAGGGATGAGCAATGCGACAATTATACCAGGAACCTCTAGTAAGGCAACCAAGGTCGGCATAAAGCCTTCCGGGCTGTAGCCCAAGCTCTCGACATAACTGATCGCCGCGATAAAGGTCACCGCTGAAACAGAGCCATAATGAGCGGCTATGGCCGAAGAGTTAATCATGTCCATCCGTCCTAAATAACGAAGAATGAGGTAGGCAATGAGTGGGGTTATTACGCCAAGTAAAAGCGTAATAGAAGCTGGGCCTATAAAAGCATCTATGGAGGTTTTACTCAGTTCTACCCCTCCTTTAAGACCAATGGCTAATAATAAATAAATCGATAATCCCTGATACAGTGGTTTGGGTATTTCGAGATCACTTTTTAGAAGTTTGGCCGCAATACCAAGGGCAAAGGCCAGTACTACCGGCGATGCAAAATTAGACAATAAGGATTCCATAGGTAGATGTAGTTAACTCTGTTTGTTGTATGTATGTTTTAAATGTTTGAGCGAGAGGACTCAGATTTTTTCCGCGTAGGTGAACTAATTTCCATGTACTTTTTATTGGAAATCCTTCCACATCAAGAACACCTATTTGATCGTGAATTTTTTCCAAGCGCAAACTAAATTCAGAAACCAGCGATATACCAATTCCAGCCATAATCGCATGCTTAACACCTTCATTGGTGCTCAACTCCATGACCGAATCTATACTCATATCCTCTTGTTGAAAAAGCTCTTCCATAACCATACGAGTGCCGGAACCTTTCTCTCGGAGCACCAATGCTTCGCCCTTTAAGTCAGCTATCTTGAGCTTTTTTCCAAGTTTTGAATGGTCTTTAGCCGCAGCAAATACGAGTGGATTGTTCATTAAGTCTGTATAATCCAAGTCTAAATCAGATGGTAGTTGTGAGAAAACAGCGAAATCACAGCTGTTCTCTCGAAGTGCGCTTATTACCTCGGCACGGTTAGCCACTTTTAAAGAAATGGAAATATTGGCATGCTGCTTCTGAAAAGCACCCAGGATATACGGCATTACGTATTTTGCTGTAGATACTGCCGCAATACGTAATGAGCCTTTCATAGATCCTCGCAATTGCGATAAACTCATTTCCGCATTTTCGAGGCTTTGCTGAACCAAAATCTGCGCTTGGTATAATTCCCTGCCCGCCTCGGTCAAATACAATTGTTTCCCAATCACCTCGAAGAGTTCTATTCCGAAATGATCTTGCAATTTTTTGACTTGAATAGAAACAGCTGGCTGAGTCATTTGAAGCCGCTCAGCTGCCTTAGTCATGCTTTTTTCTTGAGCAACGGCTGCAAAAATATGCAGTTGATGCAGAGTATATGACATTTACTTTTTTTTATATATCAACACAAATATATAAATTTTTATTTATATATGAGAATCATTTTACCCATTACATTTTACTCTCGGTATTTTTTACCCTAAAACTCGCCGTAAAACTCGTACATCAACCGGTAAACATGTACATCAACTCGAAAAGATAGTTATACCGACATTCTGCCGGCTACTTTCTCCTTTGGCGCACCCAATTTTTCTCGAACTATTGGTGCTACTTCCTCTCCAAGTAAACGAATGGCACTTGATAATTGCTCGTGGGACAAATGGGCCACATTCATATGCAAACGAAACTCTGTCAAGCCACCCAATGCTCGAGAATGGCGCACTATCTTATCCGCAACTTCCTCTGGATTACCCACAACCAAAGCGCCCATTTTATCGGCCTGCGAGTCATAACTGTGCCGGGTAACTGCCCCACCCCACCCGCGCTCTTTTCCTATTTGGGTAAAGGTTTTCGCATAGCCAGGGAAAAACTGCTCATGAGCCGATTGAGAATCTTCAGCAATAAAACCCAGGGAATGAACGGCCACTTTTAACTTTTCTCTGGGTTGTCCTGCTTCAATCCCTGCACGGTAATACATATCCACTAAAGGTTTAAAGCGGTGTGTTTGTCCGCCTATAATGGCTATCATTAAGGGAAGACCAAGACGGCCTGCTCGCGCAAAAGAAGCTGGGGTCCCACCTACGCCTACGTATATAGGCACCTCGGGTTTATATGGCCGCGGATAGACTCCTTGCCCGTTGAGCGCTGGTCGAAACCGTCCTTCCCAATTTACTTTTTCTTCCGCTCTTAGTTTTAGCAAAAGTTCCAGTTTCTCCTCAAAAAGATCATCATAATCCTGAAAGTTGAGTCCAAATAATGGAAAAGCCTCAGAAAATGAACCTCGGCCTGCTACTAACCCTGCACGCCCCTTGGAAATTAAATCGAGAGTAGCTAATTGTTGGAAAACACGCACCGGATCTTGAGCGCTGAGTACGGTAACCGCGCTTAACAGCTGAATCTTTGACGTTCTCGCGGCGGCAGCGGCCAAAATGGTCAAAGGCGAAGAATCCAGATATTCGGGTCTATGATGTTCGCCGAGGCCAAACACATCCAAGCCAACTTCCTCCATGAGTTCGACTCGAGTTAATAGATTTTCAATGGTTTCGGCCCGTTGTTGCGCGGTACTAGGCTCACCGTGCTGTCCTTGCACAGCAGCAAAGCTGTCGATTCCTAGTTTCATGATGGTAACTTATGAGGTCTTTCTTGATGAATAGTCTTTAATACGAGTAAATGTACGAAAAATTAGTTTAACATTAAAGTATTTTTTCGTAAGAAATACTCAGCATCAACATACGACCTGCTTCAGGTATATTACCTATACTAGCG
>JAYPBC010000032.1:0-17509 GCA_038124025.1 Balneola sp. | reverse complement strand
CAATGGATATGCTTCGCACCATGAAAACCGAAAAGAATATTGATCCAAATGTCGATTTTTTTTCTGCAACCGTCTATTTCTCTATGGGGATTCAGCCTGACTTGTACACCTGTATCTTTACTATGAGTCGTATTGCTGGATGGGCAGGTCACTACATGGAGCAAATGGAGCACAACAGACTTGTTCGCCCAAGGGCCCTTTATGTTGGTCAAAAAAATGTTGATTATACTCCTATCAAGGAGCGATAACCAGATTCACGATCCGCTTAGGAACAAATATTTCTTTCACCAAACGGTTACCTTCTAAATAGCCCTGAATTTTTTCATTGGCTTTAGCTTGCTCAAGTACATATTGCTTGTCCATCGCTCGCTCAGTTGAAACAAATAGTTCTGCGCGAACCTTACCATTAATCTGGATGGGATACATTATTTCGTTATCAACCAACCATTGTTCGTCAAAGACGGGCCAATGTTGGTAAGCTATACTTTCTTGATGGCCTAGTTTTACCCATAATTCCTCGCTAATATGAGGAGCAAAAGGAGACAATAATTGAACAAAATGTTGAGCCACAACTAAGGGCATTTGACTCCAGGTATTGGCTTCGTTAACAAAAATCATTAATGCAGATATGGCCGTATTAAAACGCATTGCCTCAATATCTTCGCTCACCTTTTTTATGGCTGTATGCAACACTTTAAGCTGTTCTTTGGTAGGTTCAGTGTCACTAACCGTGGATTTTAGTTCGCCACTCTCCTCATTAACCAAGAGTCTCCAAGCTCGATGCAAGAATCTGTTTACCCCGTCCACCCCTTTGGTACTCCAAGGTTTAACTTGTTCTAAAGGCCCCATAAACATTTCATATAAGCGTAGTGAATCCGCACCGAATTCCTCAATAATATGATCAGGATTTATAACGTTACCACGGCTCTTTGACATTTTATGTGCCCTAGCTTCTATACGTATATCGGTGCCCTTAATTACAAAATGATCACCCTTTTTCTCCACATCCTCATCCGCCAATCGTATTTTATCTGAAGTTTCATCGGCCTCATCAATAGGGATCCACTTCTCATTTTTCTGAGCAGCTGTGTACTCCATTTCACCCAGGATCATACCCTGATTTACTAATTTTTGAAAGGGCTCTTTGGTACTCACAACCCCCAAATCAAATAATACTTTATGCCAAAAACGGGCATATAATAAATGCAATACCGCATGTTCTGCCCCACCCACATATAAATCTACCGGCATCCAATACGATTCATAATCTGGGTCTACGGGTCCACCCTCCCAATCAGGAGATATGTATCGCAGGTAGTACCAACAAGAGCCTGCCCACTGAGGCATGGTATTCGTTTCGCGCTTCGCTGGCTTAGCTGTAGCAGGATCGGTGATATTCACCCACTCGGTTGCGTTAGCTAAAGGAGGTTCGCCATCGCCCGTTGGTTGATAATTATCTACCTGAGGAAGTTCTAAAGGGAGTTGATCTTCGGATAAAGGAACCGCACCTTCGTCGGTATGAATGATGGGAAAAGGCTCACCCCAGTAACGCTGCCTAGAAAATAACCAGTCACGGAGTTTGTAATTTATGGCTTTTGATCCTACCCCATGATCTTCTAGCCATTGAATCATGGTGGTTTTGGCCTCAGCCACTCCCATTCCATTCAAAAAATCAGAGTTAATGGCAGGACCATCTCCGGTGTAGGCTTTTCCGGTAAATCCATCTTCGGGTTCGACGGTACGTACAATCGGTAAATCAAAGGCCTCTGCAAACTCCCAATCTCGCTCATCCTGTGCGGGCACGGCCATGATAGCTCCTGTTCCGTAGCTCACGAGTACATAATCCGCAATCCATATGGGAATTTGCTTCTTGGTCACAGGATGAATTGCAAAAGCACCCGTCCATACCCCCGTTTTTTCCTTCGATAGTTCTTGTCTATCTAAATCGGATTTGGCTGCGGAAGTTTCTACATATTCCTGCACGGAAGAACGTTGCTGTTCACTTGTAATTATATCCACCAAATGATGTTCTGGGGCAAGTACCATATAAGTGGCGCCGAATAAAGTATCAGGTCTGGTGGTAAACACCCGAATTTTCTCACCCTCATACCCCTGAATAGCAAAGTCAATTTCAGCACCCACAGACTTTCCTATCCAATTTCTCTGCATATCTTTTAATGATTCAGGCCAGTCAAGATCATCCAAATCCTGAAGTAGACGCTCCGCATAGGCGGTTATTTTGAGTACCCATTGACGCATTGGACGCCGAACAACGGGATATCCACCCACCTCACTTTTACCATCAATTACTTCTTCATTAGCCAACACCGTCCCTAATTCTGGACACCAGTTTACTGCAACTTCGTCCTCGTAGGCCAAACCCATTTCATAGAGTTTCAAAAAAATCCACTGCGTCCATTTAAAATAAGTAGGATCGGTAGTATTTACTTCTCTGTCCCAATCATAACTAAACCCTATAGCTTGTAACTGCTCACGAAATCTTTTGATGTTGTGTTCTGTAGTAATACGTGGATGTGTCCCTGTTTTCACCGCATACTGCTCAGCAGGTAATCCAAATGCATCCCAACCCATCGGGTGAAGCACATTAAACCCCTTCATTCGCTTGTATCGCGCCATTATATCCGTAGCCGTATATCCCTCGGGATGTCCCACATGCAAACCAGATCCGCTAGGGTAAGGAAACATATCTAGAACATAGTATTTTGGCTTGCTACGATCCGTGGGAGTTTTAAACGTCTTGTGCTCTAACCAATATGTTTGCCATTTCTTTTCAATAGCTTCTGGATTATACGAATGCATAAAATTGTATGTTAATCTAAAGGGTCGTCATTATAGGTAAAACTACCCATTAACCTAGTGATAAGACGAAGCTTTTAGGGCTAAATTACCAGATGCCTAAAATAGGCATAAAAGAATTAAATAATGAAAGGACAAAGATACCTTAGCACATCTACCCCGTCGGGCTTCCAATATAAAGGGGGACGCTGGGCATAATCAATGGATTCAATATTAGAGAAGGCGTTGAGCAAGCCTTCTAATGACGAGTTATCAGCCCCTAGGTAGTAAACACTCTGAAGAGCCAAACCAAAGCGCTCCACCAAACTACCTAGCACTTCTACGTCGGCTTTAACCCAATACACCACTCGATTACTTCTTGGTTCAGGTACCTGTTCAACCGAATGCTCTTCTATAAGCCAATCGCCCACACAAAGGAATGTGCGATCAATGGCCAAATTATACGCTTTTTTATAAGCCACACTGGTTAATTTATTTTTCTTAGCCTCCTGCTTTACAAGTTTGGAATCGGGATTAGCTTCAATTTCAGCTTCAACTAAGGTGCTT
This sequence comes from Balneola sp., assembly GCA_038124025.1. Taxonomy (GTDB): domain Bacteria; phylum Bacteroidota; class Rhodothermia; order Balneolales; family Balneolaceae; genus UBA1275. The sequence continues at coordinate 14,146 of JAYPBC010000032.1, read as the reverse complement.
TTTAAAGCCTCTTCGAGTGGATTCTGCAGTTCACTAAGCCCAACTGGACAGACGACCACACCCACTGATCTGCAGCCTTTTCCACCATGCCTAACCACCGCTTCAATAAGCTGAGAAGCATGCTTTTTAACCATTTCTTTGTTTGGGCAATAGGCCATTGAAAATGATGCCGTACGGTTGAGCCAGGTAGTCTGACTTTCAATTATTTCAGCTTTAACTAAAATATTTTTAAGAGTAGTCAGAGACGATTCTGATCCTGAAAAAAGTACTTCCTGGTAGTTTTTTGCGGGAATATCTACTGTTTCAATACTCCAATGCTGAATCTGTGCCTGCCAACCTCGATGAACCAACCACTTCAAAATAGAAACCAAGAGATAGGGGTCTTTCCGGGAAATTTTTCCGGTATAGCTAAAACCTGCTAATAAAACAGCCAAAGCATCCTGCAAACCAACTAAAGGTAGATTACCCGCATGAATGCATAACACATGCGTTTGTTCGTAGGGTTGAGAATCTACCTCATGATCCTCTTGCTCATTTTGCTCGGGCTCATTTACTTGCGGATCCTCCTCACCATAACTTTTTTCTACCCAGCGTACTAAATCGCCTGCGACTAAACGGGATTTGATGGTAGAAAGCTGAAAATAAATATCCGATGAAGTAAAGTCGGTTCCTAAAATACTTTGTTGAATGGCTGTTTGCATTCCTGATTGTTCATTTTCAAACCACTCGATCAGGTGCTTCTGTAATAACAATGCTCTAACTTTTGCTGGTCCGGCCCCATCCTTAGCTGTTGGTGAACGCTTATTCGGATTTATTTGACTTGAAGTTGGCAACCCTGTATTACCCATCTTGTTCAACTAAAAAATTACACCCACGCATAGATGTTGGCTCCCATCGTCCTAATACCTGGAAGTCTCCATTTGAATCCATCACCCCCCGATCACCCGTTAACAAAAAGCTACAAGAGTAGATATTCGCCAAATCAACAATTCCAATTCGCCCTTCCTGCCCAGGCGCTAATACCTTACTGTGGTCATCTGAATCTACCACGACCACCTTTACCCATTCTGGACAGCTGAGCCACAGTCCGTTGGAAGTATATGACTGACTCAAGCATTCTGTCATCCCATATTCGGTGATAAGCTGCTCTGGTACCCCATTAAATCCTTCTATTAAACGATCAAACAACTCCTCACGTGATACGGATCGGCGATAGGTTTTCATTCCACCCGTTTCCATGATGCTTAGCTCTTTTGGCAGGTTCAACGGGATCTTTTCTCGCTCGTGTCGTTCTATCAGGTCTAACCATCCAAATGCAGCCCCAAAAAGCATTACTTGATGCCCCTCTTCTACGAGTTCATGCACCTGCTGTGTTGGCAGACATTGGTCTAGGGATAAGTAGCGACTTTGCTGAGTTTGATCCCACTCCATTAACCGGTCAATCATATATAACAAGGAAGATTGGGGGTTTTCAGCGTAGCCAGGAGTGTACGCCCAGATGATCCAATTCTCCTCTCCAAACCTTGCTTGCCATGATGCTCGAATAGAGTCATCATAATAGCTAGGATTTAGCACACGGTGTCGGCTCCGATGCATAGCCGAGGTCCCACTACTCAAAAACTCTAAGGGTTCATTATTCCCTACCAAATGCGGGATCCGGGTTGATGCGAACCTATCACCTATACGAATATTCTTCGCCCATACTTCTGCCTCTTTGAAAGCTTGCGCCGGCAGTAATGGTGGCAATTCCTCGAGGCAGCGTGAATAGTCCTCGACTGACCAACCTAAAGCAGCACAATATTTTCGGTATACAGGATTAAACGTGCATTGAAAAACGAAGACTTGAGTTAATTTTTCTTCAAAACTCAGAGCAGGATCTAAAAATAAAGAACTACTCTGTTGAGTTAAAGATTGATAAAGATCCGGAATTGTTTTCAGAATTTGCTCAAATGACTCATTTGGTATGGAAAAGGGTTTATTCACATCAACAAGAGTATTAGAAACCATTGCGCTAGTAGTTATGCACTTATTCAATAATATCAAATGAGAACAATGCGCGCTCAAATAAAATCCACAACCGATTTCCTTCAGTTATTGAATCTACCCAATGTCCATAATTTTGCTCCAACTCATCCCACTTATCGGCATAATTTGTTGAAGAAATATTCGATTGATAGGCACGATCTCGGGTAATATAGTAGCTACCCAACCAGAGTCCATTGCCGCTCATACGAGCAATTTTATCACTTTGAGCACTGTATAACTCAATATAATCGGCTCTACACTGCATGTCAGTAATTTCGCCTATAGCCTGGGTGAGAGCACTAAATCCAAGATAATCTCCTTTAGAGTTAAAACGATGTATTCCTTTGCCAAGTGAGTCCCAAACCTGTAAATATCCACTACTAAGAAGACACAGCTTTTCGGGTTTCCAGCTAATCGCCGAACTCAGGCGATCTAATCCCATACTGTACTCTGTGCCCGCTCTACTAATGTCCAAACTGGATAAATAGTGTAATTCATGATCCAAAATTTTGACGCGGCCATTCTCTTTGTCTGCAACAAATATTTTTAGCCCATTTTTACTTACCAGATCGGTCGGTGATTGTAAGGATTCTGTACCAGATCCCTTTCCTCCTACCTCGGTACCTAGCATTCCATCGGTACTGAACACGTAGATTTTATGCTCTGCCTCATCACTAACCATGACTCCATCAATGCTCTTTACCATGGCTGATGCTTGGGTAAAGGTAGCAATAGGTATGGGATTTACCGCTGAATTAACTTGGCTGATGCCCTTTGAGTCAGCTACTATAGCCAGGTAATGGCCCGCTATATCCTTCCCAGAGTACTCATGTAATATTCTAGCTTGTTGAATGGTATTCTCTTTTAGCTCTACTTCAACTCCAGCATATGGAACTAAGCTAACTAAAATCACAAAGCCTATGTAAATGCCTATAAAAGAACCCGAACTAAGTGATGTATTTTTTTTACATCCATGACTGGATTGTAAATTGGACGAAGGAATTCGCGCGGCTAATAAAGTCCTTAACGTACTACAGGTATGGTTCCAGAAGCCTTTCATGAAACATGGTTCAGTCCTTTAGCACCAATATCTTTACGGTAAAACATATCCTTAAACGATATAGATTCAAGTCCTTTATAGGCCATGGAAATGGACTCCTGCAGTGTTTTACCGGTACCGACCACATTTAACACACGCCCACCGGCAGTGCATAGTTCACCCTCATGTTGCTCTGTGCCTGCATGAAAAATTTGAATGGCATCTGTCTGTTGGAGTTTATCTACACCAGTGATAGGATACCCCTTTTGGTAACTAATTGGATAGCCACCCGAAACTAGTACCACCGTGGTTCTATATTGATCATCAAATACAATGTTTTCCTCTTGAAGGGCTCCCTTTGTACTTTGAACTAAGTGAGTTAGCAAATCACTTTGGAGTCGAGGTATAATAACCTGACATTCTGGATCACCAAAGCGGCAATTATATTCTACTACCTTTGGCCCGTCAGGTGTCATCATTAGACCTACGTACAAAAACCCTTTGTAGGGATTTCCTTCAGCGGCCATACCTGCTATAGTTGGGGTAATAATGTTTTCTGAGACGGTTTGAAGCACCTCTTCGCTGAGAAGGGGTGATGGTGAATACGCACCCATACCACCCGTATTCGGGCCTTTATCCCCATCTAGTTGCCGCTTATGATCCTGTGCGGTTCCCATAATTTCGAAGTGTTCTCCATCGCACAATGCAAACACAGATGCTTCTTCACCAGGCATAAATTCTTCGAGTACCAAAGTTTGTGCTGCAGTTTGCAAAGTACCCTCTCTAAGCTCCTCTAAGCCAGCTAAAAGTTCTTCCCTATTTTCAGGAATAAGTACTCCTTTCCCACCAGCTAAGCCATCTGCTTTTAATACCACGGGGTACTCATTTCTAGCGTCTACATAGTCTAGCGCTTCATTAAAATAATCCCCTGAAAACACCTTATACGCGGCTGTAGGTATGTTATGGCGTGCCATAAAATCTTTGGCAAATTGTTTACTCCCTTCTAATTGCGCCGCGATGGTACTGGGTCCGAAAACAGGATGATCCTTTGATTCTAAAAAATTGGAGATTCCAGCTACTAAGGGTTGCTCAGGGCCAACAACGGTAAGTCCAATTTTTTTTTCTTCAATGAACTCAAGTACGTTTTCAAAATCTAGGGCATTCAATGCCACATTGACTCCACATGCCTGAGTACCTGGATTACCAGGTGCTATATATAAGGTATCGCAAAGAGGCGATCGGGATAAGGCCCAAGCTAACGCATGCTCTCTACCACCACTTCCTAAAAGTAATACCTTCATAGTACTATTAAACCTCTGAGGTTGATGAAGGGTTGGGCTCGATTGTTTTAGTAGACAAACTTTCTGCAATCTCAATAATGCTAACAAAACTTTCTGCATCCAGACTTGCACCACCAATTAAACCACCATCAACATCTGCTCGGCTTAATAATTCTTGAGCATTTGCAGGCTTCATACTACCTCCATAAAGTAAACGTATTGCCTGAGCCACATCACCAAATTGTTCAGCCAAAATTGATCGTATAAACGCATGCATTTCTTGAGCTTGTTCTGGACTGGCAGTCTCCCCTGTTCCAATAGCCCAAACTGGTTCATAAGCGACAACTATTTGAACTGCCTGTTCATCGCTCAGACCTTCGAATGCAGCAAGTGTTTGTGTTTTCACCACCTCAAAATGTCGGCCTTCTTTGCGTTCAGCTAATAGCTCACCAACACAAACTACAGGGGCTAGTTCATGAGCTAGGGCAGTTTGTATTTTTTTGTGAACTAGGGCGTCATCTTCATGATAATAGCCGCGCCGTTCGGAGTGTCCTACAAGAACATAACTGCATCCAGCCTCCACCAACATAGATGCGCTTATCTCACCAGTATATGCTCCTTTCTCAGCCTCATGCACATTTTGTGCCCCCACTAGAATATCGCTTTCATGAAGTTGATCAATAGCCATTGATAAAGATACGAAAGTCGGACAAACCAATACATCCACTTCTTCAGAAATAGTTGGTTTTTGATTCTTTATGGCAGATAATAGGTCAGAAGTAAACTCTGCTCCTCCATTCATTTTCCAGTTACCTGCAATTAAAAGTTTTCGCATAATGTTAGAATTAAAGTATTATTTCGATTTTAAGTGAGGTGTGAGGTAGGGAATAAAATCATCCAGTTCTTCCCCAATAAATTTTCTAATAATTTGGCCTTTAGCATCAAGTAGGATCCGTGTTGGATAGTATTGGATATTGAAGGTTTCTACTAAAGATTTTCGATCCATCGTGGGTGGTTCTGCAATAGACCAAAAACGATCTCTTTCTTCAAAAAACGCCAAAATGGTAGTTGCACTCTCGTCAAAGGCCATGGTATAGATTTGAAAGCCTTGTGGCGCAAATAATTGATAGCTAACCGTTAATTCTTCGTATTGTTGCTGATAGAGGCCATTTTCCATAAGAGTAAACTCCAGTAAGGTGGGCGTCCCTTTAATACTCTCCTCGTTAATGGTATCACCTTCTGTGCTGACAAAGCTAAAGGCTGGAACAGACGTACCTGGCGCCAAATCTTCAAGTTCAAAACGCATATTTTTGTACCAAAAAGAAAGCTCTTCTTCGTTTTCATACATCCGCTTGAATCGGGCTAAACTTTCTTTTCCTTGCTCAATTCTCAAAGAGTCATAGTACAATTCTACAAGCATTTGATCAATTGCACGGGTTTGCTCCTTGTTAGAAACAATTATCTTTAGTGAATCCAAATAGCTAAGCCCTTCCTCAAAGCCATTGTTTGAACTCATGTAATCCTTTCCAAAGGTCAAAGCAAGACCCAAAGATTGTTCATTTTCGAGGCCTTGGTCTATCAGTGACATCATTTTCTGCTGGTCAATATTGGAGAGTATTTGTACGGCTGCCTCTAGTGCGAATGAAGAGGCAAAGGTTTCCGGGTAATCGTGATAAACCTGTTCATATAAATTGGCCCATTTTCGTAACTCATCTACAATAGCAGTGTCAGCAAGTGCCCCCATCGCGATAAATCGTCGAGTGCGTGTAAATCCTGCATCGACTCGGTCAAATACCTCTATCGCTCGCTGTTCTCTGGAGTCTACCTTCAGGGTTTCACCAATCTCCGGGAATTCTCCAGTGAAGAGCACCGTATCATTTGGTGCTAATAATACTCTCATACTCAAAATTGGGCTTCCATCCCGACTTATTTGTAGAGGATAAGCACCAGGCTCACCGAAACTTATGCTGCCCTCAATATTACCCATACTATCGGTTTCACCAATAAATAAGGTATCTATCGGACTATTCTGCATTTCTTGAGAGTATAGCAAAAACTCAAACCCTTGCCGATTACGAGTCAAATCCAAGGAATCCGTCACATCAATGGCAACAGAAAATAAACTGGTGTTCATTGGTTCGGGGCGGTCACATTGGGCAAGAAAAGACACAAAAAACAAGGTCAAAATGGCTCCGAAAATACCCATATGGGAAATGCTCTTGACGGAAGATAAATAGTTCTTTGAGGCTAATTTATTCATGTGAGTTCTCATTGCCAATGGTGTTGGCATGGTTGGTTTATTCTTGTTCATTGTAAGCTGCTCAATCCAAATATTTACGAACGAGTTCGTTAGCCATTTTAGGATTTGCTTTTCCCTTAGAGGCCTTCATGACCTGCCCGACAAAGAATCCCATTAGTTGCTTTTTTCCTTCCTTGTATCTGGTTGCTTCATCGGGATTTGCTTCAATAACTTGTTTGACCAAATCATCCATATAATTCGAGTCGGAGACCTGTAGTAAATTAAGCTTCTCAGCCAATTGTTGGGCTGAACTATCCTGCTCTAACATCGCATTAAAAACAGTTTGCTGAGCAGTCGAGCTAACTTTATCTGAAGCTCGCAAATCCAACAATTCTGCTAATCTGTTCACCGTTAAAGGAAATTCTTGAATAGTTATACTCTGCTCGTTTAAAACTCGGAGTACGTCACTTAATACCAAGCTTACCGAAGCTTTAACATGACTACTTTTCGAAACTAATTCCTCAAAAAAGTCGGCTAGATATCGATTCTCTGTTAAGGTAACCGCATCGATTTCACTAAGTTGATATTGTTTCACAAAACGCTCTTGTCGGATGTGAGCAAGTTCGGGCAACTCTTCCTTAATTTCATCTAACAACTCGTTAGTCACGATGATGGGAGGAAGATCCGGTTCTGGAAAATATCGATAGTCGTGTGCCTCTTCCTTTGATCGCATGATGCGAGTCTCCATTTTACTGGTATCCCACAATCGAGTTTGCTGTACGACTTCACCCCCCGATTCGATAAGTTCAATTTGCCTGTAAATTTCAAAGTCGATGGCTTTTTCAACATTCCTAAAAGAGTTCATGTTTTTTAGCTCGGTTCGAGTACCAAATTTTTCTCTTCCTCTTGGTCGTACCGATACATTGGCGTCGCATCGTAGGCTCCCCTCTTCCATATTTCCGTCACAAACCTCAAGGTATTGGACAATTTGCTTTATCTTGGATAGATAGGCATACGCTTCTTGTGGAGTGCGTAAATCAGGCTCTGAAACTATTTCAATTAAAGGAGTTCCTGCCCTATTTAAATCTACCAGGGTATTATAAGGATCTTGATCATGAATGGATTTACCGGCATCCTCTTCCATGTGTATACGGGTAATCCCAATTCGCTTTGAATAACCTTCTACTTCTATGTCAATATAACCACCCTCACAGATAGGCGTTTCAAATTGAGAAATCTGATAGCCTTTTGGAAGGTCAGGATAAAAATAATTTTTTCTAGCAAATATAGACTTAGGAGCAATAGAGCAGTTGGTGGCCAAACCCATTTTAATGATGTAACGAATTAGGTTCTCATTCACTAATGGCAAGGTGCCAGGATGCCCCAAACAAAGCGGGCTAATTTGGGTATTGGGTGCCTGTCCATATTGCGCAGCTACTGGAGCAAACGCTTTGCTTTGAGTTAACAATTGGGCATGTACCTCTAAACCTATTACCGCCTCAAAATCTTTATGTTCGATGGTATTCATAACTCTATTTATCCTACTAATTTAGAATCGAAAGATATTAAAGTTGGCGTTTAGAATTTGTGTTTTTTTCTGGTAGGTCCCCCACAAACTACCGGTAAATTTATGGCTCCAAATTTCCTATTTTAACTCCTTCGCATGCTAATACCAACACCCCTACTGTAGTACTTATGATTAAAACCCAACTAGATGAACAGCATCACCCTAAACGGAGCTGGACTCAAGAGATAAATTCAACAACATTTTTTGCATTATCGGGAAAGAATTCATTAACCCAACTTTTTGGTATAGTGCTACTGCTTAGTGGGTTGTGGGCCTGCAACTCAACTCCTGAGAAAGGAATGGACAATGCCTCAAAAGAAACATCAATGAGTCAAGTTACCTTTGAGGATATTGATAGTACAACATTCGAGTCTTTAATGAATCAAGAATCGGTAGTAATTTTGGATGTTAGAACCCTTGCAGAAGTGAATGCAGGAGCCATTGAGGGAGCTATGCATCTTGACTTTTACCAATCTGACTTTGAATCTAAACTAAGTATGCTTGATAAAGATATCACCTATTTATTGTACTGTCGTTCAGGCAATAGAAGTTCACAGGCTTCGGCACTAATGGTGGAGCGATTAGGCTTCAAGAATGTAAAAAATCTTATAGGTGGGTACCAAGCATGGGCGAATCAGTAAGCTCAAGCTACTTTTATGGTACCGCTTTTTTTGAAATCTAAAGCTATTTTTGAGAGTTGTTCTTGAGCTCCTTATTATTGCTATCAGTGTGATATGTTGGAGTACGATTGAATGCATTATTTCTTTCAAGCATTGCATATTCAACCAAATTAATGACCGCTTAAAACGATATAACAAAGAGCTATGAAAGCAGACTACAATGTACATCCCCGAAGTAAAATCGGCTTAGATTATTTAGGATTGGATAAAAATGAGGAGGTTTACTGGAATTTAAACCCCTCAGAACTCTACGAGCATGCCATTCTTCATGGGGAGGCAATTTTAACTGCCGATCATGCTTTGCTTGTACACACGGGTAAGTATACGGGTCGCTCCCCAAAAGATCGATTTATCATAAAACAGCCGTCTATACAGGATGAAATAGATTGGGGTGAAATCAATCAACCCGCGAGTGAAGAAGTTTTTAACAATCTCTTTTCAAAAGTTCAAAGATATCTGAGAGATAGGCGCTTATTTGTTAAAGATGCTTTTTGTGGCGCCGATACTAAAAACCGCTTGAATGTGAGAGTTGTTAGTGAGGTTGCCTATCATGCCCTATTCACCCACAATATGTTTATTAGGCCAACTGAGGAGAATCTTGCGAGCATTGAACCTGATTTCACGGTTGTTGCGGCTCCTTTTTTCGAGGCGAATCCAAAAGTAGATGGAACAAAAAGCAATACCTTTATTCTCTGTAATTTTGAGAAAAAGATTATCCTTATTGGTGGAACCATGTATTCTGGCGAGGTAAAAAAAGGGATATTTTCCGTGATGAATTACCTACTTCCCAAAAAAGGAGTTATGGCTATGCACTGCTCGGCAAATCACGATAAATATGGGAAATCTTCTGTATTTTTTGGGCTTTCGGGTACGGGAAAAACAACGCTATCTGCGGATCCTTCGAAAACCCTAATTGGTGACGATGAGCACGGATGGAGTGATGAGGGAATATTCAACTTTGAGGGTGGGTGTTATGCTAAGACTATTAATCTTAGTGAAAAAAGTGAACCAATGATTTACGCTACCACCAAAATGCCTGGTACTATTCTTGAAAATGTCATTTTAGATACCAATCGAGAACCAGATTTTTCCGATGTAAGTCTTACTCAAAATACGCGTTGCTCTTATCCTATCGATTTCATTCCAAATGCCAGTGAAACGGGCATGGGCAACCACCCTGATAACATTATCTTTCTAACAGCAGATGCCTTTGGAGTACTACCTCCCATTTCAAGACTTACACCCGAACAAGCTATGTATCATTTTATCAGTGGGTATACTGCTAAAGTAGCTGGCACAGAACGCGGTGTAACCGAACCTCAAGCTACCTTTTCGGCTTGTTTTGGTTCTCCATTTATGCCATTACACCCAACGGTGTATGCCGAATTACTGGCTAAAAAGATTACAAAACACAAGGCTAAAGTCTGGATGGTAAATACGGGATGGACCGGCGGTGAGTTTGGTACTGGAGAACGCATAAAATTACGCTACACTCGAAAAATGCTCAGTGAGGCTATCGCAGGCAAACTTGACAAAGTGGAATACGTAAAAGATCCCATTTTTGGGTTTCAAGTCCCCATACAAGTAACCGATGTTCCCTCTAAAATTTTAATACCTCGTTATACCTGGGACGATGCCATGGAGTATGATAAAAAGGCTTTTGAGTTAGCTAAAATGTTTGTGAATAATTTTAAACAGTTTGAATCCAAAGCGAGTAAGGAACTTTTAAGTGCTGCGCCTAGAGTGTAACTCACCTACAGTACCACCTACATTGTAGCTTTTTGTATAAAGATAAAACCGCAGCCTAGATTATTCAGCCATCTCCTGCATTTTTTCTAAGTTATCCTGAATGCGTAGTCCCTCTATGACTTCATGTAACTGACCTTTCATAACCGCATCAAGATTATATAGAGTAAGGTTGATGCGATGATCAGTTAACCGGCCTTGTGGGTAATTGTAGGTTCTAATTTTTGCGGAACGATCCCCTGTAGAGACCTGACTTTTCCTCTCTGCAGCCCTGGCTTTTTGCTTTTTTTCTAGCTCAATGTCGTACATTCTTGCACGAAGCATGGCCATTGCTTTCTCTTTATTTTGGTGCTGTGAGCGTTCCTGTTGGCATTCTGCAACTATGCCTGTCGGTTCGTGAGTTATTCGAATAGCAGAATCCGTTTTGTTGACATGCTGACCTCCTGCACCACTCGCCCTAAAGGTATCAATTCGTAAATCACTTGGATTAATGTGAATATCTACTTCCTCCACCTCAGGTAGTACTGCAACGGTTGCAGCTGAGGTATGCACCCTGCCCTGACTTTCAGTAGCAGGAACTCGCTGAACCCGATGCACTCCAGACTCGTACTTCATTTTCCCAAAAACCTCGTGTCCTTCCAAAGAAAAACTGATTTCTTTAAACCCGCCTTTTTCAGATTCGTTCAAACTTAGAATTTGGAGTTTCCAGCCCAAATCATCGGAATACCGGCGATACATATCAAACAAATCTCCTGCAAAGATCGCTGCTTCATCTCCTCCTGTACCTGCCCTGACCTCAACAATAGCATTTTTAGAATCCTCGGGATCTTTTGGTACTAACTTAATTTTTAGTTCTTCCTCAAGTCGACCTAATTCCGTTTTTATCTCTTTGTTCTCAACCACGGCCATCTCGGTGATTTCCGGATCTTCATTAATCTCGATGAGCTCTAGGTTACCTTCCAAATTTCCTTTTAGTTCTGAATATCGATCGAAATCTTTCACAACCTCTTCAAGATCGCTTCTTTCTTTGGTAAGCTTAGTATAATTTTCAGGGTCATCAAATACAGCGGGATCACTCATTGCTGCATTAACTTCATTATAGCGAGCTTTCAGTTGTTGTAATTTTTTTTCTAAGTCCATTGGGTATAATTTGTTATAAAAATACACAATAGTGCAATTTATTGTATGGGCATTTCTTTGATGTCTATGAATACGAACAAATTTATACTTTTAGCTAAGACATGAACACGTTATTTTCCATGAACATCGATAGGTAGCATCCAATTCAATAACCCATCATTGTATAAAATGAGCAATACCACAGGGCCTAAAAGTCTCATCACTGAATCACGAACTATACCTGCCTCTTTCACCATCGGTTTTTTAGGGGCAGGCCAGCTCGCTAAAATGAGTGCCATTGAAGCCTACAGACTAGGCATTCAAGTAGCTGCATATACAGACCGTAACAACCATGAACCCATGCACTTCATAAGCCCAAAGGTAAGCACCGGTAGCTTCAATGATGTAGAAGCAATGACCGAATTTGCACAACAGTGCGATGTGCTAAGCTTAGAAAATGAGTTCATTGATTCTAAGGTATTAAAACAAGTCCAAGAGAATTCAGGTACTCCTATTTATCCAAGTCCGGAGCGTTTTGCAAAGATTGAAAATAAACTCATTGAAAAACAAAGCTTCGAAAATGCAGGAATACCCGTAACTCCGTATAAGCAAATAAATGGGGAAGCTGATTTAAAGGATTTCGGCCATCAACATGGTTGGCCATTTGTATTAAAGTCATCCAAAGGTGGATACGATGGCTATGGGAATGCAACCGTTTCTAATGTAGGTGAGGCGGTGGAGATGTTTAGCAAGCTCGGAGGATCAGATGGGCATGATATCATAGCCGAAGCCTACATTGATTTCACACACGAATTAGCCGTTCAGGTTGCATACAATGGACGAGAATATGCCGTATATGAATGCTGTGAAACCGTACAATCAAACCATATTTGTGTTGCCGTAATTACTCCAGCAAGAGTACCCGATTCTATTAAAAAACTGGCTCAAAAGCGTGCTTTAGAAGCCATGAAGGTCATAGCCACCCGAGGTATTGTAGCTTTTGAATTTTTCTACACATCGACTGGTCAAGTTCTATTGAATGAATCGGCACCTCGTCCTCACAATTCAGGTCATTACTCTATTGAGGGTTGCATAACATCTCAATTCGAAAATCATGTCCGGGCCGTGCTAGGACTTGATCTTGGATCTACAGAGCTTAGCCAAGCAGCTTGCGTAATGATTAACCTTTTAGGCACCCAAAATAGAAAAGCTCAAATTGAATATAGCGATGAACTGTTATCCAAACCCAATGGTCATTTGCACATGTATGGTAAAATACAGAGTAAGATAGGAAGAAAAATGGGCCATTATACCCTGTTAGGGGATGATATTGATAGCGTCTATGCAAGAGCCATAGAAATAACTCAAGATCTTGAAATATAATCGTTCACTTAGCCATTTTTTTGTTGTTACTCTTATGTGTAGTTTTAAATATAATTTAAGTAGTAAGGAGCATTTCTATGTCAGATATCATTGAAGTTGGTTTAATTATGGGAAGCGACAGCGATTGGGCTACCATGAAAGAAGCTGCAAACATAATGGAAACAATGGGTATTAAGTACGAGAAAAAAGTAGTGTCTGCTCACAGAACACCCGATTATATGGCCGAGTATGCCAAAAACGCCTTAAATAGAGGACTAAAAGTCATTATTGCTGGTGCAGGTGGCGCAGCACATCTACCAGGTATGGTAGCAAGTCATACCACTTTACCCGTAATCGGGGTTCCCATTCAAACATCTGCCTTAGGTGGTGTGGATAGTCTTTATTCAATTGTTCAAATGCCAAACGGTATCCCTGTTGCCACCGTAGCTATTGGAAAAGCCCAAAATGCTGGTTTGCTAGCCTGTAGAATCTTAGCCAATAGCTCTACACAGTTACAAAATAAGCTTCAGGAATTCCATAAAAATATGGCCGACCAATCGTTCAAAAAATCAGACAATCTGCACTAGCTTTTGGGAAATCTGCCTGTTAATGCCGGTGTGGATAATTTTGTTGGTGTTGATTCATTAATACCGTAATTTAACAATGGATTGGGTATGATATCCAGATGTACGTTTCTTTGAATCCTGTAGCTGTTGCTGTCTGCTTCTCTCCGTAACTTTAATTACTTAATTATTTTTTGATATGAACATTTACGTAGGAAATCTTAGCTATGGGGTTTCTGATGACCAATTACGCGAAGTCTTTGAAGCTTATGGAACCGTTAGTTCCGCAAAAGTTATTTCAGACAAATACTCTGGCCGATCCAAAGGTTTTGGATTCGTTGAGATGGATGATGATAACGAAGCAAAGTCTGCTATTGAAGATTTAGACGGTGCAGAAATTGATGGCCGTGCAGTAAAAGTTAACGAAGCACGACCAAGAGAAGAACGACCCAGAAGAGATAACTTCCGTCGTTAGTCTTAATTGCATTTCGATTCAAAGCCTTCTCATTCGGGAAGGCTTTTTTTT
>JAYPBC010000031.1:0-22044 GCA_038124025.1 Balneola sp. | reverse complement strand
TAATACATGGTTCGGTAACAACGTAAGGCATAGCGTGAAAATAGAGTGAGTTATTCTTTAATTGAAGATAAAATATGCGCCTGAATTTAGTTAGATGCAATCCAAATTATAGCAAAACTGCTTCGAATAATTACACAAGATACAAAGCATAATTTTTAACTTAACTTAGTCCCGTAACATTCCCTCAAATAATTGGAGACTCCCATCATTTATAGCAGGGGTTAAGTTTAACAGATGGGTTAATAATTCATAGACATGTATGACTTCAAAGGGTGGAACATACTACCTGAAAAATTATCCGGACCTAAAGCTAAGAATATCGCATGCATTTTTGGATGAATAGGATCATAGCTGTGTGCTCCTTTTCCGCTTTTTGAGAAGCTATCTCACCCGGATGTTGAGATGAGCAACTCAACAAACTAACCGATAGTACGGTATACAATCCAATCGGAAAGTAAGCTTTAAAAATCTGCCTGCGTCCCTAAGTCGCATGATTTTATTCGAAGTCAGAAGTCAACTTAAAGCGAGCAATACGGTTATTCCCCTTATCGGCTACATACACAACTCGTCGAAAGTACGCCACTCCACTAGGCATATTAAACTCTTTAGGCCCAGCACCTAACTCGCCGAAAGAGACCATAATTTGACGGGTTTGATCCTCTGCTCCTGCTGGTGGAGGAACACCTTCTTGACCATTAGACTGAAACTGATATAACCGGTGTGTCTCACTGTCTACCACAAAGATAAATGCATCATCGTCCCCACCAAATGCAACATCTTGAGGGTTAAGAAATTTATTGGTTTCGTATAAAAACCCGCTTGCTTGGGAGGTATCCTGAGCTAGTAATTGAGAATTCTGCTGATACACCAACCCATCAACCGTCTCAACCACATCTATCCATAGCACTCGAAACGGTATTTCTACGTTGGTTTGTGATTGCGTAATTAAAAAACTTCTATTATCGGTGTAAGTATCTCGTTGAGGGGGCGCAACAAATGTAGCGATACTACTAAGTCCAATAGCACTACGCAATGAAGGGACATTCGGACTAAGACTTCTTATTTGGCGAACATTACGCATCTTATCTGTCTTAACACCATCAATTACTAAACGGTGAAATTCTAAGACAGTGTTATCTGGTGCCGCTACCTGGGTTGTCTCATTGAATGGACCAGTCCGTGTTACATATAAGGTATTATCGGCTAATATACTTAGACCCGTGATGTTAACTTTTTCATAATTGGTCCCACTGCTTCTATTTAATCGTGCATTTTGAGCAGCAGAGGTACTTAAACTTGCGTCATCAAATGGAAAAATTAAAGTATCTACAAAGCTTATAGGGCCCGCTCCGTTCATGTTCTTTATTTTATACACAGCAGGAAGATTCCATGTAATGGTAGGGTCAATGCTCTGAATAACCGTGTCAATCCTAGCCGCTACATACACATTCAAGAGTCTATCCTGCGTTACCGCTTCTGCTCCTTCTAACTCTATCGTAACTCGTGGGGATAGATCAGCTCTATCTAGTAAATGAACCCCATTAGCATCAGTTACATAAACAAATTCGTCAAAGCCTACATGTACGTCATTAGGAGCTTCAAATCCTCCCCAGAATGGCAATACTGGAGCATAACCATCTACATTTTCTAGTCGGGGATCAATTTTACCCTCATCAAAAATTTCGTCCGTATCAGTATTATCCTTGGTATTGAACAAATCACTGCACCCACCCTGAACAATCATCCATAGTATTAATAAAGGTGCTGTAGTTCTCATAAGAGGTAGAATTAATGGCATTTTCATAAACGTATACTCACTCCTATTCGATGAATTTGCCCCAACCGCTCATAACGTGTGTAGGCATAATCCGCTTTCAACATTCGACCTGCAAAAGGCACCGATACACCACCACCTAGGCTAGGCATTCTACGTTCTAGTTGTCCAAATTCGTAGCCCGTTCTCAAATGAAATTGGTCCATAAAACTGTACTCAGCTCCCATATTTAATTGCTCAGCGTTATCAGATGGATTAGTCACTTGGGCCGTAATGGTTACTTTATTCTGCTGATTATCAACCAAATCATAAGCAGCACCAATATGAAAACGAGTAGGCAGTGAAGTATAGCTTTCTGGTTCTAATGCTAAAACACCTTCTAAGGATTCACGCTCGGTAGAACCATCGGGCGCTGCGTCTAAACCAAAATTGTTTATCCCTACAGCAAAGCGTAGTCCGGTATCACCTACCCTGTAAGCAAAACCAAAATCAATGGCCCCACTTTGATATTGAATTTCTTCCACTTTCTCTAGTAGGTACTTAAAGGTTAAACCATAACTAAATAGATCCGTTACCTTTTGAGCAACGGAAAGACCTGCAGCCATATGATGGGTTGAAAACATTCTACCCGTGCCAAAAGGTTGAAATTCGGTGGTTTCCATAATGTCACCAGACCCTAAGTATTGAACCGAAACACCCACTGCATAGTTATTGATACGTTGGATATAACTAAAATAATCCTGCTGAATACCAGCTACATACTCAGTATGGCTCACCATGAATTCTGACCTAGTAGTCTCTGAAGATAAAGCTGGATTCCAATATAAACTAGAGCCATCCATCGCGTCTGCCATGTTTGAATTCCCCATTGCAGCTGAGCGGGGATCTACAGGTATTTTTGTAAACTGAAAACCTTCGGTACCTGCTCGGTCTTGTCCAAAACTTTTTTGGGCTTTTAACGAATTAGAAGAGCCCATCAATAGCAATATTATCATGCACAGATACCCAATAGTTGCAAAGAAGCTTTTAGCTAATATTCGCTTATAAATGGTATAGTTTTTTTCTGAGTACATATTAGAATCGAATGGATACCCCTACCATTAAATGACGTTGTTCGATGTAATTGGCCGGATTATCATATGCAGGTAAATTGTTATCCGTTGGATCTAAGTACCGAGGATCCCGGACATTACCAGGCACGTCATAACTTCGATCGTCTCGAAGGGCTATTAATGCTGCAGGGTCTCGAGGATATTTCTTGTAGCCTTCTCCCGTCACAGGGTTAACAATGACGGAACTTCGGTTATCTAATATGTTGGTCAATTCTACAAAAGTTGACACACGTATACCTTGAATCTCAAACCATTTCTGAATGTTTAAATCCATATAAAACCATGCAGGACCTACTTCACTATATCGCTTAGCAGGATCGGTTACCCGCTCATAAATCGGCCTCCAATCTTCTCTTCCTGTAACTGGGTTACGTTGTAATCCGATAAATTCCATCGGCGTATACCTGGTTCCAGATCTCCAAACACCCGACAAAAAGATTTGAAAATCATTTATAGCAGACCAGCCAAATAGACCCTGCGGACGATCATAGGTGAAGGTAATATTACCTTTAATATCAAAGGGGCGATCCCATGCCAATGGTGTTTCGACGTTACTACCAATATTTTGATTCGCATTGATCGCATTTAAATTATCATCATTAGTAGAGCTTAATCCCTCTGCACGTGAATAAGTAAAAGACAACTGTCCTCGAATTAAATCTTTATAACGCTTTATGTATGATAATTCGACACCTCTAGAACGAGCATAATCTCCATTAATCCTAAATGCTTTACTCACATTTCGCCCATCGACATCTTGTACGCGGATCGACTGTGTAGTTACAAAATCATATTTATCCCGCCAAAATGCAGAAGCATTAAATGCATCATTAGAGGTGATTTGATTCCTAAATCCAATTTCGTAAGAGATATCAACCTCTGGGTCTAAATTAGGGTTTCCTAAATCAGGCAGATCGGATTGATCTTGGTAAAAAGGATCTAAGCCAGCATAGATGTAGGATGGATGAGGTATTCGCGTCGAGTGTCCATAATTAAAGAATAAAACCTGATTTTCACGAACTGGGAACGACACATTAATCTTTGGTAAAAACCTAAACTTATAGCGGAGACCCAAAATTTCAGTACTACTATCCAAATAATCCTGAGCCACAAAGGCGGGTATAGTAGAAAGTGAAGTTGGGTCGAGCGCATTGTTCACAGCGTTGTCTACATATCTTCCTGGAGCCCAATATTCTAATCTAGCCCCAATATTGGCTATAAGGCCATTGTACCTAATTTTATCGGTCACAAAAATAGCCCCACGCTTAGGTTTCACTCGCCATGCATCAAAAGTTTCCCCTACTCGGAATGTTTCAGATGTTGTATTTTCATCTATATAAATAGGAGCTCCAATCCATGGTCGGGTAATATCAATCCACTGGTAATCATTAAATTTAAATTCAAATCCAGTTACAATTTGATTTGTACGGTCTCCAAAAAACTTCGTCAAAGTACTCTTTACCGTAAGTTCCTCTGCAAAGTGGTCGTGCCATAAAGTAGAGATGCCCCCATTGTTTACATAGCCAGGACCAGCTAAAACATAAGTGAAATCATCTCCTCCCTCAAACTCCTCTGCAGGAGATATCACTATACTTTCTGGATCAAATTCACTGTCTATATTATCAGGTCTCCACTTACGACCATTCGCATCAGCCCTCAGTCGAGTGAATAATCGACTCACCTGAACCTCATAAAAAGACGACTGCGAGAGCGTCTGAGTATATTTTAGGTAGGACAAATTACTATCGTGGGTATACGTATTGGCATTATCCAAAAATCCATTTGAAAAAGCGAACTGAAAGCCTGGTCGAATCTGCGTGTCTGCTCCAGTAATTTGAAGCATTCGTGTATTCTGGTTGATGGTTAACGAGCGTTGATACGCGCCCTGTAATCGGACCCCTGGTTTGATATTATAGGTCATTTTTAACATACCATTCCACCGGTTCCCTTGTCGAGGGGACCAAAAATCGCTGTTCACAATGGATGATTGGATTTGAGATGCTGATAATTTTGTATAACCGTCTGTGAGTGAAATTTGTCCTGTTGCAAAAAATGTGAGAGAACCTGGTAAATCAATACCTATCGCAGGCAATAACTGCTCGGTTAAAATGGATGGGCCACCAATACTGAGTTCATATATATCGGAGAAAAAATTGGCCTGATTGGACATCACATTACTACCTAAATTATCTCGTTTGTGAGAGAAATTACCCTCATAGCGATCGCCCCCGTTTTGCGTTTGTACCGAAACCACACCTGAGGTCACATCCCCATATTCTGCTCCTACACCACCTGTAATTACTTCAATATTACTAAATGAATTTGACCCTAAATCCAGACCAAAACCAGTTCCTGCCAAAGGATCCTGTGCGGATACACCATCAACCACGTAGCCTGTTTCATAGGCACGTCCCCCTTTTATATAGAGACCCGTTGGATCTTTAACCACACCAGATTGTAGTGATACCGCATCTTCTACCCGCTGTATAGGTGCCGCCTCTATATCTTTTTTCGATATAGTAGCAGAAGTGGTAGATTTTTCAACATCAAAAATGGGTGCTTCACCGATAACGACCACTTCTTGGTCAGATTCGAAAATTTGTTCGGTTAAGCTTTGGCTTACTTCCGTAGTTTCACCGGCCTTGACTACAATTCCAGTTAATTGGGTAACCTGAAACCCAATAAATGTGATCTCGAGAGTGTATTCACCTGGTCTAATACTTTTAATTAAAAACCGGCCATCTATATCTGTTGCCGCCCCAAAATTAGTACCTACTATCCGAACATTTACACCGGGTAGGGTCTCTCCAGTTGCCTCTTCAGTAATGACTCCTGTGAGATCACCGGTATTTTGGGCTCTGAGTGCGGTGCTATTAGTCACTATAGAAATGAATAAACATGCAGCTATAAATAGAAAAGAACGGATATGTTTTTTTGTAATCATTGACTAGCGTTTATTGTTCAAATCCTAACTGTTGAACACACATGTATTCAATAAAATCCTTCATATTGTTATTGCCATTTAGCTTGGTTAAATCCATACCAAAGTATATAAGATTCCCTTCGGTATTCTTTATGCTAACCCCTTCCATAATGCTATAATCCCTAATAAATCCAAGTAAAGTGGTAGCGCGATAATCCGATTCATATAATAAAGAGGAGCCTGAAATAGCTTTCAATGGATACCAACCTACCACTCGAGACTCAAATTTTAAGGTCGGAGCTTTGGAATCAATTACTGGAGAAACTTCAGTGCCAGCATTTATCACAAACCCTGTTTCTATTCCACCCGAAGGAAAATATCCAATCGAATCAACCGGAAGAAAGTTAAATATTACGTCTTCCTGAGATACTTCTTTCATAGGAATAGTTACAAACATACTGCCACCACCTGCAAAAAAGTCGGAAGTGATGTCTAAGGCATGTACGATGTTCCTGTCCACATCGTCAGAAACCCAATAGATGTGGTCCCATTGCGCTAAGGTTTTTTTAAGTGTAGGATCCACCACTTTTGGAAATTGATCTGACAGTTCTATGGTACCTAATGCAGGCTGGCCGGTATTTATTAGCCAGACATCAGGGGCAATTCCCAATTCTTTTAAGTAGCTAATATGCCAATTCATCTCTTCAAGGGATGAATTCTTACCTATATCATTTAGCAATAATACCTTCGATTTTTGTTCTTTCACAAACCACTGTATCTCATCCCGATCACTAACTGCCCCTGCAGCGTCTATAGTTCTTACATAGGCCGTATTCAGAGCGCCTACTTCAATTCCATCGACTAAAATTGGGTTTCCATCATCATCAATTGCGCTGCTGTAAGACCTTCCAAGATATACCTGCCCCGTTTTAACTCCCGCCGATTTATTATCAACGGATACCGAAATGAATAGCTCCCCATTATTAGTGGAATTAAAGGGAATGTCTACCCACCCGTCGAGGGTATCATTAAAAGCAATTTGAGTGCTTCGGACATTTAGTAACCCGTCAGGATCGTCTATGGTCCATCCGAAACTGGCAATTCCAAACATAGTATCAGCAGGGATCTCGTTCGGCTTAAACTTTGCAGAAGGGCTAGAATTTATGATTGGATACTCTAAACTGGCACCCACGGGATCTTTTGCACCATCGTTATCTATCGCCCGTACTTTAAATAGCACATCATCCACCTTTTGGCCTTCAGTAATTGGTAAAATGAACATACTATCCGTCCGCGTTGTAAATGACCAAGCTCCTTCAGACGTATCATTAATGGCATATTCAAAACCTGCTACGTACCCATCTGGATCGTTACCCCACCATGAAATTCTTATCTGACTTGATAATCTGAACTCATCTTCTCGATCAATTCCAGCTATTGTCATGTAGGTGCTCGGCGGCTGATTTTCAATTACATCTCCAGTAATTCCAGTTTCGCAGGAAGACCACATAAGACCAAATAAGATCACAACAACGAGCGTGGCTGAACTTCGAAGATATGTTAGTGAAAAAAGATTCATGATCAATTGAATCGAATATTTTTTGTTTGAGTAAGCTTCAGAAACTCAAATCTCTATTGGTTGAAAATAGTATTTAGAGAAAGAAAGATGAGATGAGAGCTTCCACTCCCATCTCAAAATTTGATTTATATAAAATTATTTAATCAACATCATGTTGCGAGTCATACTAAAGTTACCCGCTTCTAAACGATAGATGTAGACGCCACTAGCTAGACGTTGCGCATCGAAACTAACCGTATGCGTTCCAGCTTTCATAGACTGATTAATAAGCGTTGCCACCTGGCGACCCAACACATCAAACACCGTGAGGCGAACATCCGCAGACTCAGGTAGATCGAAAGCGATCTGAGTACTTGGGTTAAATGGGTTAGGATAGTTAGGCTTGAGGTCAAACTTCTCAGGAAGTCCCGCAATCGCCTCATTATTAACCGACGCACTGTTGGTAAATGTGGCTGTTCTGTAAATAGGAGTAAAGGTGTTAGTATCTACATCATATCCACTAGAGACAGCCAATGTATCTACACCATCGTTAACTCGAACATTCCAGAGCAATGTGACACTTTCACCATCACCAACACCCGCAGAAACTAAAAGCTCATCTAATAACGTAGCTGGCACAGTAATCTCTGTGTCTAGTCCATCATTATTAGATGGAGCAGCAAAAAATTCAGTTGAATCTGGGAGATAGAGTACTTTTTCGTATCTGACAGTATTACCATCATAATCAATCGTGGCTGACCAAGTTGGTGTAACATCAGCATCTGCTACAATTGTAGCACCTTCATCTGGTGTCTTTAATATAAAGTCCGTCATTGGCACCGTCCAGTCAGAAGAAGTAACATCCTCAATATTACGCATGATCATTTTTGGATTCCCATAACTGTAGTGTAAAACTCCTGTGAAGTTATCAATCATGGCACCAATTTTTACATGATCATTCAAATCAGAACTATAGGTAGTCGATCCAAAATTTACATTATCGTCCACACGTAAACCTTGACCTACTTCTAAACCACTATCAGTAGTCCCTATTTCCCATTCACCAAAATCTCTGGGGAAATCTGCCTGATTTGATAAAACTTCAACATTATCTAGACTTAAGAGCATACCTTCGTGTGCTTCAAAGTTATCAACAACATCTGTAGTATTTGCAGCTAATGCTAAGGTATCCATTTCAGCGTTTGTTCCTATTTTGGTGAACTCATTAAGAATAGCTGAAGTGACACCGTAGGTTTCGTTAGTCGCTAAATTAGTGATGTTGATAATATCTCCTTGTACTAAGGCAGAAGTAGCATCGTCCTGCTCAACAAATATACCTGACCAAGCGGAAGCCTTATCCTGAATTACAATAAATCCATCGGTAACGGCGCTTGCCACAACAGTAGCATTAATATCTACTGGTAAATCACCCAAACCATAAAGCGGACTATCGCCAGCCTGGCCATCTCCTGTTTTCTGTAAAAACTCAATGGTGGTAATTGGCTCATCTTGAACGAAGAAATTAAACCCACCAGAAAGTGGGGCACGACCAGTTAACCCGTTAGAATCTTTGGCTTCTAAATGAAAAGAAACAGCAGAGAAATTAGGAAAAGCAGGTAGAGTAAATTCATAAGTATCACCAGCAGTGTTAGTCATGGCTACCGTTGAATCTTTACCGCTGGCACTATAAGTAAGTGTTACTTCAGTGATAGTAGCCCCCTCTGTTCCTACAATAACGGCACTTACTGTCACTTCATCGGTAGATGTAATGGAGGAATCTGACAGCATAATGTTAGAGAATACAGGAGGTAAACCGTTAACAACTATGTCATTTGGCCAACTAAAAGTAGTTCCACCAACATCTTGACCATCCACAAAACGGGTTTCATTTAACCATACAACACCATCCTCGAAAGGATTAATTGATAATGCGCCATTACCATCTGGGACTAAACCATCAGGATCATCACCCACGTAATTAACAAATCCACTAATGTCTACATTTGCTCCAGAAGCAGGTGCTACAAATAACCCATCTTCACCATCTATTCTTCGTGCATTATAGCTTGGAATATATCCCTCTGCACCTATGGCATGATCATTTCTAAACCTAAGAGATGTATCATACACATACATTCGAGAACCGCCTTGATTTACTGCCCAATCAACACGGCCATTAAATTCACCTGCTTGGGTTACTGTAGCTGATGGAAACTTAACATAGGCGCCATTGTATTTTAAGTATCCCTCAATATTCATGTATAGTTCTGTACCTGTAAACACATTGAGATCGCTCATTGGAACTTCCCATGGCTCCAATAGAGATGCATACTGAGTAAAATCAGCATTTACATTACCAACTAGAGTTACATTATCAACAGCTACTTGAGCTGTTCCGTTATAAAATCCAAGCGTAGCATCGAAGGTAATGATGTCGCCACGAACATATGAATCAAGTAAAGTGTAATCTGATTCTACTAATTGAATTGACATACCTTCACGACCCATAGATACTGCATGCGTATCTGTAACAAATACGTGAATTCGAGATATTGCATCAATAACCCCATCATTATCTGAGTCTCTAGGATTAGAAAGACCAGAGCTCTTTGGATAAGATGTAATTACTGCTGTGTATGTTTGTGTCTCACCTCTCAAGGGATGATTTTGAATTGCATCAACTGCAAACTCAGTGATACCAGGATATGTATTCAAATCTCTTATAGTTGTAGAGCTCCCAAAATTATGTGTACCTATGAAAGTTAAGTCATCCTTGTCATATACCTCCCACTCAGAAGACATTTTACCCACACCAAATGATGCTAAGGGAACTGGATTGCCTGATTTAATTATTGATTTACGAACAAGAGTATGATCTTTTGTCCCTGCTGAAACACCCGCAACATCCCAACCACTGCCTGGATCTTCTTCTGGTGTACCGAACATGTCAACAATGGTTGAATCTGAACCTTCAATATGCACTAGTGCTCGAGCATCATCACCGTTATGGACAATCAAATAAGAATCACCTCCATCAAATGCGCTAACAATTAATGTATCTGCAGCATTTTTTATTTCATCAGCTGCATTTGAATGTCCAATAACATAGACTTCCATAGACTTGATAATTGTACCCATTGGGAATCTTGTAGTATCATTAAAAGGATTCCCATTATAATTACCGAGGATTATATAATTACCTAGATCTATATCATCATCTGTTGGATTGAAAATTTCAAAAGCCTTATTGTTACCTCCACCTTCAATGTATTCAGAGAAAAACAAGCTTTGTTGTGCAAGGGCAGACCCAGCACTTACTAGCATAACAAGCATTGCTAACAATCCTTGCTTTAACATATTATTTGTAGCCTTATTCATAGTTATTAGGGTTATTTTATGATTACTAATTTACCTGTTTGCACCTCTCCTGATGCTATGTCTTTTACGGAATACAGGTATAATCCCGTGGTTAAGATCTGATTTGCTGAGGATTGTAAGTCCCAAGCATGTTCGCCGCCTGCCATAACACGCGGATCGTCACTATAATTCTGAAACCAATCAATATTTCCATTATACTTACTGGCATCATGCTCAAATTCTGCAATAATGTCGCCTGAAACCGTATATATACGCACTTCTGATCTTGCAGGTAAATTATAAAAATAGAGTTTACGGTCGCCTTCAGCCAGTCCATCCCACGCGGCGTTGAGGCGGTAAGGATTGGGATATACTCCAACTTGATACTGAGGATCATCACTTGCAAATTGCTCATTAGCTGGAGTGCCTGGGAAGACACGAATTGCATTTACATTGGCACTACTTTCCAATCCTTCTATTCCAAATTCGTCGCTCCCCTTATCGAAGGCTGTGACTGACAATTGGTACTGCCACCCACTCAATAAATTGTTCAGCTCATAAGCATAGTAATAGGTGGTGGTATCTCCCTCGAAACGTACGGGCTCACTAAGCTTAACTTCATCGAAACCAGTATTAAATCCAACCGCATTTGCTGGATTATCAAACTCTCTAATGAGTCGTGGCTTTGGATTAATATCTTCCCCAAGCTCTGAACGGTAAATACGGTACCCCTCAAAATCTTGTTCTCCTGAAACGCGATCTCTTGAGCGTTCTGCTGTTTTATCCCAATATAAAGTCACTTTACCCGTCTCTAGCTGTACTTTAACTTTTGGGTTATCAGGAGGAGTTGGAAATAAATAGCGGGTTAAGTCACCATTACCATCGGTATCTTCTCCTTCATCCAGCACCCCGTTATTGTTCTTGTCCTCACCCTGGAATACCTTGTTAATCGCATTCACGGTTTTGGTCAGCTCTACCCTTGAGTCCTCATTGTCTAGTTCTTTACCAGAAATGCCTTGGAACTCATCAGGTTTTAATGCAGCGGAAAATGCATAATACACAGAAATGGTTTCCCCTGGCTCGACCTGGTTAAAAGGCCCCATCGATAACATCGATATGTAATTACCATTCCCAGTTTGGCCATCCGTACGTAGTTGTTCCCTGACTGTCTCACCTAAAATGACGGAATCCATTGGAAAGGGTACCGCCATTCTTTCGTAGCGCTGTTGATCACTGGAAGGGCGCACATACAACCCCGTTCCTGAACTAAACAGCCAATAACTAGGGGTTACAAAAGGAGCACGGTAGCCATTTTCTGATAAATAATCTGCATTTGATGGGTGGAAATATTGTCCTCGATACTCTGCGCCAATAATGGACATTGCCCCATATGTATTTATAGATGGATTATCTGGAGAACCAGCATCAAATACGTAGGCAGTATAAAGAGAATCTAGATATCCAACACCGTTTTTGTTAAAAAATGCACCACCTGTTTCCGTAGCGGAATTAACATTTCGCACTACCAAGTCCGCATACATTCCAATAAACACACTATCCCAAGTAGCTGAGGCTGCGTATTTATCACTGTTATTGGTTATATCGTAGCGCAGAATGGTGAAATTCTCGGTAAAAGGGAAACTCCAGTTATAGCTTTCCAAACGCACATCTGCAAATAACGGGGTATCATGTCCACTAATAGGGGTCCCATTAATATCTCGGCGTTTATCTGAAAATTGAGCAATTATGTCTTGCTCACCCACAGAAAAAGGAGAAAAATATTCGTCATTTGGATTGGTACTCCTCTGGCTAACTGGGGCATCCGCCGTAAATTCAAAACCTGCGCCACCTCGCGCATACCCACCCGAAGTAGTAACCGACGCGGTAGAAACCCTTAACTGAGATTGATTATAAAGAGCACCTATCCAAATACCGGCCTCAAATAAGTGCTCGGTGCCTGTGTTGGTGGGATATCGCATGCTAAATCCACCTTCAGGGTTGGTACGTACGTCGGGCTTTCCAAGTGTACCAAAGTTAGTAATGGATAACCCAAAAGTACCCGCATCGGTTTCAAGACGCTCAAAGGACGCTTGAGAAAAAGCCATTTGCGCACTGAGCGTCATACTCAGAAGTAGCAGAAAAGATTTCAAGAAGTGGTGGTTGTTAATCCAAAAATTTACGATCTATAAAAATACGAAATAAAACAACTGGGTGTACCTTCAAAAGACCTAAATTAATAATGAGATAACATTAAAACTCAGCATCATAGGGTGTTACAGAAAAACATACCTTTAGGTCAGTTCAACGACCATTTTATCTCGGGCTAGAGTGATTAGCTCATATGCGCTTCCGTACTCCGATTGAATCTGATCACATCTTTTCTCTAAGTCGGCGTCGGTATTATCAGGGTCATGATGCGTTAAGTACAACTGTTTAATTTGAGAATCTTTTGTGAGCTCAAGAAGCTTTTCCCAGTTTGTATGCCCCCAACCTACTCGTTGTTTATACTCTTCTTCATTGTATTGTGCATCATGTATGAGTACATCTGCACCTTGTATAAAAGATTGAAATTTTTCTATAAAGGTTTTGGAATCTTCTGAATTATCATGTGGTAATTCGTTATCCGGTGCATATACAATGACCTTATTTTCAATAGTCACCTTAAATATGCCGGTTGGAATGGTATGCCTACCCCACATCATTTCTACAATAAAATCACCAAAATCATACATACCCTCCCCAATACTCGTACATTTCATTTCTGCGGAGAGCATATCCATGGTGATTGGAAAAAAAGTATTTGAAAAATGACCTTGTAATATCTCATTACAACTCAATCCAGGTTGAGCAGTCAAATGCACGTTAAAACTCCCATCTGGATGGTAAAAGGGCTTAAAAAAAGCAAACCCCTGGAGATGATCCCAATGCGGGTGAGTTAGAAAAATATGCCCTCGAAGCGACTGTTTTCTTTTTATGATGTCGTTACCCAAATTCCTAATCCCAGTACCACAGTCTAGTACTAGAAGCTCATCTAAATGGCTCGCAGTTATCTGTACGCATGAAGTATTTCCCCCATAAACCATGTTTTCGCTGTTAGCGCATGGTGTAGAACCTCGAACTCCCCAAAATTTTATTGCAACCATTAATCCCACATATTAATTAAGTAAGATCTTGAAACACTGACGTTTAATCACTTACACCTTAATGTAAATTAGTATAACAAAAGCTATTAATTATTCCGAACCATTATTTTTTAAGAGGTCAATTGCTTTTTTGAGTTCGAAGGCCTCTGCATGCTTTTGATCTAACTTATTCTTAGCTGATGCGATTTTGTTGTCTAAATCATCCAATAAAGCGTTTCCTTTATTAGTAGGCTTAAAATACGTTTTGGCCTCTTGATACTGGATAATTTCTCCTTCTAATGCCGTTATGGTTTTCATCGCCGCATCCAACTTTTTCTGAGATGAGATTACTTCTTTTCGAGCCGACGGGTCGAGGCCTTTAGAAGCCAGCTTTCTCTCCATTCCCAAATCAGTTCCTGACGATCTATAATTACCATAAATTTTGTCACATACTTCTCGATAATCTTTCCAAATCTTGTTTTTAAGCTTAATTGGGACGTGACCAATTTCTTTAAACGCATCCTGCAACTTCTTTGCTTCTTGTACAGCTATTGCCGGGTCCTCATGATCAACTAGAGCATTGAGTTGCTCAATAATCTCATTTTTCTTTTTTAAGTTTTCTTTGTGGGTTTTTCGGACATCCTTGAAATGCTCCCTTCTTTTATCATAAAAATCATCCATCACTTCTTTAAATTGCTTCCAAATTTTAGATGATTTTTTTCTTGGGACCGGACCTATCTTTTTCCATTGAGCCATAAGGTCTTGCATTTTCTGATGACCTTTCTCATTGTTCTCAGCTTCTTTGATGGAAATTGCCTGCTTAACTAAGGCAAGTTTGAGCTCATAATTTTTTTGTTCTATAGCCCGTAATTCTTCTAAATTTTCTGACTTCTTATCGTTAAAAGCATCCGTTGCTGCCTTAAAGGCATCCCATAACTCATTCTCCTCTTTTTGAGGAAGATTCCCCGTTTTCTTCCAAAGTTTATGGAGTTTATTGACTCTTCTCGCGGCATCCGCTAAATCTTCCATATCAAGCAGCGATTCTGCCTCTTTGATAAGCTTTTGCTTTTTTTGAAGCGCCTTCTCTACCGAATTCCGGTAAGCTGTATCATGTTTGTATCTGAGTTCATTGAATGTATCTAATGCTGAATAAAATTGATCCCATGTAGGCTGGTTTCGATCTAAAGGTACTCGCCCAACTTTACGCCATTGGTTCTGTAAGTCTTGGAGTTCATCATTCAGTGCTGTAAAATCTGCCGTGGCATGGTCTGCCTTTTTATTGAGCTCTTGTATTTTTTCTAGCAAGAGTAATTTTAGCGTTAGATTTTCCTCCTCTTTTTGAAGCTTTTTCACCAAGCGATCAACTTTGTGATTCTCAAACTCTTCGATTAGAGTATCAAAACGCTTGTTTAATGCGTCTACTTCAGAGGCTGGGAGCAATTTAATTTGTTCCCATTGTTGCTGAATGGTTCTAATCTCTTTTGTTGCCGTCCAGTTCTGTGCTTCAACCAGGTCGGAGAGTTGTTTCAGTATTTTTTTCTTACGCTCTAAATTGTCGGCTCTTTTTTGATTCAACTCTTCAAAGTGCATCTTTTTTCGACCTTCAAATTCATCTCTGAGTAGTTGAAAAGCAGCAATTGCCTGCTTGGCATCCTCAGAATCAGGTTCTGGGCCCTCTGAAATCTTCAAAGCTAAATTAGCTAGTTCATTTGAAACGAACGCCCAATCAGGTTGCAGAACAAATTCTTCGGCCTTTTGACGTATTTTTTGATAATAAGAACCTGCGTTTTCACCAGATTCACTGGTTGATTGATCCGTGTAGTCTTTCGTGGCCTCGGGTTCAGGAGGAGTCTCAAATTCAGGAGTGGCCTCAGGTTCGTCAGTAGCTTCTTGCTCAGTGGTCGCCTCAGGTTCGTCAGTTGTAGTCTCTGACTCTTTCGTTACAACTTGCTCAGTAGTCGCTTCGGGTTCAGAGGTAGATATAGACTCTTGCTCGTCAGTTTGGTCTTTCAACTCAACTTGATCGACCTCTTTTACTTTTTCCGAGGAATCAGATTCACTTTTTGACTTTGTTGATTGTCCATTCATTTTTTCATTTTCCATATGCTATCACCGCTCCAGGTCGTTGACCAACCTTCCTTTCCTATAGTTCATAATTAACGCAAGGTCGTAAACAACATTTATGACTTTGCTACAATTATCCTAAGATTAGCCAATTTTATTAAAAAATGAAAAGATCTACGGCCTATAAATTCGAATATCGGTTTGGGGGAATGGAATATTTAATCCATGTCGATCAAATTCTCTATAAACACGTTCGGTTAAGGACTGTTTTACCGTAAAAAAGTCTCCCGATGATACCCAAGCTCGAAGTGTGATGTTAACCGAACTATCGGCTAAATCAGTCAACCCAATATAAGGAGCTGGTTCCAAAAAAATACGATCTTGTTCTTCAAGCATCGTATTAAGAACGGAATAAGCCATATTCTAGCAGAAAGTTGTAGCCCTGATCAAAAAGAGCAGCATTAAGCATCTATGTCATACACTTCTTTCAGAATAGCTTTGGCGTTGGCGTCTTTACCCTGCATAACACGATGTTGTAAATTGGTAATGATTTCAGGCTGTGCCTTCTCAAAGGCTTCTTCTTTAGCTTGCTTTTCATTGCTTGTTCTTACCAACTCGTAAATATCATCGGCCCGGACAACACTGTAAATTTTATCTTCGTTAAATGCATGAGATCGGCACTCCTCGAATTCTTTGAATACGCGAGGAAAATCTTCGCTGGAAGTTGCCTTGGTAACAACTTCGACGTCGGACGAACTCTCCGCACTTAGCGGAGTTTTGCATAGAAAGAAAAAGTTTTGAGTGTATTTCATACAGATTCTGAGGTTTGTTTTACCAAATAAATATGTACCAATAATACCTAATTCGTGACTTCAATGCTAACAGATAAGTTTGCCTTTGTTAGCTTTGTGTAATGGAGAAATAACGGGGTGCCATAAGGCTTAATAAGCTCCCCCTTGCAAGCATAAAAAGAATCATGGCAATCCAAATAGCATGTATTCCTGCATATGGCTCAATAAATATATGGAGTGGAACATACAGTAAAAAAGTTGCTATTAGCATGGTGTTTCTAAGTGGTTTTGTGATGGAAGTTCCCATGTAAACCCCATCCCAAATAAAGCATATACTATTTACTACGGGGGCAATCACTGTATAAAGCATTACATATTCAGCTTGTTCAATGACCGAAATGTTATTGGTAAATAGCCTTAATAACGGCTCAAAACCAACATAAAATAATGCACTTAGCATGAGGCCTAAAGCCAAACCCCATTGCATCGTTTTTCTGACAATTTGCTTAAAAGCTTTAGTATTTTTTTTTCCCCAATACATACCCGATAAACTTTCTGCAGCATACGCAAATCCATCAATTCCGTACGAACTGATATACCAGAGTTGCAGAAGAATTGTATTTGTTGCTAAGAACAAATCCCCTGCTCTTGCAGATGTAGTGGTGAAATAGGCATAAGCAAAAATTAAACAGAGCGTTCGAATGAAAATATCTATATTAACTCCAAGCCATTCCTTCCAGGTTGATAATTCCCAAAAATGGCTCTTTCTCCATTCTTTCCACCATCCCGCAAGCCAATGTTTTGCATAGGAATTATAAAAGATGCTCAATGCTAAGACTAAACCCAGATAACTTGCAATAACACTTCCTAGTGCAACACCTGCCACCTTCCAATCTAATACTAACACAAATAGTACATTTAACAACAGATTTGTTAGGTTTAAAACTATGGTTATAGCCATTGGTACTTTGGCATTTTGCATCCCCAAAAACCATCCATTTAATCCATATAATAATAAAGTGGCAGGGGCAGCCCATATACGTATTTTGATATATTCTGTGGCATAAATAGCCACTTCATTACTTGGAGATACAATGACTAGGGCCCAATTAGCAATTGGATTCTGAAGCATTATTAATGCAAGCCCAAGTAAAGAGCCAAAAAAAAACACTCGAAGCCAAAGGTTTTGAATCATCTTATGGTTAGATGCCCCTAATGCCTGCGCCACCAAACCTGTTGTTCCCATTCTCAAAAATCCAAATCCCCAAAAAATAAAATCAAAAACAAGACTGCCGACGGCAATAGCTCCTAAATAATATAGCTCATCTAATCGCCCAACAATCGCGGTATCTACCGCCCCTAATAACGGTACAGACAGATTACTTAGAATATTAGGAATCGCAAGATTAACAATTTTTGAATTATACGATTTCATGGATGCCATCGGTTGCATATAACAGGGTGTGAATGTATTTTGGAACGGTAAATTTTATCTCGAATCTGATTCAATAACTAATCTATCCGTCTTCCCATGAACATAGATACACGAAATAAGATACTAAGTGCTGTATTTGGAATTATCATCATTTTATTATGCTGGTTATTATACGATTCAATAGTTACCCCATATAAAGTAGTTGAAGAACAAAAAGCCGAAACCGAGCGTGTTCGCACTCGGATGCTTACCCTTAAAGATGCCATTGTAAATTATGAAGCACGGTATGGCCATTTTCCTCCTACTGAAGGTGGTTTAGATAGCATAGTTACCTACTTGAGTACAGATTCACTAATGGTTTCAATGGGTGATTCTTTGTTTCGTCAAATGTTCCCACTCCAGTACTCTCCTGAGAGTATGATCGTGAGTCCTAGAGACACTTCTATTCGATTTACCTACACACGAAATGATACTATTCGTCCACCGCTTTATCTTTTGGAAGATCCAACAACGGACGATGCGGTAGGAAGTCTTTCTAGAACAACCATGAGAAATGCCCCTAACTGGAATTAATGGAAGCAGAAGTCTCCAATTTGGGAGTCTGTTTTTTTTCAGGCCGAATGTT
Organism: Balneola sp.; assembly: GCA_038124025.1. Lineage (GTDB taxonomy): Bacteria > Bacteroidota > Rhodothermia > Balneolales > Balneolaceae > UBA1275. Next base: position 3,283 of record JAYPBC010000031.1, on the reverse strand, counting down.
GTATTCAGTTGCTGAAAAAGGATCAAACGATACCGTTCAGCAATTAGGTTCTTATGAGTTCAGTTTTGACATAGCTGAAGCACTTAATGAGCCAGCTTCAGAGGCAGGCAAACAGTTGAAAGCCGTATTTTCAGATCTCGAAAAGGAATTTCGACTTGAAAGCATACGCTTACTAACTGAGCCAGCTCAAGAATGCTGGACCGCACTACCCAAAGTGGTATATGACGATTCAGTTGAGAGGGAGCAACATATTGCTATCTTGATGAAAGGAGTGCCAAGAGAAGACATTGAGGTAACCTGGCATGCTGTAAGTAAAACTCGCTTCAAGTTTTTATGCCTTCGACGAGCCCATCTAACGAAGAATTATCGAAGCTTAAGTGATCAAGTGGCAATTAATGAATGCTGTAGCGATTTTGAACTTGGTGGAATGTGGTCGAGCCATCATCGTCCAGGCGGCTCATTCTTGTTAGTCGGTTGTCATGCCGATTCTATTAGTCTTTCGTCCTACCTATTGGGTAGTTTCAGGGCCGCTACTTACTTGCGTTTTGATGATCCTCAGGATATACCCTATTTATGGTTACAGCATGCAAAACACTCTCCATGGATGCGTGGGCTTCATGAGCATGTCTATTTTTATGGGGAGCACACTCATGAAATAGCCGAACAATTACAATCATTCATCGATCATAATTCAACCCAAATAGTGTTAAATTCATTAGAATTAATGGGCGTAAATGCAGAAGAAGAAACCTATGGATTTGACCTTGCCACTGCTTTTCCGGCCATCATGCTAAGCCTTGATTTATCTTAGTTACTGATAGTTAATTCAAATAGATGCAGTTCTAATGAGTCAAAGGAAAATTGGTAAATCTGGGCTTCTTTATCAATTAACCAGAGGAACATATCTATGCGAATAATTACTGGCTCTTTAAAAGGCAGACGTTTTGAAATACCAAAGGGTTTAAATGTTCGCCCGACTACCGACCGAACAAAAGAGAGTATGTTCAACAAAATTGAAGCCTATAAATTCATTGAGGGAACCCGAGTATTAGACTTATTTGCAGGTTCTGGTAATTTAGGCTTTGAAGCCATTTCTAGAGGTGCTCGAGAAGTACTTGCTGTTGATTTGGACGTCGGCAACCTTAAGCTCATTAATAAAATTTCAAGCACTTGGGAAATTGACCATCAGATCAGAACCGTAGCGATTGATGTTCAACAATTTTTAGAAAGCCCTGCTCAATCTTTTGAATTTATTTTTTGTGATCCTCCTTACCACTACGAATGGATGGATCAGATGATTGAACAAATTTTGACCAATGGATGGCTAAGTTCTTCTGGCTGGTTCCTTTTAGAGCACGACAAATATCATGACTATACCGACCACTCTCATTGCTTTTTTAGCAAGGCTTATGGTCGCACCACGGTTAGTATTTTTCAAGCACAAGCGGTAGATTCAGAATCATGAAGCACATCGCATTATATCCCGGATCTTTTGACCCATTTACCAATGGACATCTTGATATTTTAAAGCGGGCCACCAATTTATTCGAGAAAGTCATTGTGACTGTAGCAGTGAATAACGAAAAGAAATCCGTCTTCAATGGAAAAGAACGAATTGAACTTATCGAAGAATGCATAAAAGGAACAGAATGGGGAACCCGAGTTGAAATCACCCAATTTACCGGGCTATTAGTCGATTATGCCAAAAAAATGGGTGCACATACGCTCATAAGAGGTGTTAGACAGATTTCAGATTTTGAGTATGAATTTAGAATGGCTTTGACCAATAAACGGCTTGCTCCATCCATTGACACCGTTTTCTTGATGCCGGATGAACAACTTACTTTTATTTCGGCATCATTAGTCAAAGAAGTAGCCTTTTGGGGAGGTAATCTAAGCTCATTCGTTCCAAAACATGTAGAAAAAGCTCTTAAAGAAAAACTTAAACACTCATCAACCTAGTTACGTTAACTTACTCATGATCTCATCACGCGCACTAGAATTACAACCATCGGCCACCTTAAAAATTACTGGCCGCGCCAAAGAACTTCAAAGAGAAGGCAAGTCCATTATCTCCTTGAGTGCTGGCGAACCAGATTTTCCCACCCCAAGCTTCATTTGTTACGCAGCTATTGAGGCAATCCGAAATGGTATCCATGGGTACACCATGAATACTGGTACCCCCGAACTCAGAGAGGCCATCTGCGCAAAATTAAAGCGCGATAACGGACTCGATTATACCCCGGCTCAAATTATATGCTCCAATGGCGCCAAACAATCTGTTGGTTTCTCCCTTTTAGCGATGGTGAATCCTGGTGATGAAGTGATTATTCCGGCCCCTTATTGGGTATCCTATCCTGCAATGACTCAACTTGCACAAGGTATAACTGTGCCCGTGAGAACCTCTTTTGAGCATAATTATCGGCTCACTCCCGAACAATTAGAAGAGGCCATCACCGATAAAACTCGTGTGCTTATCCTTTGTTCTCCATCTAACCCAACAGGTTCATGTTACAGCAAAGAAGACCTAGAAGGTTTGGCGGAAGTACTGCGTAGTTATCCCAACATTTCTATTATATCGGACGAAATTTACGAATACATTGTCTTTGACGAAGAACATATTAGCTTGCTGAATGTAGCACCCGACCTCAAGGATAGAGTCGCTTTAATCAATGGTTTTTCTAAAGGATTTGCTATGACAGGTTGGCGATTAGGGTATCTTGCTGGCCCAGAAGAATTAGTTAAAGCAGTGGGTAAAATTCAAAGTCAGGAAACATCTGCTCCCTCCTCTATTTCTCAGGCTGCTGGATTCGCTGCTTATTCTGGACCCTTGGATAAAGTACTGGAAATGCGGGCCTCTTTTAAAGAACGTCGTGACTTCATGGTTGAGCAATTGAATAGTATTGAGGGAGTAAGTTGTTTTAGCCCTGGTGGAGCGTTTTATGTATTCCCTGATATTTCTGCCTATTTAGGCTCACTCAGCCCTTCGGGCACTTCCATTGAAAGTTCAACCGATTTATGCCTCTATCTACTAAATGAAGCTGGCTTAGCTTTGGTACCAGGTGATGCCTTTGGTGAGCCAAATGGACTTCGGATGAGTTACGCCGCAGCTATGGAGGACTTAGTGGAGGCCATGAACCGATTTAAGCATGGATTAGCGGGACTCAGTAGATAGTTAGTACGTACTTTTTTTTCACTACTAAAGAATATAGTAGCAAGAACCTAATCCAGTAATGTAGAATGGTTTGTCTTAAGTTTTTACCCTCATCGCAAGCACTTTTTG
>JAYPBC010000030.1:19112-22189 GCA_038124025.1 Balneola sp. | reverse complement strand
AGAAGTATAATTAGTTCGATCCATAATAACGACTGATTTATAAAATTAGATTAATGCTTGAATAAAAACATATTAAGCATGATAAGCAATCTGTTGTTTACCTTCGTTATTCTTGTAAGATCGTAGTACGGTTTTAATAGTTGCCATGATAGTGGAATTAAGGATGAACATTTTTGTACAAGTTTTGTACAAGTTCCACTGGCATAGGTAACTATTAGGTACCCTTACTTACAAAATAAATGAACTAATTTTAGCCTCTAACGAGTATATGAGAGCATATAAGGGTATCTAATACCCAATATGATAATCCTATTGTAATTCTAACATATATGGAATGATACCGTATTTGAATTCAAAGCCTTCACTAACACTTCCCTCGATGAGCCCAAACCACCCTCTATCCTCCCAAACTGAACTGGACATTCCTTCCTCCAAAGCGGTTTGAACCACAGTGCGGTAGTAATCCCGAACTAAATTGGTATTTCGTTGTGACTGGTTCCCCTCTCTACCCACTCCAAATTCCCCATAATTAATGGGAACCCCTAATTCACGTCCGTGTGCTGCAACAGCTCGCATACTATTAGCAGTTACCTGGTCTCCTGGATAAGCGCTATTGTCCCCGGTTTCCCCGCAAAACTCCCAGGGATCATAGGAATGCACTTGAATAGCTAGATAGTTATCCTGACCCTGACCTGGTAGTTGGGAAGGTGTTGGATACACCGAAAATATTTGATTGTGATTACCATAAGCATTGGTGGCAATCATCACCGTACGTTGCAGGTTGTTTCCACCCGTTGCTCGAATGGCTTCCACACCTAAGCGCATAACTTCCCGCGTAAATAACAGCGCCTGATCGCTGACCGGTGAAATCTCTGTACCCCAATGCCCAAAAGCCCCTTCAGGTTCGTTCAGTATTTCAAAAACGAGATAATGATTGTACTCTTTAAAGTACTCAGCAATGTCGGTCCATAAAGTCTGAAGTTTTTCTTTGTAGTAGGCACTTCCATCATAATTTGCTTTGAAACTGCGTTCATGATGAGCATTCAACACCACATAAAGCTCGCGTTCAATCGCAAAGTCAATGACTTGCTTGAGTACCTTAAACCTAGAATGCTCGAAGTTTACCTTCCCATTATCATCAGTTAAGGCACTCCCGCTAACCGGATCCATCCATGTCGTAGGAATTCGTATATGTTTCATTCCTTCTTTTTGATAAATGGATATTATAGTTGCTAACTCATAAAAATTAAATTCATGAGCTCCAAGATCAAAAACATTACCAAGATTTATACCCGATGCCATTTCTAGAGTAACTTGCGTAGCATCAGGGAAATCGCCTTCTCCATTAGATTGAGACGAGGTGGGATTGTTGCAGGCCGATAGAAATAGCAGAAGTAATGTTAATAAAAAGGCATGTAGTTGTTGCATAATATAAATGTACTAAAGTTTATAATTGCCTTAATGCTTTAAAATGGTAGGTAAATGATAGTATTAACATCGGATTATTGATAATCTTAAAACATCCAATCGGTACGCACCACAAGCAGATGCTTTAATGGCTCTCCAGTAAATAATTTACGGGTCCGATATTGCATACCAACCTTTATAGGAGTCCTTAGTACTTGATTGGTCACTGCAATGTTTAATCGGTTTTCATAGCTTTTTTTGCTTGTATTAAAATCGAACAAAAAATCGTTGGTTATCTTTCGTGGGGTGAACTTCGAATGATTAGGAAATAGATTAAAGTCAAAAGAATACCACCACCGGTTACTGTATTCTTTTTTAAACCGTTGTTCAAACCGTAAGCGATGTCGTAACTTTATGGCATAATTATGTGCATATCCAATAACTTGAACCGGGCGGTACTCATTTTTTGAACCAATCGGCAACAAATTATACCGCCGATAAATTAGCTGAGCACTTATCGAAAATGCTCCCAATGCTCCTAAATTTCGTTGTAAAGATTGCTGAAAAAATACCCGTTCTGGTTGGTCATAACTTGTAAAGTCCGAATAAAATACCGTTTTCGAAATAAGTTGTTCTTCTCCATTAAAGCTAATGGGTATGGTAAATCGATTAAAGCTTAGAAGGTCAATTTCTTGGGAGTATAGCGGCTGGGATAAGACTCCCAATAATAGGCTTCCAAGCATCACATGGGTGAGTGCGATTTTTTTCATACCGAAAAATATCCATTTTTTAGCAAGTTTCGTTTTGTAGTAGAAGGTTTTGTATATCATAACTCATAATCCTACCTGTATGAAACATCTTCCCATAAGATCTCCTATCTATCGCTTAAAGTAGCACCAATTGAAGGTAGATGAACTCATGAATAAAGTCAGATATGATGACCAAAATTGGTTATCTCGATAAATTGAAGGGAAAAACTACTATAAGCGATAATGAAAAGCTCGCCCGTCTACTACATGTAAATTTTTACTTAATTAAGGTCATTTTCTTAGTAAAACTCTCACTACTCGTAGTCAACCTATATATATAAATGCCAGAAGCCAAATCAAAGGCGTTAACATTTATTCTATGTTGACCAGATTCTAAACGGTCATTCACTAAGGTCAATACTTTCTGTCCCAATAGGTTATATACAACTAAACTGACATTCTGAGCTTTATTAAGCTCGAAGCTAATGCTGGTCGTTGGGTTAAAGGGATTTGGGTAGTTTTGATGTAAGGTGGTGACTATTGGCACATTTAATTCATCCTCTATATTCGTCATTTCTTTACTTGCATATAGTAATTCACCCGTTCCTGCATCCATAAACATAGATAACGAATCTTCCATCACAACGAAACCCATTGAATCCATTGCATTAGCATACATATTCATATGCCAGGTAACTGGAATTAATTCCGGCGCTAAATCTACTGGTAAACTCCAATAATCATGGAGTATTCTAACCTCCATATCCATAGTTAAATAAGATCCTGTTGGAATTTCTGGTAATATCATGTTCACAATGTCCTCGCCATTGATAGTTGCCTTTTGAAATATCGTTTCAAATAGCACATCACTATCAATATATGACTCAGGTAGAGGCTTCATCTTCGAAAAATCTACCTCTT
>JAYPBC010000030.1:0-19012 GCA_038124025.1 Balneola sp. | reverse complement strand
ATATCCATAGAATCTAACATAGCCTGTGCCATTTCTACAGCCTCACTAAATACTATCCCCTGAGGCTCATACGGCTCTTCCTCAGGATAGTGCCACTCCGTCAATAACGTATCACCTGTAGCTATATCCATATAAATAGAGTATTCGGCCATTTCAGTCCAACCCTCCATATCCTTACTAACTCCAAAATACGTCGCCACCCACATAACCGGAACATCCTCAGGATTCTCATCAGATAAAGCCCAATATTCATGAAGAGCATATAAGTCTACTCCCCACTCAGAATATTCTCTGCCTTCCTTGCTACTATAATAATCCAAAAACCTATCTCCACCCATCTCAGATGCTATTACCATAGCTGAGTCACTATCAATATATGACTCAGGTAGAGGCTTCATCTTCGAAAAATCTACCTCTTCATCTACCTCATCCGTTCCCAGCATATATCCATCAAATACTCCTTCTGCATCTACTGCCATCACTACTAATGAATCAACCGATGAATCATACGCATACACATTCCACATATATGCATACCCATCTGGAACCATTCTACCCTTGTCTGGACCTGGGCCCGGATCTGTACTATCTCCTTCATGCTCACCCATCACGATCGAAGGACCCCTATTCATATCTCCAAAAAACAACCTATCCTCTTCTTTATAATCATCCTCTTCTTTACCCTCTCCGTCTCCATTACCCATACCATAAAACGTCTCACCTCCTAATATGGCAGCATCTATATCCATAGAATCTAACATAGCCTGTGCCATTTCTACAGCCTCACTAAATACTAAAGAATCTGGTTTTTCCTGTGCAAACACTGGAGTTGTTAAAAAAATAAATAAGAATAGAAGTTGATTTTTCATTGTGGTGGTAGGATTTTTTCTAACTAATTGATATGTAGTAATATGATAATTAAAATTAGTAGACTCAATTATTCTTTGAATAAGAGATTTTAATAATATTTCATTTATCATTATACAAACTATTGTTTCAAATGAACCTTATCGACTAATGGATTCATCACCCTAAACCACAAAGGTGGAATTATGGCTAATAAAATCATCCCTGGATATCCTGTTGGTAATTGCGGGCTATCATCTAGACTTCTTAACACCTGATAATGGCGACTCGCCACCATATGGTGATCTGAATGGCGCGACAATTCAAATAGAAACATACGGCTAACTACATGATCAGAATTCCACGAATGATGATGATCTACTTTTTTGTATCGATCTCGCTCGTCCTTTTCTCGCTCTAAACCATAATGCTCTAGATAATTCACCGCTTCTAAGAGTGAGAAAGCTAAAAAGCAACTAACGATATATAGTAATGCGACCACTGGCCCCATCAACCAGAAAATAGTAGCAAGCCATACTAACTGAGTCACTTGAAATCCTAGCATTTCATTGGAAAATGACCAAAATCCTTTCTTTTTTTTCTTCAAACGCTTCCGCTCAATCTCCCAAGCCGAACGGTATTGATCGGGCACCGAACGAATTAAAAATCGATAAAAGGTCTCCCCTTTACGCGCCGTTGCAGCATCTTCCTCGGTTCCAACATGCTTATGATGCCCATACACATGCTCAATGGCAAAATGCATGTAGAGAGTTGTCAAGAGTAGGGCTCGGCCTAACGACTGCTCAAACTTGGAACTTCGGTGAATGAGTTCATGGGCCACGGTAAAGCCAATACCACCATTGCTGATACCCAAAGAAAGGGTAGCCCCAATTAAGCCCACTATCCAAATTGCCGAGTTTAAACCGATAGAAAATTGAGCACCAGTCAAGCTGCCAATAACTCCCATTCCAGGCCCTGAAAACCCACCCGCAGACAGTTTCAATAAGAAAAATCCCGTTAAGGCATATTGGATGGGCACATATGACCACAATAGCAAGGTATAGCCAAAACTGGCTTTAGCCTTGACTTCTTGCTCTGGATTATGGTTACTAGGATTGCTTCCGACCAACCATTCAATCAGAGGAATAAAAAGAAAAACGTACAAAGGTGTTATCAGCGTCCAATAGCCACCTAGCCACATCCCTATTGCAGCCGCTATTGGAATCGAATACGAGGGTAGGTACTTCCAAGTAGACATAATGAATAGAGTTTATAAATCACAGTGATAACGAGTATTTAATGAGTATTAAAATAATACAAATTTGGTATTTAACCGGCCAATACATTTGTTAATAAAACTACCTGTCTGAATAGAATGTTTTTGCACATCATCCAATTTTATTGTTATTTCGGAATCCAATCGCTAACAAAACGTATGTTCTTATGTATCCATCACGATATTTACGCTATTTCATCGGACTATTTTTTCTTTTTTTCGGGTTAAATGCGTCTCTTGCCGCCTCATCAAGCTCAGCCCTTCAAGCGGTAACTGAATCGGATTCACTCGAGTCTAGTCTGCCTAAGCATAACGAAGACCTGCCTATGGATCCAGCCCGGCAGCTCTCCTTCACCACCACAGAGGGTACTTGGATATCGGTGGATGTTAGCCCCGATGGACAACATATTGTGTTCGATCTCATGGGAGATATTTACCGTATGCCTTTCTCGGGTGGTAAGGCAGAACCGTTAACCAAAGGTATGGCTTATGATGCTCATCCCACCTATTCTCCCGATGGCTCTAAGATTTTGTTTATCTCGGATCGAACCGGCTCGGATAATGCCTATGTCTTAGATCTGGAATCGATGGAGGTTACTCAAATGACCCAGGAATCGACCGAAAGCATGGTCAACGGAGACTGGTCTCCGGCGGGTGAACTCTTTGTGGTGGCCAAAGGCCGACGAAATTTCAAGTTACAAGTGATGCACGAAGACGGAGGGCAGGGTACCACAGTGGTGGATGAGCCCTCGAACCTGAAAGCGATTGATCCAGAATTTAGCGCCAATGGCCAGAAAATCTACTACTCTCGTCGCAACAGCGGGTGGAATTACAATGCGCAGTTCCCCCAGTATTCTATTGGCATGTACAACATGGAAACCGGAGAGAATTCTACTCTTCTCAGCCGTTATGGTTCAGCCTTCACCCCTACCCTTTCTCCCGATGGCAAGTACATGGTATACGGCACTCGCTACGAAAGTGAAACCGGGCTGGTACTCCGAAACCTTGAAACCAGCGAAGAATCCTGGTTGGTGTATCCTGTCCAACGAGACGACCAAGAATCTCAAGCCACCATGGGGGTTCTACCGGGCATGAGCTTCACGCCCGACAGCAAAGAATTGGTGTTTTTTCAGAAAGGTGGTCTTTGGAAAGTGCCTATCGCTGGCGGCGAACCGGAAGCCATTCCATTTGAAGTAGATGTCACGCTCGAATTAGGCCCTGATATGACCTTCAAATACCCCATCAGTGATGCCCCCATTCAATATGCCACTCAAATTAGAGACGCGGTTCCTTCACCCGATGGTTCGCAGCTCGCCTTCACGGCCTTGAATCAGCTCTACGTCATGGACCTTCCCAATGGAGAGGCGCGACGCGTCACCAGCGATTCCTACACCGAAGCTATGCCGACATGGACGCCTGATGGTAACCATATTGTATATGTGAGCTGGGATCAAACCGAGGGAGGGCATATATATAAGGTAAACCCGAATGCGCGACGGGCTCAACCCAAGAGAATTACGGAAAAAGCCGCATTCTATGCCACTCCAGTAGTGTCAAATGATGGTTTACGGGTACTTTTCGCGACCGGAAGCTATTACGAGTACGCCTTGAACTTTAGCCGTGGCGCCGCCTTTAGTGCGATGGATGAATATCACTGGGTTCCCATTACCGGGGGTCCCAGCACTTTTGTGGCAGAAGTAAAAGGGCGCCGATACCCTCATTTTAGCTCGACAGACGATCGGATTTACCTCTCGGACAACGACGGAAATTTGGTCTCGATCCGGTGGGATGGCACTGACGAAAAGGAGCATGTGCGCATTACTGGGATTCGCACTTACGGCACCTATCACAATACGCCGCCTTCCGAAGCGGGCATTGTATTTATTTCCCCAGACGGAAAGCAGGTCTTGGCACAGGTGAACAACGAAATTTACACCGCCTACTTACCGCGCGTAGGCGAAGCCATCACCATCTCAGTTTCCAATCCCGATAAGGCCGCCTTTCCCGCCAAGAAACTTACTGTGGTAGGCGGGGAATTTCCAAACTGGTCAGGGGATTCCAAGAAGGTACATTGGTCGCTAGGAAAAGGGCATTTTATCTACGACTTGGAAGAATCCATTCGGGTTGACGAAGCCCAGCAGGCGGCTCAAGAAGCAGAAGAAGAAGAAGGCGACGATGAGGCCGAGGAAACTGCTAATGCAGAAGACGAAGCAGACGACAGCGAACAGGATGGCGACGCTGAAGATGAAACGAGCGAAATTAAAGACTACACCGCTCAGGAAATTAAAGTAATGGTTCCCTTCGAACAGGATATTCCGGAGGGCACCGTGGCCCTAACCGGTGCGCGCATCATTACCATGCAGGGTGACGAGGTCATTGAACACGGAGTCATTATCATAGAAAACCGACGCATTGTAGCGGTTGGTGATATGGAAACTACTCTTATTCCGGACGATGCCGAGCAAATTGATCTGGATGGGGCAACCGTGGTACCAGGATACGTAGATACCCATGCCCACCTTCGCTCGACCAGTATGTTACATAGAGATCAGGAATGGAGTTATGCAGCGAATCTAGCCTATGGTGTCACCACAACACGGGATCCTCAGACTGGAACCACCGATGTACTATCATACGGGGATATGGTCGTAGCGGGCAAGAGTTTGGGCCCGAGAATTTATTCGACCGGTCCTGGTGTGGGCTATTGGGGCTATAATCTTAAAAGTTTAGATCATACACGCGAAGTGTTGCGGCAGTACAGCGAATACTTCGACACCAAAACCATTAAAATGTATCGCGTAGGAAACCGGAAACATCGGCAGTGGGTCATTAAGGCCGCTCAGGAGCAGCAACTCATGCCAACCACCGAAGGAGGCTTGGATATCAAACTGAATCTGACGCAGCTTATTGACGGCTATCCTGGTCACGAGCATAATATTCCCATTACCGATGTGTACAAGGATTTCATAGAAACCACAGCCTTTACCCAAATGGCCATTACCCCCACTATGCTGGTAGCCTATGGTGGACCTTGGGGTGAAGAGTTTTTCTACAGCCGGGAAAACCCCTATGACGACGAAAAGTTAGCACGATTCACACCCTGGGATGTGCTGGCCTCCTCGACCAGGCGCCGTGGTTTCTGGGCCCGTGACGATGAAATGGTTTTTCCTCGCCATGCCCAAAAAACGAAAAAAATGCATGAAGGAGGCGTCTTACAAGGAGTGGGGAGTCATGGACAACTGCAAGGGCTAGGCTATCACTGGGAGCTATGGGCCATGGCATCGGGAGGTCTAGAGGCGCATGAGGCTTTACGAATTGCTACGCTAGAAGGTGCAAAAACACTCGGCTTGGATGGCGATTTAGGATCTATTAAAGTAGGTAAAATTGCCGATTTAGTGATTCTGAGCAACAACCCACTGGAGGATCTTCGCTATACCAACAATATCGAATATGTAATGATGAATGGCCGATTGTATGAGGCAGATAGCTTAAACGAAGTCTATCCACGTAAACAAAATTTTGATCGCTTATATTGGCAACACATTACACCGACCTCTACAGATTGGGAATAACTTATAACCAAATAAATAAACTATATCATATTTATGCATTATCGCACTCTTGGGAAAACTGGATTTAATGTCTCCGAGCTATCCCTAGGAACTTGGCAAGTAGGCGGAGTTTGGGGAACTGGATTTGACCATGATTTGGCTAAAAATCTGCTCGAGGCTGCTTTCGATGAGGGCGTAAATTTCTTCGATACAGCCGATGTGTACGAGGACGGGGAAAGTGAAAAAGCGGTGGGGGCATTTTTGGCAAATAAAGGCTCTTCGGCTAATATCAAAGTAGCTACTAAATGCGGAAAAAGAATTAATCCTTTTACCAATGAAAACTTTAACCCAAAAGTTCTGCGTGAACATGTAGAGGATTCCCTGCGGCGATTGGGTGTTGAGACTATCGATCTTATCCAGCTGCACTGCCCACCCACTGAGGTGTATTACCGACCCGAAATCTTTGGCTTGTTTGACCGGCTAAAAGAAGAAGGTAAAATTCAACATCTTGGCGTAAGTGTTGAAAAAGTAGAAGAAGGCATAAAAGCTATTCAGTTCGAAAATGTAACCACCGTGCAGATAATTTATAATTTGTTTCGGCAACGACCCGATGATTATTTTTTCGACATGGCTCGTGAAAAAAATGTAGGTATTATTGTCCGCGTCCCACTAGCAAGCGGTCTATTGAGTGGTAAATTGACTCCTGAGTCTACGTTCAATCCAAATGATCATCGGCATGGTAACCGCAACGGAGAGTGGTTTGATAAGGGCGAAACCTTTGCTGGGGTTCCTTTTGAAATTGGACTTGAGGCTGTGGAGAAACTGAAAGAGATTTTCAATGGGTACGATTCATTAGCACAAGTCGCTTTAAAGTGGATTTTACTCAATAAAAAGATCAGTGTAATTATTCCAGGAGCCTCAAAGACCCAACATATTCGTACTAATTTTAGAGCTGGAGATATTCTTAAATTTAGTAATGAGCAGCTTCAAGCTGCTCAAAATGTTTATGAATTTACTATAAAACCACAAATACATGATATGTGGTAGTTTGCTTCCACACAAAGCATTTATTTCTCAATAACTGATGCCCCTACTACTTGCCTCATGATATTTCCAGTATTTTCCCATGGAATTCTCTGAGTTTGCTTCATGAGAATCCCAATTATATTTAACTCTGGATCGGCATAATATTGAGTATTAAAATAACCACCCCAATCAAATGTGCCAACACTACCTCTTCCTCCTATACTAAAGCCTTTACTAGTAACAACTCCAAATGCTAAACCATAGTGAGTATTTCCATCTCCAAATAATTCAAATGTTTGATTACTCATAATTAAGTCTATTGTAGTTGGACTCAAAATACGATGCTCATTAAATTCACCACCATTTAAGTACATTTGCAAAAATTTAGCATAATCTTGAGCAGTACTTGTTAATCCAGCACCCCCAGAATAGAATTTTTTCGCCCCAATTTTAGGATAATTGGCATTATAGTAACCATCAGGATGACCATCGTATACAATCCATTCTCCTTTTTGATTTTTTGTTTGAACTGGCACAAGAAGTTTGTTTTGATTTTCACTTAGATAAAATTGGGTATTTGACATACCAAGTGGTTCAAACAAATGTTCCTCTAAAAATTCACTAAAAGATTGACCTGATATTATTTCAACTAAATATCCTAAGACATCTAATCCTTCAGAATAAGTAAAACGCTCACCTGGTTCATGGTGTAAAGGTAGTTTAGCTAAACGTTTTACGCTTTGTTCAATGCTTATATCCTCTGTCGTATAAAGATCAACAACCCCTGCCTTTTGATAAATTTTACGAATACGTTCATCACCATCAATAATTCCATAGCCAATACCAGAAGTATGATTTAGCAAATGACGAATAGTAATCTGATTTTTTGCTGGAATGGTTCTGTAGGTAGAGTCTGAAGCATTAAACTTTTTTAAAATAGTTATATCTTTAAATTCAGGAATATAATTTGATATAGGATCATCTAGATTAAATAGACCTTTTTCCCAAAGCATCATGACTGCTGTAGCAGTTATAGCTTTAGTTTGAGATGCAATTCTAAATATATGATCAGTTTGATAAGATTGATTTGTTTCAGGATCGGCGATACCAAAAGCTTTTTCGTACACAACAAATCCATTTCTCACTATCAAAGCTACCATGCCTGGGATCTTTTTTTGCTCTATGTGCTGTACAAATATTGAGTCTAAATTTGCTAATCGACTACTTGACATACCAACTGACTCAGGTATTGATTTAGGCCATTGGTGAATAGGATTAGATGTTTCTTCTATTTCAACTTGCCCAGCCTCTTTGATCTGTGCTTGCACTTTATTAAATATTGAATTAAATGAAAGCAGGACTGAAAAGAAAAAAATCGCCTTAAATTGTAGATTTATTTTATTAAAGAAGTATAGATGCATAATATGAATCATATAAATAAAGGATTAATAGTATAATACAATAGATTTTTTCAATCTAACAACCAAATAATACATTTATGGTACATCCAAAAATAAAACACTCCTGCTTACTTTTATTTATAGCTTTAATAGCCAATCATATGCCTATGTGCATAAATTTGTTTGGCCAATCCTCCTCAGATTTAGAAGTTTTTCTAGCAGATTTTAGTATTTCGGATGAAAAAATCGAGTTATATAATGTGCAAAATATCTCCAAGAACTTAGGATATGACAATCAACCATGGTTTACACCTGATGGTGAAACCTTGTTATTTACATCAAATAGAGGCGGTGAAACTGATATAATCTCTTTAAATGTTTCTACTTTAGAGAAAATCTGGCTAACTGAAACCCCAAATCGAAGTGAATATAGCCCACAATTCAGGCCTAATACCGAGGAATTAAGCTATATCACATTATCAAAAGATGGTATTCAGGATTTTCGAAATCTGGAAATAACGGTGAAAAATGGCCAAAAAAGTAAAATTGAGACTATTCTTGAAAAAGAATCCATTATTGGTTATTACCATTGGTTTAACAGAGATTCTTATTTATGCTTTGTATTACCAACAGAACAGATGAATTCTACTTTACAGTGGCATAAACTTTCTAATCATGCGGACTCAACAGATAAAAATATCATCGCAGATATGCCTGGCAGATCTTTCTTACCTATACCCGATACAGAATACTTAAGTTTTATAGATAAAAGAACAACACCTTGGCAAATCATGAGTTTCGACCCCCTTACTTTAGATATTAACCTTATTTCAAATGTGTTAGATCAATCCGAAGACTTTGCATGGTTGCCTAACGGACACCCTGTAATGGGGTCTGGTTCAATACTCATGTATCATAATGGCCATAAATGGTCAGTTTTAAGTGATTTATCCGATTCAGGTATAACTAATATTACAAGGCTAGCGATTAATGGTGAATCTAAAAAAATCGCCATAGTTGGTGAAATTATTAACAATAATTGATATATAAGTACAAGTAAATATTAAATTAAAAAATATAAACTCATCGTTTACTCTGTTAACTTATTTATTAAACCATGAAATATAAATCCATGTAATGGAACAACTGCATACCAATACAATCGGCCTAGTATTCCTAATGGCCTAAATGTTGCTGTTTGAATAAGTTTATTTCCTTCCATTTTAAACTCTAACCATGCCTCACCTGGCAGTTTCATTTCAGCAAAAAGTAGTAAGCGACCTCTTTCTTTATCAACTTCCACAACACGCCAAAAATCTAAGGCATCTCCTACCGTAATAGTATCCTGATTTGTCCTTCCTCTCCTTAAACCTACTCCTCCCCACAGCTTATCTAAGAAACCACGTATTTGCCACAGCCAGTTACCATAGTACCAACCATTATTCCCCCCAATACTCCAAATACGTTCAATACATGTATTTCTGTCTTTAACTTCAGAAGTTCTTATATCTTTAAAACATCCAAATGAGGGTACTTTCCCATATTTTTCAATTTGTATAGTACTCCCACTACTAGTATAAGAATCTTTCCAAGATGATGTAATTCTATCGTTTTGGATTCTATGCATTGCCCGTTCTAGCGCTTTTTTATATGGAATTGGGTCAATGTTCAATAATGCTCTCAAATTATTTGGTTTACACACAACCTCAACCTTCATGCTATCTACTAGGGATCTTGCAAGCAAATAAGATGTCGAAGTAACAAAATATAACCAATAGGATGAAAGACGCGGAGTCATTACAGGTACAGTATAAATTCGCCTAGTTAACCCTCTTACTTCTGCAAAACCCAATAACATTTCTTTGTATGTAAGGACATCATCACATCCAATATCATAATGGTTATCATATGTACTTTTGTTATTTAAGCAACCAATGAGAAACTTCTTTACGTCATAGATTCCAATTGGCTGAGTTTTAGTCTCAAGCCATCTAGGTGCAATCATTACAGGAAGTTTTTCAACTAAATCTCGAATGATTTCAAAAGATGCACTACCTGAGCCCACAATAATTCCTGCGCGTAGGGTAGTTAGTGAGTAGCTACCCTTTGATAATTCTAATTCTACTCGCTTACGAGAACGTAAATGCTCAGATAATTTATCTTGGTTTACAATTCCACTTAAATAAATTAATTGTTTGGTTTTTGTCTGTGACAATGCAGCACAAAAGTTTTTAGCACATTCCAGTTCCATTTCAGCATAATTCTCAGAACTTGACATAGAATGTACCAAATAATACCCCACATCTATATCATTAGGCAGCCTTTCTAAAGATTCCCTATTTAATAAATCTACTTCTAATACTTCAATTGAACTTCCAAATTCTTCTAATGGATTAAAACGATTAGCATCACGGACACAGCAGGTAATTTTATGCCCAGCAGCAACTAATTCAGGTAGGAGTCGTTTTCCAATATATCCAGTTGAACCCGTTAAAAGTATATGCATGTGATTTTTATTATATCAAAATAATCATGAGTAATTAATCCATCCAAAACATAAAAAGTAGATAATTAAATCTTGCTCTACTTATAAACTGAAATGAACGACGTTTAATTTCAGTTAACTATATATGATAAAAATTGCATGGCATCCTTCATATGTTCATTCTGTTCCAGATGGCCACCGTTTTCCCATGGAAAAGTATGAACTCTTACCTATGCGTCTTATCCGAGAAGGTATAGTTAGTGAGGATAACTTCTTTGAGCCATCTCAGGGACTTATTTATAATCTTAATGTTCATGATTCAGAGTATTTAAAACGTTTATTTAATCTTGAATTAACTAAAAAAGAAGTACGAGCTAGTGGGTTTATACTAACTCAAGAATTAATTCAAAGAGAGTTACGCATTA
The DNA here is from genome assembly GCA_038124025.1 of Balneola sp. Classification (GTDB taxonomy): domain Bacteria; phylum Bacteroidota; class Rhodothermia; order Balneolales; family Balneolaceae; genus UBA1275. The sequence continues at coordinate 8,003 of JAYPBC010000030.1, read as the reverse complement.
CAAATGGGACTGTTGAGGGAGCTATTTGGGCTTTAAATAACCACTCCGCAGCTTTCAACATTGCAGGAGGAACCCATCATGCATCTACTAATAAAGCAGAAGGTTTTTGTCTACTTAACGATCAAGCTATTGCCTCTAGTTATTTATTGGAAAACACAGAAGTATCACAAATTTTAATTATCGACCTAGACGTACATCAGGGCAACGGAACGGCTCAAATTTTCAAAAATAAAAATAATGTATACACTTTCAGTATGCATGGAGCTAATAATTATCCTTACCACAAACCTCCTTCTGATTTGGATATACCATTGCCAGACAATACTAATGACAAGAAGTATCTTGGTCTATTAAGAGACTATTTACCAGATCTAATAACTAAGGTAAACCCCAACTTTATATTCTATTTAGCAGGTGTAGATGTATTAGCCGAAGATAAATTAGGGCGACTTGGATTATCTCTAAATGGTTGCAGAGAACGTGATGAGCTAGTTTTTACCTTGGCAAAGGATAATGATATCCCAATTATGACAACGATGGGGGGTGGATATGCCCCCGATATTAAAATAATTCTCGAGGCACACTGTAATACGTTTCGTAGTGCTTCGAATATATTCTATTAGTAGGTAGAATTAATTTGTTTTACTAATTCACTTAATGCTTAAAAACATTAGTTTATTAGCAATACTAAGTTAACTTCCAGATATGAAATATCTCCCATTTATCACTCTTTTATTTTTTGTTACCAACCATAATTTAATGGCGCAAAGTGTAGAAATAGATGATTCATCTGTAACCGAAAGTTATTTAATTCAACTCAATGACAATACATTATTAAAGGGAGAAATAAATAAAATTAGCCCTGATTCAATATTTCTAAGACTAGAATTTTTAGGTGACGTTAGTATTTCAAAAAAATCAAATTTTATAGTAGAAATTGATGGTGGGTCGACATTTAGAGGAGAATTATTGGAATCCTCTAATGATTCATTATTATTCGATTTGATTGGGTTAACAAATGTTTGGATTGAAAACAAAAATATTATAAAGCTAACAGTCATTGAATGGCAAGATGTTGGAACTGAAGGATTTAGTATGGCCAATCAGCATAAGACTAGATATCTATTCAGTCCTTCTGGTTATTCAATTAGTGAAGGAAGTGGATACTACCAAAATATCTTTGGTGTTTTTAATGCAGTCAATTATGGTATACGAGATAATATAAGTATTGGATTTGGAACTGAATTTAATTCACTATTAAATGAGGGTATACCGACACTATTTATAACTCCTAAATTCGGAAAAAAATATAATGAGAACACCTATGTTGCAGGTGGGATCCTTGTTGGTTCCGTCAGTAAAGTATTTGCAGATAATCCATTTATTGGTGTTGGTTATGGTGTCATAACAAAAGGCACCGAAAACAGGAATATTTCTCTTGCATTAGGCCACAGTTTTGGAAACGAAGATTTGAATTCTCCAATCCTGACACTTAATGCTTATTTACGAGTTAATGACAAATATGGTTTTGTATCTGAAAATTGGTTACTTAAAAAAAATACAATTCTTGCCTATGGTTTTCGAAAGTTTGACAAAAAAGTATCCACTGATATTGGTTTAGTTTTTGTTTCATTCAGTGATACAAGTACAGAATGGACATATGATCCAGATACCCAAGCTTATATTGAAACAGGTACAGTAACGGACAGGATAGTTGTTCCTTTCCCATATATTGGCTGGGTATTTAACTGGTAATCATTTGAGACAAATTGAATGATTAGAACACTCAGACCCACTGACTTAGAATTAATACATAAATGGAATGAATCTACCGTACCTAAAGTAAATTCACTTACTTTTGAAGAATTCCGATTACAATCTATCAACTGTACCTATAGCTACATTCAGTATTCAACCGATTCCATACCTGTAGGTTTCATATTCTTATATGACGAAAAGACTGAATATGACAGCCTAAACTACTTATATTTTAAAAACAAGTACCAGAAATTCTTATATGTCGATAGAATAATCATTGCTGCTGAACATCAAAAAAAAGGGTACGGTCAACAATTATATGATTATGTAATTGATACTCACAACCCAGATATATTTTGCTGTGAAGTAAATATTACCCCCCCAAATAGACAATCGCTGAGTTTTCATCAAAAATATGGCTTTAAAGAAATAGGTCAACAAACTGTCTACAATAAAGTAGTGAGTCTGTTGACCTATACTAAAAAGTAATGTTAAAAGAAGTGGCTTATTTGATAAGCATCATCTTTCTGGTTTCCAGGTAGCTACCTGATTTAAGCTGATAGATATAAACCCCCGAAGAGAGCGCTGAAGCATCAAACTGTATCGTATGAGCGCCTGCATTCTGAGTACCATTAACTAGTTGAGCAACTTTTTGTCCAAGCATATTATAAACTTCTAAAGTTACATTGCCTGGCTCTGCTATACTGTATTGTATTAATGTACTTGGGTTGAACGGATTTGGATAGTTCTGTGCTAAAGAATAAACATTTGGATTAGTAAGATCCTCACTGCTTGTTAACACAGTTACACTCACATTTTCAGAGTACTCTGCTTCCGAACCACTGTTATCCGTGACTTTTAAGGTTACGCTATAATCTCCAACTGCAGAGTAATTGTGGTATGGATCTTTTTCATTACTTGTTGTTCCATCTCCAAAATTCCATTCATATTGAACAATAGCCCCTTCAGGGTCACGAGCGTCATTTGAGGTATTCGCAAAATTAAATTCACTACCACCTGCTTGATTTTGCTCAATATTAAATGATGCGACTGGTGCATCATTAACAGGAGTTATTACTACAGAAACCATCATGGAATCCATTACATGATTTTCATGACCAGCATAAAGCATTGCTTCTGATTGCCCGTAGTAGTCCTCTGTAGCAGTAATCATAATAACATGTTCTCCCGGTGTATGTGTCACTTGTACTGCATCATGCATTGATTTACCCCAGACCATCATGTTTTTATCCATGCCACCTACACCGGCGGCCATGGTCATGGTACTAAGTGTTAACTCGTTATCTTCTAGCAAGACAAACTGCTGGTTTGCACCTGTTTTAAATCCAGGTTCTGCCATTACCATGATATAAATCACTGCTTCAGCATAGTCAGTACCATCACTTATTTGATAGGTTATCATGTCCATTCCATCAAAATTCAGAGGAGCAACATAATACGGAGGGCCATCTATTTCGAGATACTTAAAACTACCATAAACAGGATCTGTTATGTCTGTCACAAAAGCTTGTCCTGAATCATCATAGTCATTTGATGCTGCAAATGCCGCAATATCTAGAGTATTTATGACATCTCCGGAAACAACCATCATCGTATCATCATTTGCAACTGGAGGATTATTCTCAATCATAAATCCTAGGTAATGAACAGGAGCACCATAATAGAAGGATTCTAAACTATTATTAAAGACTATAGAACTTAACTCGAAACCGCCAGTACCTTGAATTTTTTCAGTTTCAACTCCAACTTTTACTAAATCTGAAGAACCTGGCTCAACAAGGCCATCTGTTTCAGAGATAAAATATGGTTTTGGAACCACTGAGATTCCAACATTATCAAATAGGGCACCCCATCCTTCCACAATATCTGAGTCCGATTCCATTAGGAATCCAAATCTAACATCTGTTAGCCCAGCGAATGGTGAAATATCAATCATTGTCCTGCGATAATTACCATCAGCAATTAACGTTCCATAATCAGTCATATCAAGAAAGCCCTCAAACCATCCGTCTACAAAAACGGGAACGCTTAAAAGATCATAACCTTGTTCTAATAGAGCAGCATAATCAAATTCTAAATAAGCAGGTATATACTCATCTCCTGCTGCATCAAATAGATTTGAAAAATCAAAAGAAGGAGTTATTGCATCAGTATAGGCATCATTTAAGTAACCATTTTCAAAGTCACCTGCAAAAAAAGCCAAGTTTTCGGGTGATTCTAATGGGATTAACTCAAAAGTTTCACCAACCCCACTTAAATCTCTTACTATCCACTGAGAATAGACTCTTTCTGGGTCATTTAAGTCATCAAACCACAATAATGATGCCCCATGTTCGAGCATCCCAAAATCGACTTCTAGTTTTATACTTTCAGAAGAATATTGATCATTGATGCTAGGTAAATCTTTGTACATATCTAGTTTAGATGAACCTATTTTAGGTTTATTCTTAACAAAACTTTTTACTGGTTTAAATCCGGCATTTGTTTCTATATGATTAGATTCTTCTGGCATAAATCTTTGGAGTGACTGAACAACATCAAAGTATAAAGGGAGTTCGCTATTGTTGATTATTTCAAATTCCCCTTCTACAACACTCCCAGCCGGTACAACTCCGCCATCGGTAAAGTCATTGGATATTTCTATGGTTGGGAAAGTTAATTCTCGCCCATACATGACAATAGGGACTTCAGATCCATCTGAAAGACCAAATAATGCTACAGCGGTGTGCATATATAGAGTATCTGTGGATCTGTTATCGTATTCCATTGGAATAGATAAGACTCCACCTGATTCAATAGTTTGGTTAATTATTTGATCAATATCCGTTGACCAAGATCCATCATTAAGACCAATTTCAAAACTGTTGATAGTTATTGGTTGACTACTTCTATTTACTAGTCCAATAGTTTGTTTCGCTTCTTCTTCGAAAAATACTCGTTGGAAAGTTGCATTTCGATAATGGCTAACTAACACATCTGAAGTCACAGATTCATTATTATTAATTGCGTTATTAACATTCAACCTCTCAGACTCACCTACATAAGTATATTGTTCAAATACATCACCACTTGCCAAAATTCTAGTCATTAAATCTACTCCAGAGTCATCAGGAAACATTGCTTTAGCAAGTGCTATTGAACCAGAAACGTGAGGCGAAGCCATTGAGGTACCAGACAAATAAGCATAACCACCCGGATAAGTTGAGACTATATCTGAGCCCGGCGCATAAATATCTACTGTGTAATTACCAAAGTCAGTAAATCCTGAAGGCATTTCATTTGCATCGCTACTAGCAACTGTAATAACATTAGGTGAATTGATGTTATTGGGTATTGAAAAATAATATTGATCATCTCTATTCAGGCTAGAATTACCAGCTGATACAACCCATACTGCGCCATACTCATTATGATCTAGAGCGTGCTGTGTCATTTCTTTAACAAAAGCTTGGCCCTCCTCACTAATCATATTTTCACCACCACCCCAGCTTTGATTTATGGCTACTACATCTACTCCTTTCTCCATAATTGCAGTCATGTATCTGTAACCTTCCATAATAGCGAAGGATGTTGTATAACCAGACTCATCAAATATCATAACTGAAATCATCGACACATCTTGACTAACACCTGCAACACCTATGCCATTGCCACCTTCAGCACCAATAGTTCCAGCGACATGAGTTCCATGAAAACTACCTGGGTTTACGAAAATGTTACTCTCATAGACTGGGCTCCATCCATGGAAATCATCAACAAAGCCATTCTGATCATCATCTATTCCATTCACTTCATCTTCAGATATAATTCCATCACCATTCAAATCCTCACCAGGATTTACCCATGCCTGGTTAACTAAGTCTGGATGATTGAAATCTACACCATCGTCCATTACAACAACTATAACACTATCATTACCCGTCTCCAACTCCCAGGCTTCAAACGCATCAATATCTGCATCTGGAACAGATCCCCCAGCAAATGTTCCATCGTTCCAAAATGAGTATTGTAAACCAATATGTTGATCGTTAACAGGATACTCTTCTATTCTTATGTTATCTATGGTAAACAACGTTTCATTGGTGCCTGCCATTTTACCACCTTCAGTGTAAAATCCATACTGAATAGTATCACCAACAAATGAATCTAACCAGTAGTAGACATAACCACTATATGGTGTCATATCAAAAGTTATAAAGTTATCCTCATCATTCACATCTTGGATTCCAAGCATGATGAAATCAGAGTAGGCAATCTGCTCATAATCAAAAATCAACCTATACTTTTTAGTTGAGTCTAAATCTGATAGATCCAGTACAGGTGAGACTACCTGTCCATGATATTGTATATTTTTTTCCGTATTTACACTAAAAGCTAAATTGTCGGATCCAGTCCATCCCTGCCCTGATGAAAATTCATCAACAAAAATATTTTCATAGCTATTTTCAGGAACTGACCTCATAAGTGAGATATTGTCAATAACCAGACCTGCTGTACTTGCTCCCACTTCAAAACCAAGTTTCATATTTTCCCAGGTTTGAGTTATCTCAGTTGTGAGGGTGTATGTTTTCATTTCACCATCCACATCCACATTACCATCCCAGTAACGAGCCCAACTACCACCATTTTCACCTAAGAATACATGGAAACTTTTAGCTCCATCGGGGCTCATTGCATCAAATGTAAGTTTCCATTCACCCCCTTGTGATAATTGAGATATTTGTTCTGTTGATAGTTCTTGAAAAGCTTGAACATCCCATGGATTACCTGCTGTAGCAATTGTGAACATAAGACTATCATCAAAACTAACTGTGCTTCCTATACCCGTCCATAAAGAATCACCGTTAGAAAAATCTCCATTTTGCACAATATTTTTTGGTACTGGCCGTAGAGCTACATTATCTATAAATAGGTCAGCAGTACTTGCTGCAACCTCAAATCCAAGTTTCATATTTTCCCATGTTTGAGTGATGTCTGCCGTCAAAGTATATGTCTTCATAGTATCATCAACTGTCACATCACCATCACCGCCTGGCGCCCAATACCTGGCCCAATCACCACCATTATGACCTAAAAATACATGAAAAGTTTTAGCACCATCAGGACTCATAGCATCAAAAGATAATTCCCATTCACCTCCCTGAGATAACTTATCTATTTGTTCTGGAGAAAGAATTTGATACGCTTGCAATTCCCATGGGTTCCCTGCATTGGTAACTTCAAACTTAAGGGTATCGTCATAGTGTATATATCCTTTGTCAGAACCGTTGCCTTCATCATACCAAAAATCTTGGCCCATAAATGCTCCATTGTGAACAATATTGTCCATACTAAATGAAACCGAGTGAAAATCTACATCCCAGTCAGTTTCAGTAATTCCACTAAAATCCTCTAAATAAACTAATGGTAACTCATAATCCTCATATTCTTGGGCTGCCTCAAGCGCAGGAATAAAATTTCCATCACTATTCATAAAGTTAAATGAGTGTGAAGGAGAATTAATTTGCTCTAAATTAGATTTTACAGTGCCCTCTATCTTAACTGGCTCGAAATCACCTCTCTTAAAAATATAATTAGGGTAGGCTGAAATACCGGGAACAGAATTTAACTCTGAAAGTACATCATCATAATCTTCAATTTGAACATCCCACTCTTGAATACCATGTTCCTTTAGATATTTGTTTGTTTCTATTTTAAAGTTTGCTTTAACTCTCTCAAGTTTAGCCGTTAACTGCGTAACTGATTTGGTTTTTGCTTCATCAACGTGTACAATTATACTATTGGGAACAACTAGTGAACCTTTGTACTCGGCTCGTTCCTGAGTGACTTGAGCGAATATATCGGCACTTATTAATAGAATTGAACATGTTAACAAGTAGAATAGTGAGGATTTTATAGTAGTATTCATGATATTTCCAGTAAATTAGATTTCTAAAAATGAAATTGTTAAATATTGAAAAAAAATGATATTTCAAAAAAGTATCATCGATTAAATCAAAAGAATTATAAACAGTTAAAAAATTAAAGCATGTCAAAATATCTGATCTTAATAGTTGCTCTCTTCTTTTCATCCAATGCAAATGCTCAAAACTTATCAACAGACATTAATTCTGTAGCCAATTTTGATTTAGCAGAGCGTTTTACAACCCAAAAAATGAATAAACTAATAGGAACAACTACTGTTAGACCAAGATGGATAGAAAATACCGATGACTTTTGGTACA
>JAYPBC010000029.1:0-27655 GCA_038124025.1 Balneola sp. | reverse complement strand
AGTGAGTGTAGGATTTGTTCCCCAAGAAAGTGATGTACTTAAATTAGGTGGTAGTTTAGGTCTAGTTTTCGATATGAGAGATCGTTTCTCTGGTGTTCTTAAAGACAATTGGACGGTTACACATGAATTATCTCTCTATCAATACATGAAAGACAAATGGAATAGGCAGAATACCAAACAATTAACTTACCGCTATTTAATTTCATCAATGATTAATAATCAATTTTCAATGTATGCTGGACCTAGTATAAACATACTAAAGGAAGGTTCAGTAGATGATCTAATTTGGTACGATATATGGAGTCCATCAATAAAAGATAATGATTATCGTGTTTGGGTTGGCTTTAATGTTGGTTTTCGCTTATTTAAACAGGAAACAGTTGATCGCTTGGAATTTCCCTTAGAGCGTAATTTTTAAACATGCTCACTCTCTCCGATAGTAACCTACGTATGAGAGACTAGTGACTAGAGTATAAAGCTAGGTCTTATGTGGCCAAATTTTATGTTGCGCTAAGCGTACAAGTAATAAAGCTACCCCCCATTGAAGCAAAATTGTAGCCAAAGAATAGGGACTTAATGGGTTAAACCAATCTTCTGGAGCATATTCAGCAACACTCAAATACATCCACCAACCCAATAGAGTGATTACCTCAATTGGAACTACGTATGTGATAATGATATCCCACCATTTACCCAAGGGTTTCGTCTCTCCTTCTTGATGCACTAGTTCCTTTCGGAAGCGTGTCGCTCCATATTGAATGACCGCATATGAGATGAAGGCCCCAGAAACCATAAGCCCCACGCCCCATACAAAATCTTGATTACCGAAGAATGTGAGATTCAAAGCAGACGGTAACCCAAAGGCAAAGCCGGCAGAGCCTGTTACTATTGTCGCTTTTTTACGAGTAAAACCTGCATCTACAGACACTTTAACCACCAACTCAATCATAGATAAAAGAGAGCTAAACGCAGCAAAACTTAAGCCGAGAAAAAACATAATAGAGAATATACCTCCACCAGACATAGAAGCAAATAACTGTGGCATCCAAATAAATGTAAGTCCTGTTCCAGCAGGTCCAGAATTCTGCATTATTTCGAGTACTTCAGCATTCGACATATCATTTCCCAATGTTCCAAAAACAGTGGAAAAAATAATGACTGCGGCTATTAAGGAGATCATATTATTGCCAATCCCTGTTTGAAATGCACTAATAGTGATCCTGTCATGGGTTCTCATATAGGCTGCATAGGTAAGAATTAATCCCCACGCTGCTCCTGTATCCCAGGCATTTTGTGTGAGTGCTTCTAACCAAATACGCGGTTCCTTTAATGTCTGCCAGTCGGGAGTGAAAAGATAACTAATCCCCTCCCATGAGCCGGGTAGGCTAATTGCTTTCACCAATGAAACAAGCAAAATGAGGAATAAAAGGGGTATCAATATCTTATTAACCTTCTCAATGGATGAAATTCCTTTGATAACCACCCACGAACCCAGCAACATGACTACACCATGAGTAAATACCGGAATACCTTGTGCATGAAATGAATTCCAGATACTCATAGCCTGCTCATAATTGCTTGGCAAGCCAAATTGAAGCGACTGAGATAAATAATACAAACACCAGCCAGCTACTACACTGTAATAAAACATGATAGCGGTGGCAACAAGGCCGATAAAAGCTCCCATCCATGTTTTATTTTTACCTGCTATAGCCACATAGGAGCCAACTATGCCCCTTCTACCTTTTTTTCCAATACCATATTCTGCGATAATAAGAGGTATAGACCATAGAAATAAAAAGCTTATCCATGCCACTAAAAAGGCACCTGCACCAGCTTCACCCCCATTTTGAGCAGCAATTCTTGGAAATCGCCAGATATTTCCTGTTCCTATAGCAATCCCAAGAACACTTAAAATAAGACCCCACTTAGTTGAGAAACGCTGTTTTTCCTCAGTTATACCTTCTTTTATATTCATCTATTTTGGTCTTTATTGAGAAATTTTTGTTAGAGTATGGTATCTTTAAATATGGTCAAATAGCCTTATTCTGTTTTGATTCAAACAGTGCTATCCCTATCATTCAGGGTATTTATGTAAGGCCGCAACAAACTATTTTTTAGTTACAACAAATTCAATCATCATTGCTGTAAGATTATACTAAATGTTTGACTCACATCAGAAAACAAATAAGTGGTTAGCCCTGGCTACCTTCTTTATTTCCCTTGTTATTTACACATTAACAATGGCTCCTACAGCTAGTTTCTGGGATGCAGGAGAATTCATTGCCGTCGCACATGGACTACAAGTTAACCATCCACCCGGTGCTCCTTTTTATTCTATTCTAGGTCGTTTATTCTCCATGTTCATGCCTACTGAGTACGTGGCTGTCAGTATAAACTTTATGAGTGTACTCTCATCGGCTCTTACTGTCATGCTCCTATATTTAATTATAGTTCGGCTTATTCGAGAGTTCAAACCAAATGTGACGAATTGGACTAATGGGGATAAGGTAGCCCATTACGGTGGGGCTTTAGTTGGTAGTTTAACCTTCGCGGTAACTGACACGTTTTGGTTCAATGCAGTAGAAGCTGAAGTGTATGCCATGTCTATGTTCTTTACGGCTATTGTAGTGTGGCTTGCGCTTAAATGGTCAGAAAATCACACTAAACCGTATAATGAACGTTGGCTAGTGCTTATCGCATACATGTTTGGACTTGCCATAGGGGTTCACTTGCTCAATCTGTTAGCCATATTTTTTGTTGCACTGATTGTCTACTTCAAGGTCAAAGACACCATAGAGATCAAGAGCTTTGTTATCATGGGGATCATTGCTGTATTCTCATTCTTTCTTATCTATCCCATAACCATTCAAAAACTACCAGATTGGGCATCTGGAATTAACGATGCCTCCTACGGTTTAATTGGTCCGTTCACCTTCATTTTCTTGTTGATAGGTCTATTGGTCTATGGTATCTACTATACACAAAAGCATAAGCATCGTCTTGCAAATATAGCACTCATCAGTTATGTGATGATCATCATTGGATATTCGTCCTACTCCGTTATCATGATACGTTCCATAGCTGATCCCCCTGTTGATGAGAATGACCCAGAAACGGTGGAAGATTTTGTGAGCTACTTAAAACGTGAGCAGTATGGTGATACGCCTATACTTAAAGGAAATTCATATGATGCGGCTACTGGACAGATTAACACACAAAAGGAAGTCTGGCTTCCGCGAAGACACTCGCAAGCTCCAAATCACTTATCTTATTACGCACGGTATGACAGTGATTTAGAGTACTTTTGGGACTACCAAGTAAGACATATGTACCTGCGGTATTTTAATTGGAATTTTGTCGGACGTGTTTCAGATATACAAGATACAGGTTGGCAATCTGGTTTTGAAGAAGAAAAATACCCTGAGAATAGAGCAAGTAACTCTTACTATTTTATTCCTCTACTATTAGGACTTATTGGAGTCTTATATCATTTCAAGGCCGATAGAAATCGGGCACTAGCGGTGCTAGTTCTATTCATTGTTACTGGACTAGCTATAATTGTATTCCTGAATCAACCCCCTTATCAACCTAGGGAGAGGGATTATGCATACGTAGGGTCCTTTTTTGCCTTTGCTATTTGGATAGGATTGGGAAGTGCGGGTATACTTGAATTTATCCATGCAAAATTGAAAAATGCAACAATGAGTGTAACAGCTTTAGTAATAATGCTGTTAGCCTCACCGGCATGGATGGCTTCTCAAAATTGGGATGATCACGATCGTAGTAATCGATATGTAGCCCCAGATTATGCTAAAAACTTGTTGAATTCACTAGCACCCAATGCAATTGTTTTTACCAACGGAGATAATGATACCTTCCCTCTTTGGTATGCCCAAGAAGTGGAGGGAGTTAGGACAGATGTCAGAATTGTCTGCCTTAGTTTACTGAATACCGATTGGTACATAAAGCAGTTAAAAAACCAATGGTCGCATGAATCTGCCCCATTACCCTTTAGTTATTCTGACAAAGAAGTTGAACAAATAACATCCAGAATTGATCGTTGGGAGCCAAAAACAATTACTGTACCGGTAAATAAGGAGGCTCTAAAATTAGCTTTCTCAGAGGATCAGAAATACAAAGAAGCCATAGGTGTAAAAACCGATACTAGTTTGCAGATACTTATGACAGGTGTCGATTTTGAAATTCCATTAGATGAACTTGATGATCAACTAAGTTGGCGAGTTGAAGGTCGATTATATGGTCGTGATCAGCAAGGAAATGGTATTTACTACATGCAGGTTCAAGACTTGATGATTATCGACCTTCTTCAGACAAACAATTGGTTACGCCCAATCTATTTTGCGAATACGGTATCATCATCCAGTATGTTGGACTTACAGCCTTATTTCAGAACTGAGGGGAAAGCCTATCGAATAATTCCAAAACGGTTTAATGCTCGAACTATGGGCTATATAGATCCTCCTATTCACTCAAAACGTCTTCGCAACTTTTCATTTACTGGGTGGAATAATCCAGATGCGTATTTCGATGAGAATATTCGCCGAATGCTTAGTAATTATCGGTATACCTTCTTACAGTTATCGGAACGTTATCAGGAAATAAGTGAACCCGATTCTGCTCGTTATTGGTTAGAGTTTTCTGAAGAAAAGATTCCATTTCGACCTGACGAAGAGAGTTATAACATTCAGTCATTATTTGCTATTAACTATCTCAAATTAAACGCGCTTAATAAAGCTTCAACCATCGCAAAACGGATTAAGCCGATTATTAGCCGAGAATTCACTAAAGACTTTGAGGTATTCCAACAATACCAACAAGAATTTGACGAATTAAATAATGAATTTGAGGCTTCTAGAAGATCTGGTGATGTGAAAAAGCAACGTGATTTAAGAGCTAGTGTTCAATCAGCATATAATGAAACTCAACGACTTGGTGAACAGATCATTCAAATACGACAGTACTTAGTAATCACTCAATATTTATTATTTGAATCAGGATTTGAAAATGAAGCCACCGAATTATCACTAGAGCTAAATTCTCTTATGCTTGGCACCCCATTCCCTACTCTGCCACTTAATAGAGAAGAGAGTGGACAAGAAGTTCGTAGATATGGAATTTTGTAAACTAATGGGTAAGTATACTAATATGAAAGATACAGGGGCGGATAGTTTAGATGCCTCGGTATCATTTTTTTGTAAATTAGACTATACTGTTTCTAATTAGTGAACTACGACGGACCGTTTATGATACATACATTCACAGCAGAGAATATCGAAACAATTGCCAAAGTCTTAGGCACAGATGCTAAACCCTTGGGTGATGATGTATTTCGATTAGAACTCACACATACAGAAACTGACCGTAAATTAGCATTAGAAATTCATCTTGGTTTAGAAGTTCAAGGTGAAACTATGAATATGGTATCTGTATATGCGAGTAATACCTTTCTCCAACTTCATAATTGTACTGCTTTTGTAGCGAGTGAAATATTACATCAAGTAACATTTTTTGGTACGTCAGGCAATAAAACCTCAGGACTGATTATAGAAAAGGAAGCCGGTTGTAGTTTATATGCCAATGTGGATGAAGTGATAAAATCCGGTGACTTTACACAACTTCCAGAAGACTTGATGATGTGTGGAATAGCATTATCACTCACAGAGTCCATGGATGATGATTTCAGCTTTGAGGATTAGCTGATTACGCCTGTAGTTCATGCCCGATTCTAAAAACTTTCACCTCTTCAACACCACCCGGCTAGCATTCCCTATTGGCCAAGAAACCATTGATGCACTCTTTGAGGCCTTCATTCAACGACATTCTTGTGCTATAGAATTCATTGAGATTGTACTGGTTGATGAAACCGAGATTAAAAGAATTAATAGGGAATATCTAAACAAGGATTATGTAACCGACATCATTAGTTTTCACTATCATGACAGAAGTGACTATGTGTATAAATTGAAAAGCCCTTCCTTAGAAGGCACGATGTACTGCTGCTTAGCTAGAATAATTGAACAATCCGCTGAATTTAACGTAGATATTAAAACAGAGTGTCTCCGAATAGTGGTACATGGATTATTGCATATCCTTGGTTTTGAGGATGCTACACAAGAGCAGAAGAAAAAAATGACCCTAGAAGAAGACGCTATAATCCAACAGATAACCATCTAGTTTTCTTGGTGACTACGTGCTTTTACAATTCCTTGAACGCCTTAGTGTAAGTATAAAAAGCTATTGGAAAAAATATTCTAATCCTGCCATAAATTCCCTTCCATCTTCGATTGAACAATCCCCTCCTTTTCATGGAACGCGAAAGGCAAGAAATAGAATAAAGAAAGTTATCATCACGGAAGGTCTTAAGTGGTACCCACTACTTTTATTAATCGTATTTATTGTGAGCTATTTTTGGGATTTTACCACCCAAGAGATTAGCTTGTTCCATACATCATTTGCTCTTGAGCACTTACTTAGAATTTTAAGTGTGAGTGGATTAATAGGGTATGCTACTAATTGGTTGGCCATTACCATGCTGTTCAAACCTGTTTACAAAAGACCCATCTTTGGACAAGGTCTCATACCAAGACAGAAGAACAAGGTTGCGGATCGTTTAGCAAAAACCATTTCCTCAGAACTTTTACATCCTCAGCTAATTAAGGAATATGTTCACCGGTCAGCAATCATACAGCAATACAGAGAGTTATGGGTACGTAAAGCAAAGCAAATACTCTCCGATCAGGGATTTAGAAAAGAGGTTCAACAATCTATACTAGAGTTGGTTATTAGTATTGTTCATAAAGAAGAATTTAGAAATAGCATAGCTTCCACCATCTCCTCTGAGCTAAACCGAAAGGTAGAAAATAAAACCTTAGATCGGATTGCGTTAAAAACCTATACAATTATTAAAGGGGCAAATGTTCAAGAGTTAGTCAATGAGGCACTTATTGAGTTACCGGACGAATTAGAACGTCAAATTATACAACTAGACGGGCTTTTTGACAAACTTCCTACTCTCATAGACGAACATGTAGAGAGCATAGAAAAACAAGTAACGAACTGGCTGCATGAAATAATTAGTCGCCTAGACATTTACCAATTCATCGCCCATCATTTGAAAGAGTATGATGAATCTAAGATTGAAGCCTTAATCCGAACCTCGACCAATGAAGAGTTACGGTATATCCAACAACTTGGGGCTGTAATTGGTACCCTAGGTGGTTTAGTGATATGGAACCCAGTGTTGAGTTTAGTTGCCATCGCAATCGTAATTTCAGGCTTGTATCTTTTAGATACTCTACTCTATAAACCTCAAAATTAGTCCAAGCAATGTCACAATCAAACTACGGATACCTTTTACTGCTCAGTATTTTATTATTGCACGGATGTAGCACGAACAAGGTACTTACTAAAAATACTTCAAATGCTACGACTTCCAACACTGAAACTAGTCTAGAGCAAGCTGATAACAGTACCGTTCAAACACCCCTAGATGTACCAAAACCAGTAGAAGGCTGGCATTTGCTGGGTGCTACCTCCATAATAGAAGCAACCAATAATGCTTGGATTAACCAAGGTATAGCATTAGAAGAAGCCTACAGTTTGTTAGATTCAATTTCTCGTAGTCCTCAAAAGGTAATTGTAGCAATCATTGATTCTGGATCTGATATTAATCATGAAGAACTTAGGGGTACAATTTGGGTGAATACCGATGAAATAGCAGGCAATAAACTCGATGATGATGCCAACGGTTATATAGATGATATATATGGATGGAATTTTATTGGTGGGCAAGACTCCACCCATGTTCACTATGACACCTATGAGCTTACACGATTATATATAAAGGCGTTAGAAAAGTTTTCTACCTATGATTCAGCCCAAACTATTCCTGATACATTGGTGGCCGATTATAAAGAATTCAAGGAATTGGAGCAAGAATTTGAAGGAGAACGCGATGCTTTAGAATCAGAGCTCCTTCAAATTAAGCAGCTACAACAAAACCTTGAGAGTATTTTATTTTTTTTAGGTGAATCATCTGTTGATTCAGTAAATGTGAATACGTATCTAAGCCCAGAGACAGAATTATCACTTCAAATGAAGGAAGCACTAGGTTTTGTTGCCTTACTTCAAGATAATGGAATTAATGAAAAACTCATCGATGAGTATATCGAACAAATTCAGATACAGTTAGAATACGGATATAATATTTCATTTAATCCGCGCTCAATCGTTGGAGATAACTATGATGATTTGCAAAATCGTTTCTACGGAAACAACGATGTGATGGGGCCGGATTATGATCATGGTACGCACGTTGCTGGTATTGTTTCGGCAATTAGAGATAATGAACTGGGAGCAGTAGGTGTATCTCAAGCCCAATTAATGATTATTCGAGCTGTCCCTAATGGAGACGAACGTGACAAAGATGTGGCAAATGCAATTCGATATGCCGTAGATAATGGTGCCGATATCATTAATATGAGTTTTGGTAAATCATACTCCCCCGAAATAGGCTATGTTCAACAGGCAATAGAATACGCAGCCAAACATGAAGTGCTGATGGTACATGCTGCTGGAAACGACGGCGAAGATATTGACAGTTTAGCTAACTTTCCAAGCCCTATTGTTACCGATGGTTCATCAAGTCCATATTTTATAACCGTTGGTGCATCGGGATGGCAGGGAACCCAGGAGCTGGCAGCTTCCTTTAGTAACTATGGAATATCGACCGTAGATCTTTTTGCACCCGGTGTAGATATATATTCTACCATGCCAAACCAAAGATATGAGCTAAGTAATGGAACCAGTATGGCTGCACCTGTGGTATCTGGAGTACTCGCTCTTTTAATGCAATATTTTCCTGAGTATTCCCCCTTAGACATAAAGAATATTACGGTTTCATCCGTGTTAGAACCTGGTATAGAGGTATTAGTACCCGGTCAGAGCCTGGAATCAAAATACCTCCCCTTTAATCGTCTATCAAGACACGGAGGCATTGTTAATGCGTATAGAGCTGTTCAGAAAGCAATTAATGGTTTAGAGAAATAAATGAAATTAACAACTGAAGAATTATTTATTCGGCATACTAACTCAGATAAACCAAGTCTATTACAGAAAACCATTATTTGCCTTCATAACATTAGAAGTGCATACAATGTAGGAGCAGTATTTAGAAATGCAGACGCTTTCGGCGTAAATGAAATTTTCCTTTCTGGCTTTACTCCTACACCAGAAAGCAATAGTGAGGTTTCAAAAACAGCTATTGGAGCTGAAGATCAAGTTTCTTGGAGACACTTTACTCATTGGAGTACTTGTCTTAAAGAATTAAGCAGAAAAAAAGCGTGCATCATTGCTGTAGAGCAAACTCATGAGTCAGTTCCTATTACAAACTTTGAATACAAAGATGTCAATGGTCAAAGTCTGGCCTTTATTTTTGGAAATGAAGTTAAAGGCTTAGATGACGAGGCTCTTAACGCGGCTGAGCATCACTTAATAATTCCACAATTTGGAACAAAACACTCATTAAATGTATCAGTAGCTACAGGCGTGGTCATGTACGATTTAGTAAGGAAATCTACCTAGTAGATGTTTAGGGGCGTGCTAGAAAAAGGCTGTCAGCCTCAAAAGTCCTACCCATTGCTCTGAACTGACGAACAAAGCGCAATTTTTTTCTTACAGATGGTGCAAACTGAGAATACTCTACCATAAATAATCTTGAAGTGGATTCATCATAATAGGTGAAATTTACAAATGGTCCGCCCATCGCCCCATTAATCATTTGCCATGTGCCTAGGGTTTCATAGCCTAAATAACGGTCTTTTTGAAAACTATTACTTTCAACCGGTCTACGATATTCGGTAGTGATAAACATAGAATCAGTTCTTCCCTTTATGAATTGCTGATTCAAAGAATCTCTAGTTCGGTTTATCCAATCATCATCCAGAAAGCTAATATCATATACATCATCCTGCCACCATACCCACATCCATCGATCATTTTCCGGTAAAAATCTACGGTAACTTATGAAGTTAGTTGTATCAATTCTTTTTATGTAATCATGTTGAATCCTAACCATAAATCCATAATCATTCCACAAAGAGTCACTGTACTGAATTTGTTCTTTTTTCTCGTAAACAAACCAATTCCATCGTAATAATTCTTTATCCAAAGCATTAGCTAGTAGTGCATTTTCGGTGTTCCTTATTTTGGTCGCTAAGGCAGAATCGCTGCTAGAACTTAAGATTAAGGCATATTGATCCTTGTACCATTGATCCACCAGAGGAAAAGCAAAACTTTCTCCCTCGCGTACTCGCTGTTCAGTTGACTCGTCTAAGAAGGCCCTAACTTGAGCTGCAACCGTGGTAGAATCATCAATTGGCGCAGCAAATATAATATTCTTGTATCCCATAATACGCTCTAGTTGAGAGCGGGAACGTATTTGCATAAATGTTAGGTCATAATAAGGTTCTGGATTTGGGAGGGTGAATACATACTTACCAAATGTTTCTCGTAAGGCATTAGCTGTTTCACTCTCCCAGTCTACTGAGTCCATCACGACAACAAACTCACGTGTATCACCTTTGGCTCGTTCTCTAAAATCACCACTACAAGCAAATGAACTTGCCGCTACATATAGAAGGGAAAAAAAGAATAAAAGACGCATGGAGTAAACCAGTTTTTAATCGAATTTCAGTGCTAATAGTCCATTGTTTTGAAATCTTAGCACAAGATTATTCAACAAATAATACTATTGATTAGGATAGCCAAATTTGAGTTTATGCACAAAGTCAAAGACCTCTTCCTTCCAATGCTCATTTGGATACGAATTTCTAATTGTTTCAATAAGTGCACTACCAACAATAAAACCATCTACTTCTTTAGATATACTTTGTGCATCATCATAATTTTTGATTCCAAAGCCGACCATCAATGGATTTTTAGTGATGTTTTGTTTTGAACGTTGAATGAATGTATCCACTGATTGCTGAACCTCACTTCTATCTCTAGCACCTGTAACGCCTGTTACCGACACGCAATATACAAACCCATTGGATTTGTCATCACTAAGTTGCATTCGTTCATCACTCGTATTGGGTGCAATCAAATATATTAGTTGTATTCGGTATAAATGGGCCAGTTCCTCAATCAACGTTGCTTCATCGATTGGTAGATCAGGAACTATTAGCCCATCTACCCCTGTCTTTGCTGCAGTAGAGAAAAATTCCTCCAATCCGAACCTTAGCATAGGATTTATGTATCCCATCAAAACAATAGGGATTTCAGAGCTTTTTCTAGTTTCTACCACCATGTCAAATATACCTTGTATGGTTACCCCATTAGCAATGGCTGTATTTGAGGAGTATTGAATGGTAGGTCCATCAGCTAATGGATCACTAAATGGCATACCTAATTCGATAATGTCAGCGCCATTGCGTTCAAACCCTAGGATTAGGTCAACGGTTTCGTTTATATCAGGATATCCAGCAGTAATGAAAAGACTCATTACTTTTTCGTCTTTCTTTTGCTCAAAAACCTTATTAATTCGATTCATTAAGTAATTCGTTTATCTTAAAGATATTTGGAAATGGTTTCCATGTCTTTATCACCTCTGCCAGAACAATTTAGCACAACAATCTCTTCGGATGTAGTCTTTGGCATAAGCTCTTCCAACCAGGCAAAAGCGTGTGCTGTTTCCAATGCAGGAATAATACCTTCTAAGCTAGAGAGTAAAGACACCGCCTCAAGTGCTTGTGCATCGGTTACCGCACGGTATTCGACCCGTTTTGTGTCGTGTAAATGAGCATGTTCTGGGCCAATTCCTGGATAGTCCAACCCTGCACTGATTGAATGAGCTAATTCAATTTGTCCTTCTTGATCATGAAGAAGATAACTCATAGATCCATGGAGCACGCCAGGTCTACCTTTGGTCAAGGTAGCAGCAGTTTGTCCGGATTCAACTCCTAATCCACCTGCTTCAATCCCAATTATATGTACATCATCATTAATAAATGGATAAAAAATACCCATCGCATTAGATCCACCTCCAACACAAGCAATTAAATAATCGGGCAATCGCCCTTCAATATCCATTAGTTGTCGCCTAGTTTCATCACCAATTATGCGATGGAAATTTCTGACCATCATAGGATATGGATGTGGGCCTACTACGGAGCCTATGATGTAGAATGTATCATCTACATTAGTCACCCAATCGCGGATGGCTTCGTTGGTTGCGTCTTTTAAAGTTTTAGAACCACTACTTACACCACGTACTTCCGCTCCCATCAGTCGCATTCGATCGACATTGAGCTTCTGACGTACCATGTCCTCCTCACCCATATAAACTACGCATTCCACTCCAAATTTAGCACATGCTGTTGCGGTCGCTACGCCATGCTGACCCGCACCAGTTTCAGCAATTATGCGTTTTTTTCCCATTCTTAGTGCTAAGAGTATCTGGCCAATGGCATTATTTATTTTGTGTGCACCCGTATGACATAAATCCTCACGTTTTAGATAGATTTTTGCACCACCAAAATGCTCGGTTAATCGGTTAGCAAAACTTAGTTCGGTAGGTCTTCCTACATATTCGTGCAGTAAGTTTAGATACTCTTTTTGAAATTCTGGATCTTCGCTAGCCTCTTTGTAGGCAGCCTCGAGCTGGTATAGGGCTGGTATCAGTGTCTCTGGAACAAATTTACCTCCATAAGCTCCAAAATATCCTTTTTGATTAGGCTCGGAATACGTGGTTTTAGTAATGACTGACATTATACTGAGTTGAGGATTGATGAGTTAGTTTAATACAACATTGAAGAATTTAGAAAGCTATTTTTCGTCATTAAAGGTTACAGCTTCCATTAGCAAAGATAACTTATCAAAATCTTTAATACCTATACTTTCTTCTACCTTAGAAGATACATCAATAGCTAGTGGAGGGTTCCCTGAAAGTAGTTCCAAGGCTGTATTCACGGTATCATGGGATAAACCACCAGATAAGAAATAAGGAAGAGGAATATTCAGTTCGTTAATAATTGCCCAATCAAAAGAGATACCTGTACCTCCACTTTGTCCATTGATCTTTGTATCAAACAAGAAGTACGTGCACACATCTTTGTACGACTCAAGTATGTGTGAAATATCAGCCGAGTTGTTACCCTTCTCCACAGAAATAACTTTAATGATGCTATAATGTTGTGCTAGTTGGGAACAATATTCCACTGTTTCCTCACCATGAAGCTGAATTAGGTCTAAGCCAAGCTGTCGAGCGGTATCTTGTACAAAACTGAGTTCATGATTTTGAAATACCCCTACCTTTTCTGGCCCCTCTACCCACTCACTAATGGCTCCTACCATTGCGGGTTCTATATATCTTGGTGTTCCATCCACGAAAATAAATCCTAAATAGTCAGCTCCAGCACCCGCTGCAAACCTAGCATCGGCTAAATTTGTCAGCCCACATATTTTCACTTTACATTTCTTCATTAATCACACTTATTTGATTTAAACAATGGTATGTACATTTAACATTAGATATAACATACTGACTATTATTTTTAACTAACTAGCGAAGTACACAGATATTAGATTTGGAGCGAAATCATAATTACAGACCACCTATGGAGGCTATCATACTTAATTAGGTGACTGAGTCGCTTCTTCGGCGGCTGAGACCAAGGTTCTAAGTTCCTCACCAATGTTGCTTTGCCTCATTAAGTGTTCCCCAATTAAGACAGCATTTATCCCGTTTTTCTGTAAAAACTTAATATCCTCAATCGTCGAGATACCACTTTCGGAAACTGTGATAGTAGACTCAGGTGCCATGTTTAACTGTGAAACTCCACGATGAACATCTACGTTAAAAGCTTCTAAATCCCGATTATTTACACCAAGAATCGATACTTTATCATAGTTAATACGATCTTGGTCAACCCTATCGTAGCATTCGACTAAAGCGTCTAATTTGTATTCTTTAGCAACCGATAATAATTCATCCAATTGAGAATCAGATAGGATTCGTACAATTAAAAGGATGGCGTCTGCACCGAAGGCCTTTGCTTCTATGATTTGATATGGATCTATGATGAAATCTTTTCGCAATACAGGAATAGTAGCTTGTTTAGCGATATCACTCATATACGACAAATGCCCTTTGAAGAACGGTTCGTCCGTTAAAACTGAAATAGCGGAGGCCCCAGATTCTTCATAGATTCTAGCTAAGGAAACAGGCTCAAAATCTTCTCTAATGATGCCCTTGGAAGGAGATGCTTTCTTGACTTCCGTAATAAATCTAACTTCCTTACCTCTTATAGCCTGCGAGAACGGATGTATCTCTTTTTCACATCCCCACTCCGATTCTAAGCTTTGTATGCTTCGCTCTGAAATTCGCTTTTTGAGGTCAATCTTAGTTTGGGTGACGATCTTTTGAAGTATACTCATATCAACAGGCCTGAGTCGCAGATATAAACTCATTAAGTTTAGCTAATGCAGCACCCGAGTGAATGACTTCTTCGGCTATTTTTTTTGCTTCTTGAAGATGCGCAATATCCGTGACAGCCTGTATGGCAAACGCTGCATTGAGTATAACCATATTAGTTTGGGCATTGGTCGCTTTATTTGATAAAATATCGGTAAATATGCGTGCGTTTACTGTGGGCTCTCCTCCTAAAAGCTCTGAAATAGTTACACGATTAAATCCCAACTCTTCAGGTTCAAATAGTCGTGGCTGCGAGCTTTGTTGCTCTTTAACTTCATAAAATGTGGTAGGATTACATAAACTGATTTCATCCAGGCCGTCTTCGGAACTAAACGTGTAGGCGAATTGGGTATTAAGCGTCGCCAATATTTGGGCCATTTGATGCGCAACATCTTTATTGTAGGCGCCAATAACATAATTACGCACACCAGCAGGATTCGTTAATGGGCCAAGTATGTTGAAAAATGTACGAAATCCAATAGCCTTTCTTGCTGGCATGACATATTTCATCGCAGGGTGAAACATAGGTGCATACATAAAGGCAATGCCTACTCGTTCAAAAACTTGCGCAACCTGTTCTGGATTTAATTCTATGTTTGCTCCGAGAATCTCGAGAACATCAGCACTACCACATTTACTTGACGCACTTCTATTTCCATGTTTGATCACGGGAACACCTGCAGCGGCTGTGACAAAAGCAGTAATGGTGGAAATATTGAAGGTGCCGGATTTATCTCCTCCTGTCCCAACAATATCAACTGCACCTGTTATATCGGCTTGGACCTTTAGAGATTTTGACCGCATAACTTTGACAAAGGAAGATAGTTCTTCAATCGTTTCTCCCTTCATTTTCATAGCGGTTAAAAAGGAGGCTATTTCTTCAGAACTAACTTCACCATTCATAATAGATTCTAAGGCAAACATAGCCTCACCTGTGCTGAGGTCATTGCCTAAAGTGATGTTTTGAAGTGTTTCCTTGAAATTGTAATTCATATTGATCCGCGCAAAAATAGTGTTAAAGCTCTAATAGAGGTCTCGGGAATGATTTATAGAATGTTGGGTGATACATTAACTCTAAGTCTTTTTTCATTGCATCACCCAATTTTTAACCATTTGAGGTCCCTCTACAGTCAGAATACTTTCAGGATGAAATTGTATTCCTTCAATTGGATAGCTTTTATGGCGTACTCCCATGACAATCGTACCGGTATGATCGTCCGTCATGGCAGTAACCTCCAAGCAGTTCGGTATGCTTTCAGGGCTCAGTACCAGAGAGTGGTATCGAGTTGCGACAAATTCTTCTGGAATAGAATTAAATATGGGACTTCCATAATGCTTAACCATTGATGTTTTGCCATGCATTAAACTTGGAGCATGCACCACCTTTGCACCGAATACTTCACCTATGGCTTGATGCCCCAAACAAACGCCTAGTATAGGGGTTTTCTGCCCTAATTCAGCAATAACTTGCTTGGTAACACCTGCGTCTTCTGGTTTCCCTGGGCCGGGTGATAGTAAAATCTTGGTCGGTCGCAAATCAACTATTTGATCTAAGCTATATTCATCGTTTCTTATGACCCGATAATCGTTTGTTTGCTCGGCAACTAAATGAACAAGATTGTAGGTGAAAGAATCGTAATTATCTATAATGAGTATCATAACCTACCTCAAAAGCTTCTATGCAATCCAACGACTTCTCGTATAGGTTGCATTACACGTTCAGCCTGAATGCGAGCTTTTTTAGCACCCTCTTGAAGCACTTCATACACCCTACCTGGATATTGATTGAGTTCTCTTCGGCGTTCGGTTGCCTCTGCAAAGTAATCGGACATAAGTGTTAATAATTCTTTTTTCGCATGTCCATAACCGTATCCACCGGCTCGATATTTCTGAGCTATCTCTTCTTTTTGGTCTTGTGAGGCAAAAAGTGAAATTAAAGCAAATACGTTATCTGTTGATGGATCTTTTGGTTCTTCTAGAGGGGTTGAATCCGTTTGGATGCTCATTATTTTCTTCTTTAACGCCTTTGGCTGGTCAAATATGGCTAGGGTATTATTGTAACTCTTACTCATTTTCTGACCATCGGTGCCTGGAACGGTTGCCACCGATTTCACGATATACTCTTCTGGTTCAACCAAGAAATCTCCTTCATAGGCTCTATTGAACTTAGCTGCCAAATCACGGCAAATCTCAATGTTTTGTTTTTGATCCTCCCCTACAGGTACAATATCAGAGTGATAAATTAATATATCCGCTGCTTGAAGAATTGGATAGGTAAATAATCCAATGTTGGGACTTAATCCAGCAGCTATTTTATCCTTATATGAGACCCCTTTTTCCATCAAACTTACCGGAGTTAAAGTGGATAAAATCCATGCTAATTCAGTTACTTGAGGCACATCCGACTGAGCAAAGAAGGTGGCTTTATCAGGATCAAGCCCTAGTGCTAGATAGTCTAATGCCACCTCGAAAGTAAACTGCCGTAAGGCTTCTCCATCTTTAAGTGAGGTTAGCGAATGATAATTTGCAATAAAATAAAAGGCTCTACCTTTATCCTGCATTTCAATATGCTGCCTAATGGCCCCAAAGTAATTACCTATATGTAATTTACCAGAGGGCTGTATACCTGACAGTATGATCGGATTAGTCGGTTTTATTTGCATTATATATTAGTTATCTCGTATATCTAAGGCGGTACTTAAAGCTTTTACTAAAGCGCCTGCTTTGTTAACTGTCTCCTCAAATTCACTTTCAGCTATACTATCTGCTACTATGCCTGCACCGGCTTGAATATACACTTTATTACCGGTTACAACCATAGTTCTAATAGCTATACAGGTATCCATATTGCCTGAGTAATCAAAATATCCAACAGCTCCTGCATAAATTCCCCGTTTTGTGGGCTCCATTTCATCGATAATTTCCATGGCGCGAATTTTTGGTGCCCCACTTACGGTCCCAGCTGGAAAGCATTGCATGAGGGCGTCAACCGTCGTTTTATCTTTAGCTAATTGTCCGGATACATCACTCACAATGTGCATAACATGAGAATATCGTTCTATCACTTGATTTCTAACTAAACGAACCGAACCAGCTTCACAGACTCGAGACACATCATTGCGTCCTAGGTCAACCAACATAATATGTTCGGCAATTTCTTTTGGGTCTTGTTTTAAGTCCGCTTCCAATTGCACATCTTCTTGCAGGCTTGCACCTCTCTTTCTTGTTCCTGCGATAGGTAACACTCGAACCCTTTGATCTTGCACACTTACCAGCACTTCAGGAGAACTGCCAACTAAGGTAAAGTGATCAAAATCTAAGTAAAATAAATAGGGTGAAGGATTAACCATGCGCAATGCACGATAGAGCATAAAGGTATCACCAGACATATCCGTTTCAAACCGTTGGGATAATACTACTTGAAATATGTCTCCTTCATAAATATGATTTTTAGCTTTTTGAACCATCTCAGTAAAATAAGCTTGGTCCATATTACTACGAAGATGATCTGGATTTATATAAAAATCGGGTGATTTGTTCACTCCACGATTTACTTTTGCTTCCATTTGATCTAGGGATAACTGGGCCTCGGCATACATTTTTTGTAATTCATGCTCATCGTCTGTATTACTTTCAATTCGTACAGTATGAATGAGGATTACCTGATGTTTGACATGATCAAATGCATAAATTTCATCGTAAAAACCCCAAACAGCTTCGGGTAAACCAAGATCATCATTTGGAGTATTTGGAAGATGTTCAACCTCTCTGAAGGTGTCATAAGATGAAAATCCTACAGCCCCTCCGGTTAAACGAGGTAAACCAGGAATGTTAGGTTCTGTATATTTGGTCGTACAAACTTTTAAGGCATCAAAGTAGGAATCAAAAACAGTTAGTTCTCCATCTTTCGCTCTTAACTTTGTTTTTTGACCATCGAACTGCAATACCTCGTAAGGGTTACAACCTAAAAAGGAATATCGAGCCAACTGATCACCTCCTTCAACAGATTCAAAAAGGAAAGGATAATTGCTCCCCTCACGAATATTTAAAAAAAGTGAAACTGGCGTTAAAGTATCAGCTAAAAGCTGTCGATATACTGGTATAGCCGTGAATGTTTTGGCTAGTTGTTTAAATGATTCAACATTCATTCTACTTATCTAGATAAAAGTGTTTGTGAATTAGTTAACTCCAAAACAATCTTTTTTAATAAAAAAAAACCCACTTTTTGGTAAAAAAGTGGGTAAACACTAGTAACAGTTTGACTATTGAAATTGTCAATCTTTGGAGATTTGAACATGTCAAAAGTCAAAGCTGTCACCGAAAATATACCTTTGTTATAGTCTAAATGCAATGGATAAGCATAAATTTATCATGCTCATTTACTCGAGATAAATTAGATCAGCGATTTAATACATTTATAGAAAAACTTGCCTTATATTTTACCTTTGGAGTGGCAGGTCTGAGGGCCTCCCTTAACTTATAGGTAAAGCATACTGGATGTTCCATAAAGCTCTTTTGTCAACACTTATTCTGGCCATACTAGGTAGCATCCACTGTGATAACCTACCTGATACACCTACACAATCCTATACATATGTTGATCTGAGTCATTTTCGTGTGGAGCCTACAGATATTCGTTTTAGTGCCGACTTGGATGGCTTTAAAGATACCACACTGCAATACACTTTCTTTGCTCAACTTCATAATTCCGAACTAGTAGAGCATCTGGGTTTCATAATCAGAAATCCAAGAACCAGTGAGATTCTATTGCAGGAACGATTGGAAAAACCTGCTATTGATCCTTTACCTATTGAAATTCAAGGTAATTTTAACTGGGAAACGTCTACGACATCATATGAGCAGTTACTCATGGAATTATATGCATTGGATAGATATGGGTATGGAGTACAGCATCAAGCTGTATTATCAATAGAGGGTATAGCTAGCTCTCCACCTGAGATTATATGGGTGGATAACCCTAATTCTGTCGAAATTCCTACGGGTTCTGCCACCTTAAATATTCCATTTCAAGCTAAGGTGACCGACCCAGATGGACAAGAAACACTCGATAGAGTTTTCATCGCCTTTGAAAATGAAGATGGCAGCATACTCACCCCTACACCGAATATTCTAACCGATTCAGGAACAGGCTTGGACGAGGTAGCGGGTGATTCGGTGTATACCATCACATTTTCTGTTAACAGTTCAAACACACCTCAAAACAGAACTGTACTTTACTTTGCAAAGGATAAGGCGGGACTATTTAGTGATACCCTGAAATCTACTTTTAATATCATTAACCCGTAGTATGCCTAAACACCTATATATTTCGGTAGTAATAGTGATACTATCGTTTCCAAATGGAGTTCAATCTCAGTGGTTAGGACCAATGAATTCTGATTTTGAGCGATTTCGGCAGAATGGTATTTCAACCGTTGAAACAAGTAATGGATTTATTTGGATCTCCCCTCTTTTAAATTATGCTCCCATTGATCGTCCCGACGCAACCTGGGCAATACCTGATGGTGTAGACAGTTTAACCAGTGGTAAAGGTCGCGTATTCTCCATCGCTACTCAAGGTAACACCATTGTCGCAGGATTAGGATT
The DNA here is from genome assembly GCA_038124025.1 of Balneola sp. Classification (GTDB taxonomy): domain Bacteria; phylum Bacteroidota; class Rhodothermia; order Balneolales; family Balneolaceae; genus UBA1275. Next base: position 7,551 of record JAYPBC010000029.1, on the reverse strand, counting down.
TAGTTCATCGACTCCGGCGGGTACGGTTCCTGCTGGATATGGCTATTACATAAGTTCAAATAATGGACAAAGCTGGTCTTTTTCACCTTTTCCCTTAGACCGTTATATAGATGAAGATACCACCTTTGTTTATGGGGGTATTGAGTATGATCGAGCACGAATTATAGTTCCAGAACAATCCCCTCCATACAGTGTAGCAATTAAAGACACAGTACTATTTTCAGCAAATTGGGCCTCTGGGTTACTTCGTAGCACGAGTCAAGGAAGCCAATGGGAACGAATTGCACTTCCACCCTTTGGAGTTACATCCATGCGGGCAGACGGGAGTCGCTATGTCTGGCGTAATTGCGTAGGTGGGTCAACAGGTACTTGTTCCCAATATGAAGAATTATATACAGCTGTAAGTGATGACAATCTCAAGGGATTTGCTGTGCATATTGACCGCAAAAATCGTGTTTGGTATGGAAGCGCTGGTGGTATCAATGTATCTGATAATGCACTATACGCACCTATTGACTCAATCCGGTGGAATAATGTGGGTTTTAATTATGATCCTAATGGTCTGTTAGCACGATGGGTGATAGAAATTGCAGAGGATCCAACTATAGATCGTATTTGGCTTACCAACTGGATTGCAGAAAATAGTACGTCTAATCTACAGGGATTAGATCAATATGGTATAGTCTTTACCGACGATGGTGGCTCGAGTTTTGAGCAACGACTACATGGTCAAAAAATACTCTCTATTGGTTTCTTCCAGGGTGATGTCTGGGCAGCAGGTGAAAATGGTTTATTCCGATCCAAAGATCAGGGAACAAGCTGGGAAATGATTTCTGTACCTATATCAGTAAATAATCGTTTGAAGCCCAACACCTCATATCAAAGTATTAGTAGTACCTCGGACTATTTATTCATTGGAACTTCAGATGGGTTATTATGGACCAGTGATCCAGATAACGGCTGGAATATCGAACGGGTAAATTTTCCCTTAGATGGAGGCAACCAATATAACCCGGAAGCTAAAACTGTGTCAACTTATGCCTATCCTAATCCGTTTTCACCAAATTTACACGGGGAAGTTAGAATACGATTTGAGAGTAGATCTACCCGTGCGGCAACCTTACGGATTGTTGATTTTGGCATGAATTTAGTCCACGAACAGCAACAGCAAGTTGTCCCAGGAGAATATGAGATTATCTGGACAGGCTTTAATGATATGGGTTCAAAAGTAAGTAATGGGGTCTATTTCTATGAAATAACTCAAGGTGGATTAACATTCAATGGAAAAATATTAGTCATCGATTAATGCCTATTTTATCTCGCATAGTCCTTAGTTTGATCACCGTCTTATTGGTTGGTGGGATGCCCTACGCTCTAATCAACGCTCAATTTGGTGGCTATGCTGGATCTACGCTACAGTTAGGATTTGATGCGCAGAGTGTAGCACTTGGTGATGCGGTGAGTGCTGGGTTTAGCCGAGTAGAACGGGTAGATAGTACTTCACTGGAAGTACAACCTTATTATAATCCCGCCCTAGCAGCAGACCTTACCGCTCAAACCCATCTAAGTCTTAGTGTTTTTCAATTAGGTGTAGACCGGCATTATCAGAGTGTTGGCGCACGTGTTGCTTTACCACCCAAAGCCGGTTTATTTATTGGGTTAATTCGGGCTGGAGTTCAAGACATCGATACCCGAAGTTTAAGTGGTTATCCCCTAGGCATGGTATCTACCTCAGATATTCAACTTCAATCAGCTTTCGGTATTCGGCTCAGTGAAAATCTCCAAGCAGGAATTGGTTTTAAGATAAATAGAGCAGATTATCACAGCGATATGAAACCATCAACAAGCGTGGGGATGGATCTAGGTATGCAGGTAAAACTTAAGTCTAACACCCATTGGTCATTTGTATTGCAAGATTTTTTAGCAGAGCACACATGGAATTCAGGTGAGTTATACAATCAACCACAATCAAGAAACCGAGTCGAAGCAATGCCTCTAAGGCTCAAATCAAGTATAACTACCCTTGTAATGGATACGCAGGTGTTCGCTGAATTTGAAATAAAGCGATTTAGCACGGAGGTTACCACAAGGGAGCTCTTCATATCAGATGGTACCCCTGTTTCATACATTGAAGAGTTAGAAACGCGCTTTACACGAGCTAGTTTTCTACGATTAGCCGCCTCTCGATCACTGCACCCATTATTTCGTATACATATGGGCTGGAATCGATATTTAGCGGAGCAAAATGCCCATAAATGGAGTGCGGGATTTAGCCTTGCACTGCCATTTCAACCCGCTTTGAAGATGGATTATGGTTTTTCAACTAACCGTCAAACCCTTCAATCCATGCATATTTTTACCCTTCGATATATTTTATGATATTCTAACTATGTTTAAAGCCATCTATTTACAACGTATATACAGCTGCTTACATCTGTTAAGCCGAACTCATCGATTTTTGGTTTGTTCATTCATACTTTGTGTAGGCTTTAGCAGTGTTCATGCCCAGGGCTCAGGTATTGCCTTACTCGATATTGCCCCAAATCCTTTTGCCCTTTCTCTCTCTGAGGCAGGAAGCGCTTGGGGCCAAGGTGGAGGCAATTCTTTTGCCAATCCCTCACTATTGGTGAACACGAAGCGGTCTTCGGTTGAGATTGGCTACACTAATTGGATTGCTGATACGAAAAATATTTTTGGCTCTTATCATAAAAAACTAGAACAACGAGCCTTTTCCATAAGTTTTTACAGCTCTGGACTACAAGATTTAGAGCAAAGAGATGAGCCAGGTCCATCTAATGGGTTATTTTCCGTTCAATACCTTAGTATTTCTACCGCCTATGCACAGTCGTTTAGATGGTTTAATATAGGCGCCAGTGTGCATTACCTCAGCGAAGAAATATATCCCTATCGCTCTAATGGCTACGCATTCAATGTAGGTCTATCCCGTTCTTTCACCAAAGATCGTATTCACATTGGTACCGCTGTACGCAGTTTAGGTGAAATGCAACGCTTAGACGTGGAGGAAACTCCTCTGCCAAAGGCTTGGATTAGCGGATTATCTATTGGTTTATTGGAATGGAGTGGAAGTAAAAATCCGGAGCTTCCAGTGTTTGTGAGAACCCATTTGGACTACGTCTATCCACTTAATAATGAATCCAATTCATCACAAAATACCCTCATAAATACCGAAGCTTATGCGAGAGTAGGTGTTGAAGTACTAGTAGCAGAAACCTTACAACTCACCACCGGTTTTCGTACAGGAAATACCACACGCCCCCATTCATTTGGGGTAGGCTATATACTCTCAGATATTCGATTCAACTATGCGATTATTCCTTTTGAGACTGGTTTTGGCACAGTACACTCGGTTGGTCTACAGTACCTATTTTAGTTGAGGACTTGGTATCATCAGCAGTTTAACTTATGAATCCTAGCACCACTAATGCGAATTATACCAATATCACCCAGTGCTATGAGGAAATATTGGATCATGGAGCAGTGGTTCTTGTATTTCCACCAATTAGAAAAAAATTTCCCAAGACCGACTATCTCTATCTCTTATATGCGGATCTTTTGGAGAAGGATTCATCCCAATATATGGTCAAAAGCATAAACGCAATACAGCATATTTTGCTGCCATTTTATGCTATGCGTTACCGAAAAAAAATTGCCTTACATTATCATTGGCTCGAATTTCAAGATCTAAAATCATTATTAGCTTTCCCATATAAACTATTCTGGTTTAGTACCTTTACTTTATTCAAGATCCCCATTATTTGGACGGTTCATAACCTGGAACCTCACGATCGTAAGTGGCTGATTTTTCATCAATGGCTTCATAGAAAAATGGCTCAACGTGCCCATAGACTACATATACATGATGAATCCTTACTAAGCGACACGTCACACTATTTAAATGTCTCCCTGCATAGTAAAAAATGGTGCATAGTTCCTCATCCCAACTTTCCGGCAGTGCCTAAAGACCGCTCTCTATCTATTAACAAACTAAATAAACGCTACTCTGTCAACATACCAGTAGATGCCACGACTATTTTATTATTCGGCAATATAAGTGCCTATAAAGGTATATTAGAATTTCTTGAGGGGATGATAGGGTATTTAAACAGAAAAAACTCGGGTCATGATATTCATATTATAATAGCGGGGCCTGTAAAAAAAGGACAATCAGGGTATCATCAGCGTATCAAAACCACCATCTCAGCGTCTCCAGAATATTTTACTTATCTCCCTTATTTCTTTCCAGAAGATGAATACCCATACCTACTATCAGCATCGGATTACTGCCTCTTTAATTATAAAAGTATACATACTTCGGGAGGTTTTATGATGGCTTTATCCTATCATAGAAAGGTGATTGCACCTAATATTGGTATATTCTCAAGCAAAAGAGATCATTCGGATGTGCAACTGTTTAATAATGAAGATGAACTTCATCAGATAATAAATCAACTAAGGAATCGTCACTCTAAGCCGGGACATGAGTAGCATTAGCCAGAAAGTAGCAAGTTTAGCCCTTGGTGACCTAGTAGCTAGGGGCTTAGGCTTTGTCAGTAGTATGGTGCTTGCACGTGCTCTAGGACCTGAAAGTTATGGAATTTGGACAACGGCTTTAGCGATTTTTAGTTATTTAATATGGTTTTCTGATCTTGGCATAATGCAGTTAGGCACTAGAGAAGTAGCAACAGAAGGCCAAAGGCGCTTGTATAGTACCGCAGAACTTTTTTTGGGTAAGCTTATATGGGCTGTATGTGCGATGATCATTTTATTTCTATTCGCGCCATTTTTACCCTATTCGGAAGAAATTACTGCTCTGGTATGGCTTTTACTATTTAGTTTAATTCCATACGCCTTCCATACTGAGTGGATATTTTCAGGGAAGCAGGACTTTCTGACCTTACAAAGTATAAAAGCGACTCAGGCAATCGTGTTTTTTGCTCTAATAGTATATGGTATTCAACGCGCAGATGATCTTAAAAAATTACCTATATATTATGGCCTTTCGGTCGGGTTAGCCTCCCTTTTACTATGGACCGTTAGTATGTACAAACGATACTTGGTGATTTCACCCTCCGCCCTGACCCTAGATTTATTTGGAAGAATATATTCTATTCTAAGAGAATCCTTACAATTAGGAATTGGTTGGGTTGGGAGTCAAATTATTATTCTCTTCCCTCCACTTATCTTTGCATTACTCTATAGCGAAGCATTTGTGGGATGGTACGGGGCTGCTCTACGCATAATCATGCTATTCATGGTATTAGACCGTATATTTGTGCAATTATTACTCCCAAATCTGGCAAATGGTTGGGATAAAGATATCTCGGCTAAAAGTATAAGCACTAGGCTAGAGCAGGCTTATCGCTACCATACCTTACTAGGGTTATTAGGGAGTTTTTCGGTACTATTTTTTGCACCTACCATTATTCCACTGATCTATGGGGATCTATACACAGAAAGTATATTCATGCTCCAAATACTCTCCCCAGTGTTGTTCTTAACATTTCAAAATAGTGTATTTGCGACCTCCTTAATTGCCGCACAGCAAAGTACATACTATTTAAAAGCCAACCTATTGGGTGGTCTATTTAGCGCAATACTCATTTTAGCAGGAAGTTATGTTTTATTAAATAATGCCCCTTATGCCCCCTTACTCATTGTACTAAGTGAAGGCATTATGATGTACCTAGCATACTATTATTTCAAAAAGTATACCTTACCGATACTTAAGTTTTGCTTTTATCCTATGTACCTCGCCTTATCTATCGGATTTCTATGCTACCTCTGGTTAATGGGGAACTCTGTGTTATTGAGTTTCTTCAATTATCCACCAAATGATTTTCTAAGCTCATTACCTTATTGGTTTAAGATCTCAATTACCCTGGTAATGGCATTCATTCCACTAGTGCTAACAAAAACAATAAAAAAATCGGATTGGAATACCATTCTAGAATTAATGATGCATAAACCTAAGACATAAACGCTATGGATGAGGATAGAATACATAACTTAGGTATAGGTGTTTTCGGACTAAGTACTGCCTTAGCTTCCTTATTGGATAGTATTGGGGTCAATTATAGAGAGCTTAAGGTTGATGAAGCAGCTCAATATTCCTATTCCGTATTTATTGTGCACCGTCCATTAAGCCGCTATGAGCAAGATTGGCTTGAATCTCAACAGCATAGTGGTAATAAGGTAGCAGTACTTTTCACCTTAGAATCTGGTTCACGGCCCGCTAATATATCCGTACAAAAACGTTATTGTCGTAGTGTACATAGCCCTGATTTATTAGGCGGACCACTCAGTCATCTATGCATGATTGATTGCTATGCAAAAGTAACTTTTTATGATGGTAAAGAAGATATACATGGAATATGCTTTGTATATAAAAAGAATAGCCAAGCTTTTGAACAGTCCACCTATATGGGCGTTCCCATTGAGACCTTGTCTCAGTTTTCATATACTCGCAAAATATTTCCAAGCCCAACAGGTCATAGGCCCAATGAATTGGTTTCACGCTCGCATGTTGGTCATCTACAACATCTCATTCGCTATGCTATCGAACAGTTATTTTATTCCGTTGATTTACCCTATCTAAGTAAGTGGCGATTCCCAACATCAAAACCAATCATCACCCTCCGCATTGACAGCGATTTTGGCACACAGGAATCTCTACGAACTCTATATGAAATGGCAGATTCATATTCTGCTGTACTGACCACTTTTCTTCATGTAAAAGCTCATGAAGATTGGCTCGATTGGTTTGCTCAATGGTCGAATCACGAACATGCCCTACATGGCTATGAGCATGCGCATATCTCCTCATCATATCCACTCTATCAAGATGTTGAAAATGGGTATCAGGCGATGAGACAAGCTGGAATTACGCCTAAAGGCTATGCTGCTCCCTATGGCATTTGGAGCAAACAGCTATCCAAAGCATTAGATACATACCCCTTTATGTATAGCTCAGAATTTACGCATGGATATGATAGCTTACCCTATTCGATACAAGCTCCAATATCCAGCAGTGATGATACAATGAATCAACGTCTGCAAATACCTGTTCATCCAATTTGCACCGGGAGTCTTAACCGGTATAAGGCCACAGAATCTGATTTTATTGCTTACTTTAAACGCTATATGGATACCCAGTATGGATTGCAACAACCATTGATGCTATATCATCATCCATTGCAACCTGGTTTAGCAAGTATTGAGTTTATTCTTAAATATGCCCAAGAACTCGGGTTACAATGGCTATCTTATCGTGATTGGGCTATATTTTGGATACAACGTACTACAGAGCAATGCGACATCTACTACCACAACGCAAGCAAACAATTACGTATTAAGAATCAAACAAGTCTACTATATGAAATGAAGCAAGATAGTCGAGCCTTTGCTATTGTAGAACCCAATGATTGGGACTCTCAAAAAAATCTCCCAATAAATTCACTAACATTCCGAAAGATACCGTGTGAAATCATGGTAGACGAGAAATTTCTACACGATCGCTTTTCGAAAAAATGG
>JAYPBC010000028.1:0-28033 GCA_038124025.1 Balneola sp. | reverse complement strand
CGTCAATCAGTATTGGAGTAACTCCACCTTGACGGCTGGCTACAATTAAATTACCCGTGGCTGGATTAAAACCTAATCCGCGCTCAGTATTTCCTGTGCCAAACCAGGTAGATTGTGGCGCAGAAAAACTCCACACTGGAGTTGGGGCTTCACTTGCAGGTTTACTAGTTTTAAGTAACCCTAGAGAATCTCCTGTTTCTGAATCAATAATAACAGGTGTTACTCCACCCTGCCTACTAGCTAATATTAGATTACCCGTTGAGGGATTCAAGGTAAGGCCTCTTTCTGCATTTCCTATCCCAAACCAATTACTAGTTGGTGCTTGTATACTCCATAGAGTATCAACCTGGGCGGACAAGTTTGTGCTCGGTACTAATGAAATCGTCATTAGTAGAATACATGCTAAAAATCCGCTGTATTTCACCTTATTGTATTGCTTTTTCATAGTTTATCTTATGAGTCACATCGCTATGGATGTGATGGTTATTGTTTATTGGATTGATTTATTTAACGTCATATACTCAGGTACATGTACCATAGTTTAAGTTCTTTTTTTACTAGCTCACCTTCACCGACTTAGAAAGGTGCTTGTACCAAATGAAGTACAAGACAACACTAAGGACTAAAAGTATAAAACCGCATGTAAGAGCATATGTCCATTGTTTAGTAACTACCATCATTGGGGTAATACCTAGAAATAACATCCACGGTACCGCAAAAAATGTAGCTACAATATCTCTTCTATTTTCTACTGCAATAGGAGCGATAATTTCTTTACTGAATTTGGCCCGAACTGGACCCCAAAAACCAAATGGGCGTGTTGTAGAATAAAAGCGTTCCAAATCCTCACTACTAGTAGGAGGAAACATATAACTGATCGCTATACTCCCAACAAAGGTGATTGCCGCTGTTAGAAAGAACGATGGCATTTCCGGTATATCTTCGAAAACAAAACGAATGGTAATGGCGGTGATCATACCCAAAATTGTGCCACCTGCATAACCATAGCCATTGAATCGCCACCAATACCAGCGTATAAATTGAGGGACAATGAGTCCTACACCAAAACCCATGGTTAAAAATCCCCAAACATCATTTAAACTGGTAAATAAATAAGTAGAAAGTAGACCCAATATCACTATAGCCACGGAGGCGACTCTGGAATGCAAAATTAATTGCTTGTTGGTGGCCTCTGGCCGAATAAATCGTTGATACAAATCATTCACCCAATATGCGGCTCCACTATTTACAATGGCCACATAGGTCGACATAGCCGCAGCAAGTAGTCCTGCCACTAATAATCCTTTTATGCCTACCGGAAATACTTCCATGAGGACTTTGGGTAGTACGGTCTCTGGATTATCAATGATCTGGCCAGATTGAGAAAAACTAATCCCTAGAATGGCTATACTCATTATAAATGGCCATCTAAATGATAGTAGAAATATCCAAAAAACGGATAATAAGCCAACTTCTCGTTCATTTTTTGCCGCATAGAATCGTTGGATCATATATCCCCCAGATCCTGACATACCATCTATTGAGGATCGGAATATATACATGATGGTTGCCAGTCCGATTAAATTGTACTGGCTATATTCCCCTGGTATATTCATTTCCCAGCGCGGCAGGAAACTGGACCAATCCTTAAGGTTTTGCGTTATTTGCTGAAATTGCCCATTTCCCATAGGGACTGACACCACAAAGGTCTCTGGGAGAGTGATATTCATCATTACATGAGATACCACATAGATAATTACAAATAGTATGAGGCCTCCTTGAAAAACTTCGGTGTAGACCACCCCATATAAACCGCTCAATGCGGCGTAAAATGCACATAACGAAATCATTAGAATAGCCGCAAGATCCGGTGATATTCCCAAAATTTCAGACAAGAAAATTCCGGCACCCTGGATAAAATAAGTAATAGCCCAAATGGCAAAGATGAGTTGAGCAATAGCGGCTAACATTCTGGCTGCCTCCCCTTGTTTACCCTTCCCAAAACGAAATTCCATCCATTCTGCGGTGGTCATAACCTCGGCTCTACGATTCCATTTACCCATGAAAATCATGAAAAAGGCTAAAATCAGTACGACTCCGCCTCTAATCTCAATAAAGAAACCCTGTACCCCTAAAGCATAGATTAAGGCAGCAATGATCATCGTTCCCGAAACATCTAGGTTCGAGGCCATACCCGATGCGCCTAATGCCCACCAAGGCATATTTTTATCTCCAAGAAAAAAGCTTTCCGTACTTCTGGAAGCTCTTTTTTGCAAATAAATACCTATCCCTATAAGAATAAGCAAGTAGACAATGATAATACTGTAATCAATGATTCCCATAGCTATTTAATAAGGGTCATGGCTTTAATTATTTCGGTTTCGTCGGTTCTGAGACGATAGTAGTACAATCCACTTGAAAATTCACTCCCTGAAAACTGAACTTGATGAGCACCTGCAGGATATACCGTATTGTGAATTAAGGTCTGAACTTTCCTTCCTAGCACATCATATATGTCCAGGCTAATATTCGTCGCGGTTTTCAATTCAAAAGGTATGGAAGTAACCGGGTTAAAAGGATTGGGATAGTTTTGATTGAGTGTTATTTGTCCAGGAAGCTCTTCATTACGTTCTCGGGATACAATGGTTGCTTCGACTTCGGCCGTAGGCGACTTTTGCCTATCCAAAATAATCATAACAGCATCGGTGTATACGGCCTTTCCATCCCCAACGTTTTCGGTATCTAGGGTGACCACCGTTCTATTACCCTGATCCAAATGAGCTGAACCTAAGCCTACCCACCCCTTGGGAACGCTGGCCTGATTGATTTGAACCTTCGTAGTATCCTTTGAACCAGTGAGGAGGTAGTTTACCTCCGAACTAGCATCATTGGTATTTGGTAGCCAGGCATATACCCGGTACCATGCAGTGGTAGGCACATCAAGCTGATAGGAAATTCGGGCCGCAGTACCCGGTGCTGCTTTCCAGCTTTCTCCTTGATAACCTGCAGGATTCCCCGTTTTTTCCCAGTTACCCGAAACCTCAACCGATTCACTCTCAAGAGTGCTAATGATGCCAGGAGGCCTTCTCAAATGCCCCTTCCTGTATGGTGGAACCGCAGGGAGTTGATATTTATACTTATATAAACTGTCAGCTAAATCATTATTTTTTTCGTCCAAGCCTTCAAAAAAGAAATAAACCTCCCCTTTTAGATCGTACTGTCGATTAAAGTCGATGGCTTCTAGTATGTAGTCATCATCATTAAAAGCGCCACCTGCTTTAATTAATACCCCTGGATACACCATTTCACGGGCACTTCGATAAAGGTATCCTTGAGAGGAATACGGCTGCTGACCAAACATACTTCTAATAATTTGTTTGTAAGAGGCTACATCATACCGGTAGGCCTGAGGATGTAGTATGTCTACATAGCTTGAGTCTATCCAATTTGGCCAATCTTGGAGATAGTTGGTTAAACTGAAACTATAGATAGAAGGTGAAAATGACATAATGAGTGTGGAATCCTGCTGTTTCAGCGTTCTATACAGTTTTCCGGCAAAGTTGGTGAGTTTATCGGCCTTCCATTGCACAAATGCCGAAGAATTGTATTGAGACGGGGGCGCCGCACCATTATGCTCAGAGGCATATAATTGTTTCGTATAATCACTATAACCCGCATTTACGCTCATCGCCGGAAGCCGGTCATCACCTTGTATCCCGTCAACATCATAGTTTTGTACGACTTCCATCATCAAGTCGATCATAAATTGCTGCACTTCGGGATGAATTGCGTTCATCCAGTAAAACGGACTAGCAGAACGGGAAATAGAGGCCATCGTTGCAATGCGTCCTTGGGCGTCACGGGCAGCCCAATGAGGGTTGGCCTGAATAATATGACCACCGGTAGCATCGCCATATACTGAGGCAAATCCGTATTCAAACCAAGGAATCACTTCCATGCCTCTTCTATGGGCCTCTGTAATGATTTCTTGCAAAGGATCTCGTCCACGTGTTGCAAAATAGGTATCTTGCCGCTTGCCGAAGGCTTCATAGGCTACCTCGGAAGGGTGCAAAGTATACCCTTTATTCCAAACCACTGGAAAAACCACATTGAAGCCTCTGTCAGCTAAGTAATCCATAGCCTCAACAATACTTTCTCTTGAGAATAGAACATCGCTGTCCACATTCGTAATCCAAACCCCTCTAAGCTCTTCTATATACTGTTCTGGCACTTCTTGAGCCTGCAAAGGAAGTACACTGAGTAGCAAAATAAAACCACTAATACACCAAGGCTGAGTAAGGCGAAGCCATGGTTTCAGCTGGTTAATAAGATTGTTGAGCGTTAGTCTGCGTATCGCCATAAGAACTTTGTATTATTTAGTTGGTGAGTAATGATGCGTTGCTAAAGAATCAATTAAAGAGCCGTTTTGCTCAAATAGTCCTTCATAGAAGAAATACACTTCCCCTTCTACTCCATTGGATCTATTTAAACGAATTGCTTCCTTCACATAAGAATAATCGTTATAGCGGGGCCCAGCTTTGATGATTATACCGGGTGCAAATCGCAGCTTGTCATTCGGCCGCTTAGCTTGAGTGTATCTTTGCACCAACTCTTCCAAGGTCTGTTCATAAGAGTTGATATCCCAGCGATAGTTCTGAGGTATCAACTCGTCTAGGCTTCCATCTGCTAACCATTGTGGCCAATCTTGTAGATATTGCTCTTTTGACCATGGATATACACTGGGTGCCATAGAAACAATAGTCTGGGAATCATAGGCTTTAATCTCGCTATATAATTTCTTAGCAAATTTGGATAATTGATCAGCTTTCCAATCCAAAAACTGTGTTTCTTTGGGATCATCTGGAACCTTAGTGCCCATTTGCGTCTCGTAGAGCTCTTGGGTAAAGGTGCTATACCCACCCTCAGACGGCATTGCTGGCATTCTATCATCACCTTGAATACCTGCCACTTTATAATTCACTAAAACTTCCATTACCAAATCCAACAAAAAGTCCTGTACCTCTGGGTGTATGGCATTCATCCATTCAAACCCATTCTTAGTGAGAATAAACCCTTCTTTGTCACGAGCCGCCCATTCTGGTTTAGCAGCCAATATGTGTCCCCCTTGCTGCTGATAACTACTAGAGAAACCAAACTCAAACCAGGGAATAACCACCAAACCCAAAGGTTTCGCATAGTCAATCACATTTCGTAATGGATCCAAGCCGAGAGATCGAAAAACCGTATCCTGTCGAAATGTATCACCAAATGTTTGACCCATTATGTCACTAGGATACAAGGTATACCCATCGTTCCATACAACTGGATAAACCGTGTTGAATCCAGCTTCTTTAATTTTCCTAAGGGCTTCTTTCGTTTTTAACGAGTCAAACAATATATCACTGTCTATGTTGGTCAACCACACTCCCCGGAGAGGTTCATTAAGTACTTCATTGAGCTCTGAATTTTCGTGATTAGATGTATTGGCACAAGAGCTCACTAGCCAGACCATCCCAAGCAAGAGCATTAGCCATGTAAACAAAGCTCTTATGAGACCTAAACCTGTGTTATGTAGGTTAAGCTCGGTCATTAGGCAGACTCCCGTATAATGAGTTTTGGATCCAGTAGGGTTCTTGGAGAAACCTTAGAATGACCTTCCCGCATAAAGGTTTTCAAAATATCATATGCCTTGAGCCCAATCTCATATCTTGGCACCTCAATGGTGGTCAACGGGACACGAGCCTCGGTACAACGTTCAATATTATCAAAACCAATAACACGTATATCTTCCGGGATGGAAATGCCACGCTCCAACATAGCTTTCTGAAAACCCATGGCAATTAGATCATTGAACAAAAAGATCCCATCGATATGTAAATTTTTCACGGCTAATGACATCCCCAATTTGTACCCTTCATCAAAAGCCGTATTCTCCGTACCAAATGAATATCTGAGTACATGACATCTGTCTTCTAGATCCACATCCTTCTGCCTAAGGGTATCCAAAAAGCCTTCTAGACGTAAATCATCGGCCCGGAATCCGTGTTCCCCTACAATTACGGATAAATTTGCGGTAGAATGCTTCAATAAATGTTCCGCAGCTAAAGCTCCACCCATGTAATTATTCACATCAACAATGGGTAACTTTGCGTCATATACATCGTGCAATAAGACCGTAGGAATGTGTTGCTCATGTAATAAATCATAGATTTTAGACCCGAAAATGGATTTTCTACGAGTGGTCAATAATATTCCGTCCACTTCGTGGGCCATCATCATTCGGAGTAAGGAATCTTCTTGTTGATGGAAATCGCGGCTTACCGTAAGCATCAACTGTTGATCCAAGGTATCCGCTTTGTCGGCTAATGCTTTGTAAATTCCTGAGAAATAAGGACCATCGATGTCACGAATCATCAACCCTACCTTACCCGTTTTTTTACGGTCAATCCCATTTTTTTTATAATTTTCTCCATTTAACGTTCCGTCAATAAAAGCTTTATTGGCAAATGTACCCTTACCTACCCGACTTATAAGGACACGTTCATCATTCAAAATTTTCATGGCCTTTTTAATGGTGGACATACTTACATCATACATATCAGTAAGCTGTAAATAATTGGGAATCTTACCTTCTTGCCCGAAATAGTACTCACGTATTTTTTTCTTTAGATCTTTTGCTACCAGATTGTATAAGTGTTCATTTGTATTATTAAGATCTACCATGATTTTGTTTTAAAATTTAACACTTACTCCTAGGGTATGTACACTTCCTAAATCACCTCGTTCGCTGTAAGCAAAATCGAACTGAATTTTATCACTTAATTCTACTCCTATTCCTGCTCGCAAATGCCCTTGTCCGTAATTACTAGGCAAGAATAAGTGAGCATAACCGCCTCGCAAATAGACTAGACTTCTGTAGCCATATTCCACTCCGATATTGACATAGTTGTTATTATTATTTGGATATACTGCATCGGTGGATATGGTTAATTTATGGTCTAATTGCTCAATAGCGGTATAATTTAAACCGATGCGAAAGATTAGTGGGAGATCCCAACTTTTAAGATGCAAATCTGCCGGTATTCCATCATTATCTCCCGAAGTTTGGGGATCTTGGTCGATACGAACAAATGTGTTATCCCCGTTCAATCTCATTTCTCCTCCAAAATTACTTATGCTAAAGCCCAGTTTAACCCGCTCGAAAGGGGTTTGGTATTGAAAGCCTAGATCCAAGGCTAAACTACTAGCGCGCATTCTCCAAACCCTGGATTGCAAAAGCTTTAGAGTGCCTCCAATAGAAAAACTTTCTGTCAATGCACTGGCATAGCTCAATCCCAAACTTATATCTTGGACTGAAAATTGCTCACCCGTTCCCTCAGGATAATACAGCGTTGTCACATCCATTAATCCGCCGTCAAAAAGGTATAGATGAGCTCCTAGATATGATTTGTTCAATTTGATAATGGCAGATGCATAGGAAAGCTGAGTATCTACAAACCAATCGGTGTGCTGAAAACCTGCTTCATTCCCTTTGACCTGGGTCATTCCAGCAGGGTTCCAATATAACGAAGAGTGATCATCTGCTACTGCCACAAAGGCCTCACCCATCGAAATAGCTCGCGAACCCGCTGGTATTTCAATGAACGAAAGTGTGGTGGTACCTCTATTTTGAGCAAATAGAGTAGAAATGCACATTAATGGGACAATAAAAAAGAACAAGAACAACAATACTACCACAGAATGCAAGTATACCCTTATACTGGCCTGACTAACAAGGCTCATGGTGAAGAGTTTTATGGTAGATAATGGACTTTTCACGTTTAATTTATAATGGCAAATTTTCCGGTTTTTTCGCCAATTCCAGGGGCTGTTAGATGGTAAAAGTAGAGCCCAAAGGCTACTTCCAAACCTTGTTCTGATTGTAGGTCGAATACCGCCAATCCATCTTCTGCGACCAACTCACGAATGAATACCCCACTGGCGGAATAAATCCGTAATACTGATTGGTCGGGTACATTTCTAAATTCTATGCGCCGTTCACCACGTCCACTTAAAAAGGGTTTTGCTTCGGAAATATTTGCTGCTACATAGGGATTCGGTACTACGCTTACTTCATCCAGTACCGATACATCAGGTAACTTATCTAAATATCCAGCTGATGATTCTAATACATAGGTATCTCTAGAACTAAAGGGTATGGAAGTATTTAATTCAAATACATCACCCATGGCGGGAGAAATGAACTCGGAAGAAGACAATACTTGACCAGAAGCGTCTTTTGGCGGTTCAAAAGTAATATTCCATGTAGGAGTTAGTGCGCTTCTATCTTCCCTCTTTTTAAAGGCTATTTGTATGAGTTCTCCCGCATCAATTTGTCCATTCTCGGTGCTATCGACTTCACTAAATATAAAGGGGATCGCCGCTCCTGTACCTTGTTCAAACAATCGGAAATAAACTGGGAATGTATTTCTACCTGTGGATGATGTGTACGCGGTAGCAAGCTCCTGACCCCCGTCCCCAACTTCTATTTGTATTCGTATAGGCCACACAATTGGAACAGGCTGGGCAAAGGTGGGTGGGCTTAATCGAACGGCTGGGATTAAGTTGGTTTTACTTTCCGAAGTCCAACCGGATTGTTGTTGGGTATCTATTTCGTCAGCTAAACTGTTAGAAAAATAGAAAATAAGCCCTTCATCAAGGAGTTCGTAACTCCATGAGGTAAGATCTTCACCCTCCAGATCGGTGGGAACGGTTTCTCTTAGTACAACTGAATCTCCTTGAGCGTTTACAATGCTAAATGCTTTGGTTCGATACTCCACTTTACTGTCAAGTGTTTGATCGTGAAAAATGATGGTATATCTATCATCCTTCAGCAAAGCATCGTCGACAACTTCGGCACGAACCGACCCGGTCGCCTGGCCCGTTGTTTGTAGGATAAAAGATTGATCATCGGTATCAATTTCACCTGAAATATAATCCGAAGCCCGTGGATTAGGTCGAACCTGTACCGTGTTCCTATCAAAATTAGTAATAACCCCCTGGGTCACTGTAATACTTGCAGGTGATTCGGAAGGTGAAATGGGTAGTAGGTTCTCAATTTCAGAAATACTTTTTTCGAAATAGCCATCTACATAACCAGCATCATAGGACAGAACAGCATAGTAGTAGGTTCTACCATTAACCACATCCTCATCAATGAAAGAATGTTGAAGCCCTGTATCCTCACCCATATAATAATGTACTCCATTCGGCACCCCTATCTCTTCTCCAAATTGCAAGTCATGATACCCAATTAATCCATTTCGTTTGTCAAATTGAGCAATTGATCTTTTATAAACTGCATTTCCAAAGGCATCGGTGATGTCTTGCGCATCCGTAAATTGAGGATCGGTGGATTTAATTATCCGATATCCCTCAAAATCACGTCCATAAATAGGGTCTCTAGAATACTCGGCCAAATCGTCCCAAACCAATGTCACCTTACCATCCCCTGGTATGGCGCGCACATCAGGTTGACGTGGTGGCGTTGCGAATCGATAATCCGAATCAAAAATTCGCTGGGCAACTTGGGCTGATCTAAACATTGCAACTTCATTTGCTCCATACACAAAACAGGTAGAGAAACGTTGTGTTTTATTTTTTGGTAAAGCAAATGGACCCGAACCAAAAATCCAGATTTGGTTTTGTCCTTGTAGAGGAATGTCGAAGAACCCGGGTTGAATGTTAGGCCAAACGGTTTCTTCGTTATGGATGTTTACCGTACCAAAGCTTGGGCCATAGAAAGAGGTTAATCCAACTTGGTCAGATTCATCATTATCTAATCGCCCAAAGTTAGGTTCCCCTTGATCGGGTCGTCCATTTCCCTCAGTCCCATCTTCGTCAGGACCAGGATATCCGTCTTGATCTGGACCAATACCATCGCTTCCAACATCATCTAAGAGTTCGTTCCAGTCACAGTCCTCATCACCACTCCAGCGCATCGAAGGATCTGCATATACGCCACAACTCCCAAATTCAAAGGTACCCGCATCATTATCTCGAGATTCATCTATAAGTCCATCACCATCGTTATCGATGGCATCGGTATCTATGCCTGGGCTTTCTAGAAATTTCCATCCAACATAGCCAGGTGCAATATTCCGAAATTGCGTCCAGGTTCCCTGACCTGTACTCGACCAACCATATACAATGTCGTATTCTTTGTCGAAACCAGCAGCGTCGTCCGTTGCGCCAGAACCTGCTGGATTCACATCCGTATAACCCCCAAAAATTATAGGTAAATCATTCAAATTGGTTGTGTAATCCTGATCGCTAATGTTAGAAACTTCATACTGCATAAAGAGTATGTCTTTTGCCAATGCTTGAGACCATTGAAATAAACGAACTCGTATTTGAAGCCCTAAACCACCATCAGAGCTGCCATTAATTGGATAAAAGCTATATTCTGTGTTAGATAAATCGTCCATAACATAGAATACTTCTTGATCCGCATTGAATTGGTTTAAACCAAAATACCCATTCCAAGCTCCATCCCAATCTGAATTTTTATCGGGCCAAGATCGCGGCCAAGAATTTGGATTTCGTGAATTAGCAATTTCAGGATTCTCTCCTTCTCTATTAAAGTACCCGGGTAAAGGTTGATATTTCCAACGAACGTTGGTGTTTGGATCTATATCGGTATCGTCACTACTAGCTCCGTATCCGTCGTTAACAATGGTTACTTCATTTCCTTCTTGATCTTTTGTTCGGCTGACGATAATGCCCGTCATTTCGTGAATGTGTCCGTGGCCCGTCCCCCTCGGCCATACCCCGGCCTGATTGATGGATCCATTACCGTTTCCTACCGAACCCCAGTTAGTAATAATAGATTCTACTTGATTGCCTGTCAGGTTGAAACTTACCCGCTCGTTTTGCTGTCCTTTATTAGGATCAATAAAAACTCCAGAGTCATTTACTTGCGCGAATAGTGTGGTACTGCTGAGAATTCCTATAAATAGAATGTGTTTCATCATAGTCGTATTTGCACTCCTAGATGAATACTCCGAGGCGGCTTTTGTACCAATGGATTGGTTTTAAATTCAGGTAAGGTATTGATTAAGGAATTTCCATTGGCTGTGTGAGCTTCTAACTCAGAAGCAAAGATTTTGGGTTCACGATCTTGGCGATAAAAATTGAGTAAGTTTTCACCCGTCAAGAATAATTGACCTTCCCATCCGTTGAGGTCAAACACATATGCAGCACGTAAATCCACCATAAATTCAGCATTATAGCGTGCTTGATTTCGTAATAAATCGATTCGATTGCGTTGAATATCTTGCGGTGTAAATGGATATCCAGTATAAAAAACCGATAGCAAGCCTAAGCTCAGATTGTTCTTAACATAGCTAAGGGTACCAGAAATATTATGCGTTTGATCCCAATCTAAAGCTATTAGATTTCTTGACGCTTCATTATTCTGCTGGGCATCATAAAAAGCTTGTTTGGGGTCACTCGCATTACCTCGTGCAAGTTGATAGGTGTACGAAAGGGATCCTAAGAGCCCAATAGTACTTCTAATTTCGGTGGCTAATGTTATACCGCGTACCCGACCAAAATCGGTATTTTCATAACGCCCCCAACTATCCCCTCCTGTTCTCGCTTCATATAACCGAGTTCCTACTAACGCTCGAATATCTCGATAATATGCGGTTAAATCGATCCCCACAAACTCACCTATTTGCTGCTGCAGTCCAATTTCATAGGTAGTAGAACTTTGTGGGTCTAAATTAGAGTTACCTAAATACTGGGTAAAGGTGCTGGATTGCACCTCGAATTCAGGATTTTCGTACAGTCTTGAATACTCAGGTATCTGAAAGAATTGCCCATAAGAGGCATGAATAACCCCATTTTCTGAAATAGGAAAGGCAAAGCCAATACGTGGACTAAGCTGCCATTTACTATCGGTGGGTTTGTAGGCTTGTTCAGCTGGAAGCTTAGCCGTGTTGGCAGGATCTCTAAGGTCAGTGGGAACGGAAGACTGTGCATCAAAATAATCGAAACGAAGTCCTATGTTAACAATGAGGTCCTCAATTTCAATTTTGTCTTGAATGAAAGCGGCTAACTCTACCGGATTTCTTAGGTAGGCATTATGCAAGCGCGAGCTTAACGGGGGAATTCGCCGTTCAAATCCATCCACCCTTCTAGCCTGAATAAAGAATTCTTCAAAATCCATGTCATTATACCGGTATTCGACTCCGGTCTTTACCATGTGGGTGGTCCCAAATTGCCGGGTAATATCGAAGCGAAATGCATAGGTCGTACTCTGCCGGTCTAAATGGTAGTTATTAACACCACCGGTATTGAACACATTACTAGGTTGACCTGAACGGCCCTCAATAATAGCATAACGTAGATCGAAAGGGTCTTCATACACGTATTGTTGGAATTTAGTAGTGTAGGCAGATAATCGAACATTGTAAAAACTTCTAGGGCTCAGCACATGGTTTAATGCAACCAAATGATTCCATGAACTACTTAACTGGGTGGGTAAAAAGTCAGGATTATAGCGATACAGGTGCTGGTAATAAGAAGATTCCGTATGAGAGCGAGTCACCGAATAGCTTAGTTTTATATTTTGTGAAGCTTTCCAGCTAAGTTTATTCATCAGTGTATAGCCGGCGCGAGTATTCATAGGTACAATAGCACTATCTCCAGATGCTTCAATAATCCAGTTTTGTGCATTATTTGATGAAAAATCAGAAGAATCTGAAGGAAGGAAGACTCGCTTTCCTTTTAGCCAACCTTCTGAATTGGTGGCTTTTGCACTAGTAAAAAAGAAGAGTTTATCCCTTAGAATTGGCCCTGATAGTGAAGCCTCATAACTTTGCTCTCCCAACCAGGGACTTTGATCAAGTCCAAAAAAGACGTCCGAGTCCCCTGTACGGTATGTTCCAACCCTACTTATAAAAGTTCCTTCCAAGTCATTGGACCCATCGCGAGTAACTATGTTAATGATGCCACTGTTGGCCTGTCCAAATTCAGCATTATACGTACCACTAATTACTTCTACTTCTTGGACTGCTGTATTTTCTACTGGAACCGCTAACGCATTACTATATGGGTTTGAAACAGCAATTCCATCCACATAATATTTTATTTCTGAACTTCTTCCGCCTCGTATGTGTAGCCCCCCAGACTGGCCCTCATTCACCCCAGCTTGTACAGATACTGTTTCAACAAAACTCTGAACGGGTAAATTGAGCAACTCTTCACCGCTAACTTTGGCCGACGCCGACGTTTGGTCGGTTACAATGAGTTTAGTTTGGGCAACCACGACAATTTCTTCGCCTTCCAGCAATTCTTCCTCTAAAATAAAATCTAAGCGGGTTGTTCGATCCACACTTACTTGTACATCTGACACACGTACAGTTTTAAACCCTATGTAAGAAACTATTAAGGAATAGCTTCCAGGCTTTATGTTTAAGACAAAGTATTCCCCATTCACATTGGTAGCATTTCCTTGATTACTATCCACAATTCGGACGTTCACACCAGGCAAAGGCTCCCCTTGCTCATCGGTAATTGTACCTGCGATCTTACCCGTAGTCTGAGCCTTTACCATGAGTGGAGTCAGGATAAGAATACACAACAGATACACTCTGAAGGTGATTGGTTTCCTATATGCGAAGGTTTTGGCCAATAGGTAAGCGACTTAGCATTACTTGATAAGAGTGAATTTTCGGGAGCGAATCTCAGTGGGACTCTTTAACACGTAAACATATATCCCACTACTTAATTGTGAGGCATCAAATTGCTGCTTATGTACCCCAGCGCTGTAGTATCCACTCGCTATGGTGGCTACTTTTTGACCCAACATATTGAACACTTCAAGGTTTAGGTTTCCGGATTCTGGCACATAAAAATCTATTGTAGTGCTAGGGTTGAACGGATTTGGATAATTTTGAGATAAATAAAGATTATATGGTTTATCAGAAGAATTTGCTATGATTTCGTTATTTACTCCAACTTTTTCACGAGTTTCAACTATGAGTCCTCGCATTTTGAAGCTTTTGGAATCACGCCACAAAGAAGGCAAGTCACCCATACGTAGAAAACGATTCATTCCCCTTGCGCCATCTCGTTCATCTCTATCCGTAATGTCAGCATCGAAAGAGATCGTCACTCCATTTTCAGGAGTAAACAATGGCCATTCTATACCTCTATAGTTCCCAGGTAATGGGTTTTGACCTTTTGATATTTCGCCGGCTAAACTTTCAAAAGGAATTTTCCACTCCATAATGTACCCCTGCTCATCGGCCGTATAGTCGGCCGCAGCTTCATTACCCTTATATATCATCGTATCCACATAGGCCCCATTATATTCTTCGGGCTCTACAGGTTCTGGACCATATGGTAATGCCCTAAGTAACATTTGGAAATCTGCCCCTCTTGTAGATGAGGTATTATCAATGTCTGGTCTAATTCTGTATGTACGATTGGCAGTAATGGTGTCTGTTCTGGCCGTATCTGTACCGGCAAACCGCTCTCTGAACATAAAGAATTCGCCCGGTCCCTCTACATGAGGATTAGAGGGTATATCACTTATATCGTACAAGCCTAAGTACACACTCACGTGATCATAGTTGAAGGCCAAATTGGGAGTGTCTAAGGTTTGAATCATTGGCGTACCTTCATCCCGAATACGGACGGCAACATAAAGGTGATTGTCATCCATTTTAAAGCCAATGTAACCCGAAAAGTCCTCTGGTGATTGAGGAATTCCTTGTATTTCAGTGAACATCGGATGATCTTGGTTAAGTGCCCAGAAAAAAGCATCTGACCAGTCGCTTAAATCAGCATCAAGGACTATATTTTGTTCGGATTTATAGTCGATAGGATAGGTCCAACGTGGTGTATTCATAGGGACAGCGGATACATCAACCAGTTTAGCTCGGTGTCCAAATCGAGATGAATACCTAGCTAAGTTGCTTGATGTTCCTAGGCGTAGTATTTCTGTATCTACATTTTCACCCGCCTGGTCAGCGTCCCCAACTTCAACATCAAAGGAAAGTGTCATTCCATCGGAAGGGCTAAAACTTGGCCACTCAAAGTTGGAATATGGTCCGTCTGAATTAGCTATTTTCCCACTTAATGACTCAAAGGGAACTTTCCACTCGACATTATAGCCCTTCTCATTGCTCCATGCTTGTATACTCGCTGTTGTGTTAGCGATATGGCTGTTCACATACCCAAAATTATGCTGCACCACATCTTCGCCACTAATTGATGTGCCGGCATGGGAAAGGGCGCGAATTCCCAAATGATAATCGGGGCCTAGTGTTTGCTCTGTATTATCCGCGGAAGATGCAATTCTATATGTGCTACCAGTGTAAATAGGAGCTGAGCTAACTGGATCAATTAAATTTGCGCCTTCCTCAGAACTAAGCTTTGTGAGGTGAGGGCTTGAATAGGCATCCATTCCGATATCATATAGTCCTAGATAAACACTAAGGTGGTCATACAGAATCAAATCTTCTCGCTCAGCCGTCTGATCTATGAGTGGATTATTTTCATCTCTAACCCTTGCTGCAAAATAAATGAACTCCGAATCCATTTTCATAGCAAACCAAGCACTACCATCGTTTGGAGTAGTAGGCATGATTCCTTCGGCCTCGGAAACATCATAGTATCCGTGAGCTGGGTGATCAACGCTTAAATGCACCCACTGGGCATCGGCCCAATCTGCGAATTCACCATCAATAGTAATTTCTGAGCCGTTCAGGGTCAGATGGTATAAGTTGTCAATCGAGGGGGCTTTTTGTTGGGCAAATCCATGATTAAACAAGCCAATAAGGAAGAGTAGTGGCGTCAATAAAATAGTTGTCTTTTTGGCGAAGATATTCATTGAAATGACTCCGTTTATTTTATCGGTTAGGGTAGTTTTTGGCACAAGATGTTTTTTGTGTCGAATATGTACATCTATTATATACATACATACATAATATTTCAATATAGGTTTACGATTTTGCCAACATTTCAAAAAAAATTAAATTTAATGAAAGCGTTTTTTTACCTTCTTACTGACTAAATAAGCAATGATCATGGATTCACTGTTCGCTAAATTTCATATGATCATTGAGGTACATACAATTATGTATATTATGTACTAATTGATAAAAAGATTTATGTCAAACAAAACTACCCCCAAAAAAAAAGCTATCCTTGTTTCCCATACTCACTGGGATCGGGCTTGGTATTTAACGTTTAACGAATTTCGTGTGCGTCTTGTGCGCATGATCGATCGCATAGTCGAGCTCTTAGAAAAGGATGTAACCTTTAACTGTTTTGTACTTGATGGGCAGGTAGTATTGATAGAAGATTACCTACAAATTAGACCTGATCAAGAATCCCGCTTACGCACATTAATTCAGCAGGGGCGGCTGGTCATTGGTCCATGGTATGTTTTGCCAGACTTATTTTTGGTCAGCGGTGAATCCATCATAAGAAATCTTCAAATTGGTCTTGAGGTATCAAATAAATTTGGGAATGGCTTAAAGGTAGGCTATGTACCCGATCCTTTTGGCCACCCTAGTCAGCTTCCCCAACTCTTACAAGGACTAGACATTGATAATTTCATATTTATGCGAGGCATGCCTGAGTCAATTAACCAATTAGGTACCTTACATTTTAACTGGCTAGCTCCAGATGGGACCTCGGTGAGAGCGTACTACACCAAGGAAGGGTACTTCAACACCGCAGCCTTAGGTTACCCTCATGTAATTGGCCGGTATGATATGCAAGAACCGAGTTATGAGAGGGCAAAAAAACAGATTAAGGAAGCAAGAGCAAAATTATCCGAAACAGAGCCTAAATGGTTGTATCTGTTTAATAATGGTATTGATCACATGCCTGAGCAACCTGAGATCCCATCATTGTTGTCAGAGCTAAATAATGATCTACATGATCTGGAAATTATTCATGGCAGTTTTGCGGACTTTATTGATGAACTTAAAAAAATAGAGTGTGCCTATAGTTATGAAGGCGATTTACTAGGCAACCCAGACCACCCCATTCTCTCAAGTGTTTACTCGGCAAGAACATACATAAAACAGCAAAATCATCAAGCGCAGTCTTTATTAGAGAAATACACCGAGCCTATGAGTGTGTTACGACATTCATTGACCGGAGAGAGTATAGATCCCCATTTTCTAATGTACTGCTGGACTACTCTGCTCAAAAATCACCCACATGATGATATTTGTGGTTGCAGCGTGGATGCCGTTCATGATGATAATGAAGCTCGTTTTCGAGATGTCTGCGAAACCTCATCCACCTTGCTAAAAGAAAGCATTGAAGAATTAGTCAAATGTGGCTTTTCTAAAGGTTATGAAAGTGAACACCGATATAAGGACGTCTTCTTATTTAACCCACATCCATTTGAACACCGATACCGAATTAACACCTCCTTTGTATTTCCTAATGAAGATCCTTCGATCGAAGAACAGCAAGTACCCTACTGGAAACTCAGGGCCTACGATGCGTTTGGTAAGGCGGTGCAATTTACAGTGACTCACAGTGAGTCTCCCTACTTAGATGCTCAGTTTATTCAGCATACATGGGGGAGATTGTACGAAGTTGAATTTGACATCTCTCTTTCACCAATGGGCTATCAAGTAGTCCGTTTTATCGAGACCTCAGATGAACTGCTAGAAGAAGCCGTGAAAAATTCATCGAATGCCAAAACTCAACTTTCAGTTGACAGCAAAGGTGCTATAAGAAATTCTTATTACACCGTCAGCTATACGCATGATCAATGGGTATTAAAGTGTAGAGAGACCGGGTTTGAGCTAACTAATCCCTTAGTTTTCGAGTATCAACGAGATAATGGAGACACCTACTCATTTTCAAAATTCGAAACC
Organism: Balneola sp.; assembly: GCA_038124025.1. Taxonomy (GTDB): domain Bacteria; phylum Bacteroidota; class Rhodothermia; order Balneolales; family Balneolaceae; genus UBA1275. Next base: position 10,136 of record JAYPBC010000028.1, on the reverse strand, counting down.
AAAAATTATTATACTACGATAAAAAGTATTGAGCTAGATAAACTCAAATCCAATGTTCTTCATATCGGCTATGAATTACAGGTGCCCAGTGGATTGCCTAAAAATGATACGCCAATGGCTTCATCAAAAGAGCATTTCACAACTATTGAATTGAATGTTTGCCTCGAGCTCGATGCCAGTAAAAGTATTAAAACAACAATTGAGTACGTCAATAGTGCTCAGAATGGTCGCTTGCGAGCAATGTATGCAATCGGTTTTGAAACCAGCATCAGCTACGCCGAATCTCAGTTCACTGAAGTAGAACATGTTATAGTTCCAGAACAAAAGTCAAAGGATCACCCCAAGAAATATGCCAATTATCCAGGTGAATTACAGTATTTGACCCATCATCAGGTGGACTATAGCTATGTAGCTCAGGGAGACAAATATATGTGGGTAGCTAATCGTGGACTACCTGAATATGAACTCGTCAATTACAGAGGGTTAACGCATATAGCGGTTAGTTTGCACCGATCCGTTGGCTACTTATCGGTGAGTAATGGCAGTATCCGGAGGCCACAAGCGGGTCCCTCCATTCCTACCCCAGGTGCACAATGCTTACGCAAAATGAAGACCGAACTGGCATTTGGTTCATTATTAGGACAAAAAACAGATCTCATCAAAGAGGCGAAAGCATTTTCTCACCCAGCCTATGCACTGCCCTTTCCCACCATACAAGGAGCGCCCGATGTTGGTGCATTACCAAGGCATCATTCCCTGTTAGAAGTGCACAATCCAAATGTACTTGTATCTGCTTTTTATACGCACAAAAATGGATATTATGTTCTCAGACTATTTAATAATACAGGAAGTGAGCAAATGACCCAATTGAGCATTGGATTTAAAGCTCGATACATGAATTCCGCTAAACTAGACGATCTATGGGTAGCTGAAACAGCCTCGGAGATTGACTCCCAACATGTATATATTCCCCTAAAACCCCACGAGATTACCACGCTCTTATTTTCTGGTTGATGTATTCCAAACTGCATTTATGAGACAGTCCTGTTTTATTTTACTTATTAGTCTTTTGGTTACCTGCACAAGACCGGCAAAAAATGCACTTTTTGACTTAGCTGGTATTCAACCAAATACATCCCTTTCCGACACAAAACTAGCATTATCCCATTTTTCGGTTTGCCAAGATTCAACCAACATCATAGCCTATAATGAGCATATTTGTATTTCAGATGAGGTCTTTGTACGTGCTTATACATCCTTTGCCAGTGTTGCCCCTATCAAAGATTCCCAAAAACAACGAATAGATTTTTTGGAGGAACTCATTAATCGGCAATCAGTAGCTTACTGGGCAACAGAAATGAATCAGGATCAATCGATCCGAACCAAACGTTTCTTTACTGGACACCTTCGAACTCAATTAGCCAAACAATGGGTCAAAGATGAAGTAGAAAAGATTACCAAGAGACCTAGTGAGCACGATATCAGGGAAGCTTTTTACCGGTCAAACACTCGTATCGCTGTAGAACAAATTTTTGCACCCACCTCCGAACAAATTATTCATTACCACCAACAACTCGAGGATGGTGCTAATTTCAAACAACTAGCCAAAATATCCATGATACGAGCTGGTACCGACAGTTCTGCATACAATATGGGCTGGATAGAATGGCGGGATTTAGGTCTTGGTCCTGAATCAGTTGCCTATGCATTAGATATCGGGGAGATAAGCGAACCCGTTTCTTCGCTAAATGGCTGGCATATTTTCCGCTTAACCAACAAGGAAGAAAAATTTTATGCGGATGCTAGTACCTTTGAAAACAATAGAGAAAGTCTTCAAGAAGCAATGTATGCGCGAATGTTTGAAGAAAACAGTACCCGATGGATAGACTCGGTAAAAAAAGAAACTCAACTAAACATTCAAACCAAGGCACTACGAGAATTTGAGCAGCGACTCTTCGAAATGATGCCAAATTCAAATGAGCTTCTGCTGAAGCAACTTTCCAGTTCCGGAGAAACACCTTCTGACTCTGTATTCAGTACAGGCTTTCAATTAGCGAAAATAAACGGCCATATTTTTACTGGTGAAGATTTTATCTCAGCCTTACCCCAAATTCCAGAGTCCATCGTCCAACAGAATCTACAATATGCCCTTGAAATGGCTGTCTTGGATTTTTATTTATCTGTTGAAGCACAAAAAAAGGGATACCTACACCATCCCACAGTATTTTCCCTGCTAAGCATAGCCCGCCAGAATATACTATACGAACAAGCCATCGAGCTCTCCGCCATAGAACGATTTGGGAATAATTTCGCTGATAATTGGTTTGCAGAAACCAAAACCTTCTTGGACTCAGAATCAGGAGACTACCGACAACACGTGGTCATTGATACCGCTCAACTAGACCAACTTTTGCCCTATTTTTTCTAGGGATTGAATGCAAAGATATAGTGCCCTTGGGACATGAAAGCATCCTTTATAAGGCCCCCCTTTAAACCGATGAGTCGTTTCACCTGCTCTATTCAAATAGCCAAACCACTCACCATATTCAGGATCTGAGAAATGGGAAAACGCAAACTCTTTGACCTCTTTGAATCGTTCTAAGTCGGCTTGCTGACCACTTATTTCATAACGCAACATCCAAGCATACATAGCTTCTGTATGTGGCCACCACAATTTCATATCCCACTCTAAGGGTGTTGGGGAATACCCATCGGCGTCCAGGAAGTAAAAAAGACCCTTATCACGTGTATCCCATCCAAGTGTATAGGACCAATCAATCATATTAAAGGCTAGCTCCTTAAGATCTGTCCGAGCCAGTTTCTCGGCCCAACGAAGTAAAAACCAGCCAGCCTCAATAGCATGACCAGGATTCAACAACCTCCCCTCAATGGAATCTATCTTTCCCCCAGCAGGTGTAACTGTTTCATATACGAGTTGCTCCTTATGATGAACATGTTCCTTAATTTCCTGAATGCACTCTACTATTTCAGATTCATACATCTTCCAATTATTTCCTCCCACCTCCTCAAATACATTGAGCAAAATCATAGGTATGGCCAGACTTTGAGAAGGAATATTACCAGGATACGATAGCTGCCCAACCTTGCTTAGGTCTCTAGTCCAGGACCAAATATGAGTGAGTAGTTGTTTTGCTTCTTCAACATACCGCTGCTCGCCTGAAATGATGCCAAATTCATTCAATGCCATGACGTAGAAACATTCTGAAAAAATCTTACGCTGAATTTGTTTCCCTTGCCCTTCTCTGTTCGTTGCAAAATATACTCGATGCTTATCTGTTTTTGCATGATTGATTAAAAAATCAGCCCCTAACTTGGCTAACTTAAACCATTTTTTATCGGGTTCAACCGTTCCATAAAGCTTAGAAAACATCCATACTTGTCTAGCCTGTAGCCAAATATGCTTAGTAGTGTCATATATTTTTCCGTCTCTATCGAGACAATTAAAGTAGCCCCCATTCTCATAGTCAGGAGAATATTTTTCCCAAAATGGAAGCACACGGTCATAGAGTTCGGTTTCTAACTCAGATTTTAATGAATCAAATTGGATGATTGTAGACATGACTCAAATAATAATTACAATTTCAGGTAAATGAAGAAAATACTAATGTGTTTGTTTGGAAAATCACCCATTTAGTGGTCTTGCTTAGACATTTCCTGCTCCCCCAACCAAGTTTTGTACTGTTTATACAAACCATGGGCAGAGTGATACATAGAATTTGGACTCATAAAATGCGAAAACTCAAAGGTAATCATATGCTCTATTCCTGCCTTAGCTGCTTGTTCCATTTTAAATCGTAGATTTTTAAACGGAATTGGCGGAAACTTAATGGGCATATCTCTGTCAAATGATTCCACATTACTCCACGATTCAATTCCAAATTCATCGGCTAGTGATTTGTGTATTAGTAGATATTCTGAGAGCTCGTCATAGCCCACCTGTCCATCCTGAAAAGCGACTACATCAACATTACCCTGAAGATGTTTAAAGATTTCTTTCCATTCACGTGCATGATCTTCAATCGTGATCGATTCATAGGCAAATTGCTTTACCCCTTGTACATAGGGGGAAATGAGTATAGGCTGCTGTTTTAATTTTTTCAAATGCGCGGCCATTTCTTCATACACGTCCATCACACCTTTCTCATACCGTCCAATTTCGTGAGAGAAATACCACCCTTTAAACGCTCTCTTATGGCCATACTTTTGAACTACCTCGTCACAAAAATTTTTATTTATATCTATTTCAGTCCGATAATCTTTATGTACCCAATAGGTACCTGAATCGTAAAGTCCAAAGTAAAAATCCATATCACATCGCTCGGCTTCATCCAAAAAAAGCTCTACTAAGTCGGTATACACGGGTAAAATATCCATCTCTTTCTGCAATACCTCTGAAGCAAAGGTTGCCTGCTGTCGATACCCCGCCCTAATTAGGATGACGGTATCGATACCTACTGCTTTCATAGCATCAAAATCACGAGCCCAATTTTCCCGGGACCAATTTTGACTCGGAATATCATGAGTAATTTCGTCTAGAAATGTACCTTTAAGTTTAATCATCCTAGATTTTGGTATAGGTTAAAGTGCTTATTTTCAATACACACGTTCTTACGGAATAGTTTGGAAGAAAATCGAATATTTCCTGCATAAATACTACATATGTACATTATGAAGTGTATCCTATAAGGAACGTGATATAAATGTTCACTCTTTTTTTATTATATTACATAAGTGAGGATCAATAACAAACATATCGTTTTCGGTCAAGGCATAAAGTGTTCATTCAATTATCTTTACGCCCTTATTGTTTTTTTTATCATTTCCAGTGGTAATGTCTTAGCATGTCATCACATGGGTCAAACAAGTACGGTTCCGCAGACCGATATTACTGTAAGTAAATTCACGGCTGATTCTTACTCTGAGGTTTTTAACGCTGATTCAAAACACTATTCGTTAGATAAAAAAGCAACCTCTTCAAATTCGGGTCATCAGAAGGATGCTGAAAATAATCTAACGCAGAAAACTAGTTATAGCCCATCTAGCAATCTTCATACTCATAAGCAGGCAAATATTGATCAAAGTCCATTTGATCTTGATTGTTGCATTGATAATGATGCTGAGTGTTCAACTACACGTCTTTGTGAGTGTTCCTACAAAGCGGGAAAGGAAGTAACATCACTTCGTATTTCCTCAACAAAAGGTGTTTCAGGACCACTATTCACTATTACTAGAGCTTTGTCGCACAAAATATATAATGTCCGACTATTATCTTGGGCAATCTCTGTCCCCCACCCTTCTTACTTTAGCTTATTAGGGCGTTGGCTATTATAGGTTATTAGAAGTGCCAATTAACGATAGAATCATCTCTCTATCGTTCTGAAACCTTGCGTTTAGCAGAAATTTACCCATCCTGTAAAACGCATATAATGCTCAACTTCTAATACATCACACATGTTCAATCGATATTATCGGTTTGCATTAGAACAACCTCTGTTATCTTTAGGAATTTTTTTATTACTGATATTTTGGGGCTTATCGGTAGCGCCATTCAACTGGAATCTATCGATTGATTCTGACAGCATACCAGTAGATGCAATACCCGATCTGGGTGAAAATCAACAGATTGTATACACCGAGTGGCAAGGACAATCACCCGAGGATATTGAAGACCAGATAACCTACCCACTTAGCAATTACTTCTTAACACTACCTGGTGTTAAGGACGTTAGGGGTCTATCCATAACTGGTCGTTCTACTCTTTATATAATCTTTAATGAGGATGTAGACTTTTACTGGAGTAGAAGCCGAATAATTGAAAAAATAAACTCATTACCATCAGGCTTTTTACCCGAAAACGCAAAACCCGCCCTTGGACCTGACGCAACCGGCCTGGGCCAAATATTTTGGTACTATTTAGAGGGAGTGGATGACTCAGGAGAAGAAATCGGAGGATGGGACTTGGACGAACGTCGAGCACTCCAAGATTTCTATATAAAACCAAGCCTATCCTCTGTTCCGGGGGTTTCTGAAGTTGCTTCCATTGGGGGATTTGTAAAAGAATTTCAGGTTGATGTTCATCCCATCCTAATGGAACAATATCAGCTAAGTACACAAGATATTATAGATGCACTCAACAAAGCCCAGGCGAAAGGTGGATTACGAACGCTCGAATACAATCAAGTTGAATATTTACTTCGTGGGAATGGCAGCATCGAGGATCTAAATGATTTAGAGTGGATCCCCGTACGAGTAGTGGAACAAACACCTCTATACTTAAAAGATATTGCCAACATCACCTATGGACCCGCCGACAGACGTGGGGTGTTAGATGTTTCAGGAAAAGAAAGTGTAGGCGGGGTAGTTGTTGCTCAATATGGAGCTAATCCTAAAAAAGTAATAGAAGCCGTACAACAAAAAGTCGACGAATTATCACTCACTTTACCCAAAAGAGTTTTAGCCACAGGTGAAGTATCTCAATTGAAAGTTATTCCTTTTTATAACCGTTCAGAACTAATTGAGGAAACAATTCTCACTCTTGAATCCGCTTTATGGCTACAAATTTTGATTACGATCGCCATAGTATTACTCATTTTACGCCGCCTACGTATTGCTCTGCTTATTTCATTAATGCTGCCGGTGTCAGTTTTATTGACCTTTATTGCTATGAAGTTAGGTGGGGTTGATGCCAACATCGTGGCGTTATCTGGAATTGCTATTGCCATAGGAACGGTTGTTGATATGGGAGTTATCCTAACCGATACCATTATCCAGCACATTGACCAAGAAGAAAATGATGAACAAGGAAGCCCTGAACATTCGAGTGGTTTACACTTTTTAGAAAAACGTCTCCAGCTTGTAGTATCAGCTACAAGAGAAGTCGCTGGTGCCATAACAACGGCAATAACAACCACTATAGTAAGTTTTCTTCCCGTATTCTTGATGATCAACGCTGAAGGTAAGTTATTTCAGCCGTTGGCATATACCAAAACGTTTGTACTAGCCGCTTCTATTTTGGTTGCATTATTTCTTTTACCTGTTTTAGCCTATCTCTTATTTGGCCAGCTAGAATCACGATTCAACGCCCAAAAAAATGATACTAATAGTTTTTTTTACAGATATATAGCTAATCCAATACAACAAATAACTACTAAACGAAGTCTAACGAAATTCGTACATGGGAGTAATTACAAGCATTTTCATGATACCTGCGTAATACTCATCATCCTGCTCGTCCTAGGATATTTGACTCGTGCATGGCTACCGCTTGGACCTGAAGTATCTGTACTACTTCAATGGATATTTATAAGTGGGTTATTACTAGTACTAATAGGTAGTGTTCTTAAAATCATAACCCATTATCCCACTTGGTTAGCTTGGTCGTTTTCCAACAAAAAAACCTTTATCAGTCTACCTATCGGACTAGTACTCTTTGGCCTTTTCATTTGGTTGGGTTTTGCCAAAATAAGTGTTATTCCTACTTCTCTAGCCCAGGCGATTGGGATTGATATAAGTAAAACAGATTGGTGGTCAACACTTGACCAAGAGTATCCTGGATTAGCTACTGAATTTATGCCAAGTCTAGATGAAGGGGCATTTTTGTTCATGCCTACTACTACACCTAGTGCAGGTGTCGAACAAAACGTAGCCTTACTTCAGTTTTTAGATCGGGCAGTTGCAGACATACCAGAGGTCGAAAAAGTGGTAGGGAAATTAGGGCGAGTCGAATCAGCTCTTGACCCCGCTCCAATTAGTATGTTCGAAAACATCATCACCTACAAGCCAGAATATAGTTATGATTTTTCAGGAAATAGAACTCGCCAATGGCGCGAACACATAAAATCACCGGATGATATTTGGAATGAAATTGTCCGGCAGACTCAGCATCCAGCACTGACCTCAGCTCCAAAGCTACAACCTATTGAAACAAGACTGTTAATGCTCCAAACGGGCTTACGAGCTCCGGTTGGAATACGAATTCAAGGTGAAGATATAGCAGAGATTCAAGAAGTGGGTAGACAGCTCGAGAAAGTATTGACAAAGCTTGATTATGTGAATTCTGCCACAGTATTTGCCGAACGCAATGCCAGTAAGCCATATATAGATATTGAATGGGATCGTGAAAAATTAGCCCGTTATGGGATGAGCATTACCGAAGCACAAGCTTGGGCTCAAATTGCCCTATCTGGTAAAGAAACGGGGACGGTTATTTTAGGAAGAGAACGATTTAGTATTCGTTTGAGATTCGCTAAAGATGTGCGCCAAAGCCCAGAGAGTATCAAAAATCTTCGCCTTGACACCCCTCAGGGTGCAAGAGTACCATTATACGAGTTAGCGAAGGTTGAATTCCGTTTGGGACCACAGGCTATAAAAAGTGAACAATCGTTTAAAGTTTCCTACGTGTCTTTTGATGTGATCAAAGGAGTCGAATATGTAGACGCGATTTCTAAAATTGACGATAAAATAAATCAAGAAATTGCACTTGGGACCATTAGCATACCTGATGGCATTCAATTAAGTTTCAAAGGTAGTTTCGAAAACCATATTCGAGCGGAAAAACGACTTAAAGTACTCGTCCCATTAACCCTCGTCTTAATTTTCCTTATCCTTTACATCCAATTTAAGTCAGCTGCTGTAAGCCTGATGATTTTTAGTGGCGTATTCGTGGCTTGGGCAGGTGGCTTCATTTTATTGGGATTCTTCGCAAGTGAATTTTTCACTAGTGTTTCCTTTTTTGGATTTGATAGCCTGCAGAACCTTTTAGGTATTGAGACCGTTGCATTAAGTATTGCCGTTTGGGTTGGCTTTTTAGCCTTGTTTGGAATTGCTACGGATGGTGGAGTTGTAATGGCCACCTATTTACAACAACGATTTAAAGAGTTCAACCAAAAAAACCAAAATGAATGGAAGCAAATGGCTAATAAACCTGAATTAGTAGCATCTCATATTCAACATCTTAGAATGGTAGGGGTTGAAGCAGCTACTAAACGGATTAGACCCACCATGTTGACCACCGCAACAACCATCTTTGCTTTACTACCTTTATTTAGTTCAATGGGTAAAGGCTCTGAAATTATGGTTCCAATGGCTATTCCTACGTTAGGGGGAATGTTTGTCCAAATAATCACGCTTTTTGTTGTACCACTTTTATTCATTTGGAGAGAAGAACGAAGGGTTACTAATGCGCTCAAAATGTATGTTCCTTTACAAAAAAATCGATCGCAAAAAACGCAGACTCCTGTACTACTAATTGTGTTTCTATCAGGTATCCTTGGAGTTGGAATTACACCTGAGTCTGGCCTTCAAGCGCAAAATACCTTGAATACATATAAACTAGAAGCTCTTAGTAGTCATCCTACTTTGTTGTCAAAATGGAATGAAGTTGCCTCATCAGAATTTCACGCTCGTTCTATCGGGATCATGGATCCTACTGTCTCTATAGGGGTATTCACTACTCCTATTGAAACAGCCTTGGGCGCCCAAACAGCCCGAATATCAATGAACCAGAGTATCCCCTATCCTAATTCACTGAAACTTCAACGATTCTCTCTTGAAGCAATGACTGAGGCTAGGGAATTCGGGTATCTTGAGGAAGTTGAGCGTCATTTTCTCGAAATGGATAAAGAATGGGCTTCTATTTATACGGAAACGATAAGAATTAAGTTTTTAGGCCAACAATTAGATGTCTTAAGTGAGTTAACTCAACTACTCACCACCTTCAATAGTGAAGGCTATTCAACCAACAGAAAGATTTTAGAGATTGAACTGCAAGAAAAAACACTCGATCAGCAGCGAGAAGAGGCTTTTTTGGTTAGATCTCAACATGTTCGAAATTTTAATAGGCTCCGAAATGCATCCATCACTGATTCACTAGTCTATCCAGATAGGCTGGTAATTGATAATGATTCGAGTGTTATCGGTAATGGCTTTGATGGTTTTGAATCCCAAGCCGAATGGACCTATTCAACGAAGCATAACCGGACTTCCATGGACGATGATTCCAATACAAATCATCAGATAAAAAGTCCCGGGATACAGAGATTACAAGCTATAGTTGAATCAAAAAAAATGGACCTAAACTCAGCTAAATTGAGTCGCTATCCTAGCCTTGGTATCGG
>JAYPBC010000027.1:0-28937 GCA_038124025.1 Balneola sp. | reverse complement strand
TGGGTAATTAACTACTTAAAAAAGCGTCCAGAGCTCGAGACCTATAAATATGCCATGCCTGGGGAAGAAGAAATTGGCATCCAATACCTCGAAGTATTTGATATTGAAAATGAGTCTCGGACTATCATAGATACCGAAAAATGGGAAGATCAAAATCTCAGCGCAGATCCAGGTAATTTGATCAAAGGAGAGTATCGAAAGAATGGCTCCGATTTTTTATACTTCACCCGATTAAATCGCGCTGCTAGTAAGGTTGAATTAGTTCGAGCAAACACCACTACAGGGGAAAGTGAGATTATTTTTGGCGAAGAAAGTAAGCCTTATTGGAACTGGCGCTTTATGGATGTAGCGATTATCGAAGAGGGGAAGGAGTATATATGGTGGAGTGAACGAACAGGTTGGGGACAATTTTATCGATATGACGCCAATGGGGAGATGATCAATGAGATAACGAAAGGAAATTTTGTAGCTGGTAATGTGGTAAAAATAGATACAGCAGCTCAAACTATGTATTTTACTGCTTATGGACGAGAAGAAGGTGAGCACCCATACTATCAACACTTATATAGTGTACGTTTCGATGGGAATCGTTTACAGCACCTAAGCCCTGAGTCTGGAAACCATCAAGTATATGCATCGGCACAAGGGAATTATTTTGTGGATAATATCTCAACCGTTGATACCCCCACACGCTCGGTTCTTAGAGATGGATCGGGTAAAATTATCCTTGAACTACAGCAAGTGAATATCGATCGCGCCACTGAACTAGGCTGGGAAGTACCTGAAACGTTCACCGTCAAAGCAGCCGATGGAGCTACCGACCTATATGGGGTGATGTGGAAACCTTTTGATTTTGATCCAAATAAAAAATACCCCATTGTTTCTTATGTATATCCTGGTCCACAAACCGAGCCTTTCCCTATTACTTTTGGGGCTTCTCGCCACCAAGCATTAGCGCAGGTTGGTTTTATTGTCGTGGCTTTTGGAAATCGCGGAGGAAGCCCACTGCGTAGTCGTTATTATCATACCTATGGATATGGGGATTTACGAGATTACCCACTGGCAGATAACCGGTATGGCTTAGAACAGCTAATCGGTCGGCACAATTTTGTCGACGGCTCTAAAGTTGGGATTTATGGACACTCTGGTGGGGGCTTTATGTCTACTGCTGCCCTTCTCACCCACCCAGATTTTTACGATGTAGCTGTTTCCTCAGCTGGAAACCATGACAATAATGTATATAATCGTTGGTGGAGTGAAACGCACAATGGTGTTGAAGAGACTACCAAAGTAATAAAGGAAATGGGCGAGGATAGTGTAGAGATAGAAAAGACCGTTACTACCTTTGATGGCCCCATTGAAACCAATGCCGCTCTGGCTAAAAACCTTCAAGGTAAGCTACTTTTGGTGCATGGGAATATTGATAACAATGTTCATCCAGCCAATACCATACGGTTGGTTGACGCTTTAGTCAAAGAAGGTAAGCGATTTGACATGATGATTCTACCTGGTCGCCGACACGGATTCGGACCTTATCAACCATATTTCGAGCGAATGATGTGGTATTACTTCGCTGAACATCTATTGGGTGATTACAGGGGCTCAACCGTCGACTATAACATCCCAGAAGATACAGACTAAACGCTGTAACCCAATTACTGAAGCCAAAAGCTGAATAAATATTTTTATAAAAGGCCAATAGGTAAACATTAGCCTTTTATCTCAACTACTTCAATAAAATCATTTTATTTGAAAGCACAGCACCATTGAAACGAAGTTCGTACAAATATACTCCACTTGCCAAGTTGGTAGCTTCAAAACGAATAGAATGTGATCCAGCTATTCGTTGTCCATTTATTAACTCTGATACTTCTTTGCCTAGCATATTATACACCCTAAGTTCGACATGACCTGCTACTGGTAAATTAAAATTAATTTGAGTAGTTGGATTAAATGGGTTTGGATAATTTTGGGCTAAAGAAAAGACTGTTGGAACTAAATCTTCTTCATTAGATGTATCTGAAATTTTATTTACTACTGTTTTATCGAAACTAAACAACCAATTATTTACCTCTGAGTCATAGTCAGTATCAAATTCGTAACGCATTATATGCGTGCCCTCACTAAGTGATACAGGGCCAACATCAATTCCAACAAAGTTTATAAAACTACCTGTACCCTTTACCTGTTTTTTACCACTTACATCTTCATTGTCAATAAACATAGTAAAATTACCAAACCCTGGTACAGTTCCAACATGAGTAGTAAATTTGTAATTACCTGCCTCATTTACTTTAAAAGTGTATTCTATCCATTCACCTGCCACTATCCAATTAACATGGATTTTACCTCCATCTCCACTCAAATCAACACCCTCACCAGCTCTATAGAACTGATTATTTGCATCTACATCATGATATGCAATACCTTCTCCTCCATTATCGTAATGTTCTGCTTCAATAGTACCCGGCACGTTTGTAGGAGCTCCACCATAAGGTGTTCCATTGGGTAAGACTTTTATTATCAGACTATCTTCTGAAACCAAACCATTGCTATTGGTCACTTTTAGATGAACGGTGTAATCTCCTGTTTCATAAAATGTAAATGTAGTGTCAGCTTTCGAAGAGCTTCCTAAAGAACCAAATGTCCAATCAAAATTTATTGCCAAGTCATTTCTATCAAAACTATTTGAAGCTTTAAAATTTATAGATAGTGGAGATTTACCTGAAGTTTTATCTGCATTTAATAAAACAACAGGTGCATTTGGATTAAATTGCTGTGTAGATTCTGTATAAGTCTCACCTGCTGGAACGGTCATTGAGTAACCATCAGAGAATGTTACTAATCTATCAGTTTCCATTGCATTGTATGCTATATATGTTTTGTCTTCGCCTTTTCTAAACACTGAATAAGTAGGTATATCTGCCGTTACTGTTATGTCAACTTGACCCATCCTTTTCATATTATAAAGCCAATGCATAGTAAAAGGTTGCGATAACCCGTTGAAAACCTCATCATGATCATCATAATTCAGCTTTGGAGACTCTGTAAGATAATACGCTAAGGCTTGATTTGGGTCTGACATTGACAAATACAACCAAAATAAATCTTTCCATAATTTTGGTTGTCCGCTTCTTTCTTCCACTAACTCATTATAATTTTTAATTATATAGTCAGGGTGTCTACCCAAATACAATGATCCACTCGTGATAGGAAGAAAATTGATACCATGTACAAATTCTGGATCTCCACCAAACCAAGTTGCATGGACCCCTTTGGAACCCCATACCATAGCTAATGCAACATGAGGATAACCTTCTGGAAATACTTCTTGATCAATATCAAACCAGTATTGTTCTACGGCCGTTGTTTCTGTTGCATACAGAAAAATACCCATATCACGTATTTCTTTTTGTCCAGTTACCTCTCCCCATAAAATTACTGCTGAAGCATAATTCATGGATTCAGAACTAGATTCTTGATTATTTCCCTCTGCAAAGTCACCATGTCCTGCGGCCCAAGAGTGACCGGCATAAATATCAAAAGATCGAAGAAAAGGAAATAATTCATCCTCACGATTCCAATTATTTGCATCTCTTATTAACATGTTAACCATACCTCCCCATTGTTCTTGAGAAGCCCATTCTGGATCATATTGTGCTATGGTTGCAGCACTAACAATAGCATAACTCATATGAAAATGGTGATCATTGATTTGGTTATCTGCACCATAACCAGATGGATAACCAGTTAATACATCCCAACTAGCATTATAGGAATACTCTTGTTGTCCCCCAACGGTAAACCAATCTTCTAATCTTGTTTTTAATTCTTTTAGAAAATAATCTCGTTCACTTGATAAACCCATCTGGTCAGCTAAGTGAACTAAATTTGCAAATCGAGCCATTGCTTTACCATTTTCATATGATGGACCTACATTAAGAGATTCTTTAGTTACATCTGAAATCAAATCACTTAATACATCTGGATTATAATCTCCCTGATTAGGAAGAGCAGGCAAAACACCTTGAAATTTTAACGAAGTAGTAAATGTATTGCCTTTAATAACCTTCATTTCTCCTCTAGGTGAAACATAGGAATAGTCTGTCAATGGCTCATTCACATTCAGCCATTGATGCCGATATAATGCTGAAATTGTTTCATTAATATTTCCATCTGCTGAATCTTTTAAGACAGTTTCATACCTATAAATTGACGTTAAAGTTGAATTTAATTCATCATAATTCCATTCAACCTTACTATCAGTAACAAAAGCATAGGCTCTGACTTTGAATTCATTTAATGTTTCTTGCGAATTATTAGGTAATAAAGCTACAGATAAGTAGTCTTTACCACTTAGGTCAGAAGTAAAATTATTTTCTGTATCCCAAGTTGACCCTGTTGGCGCAAAAATTCCATAATGTTTCCCATCAAGAGTTATGCCAAGTACACCGTTTTCGTTATACCAAATTGTTGGATTTCCAGTAAAATCAATAAATGCATTACCACCATTTATTTGAAAGTATACGAATGGTAAACCATGACCCATTGTAGCAAGCATAGATTTATCACCATGTATCCATTCTGCTGTAACTGTCCAATCATCATATCTATATGTTTTTGTATTTGATGAATTTAATCCTTGAATACCAACCGTCATTTGAGGAACATAAGGAAACAAATAATCTGATCCAGGTGCAGCATTTATTAACACATGCTGTGGTTGATAACTGAGTTCCAATCCTGATTTGTTTGCTTGCATAGAAAGTGGATGGGCAATTAACTTTCCTGAATACTGGTTTCCAAAGAATGGGAAAATTAAACTACTCCACCAATCATTTGTTTGGATTCTTTGATCAAATGTATTTGAAACTTTGGGTAAGATATTTTGACCACTTGCATTTTGAGGTCCTATTTCACCAGATGGTAAAGATGTACTGTAACTACCAGTACCTACTTGAACCACTTGTGCATTTGATTTCACAGAAAATAATGTCAGCAACAAGAAAATAGTGGAAGTAAAAGTGATTGAATTTTTATTTAACCGAATTAACTTTTGGGTATTGTTCAAAAAAGGCATCTGCAGAATTTTAAAAAATGTTATTTAGCAATAGGTAAATTTAAAACTGATCAGTCAATTCATACTTGTGATTGTTTTTACACAATTTAAATGAACAATAATTTTTCAATTTTATTCTATTATTTTATGAGATGCATAATATACATAATGCTTAATGTAAATATCCCTACAATGGTAAATATTTAAACTTTTTACATCTAAACATTAATAAAATCACCCTATAGATTTTCAGTAATATTAAATGATGTATATTTATAACAATTATCCTGTAAAAGCATTCTTAATGTAATGGCTCGTAAAAGCTTTGACATCCCCGATCAGTATCGTTCCCCGGTCATTCGCCAAGTGAAAGAGGCTACTAAAATACTGGACCCCACGAAAAAGGATCTCACACCTACCCTATTGGATTTTGGCCCAATACAGTTTTACATCCCTCGGTTTTTTGGCTTTTGTTATGGGGTAGAAAATGCTATTGATATTGCATATAAAGCGCTTAGAGAGCATCCTGACAAGAATATCTACCTGCTCAGCGAAATGATTCATAATCCCACGGTAAATGAAGATTTGCTCAATAAGGGCATGCAATTTCTTCAACATACCGATGGAAGTG
The DNA here is from genome assembly GCA_038124025.1 of Balneola sp. Lineage (GTDB taxonomy): Bacteria > Bacteroidota > Rhodothermia > Balneolales > Balneolaceae > UBA1275. The sequence goes on along the minus strand of JAYPBC010000027.1, from coordinate 23,247 downwards.
AGCGTATTCCCATCGATTCTTTAAGTTCTGAAGACGTTGTTATTGTACCCGCCTTTGGCACCACCGTAGAGATTGAAGAACAACTAAAAGCTAAAGGAATTGACCCCTACGCCTTCAACACAACATGCCCTTTTGTCGAAAAAGTTTGGAAACGAGGTGCTCAATTAGGAAAGAAAGACTATGCATTAGTGGTGCACGGGAAACATGAACACGAGGAAACCCGCGCCACCTTTTCTCATAGCGCTACCCATTCAAAAGTGGTGGTAGTATTGAATCCTGAAGAAGCTCACATCTTAGCTGACTGTATGCTTGGAAACCGCCCAATAGAGGACTTTAAACAATATTTTGGCCACAAGTGTAGCCCGGGATTTGATCCTCAGAAGGATTTGCAACGATTTGGGGTTATTAACCAGACTACGATGCTAGCAACCGAGACGCAAGAGGTCATGGACATTCTAAAAAAGGCTACTCTTAGGCTCTTTAGTGAATCAGACATACAGCAGCATTTTGCCGACACCAGTGATACGCTATGTTACGCAACCAATGAAAATCAGTCCGCTACCCTCGCCCTCTCCAATATAGAGGCCGATTTAGCCTTCGTTGTGGGTGGGTATAATTCCTCAAATACCATGCATCTAGTTGAAATTCTAGAACATTCATTCTCTACTTACCACGTGCGAGATGCGGGTGAAATCATTGATCAGACCCAGGTACGACACTTTAACCAGTGGCAAAAAGAAATACTGGAGACAGCAGATTGGCTAGACCGCACCCGGGACCCACTCAAAATTGCACTCACCTCTGGGGCTTCCTGTCCGGATGCACTGGTAGATGAGGTTCTAATGCGCTTATTAGAGTTTTTCCCAGATCATCGAGATATTGAAGAGGTATTAATGCCGTTTGAAGAGCTCAACTCCTAGTTAGACTATTTATTCAATAAAAAATCACTCATTAATTAGACTAAAAAAGCTTACCACGCTGGGCCGGAAACTTTTTAATTCAATGGCTAGCTCTGAATCAATAAATCGAATTTCTGGTGTTACTATTCCAGAGGTGTTATTTCGAATAGCTTCATAATCAATATAGGCTTCGAATGGCCTAGTTTTTTCAGCTTCGCCGTATTGTTCGATTGGCACTCGATATTGAACCGTAACGGTAGAAGGGGAGAAATTAAAGCGCTGGTTTGTAGGAGCGTTTTCGAGCCGAAGTACTAAGCTTAGTTCTCCCTCGGTGTATTCAGTCACGGTTTCGTGATAACTTACCAAGTTTTGATCGAAGATGAGGGCAGGATCTGGGGAGATGATAGGAAGCTGCAGCGTGATATCATCCCTAATATTATCCAGCTCTATGGTATAATCTATGACCCAAGCTTCTAAGCTTTCTACTTTTGAGACCGCACCTGATACCCAAATACTGTCAGGCTCAAAATACCCTTGCCCGACTCTGTCATAGCGCTCTGCATAGCTTAAGGTGGGCTCCCAAACCAGTGGCAGTTTCTTGCTCGTCATGGGCTCTAATTCAAGAGACAAACGAGTCGGTTGCACGTTTAAAACCGATACATCCTGTTCAGGGGCAAACCGTTGTCGAAGCTGAGAAAATACATCCACCTCGCCCGAATTTATGTCGACGGGTACGGTAGGCGGATTATTTCTCAGACTAATTAACTTCCACCCTTCCCCACTTATTTCGGCTGCTATGGTTTCAGGAATCGCATCTACCAGAGCCATACCCTCTGGTACGGAACCAACTTCTAAAGGGACTTCTACTTCTATATTGTACGATCCATTTAAATTAACCACCATCCATAAGGTCATGGCAAACACATAAGAAACGACAAAAACGGTTATTTTCTCCTGTCGCGAAGTGTTGGATGCTCCGTTCTCCTTCCGCAAGCCGATTAGTGCTGTGTCAATAGCCCTAACCGCCTTTATAAAGGGGCTAAAAATAGTATTTAGAGTATTTTTTGGAGGCGATTGTTTCATCACAATTGAATATGACTAAATATACTTTGGCCAAGATCTATTTCCAACCGTTGAGTAAGCCGCGGCATAGCCTTATTTAGCCACAACTTTAAGCTCGCGCACCACCGTATGATCCACTGCATCATTCAACCGTTTGGCAATGTGAAATCTGTTGGCATGAATTTCGTGTCGCCAAACTGCATTTGAAACCACACAGGTTAGTATACTCCCTTGAAAATAAACATCGTGCGTTTGTTCCGCTATTTTTGGGCCAACAACTTCGCCCCACTTGGCTAAGACCATTCCCTGTCGTAGTTTTTTTTGATGTGGATAGCGATCCAAAAATTTCTTTAATGCCTCCGATAACGATGTTGGTTTGTCTAAACGCATGGTAAGCCAACTTAGTTAGTTTCAACTACATTTCCATTCTTAATTGTGATACAAAGATGATCTGGATGATCGAAATCTACAAAATCGCTAAAGGCCACTGGATGCGCCGCCGTAATAAAGCTCTGCCCTTTATGTGCTTTTAAATGCTCGAGTAGAATTCGCACTCGATCCCCGTCTAAGTCGCCAAACACATCATCCAGAATCAATAGTGGGGCGTCCTCTAATTCTTTTGTGTAATAATCCAGTTGCCCTAATTTCAAGGCAAGTGCAAACAGACGATGTTGACCCTGTGAGCCATATCGGCGTAGTTCTACTTCAGACAGGTAGAACACTATTTCGTCCCTATGTGGCCCAACTAAGCTCTGTCCACGCTCCAATTCTTTGTCAAATTGCGCGCGCAAGGCCTCTCTGAAACATTGCTCGATTCTCTCCAATCGGGTTAATGAAATTGGTGAGTCATCCATAGCATGTTCGTTGCTAAGATGTACATCGGTATTGGCCTTATCATCGCTTTTGGTATCTCTTTTACTCAAGTCTTTATCCAAATTAGCCTCTGCATCCCCCTCCCATCCACTTACCATAGCTTCATAACGCATGCCAGGCTGCATTTCTAAACCAGATATCTCGGTAAAATTATACTGCACAAAGCGTTCAAGTTGTTTTATAACTTGTGCTCGTTCTTCTATTATTTTTGACCCGACGCGAACCAATTGCTCATTCCAGGGTTCCAAATAGCTTTGCATCAGGGATTTATCGACCCGAAAGGAGCCTCCTTCGGCATACTTTTGAAGTAGTTTGTTGCGCTGACGGCGAACTTGACGGTATTCCATCAAATTTCGTAGGTACGATCGAGACAACTGGCTAATAAATGCGTCAATGAATACCCGCCTTTCAACCGGTCCGCCTTTGGTTAGTTGCTCATCTTGAGGACTTAAAACCACCACTGGAACCATTCCTATAAGATCGGAGAGTTTATCCAATGGACCTTCGTTCACGAAGATTTTCTTTCCATCCCCTCTCGAGTAGCTTAATGCTAGTTGAAATTGTGCTCGTATCTGACCTTCAAAATGCCCACGAAGTAAAAAAGATTTGGTGTCCTGCTTAACCACATGAGAGTCTGAGCTGGTGACAAAACTTCGCGACATGCAAAGGTAGTGTATAGCATCTACAATAGAGGTTTTTCCCGCCCCATTTGGGCCAATAAGAATATTGATATAAGGTGCCCATGTCACCTTGGTATGCGTATGATTTCGGAAATGAAATAGTTCTACTTCGTGAATACGCATACGCTGCCCCGATTATTTAATCAGGGTCATTCTGCGGGTAAACGAAGCTACTCCTGAGAGTTGTTCAAGTCTATAATAGTACATACCCGAAGGTAGTTGATCCGCATCAAAAGCAATACTATGCCAACCCGCCGAATGTTGTCCTTCCGTTAACACAGCCACCGGTTGACCCAACATACTATATACCGATAGTCGTATAAAATCAGGAGCCGTTAACTCAAATGAAATGGTCGTACTCGGGTTAAAGGGATTTGGGTAATTCTGGTGTAGGCGTATTTCTTTTTGGCCCTGGTCGAAGTCTTGCTGCCTAGTAAACTCAGCCGCCACCGCCTGTCCCCCAAAATAAGCTCGTTCCACCAAGGTAGAATCATGCACAAAGGGGTTTCGATTACCCTGAGCCTGTTCGGCCCCCAAGCTCCGGTTCCATTCCGCCTCGTCTACTGGGTCGAGCTTATGCCAATCGTACAGCACATCTTTCATCCCATTAAAAAAAGAGAGGTCGTCCTTTACCACTGCCCGGTTTTGATAAACCGACCAAAAATAAAAAATGGCTCTAGCAACATTACCCTTAAAATCCTCCCTTGGTTCGAAGGCTTTGCCATTATCCAGTTCACTATGTAAATCAAGATTTGCGGAGGGTTTGGCGCTTGATTCGTTTGATAAATAAAACCATTTATCGGTTTGACTGTCGGGTATTTCGTCAAAAGGATAATTAGAACGGGCCGAATTGGCTTCTATTCTCGTTGGAAATAAATGATGAATATCGCCCCGCATAGGCTCATCTTTATCAAATAAACCTTGTGGCCAAACATGCTCCGTATTTATCCCCTTATTGAATGCATCCGAACGATTGTTACTAGTAATAGTATATCCGGTATACACCCCTATAATTTGTCCATTCACATTATCTATTGAGCTATACATTTGATCTCTGGCGGCACTATAACCTAAGGGATTACTCACAGAATATTCCTGAAAAATGTATTGCTGCAAGTTTTCACCCGTTAGGTTAGGCGCTATATATTGCTGCGGACGCTGCTGTGCCTGTAACGAAGTTGAACTCTGCCAACTAAAGCTTAACCAATTAAGGCTCAGCCAACATCCCAGAAATAAAACTATCCGAAAAGAAAAACGCATGCGTATCTCCTAGAGTCCAAATGCGTCATGCCCAAGAAACAGCGCCGAATCTCCTAATTCCTCTTCTATACGAATGAGCTGATTGTACTTTGCAATTCGATCGGTTCGTGACATTGAGCCCGTTTTAATCTGTCCTGCGTTAGTAGCTACAGATAAATCAGCAATGGTAACGTCTTCAGTTTCGCCCGAACGATGTGAAATAACTGCTGTGTAGGAGTTCTTATGAGCCATTTCGATAGCATCTAGAGTTTCTGTTAGCGTACCAATTTGGTTCACTTTTATCAATATTGAATTGGCAATATTCCCCTCAATACCACGAGACAATCGCTTCGTGTTGGTAACAAACAAATCATCTCCCACCAATTGCACTTTATCCCCAACAGCATCAGTGAGTTTTTTCCACGCATCCCAATCATCTTCCGCCATACCATCTTCAATAGAAATAATTGGATATTTATCCACCCAGTTGCTCCAAAACTCGACCATTGCATCGGTATCTTTTTTCGAGCCGTCACTCCATCTGAATTCATATAAACCAGTTTCGGTATTATAAAACTCTGATGTTGCTGGATCCAAAGCGATTAATACATCATCCTTTGGAACATAGCCCGCCTTCTCAATGGCTTGCATAATCACTTCTAAAGCTTCCTCATTCGACTTTAGATTTGGAGCAAATCCACCTTCATCTCCAACGGCCGTGCTGTATCCCTTTGCTGCCAGTACTTTCTTAAGCGTATGAAAAATTTCAGCCCCCATCTGCAACGCATGCGAAAACGAATCTGCACCCGCCGGCATAATCATAAACTCTTGCAAATCTACGCTATTGTCTGCATGAGATCCCCCATTGATAATATTCATCATAGGTAAGGGTAAAACTTTGGCATTGACTCCCCCAACATATCTCCAAAGGGGTAGTCCCACCTCATTAGCAGCCGCTTTTGCCAGAGCAAGTGATACTCCTAAAATTGCATTGGCACCCAACTTAGCCTTATTGGGTGTACCATCTAACTCGATAAGTAGTGAGTCCAATTCAGTTTGGTTAAAAACAGGCAATCCTTGAAGTTCCTCGGCTATAACCGAGTTTACATTTTCAACTGCTTGCGCTACGCCCTTTCCAAGAAATACATCCGCATCTCCATCACGCAGTTCAACTGCCTCAAATTCACCCGTTGAGGCTCCGGAAGGTACAGCTGCACGGCCCATGTTACCGGTATCTAGTATAACATCCACCTCTACGGTAGGATTTCCCCGCGAATCAATGATCTGACGGGCTACAATATCTTCAATAAAACTCATAATAACTCCTTTGGTTGGTTCGATAAGTGCATCCTAAAAGGTACTAGGATTTACGCTTAGCATAAAGCGCGAATGCGAATAGTTTTCGTACCTTAACACGCGTAGATTTAAAATCTCTGCGCAGACTCACAAAAAGCTCAAATTTAGATAAAAAAACCACTATTTATGTCCCTTCACCCTTGGATTATCCTCTTTGATATTGACGGAACTCTGCTGACCGTGGATCGCAACTTCAATCGTCCCCTACTCCGAAGCATTATAGATGAGTTAGACATTGACTATCCCGAAATGGAAAAGGATCCCTTTTCAGGGAGAACAGACCATGATATCATAACATCCTTTCTTGTGCGACATGACAACCAGGAAGAACTATATCGAGCGTTCAAGGCACGATATTTGGAACAATTATCGGAACAGATACAAGCCCATCATGTACTTCGGCATGACCATGTGGACGAAGCCTTGGAATACTTTTCGAGCCCCAACTTTATACGGGGGCTACTCACCGGAAACTATCCTGATGCCGCAATAACCAAGTTACACACAGCCAGTATTTATCAAGAGTTTAGTTTTGGAGCTTTTGGAGAATTTCATTCCGACCGAAATATGCTTCCTAAACTTGCACTCAAGCACATTCAAGACTTATTAGGCGTCGCGCCAGATCCCCAGCGTTTCCTCATCATTGGAGATACTCCGCGAGATATAATCTGTGCAAAAAGCGCTCATATGAAATGTGTAGCGGTTACCACTGGAAAGTTTTCCCGGGAAGAGTTAGCCGAGCACAAACCTGATCTAATTATTGATTCTCTGGCTAAGCCAGATTACTGGTTCAACATCCTTACTTCTGGTTGATGCATGCCGGAGCATTGGCAAAACAGTCTATCCTCTGGTTGATGTATGCCGTAACCTGAGTTAAACAGGCGATTAATCACGAGCCCACATTTTACCAAAAACAAAGGTAACCTGAACAGAACCCAAATAATTTACGGGTTCGTTAGAGCGCTCATAGGCGTCGGGTATTTGATCTTGATTCACATCTACAATCACTCCGTCGGCACGCAGTGGCTCAAATGGTTCCATTATTTGTATACCCGTTGGCATATAATAGAAGGTGTAACCAAACTGAAAACTCTGGAGCTGTGCAAAGTTATCGCCAAAATCGATACCTAAAACAAACTCACCTGTCATTGCTAAAGAGGTCTCGAGCTCACTCCATCCTTCAAAGACATCATTTACTGGCTCATACACTAAGAACTCATTCACATTTGCTTCGCGAAACCCATTTTCATTATAATCCTCAAAATAGGGCAGAACAAACATCATTGCACCACCTACACTTACAGAGCTGTGCACGCGAAAGTTATCCGTGATTTGATTGGGGAAAAAACGTTTTTTTAGCCCAAGGGTGAATGGAGTACTGAGGACACGCTTGTACTTACTTGGTACGACCCGGTTACCAAAATAGTAATCGATGTAGGTCTGCTCACTTGGGTCACGCACTCCGCTTAAACTTACACTTACTAAAGCCTCTGTGTATGGACGTAAGGAGCGGCGGTATTGAGCGCCAAGCTGAAGACCAAAATCATTTAGGCCAATTCGAAAACCCAGACCTGAGCGATAGCCTTCATCAAATAAATTACGAGATATATCAATACCCTCTAGTTCGGGCTCACCAAATACATATTCTTGCTCATTCTCATTTATCTCATCTTGCGCATATAAATGCGTTGGCGCAAATACACTTAACCATAATACCGCAGCAGACACCCAAAACCTTATACATGTAGGCGCTATATGACGTGTGAATACATTTCTTGATGCTGACATTTCTAAAAATAGTGTTAAGTGAAATACTGATAGCTAAATAAAACTAATATGGCTTCTCTGAGTTACAAATAAAACTCCTATAGCAAGGTAATAGTTTATTAGAATAATGAATAAACGAAAAAAAATAGAATTTCTTATTGCCTTAGATTCAGAAGATGTTATTTTCATTGGTTAAAATAGGCAAACTGCATTGATCGCTTTATTTTATGCTGCAATTGGTTTATTCTCTATTAATTGTAGTCATAGTGAGAAAATCTTTAATTGCCTCTCAGAAATCCCAGTGGAATGAATTCACATACTACCTTTCTTATTTATGGCCCTTCGGCAACCTTGCTACGAATGGCTTTGAAACTGTTTGATGAGCATAAGCCTAAATTTTTACACACTCGCAGCTTCGATGAACTCAAGCATACTCAATATGTAGCGGTATATGAGGAATATGAAAAGCAAATAAATTCGAGTGTCACCCTAACATGTATTGTGGAGAGTAACCCAAAACAAACAAAAATCATCCTAAAAAAAACAGGAGGACGTATGGGATTTAGAGGAAGCTCACTATCCGAAGAGCAGAGTGTTGAATCTCTTGTTACTGACTTCATTTTTGATTTCGGGAAACGCTACGGCTTAACCGTACAAGAAGAACGAATTTCAGACGCTATCGGCGACGAATAATGCAAGATAGGCCATGGACGGTACTCAGTATATTAGACTGGGGTACGGAATACTTTAGCCAAAAAAGGATTCGAAATCCACGGTTTAGTATCGAATGGCTACTTTCGCATATCCTAGAAGTAAAACGTCTAGATCTATATCTACTTTTTGACCGCCCACTGCATACAGATGAGTTAAATCGCCTTCGCCCTATGGTACAGCGTCGTGCTAAGTACGAACCACTTCAGTACATAACTGGTAAAGTTGATTTTTTTGGTATTGAGCTTACCGTTACCTCTGGCGTTCTTATTCCTAGACCAGAAACCGAAGAGCTCGTGGAGTACATCCTTGACTCGCATAATGATGACGCTCCTAAAAAACTTATAGATATTGGAACGGGCTCGGGCTGCATAGCCTTAGCTATAAAAAAGCAACGCCCTAATTGGGAAGTTTGGGCAACCGACCTTTCAGAATCTGCACTACGAGTCGCCCAACAAAATGGAAAAGAGCTCGGATTGCAGATACATTGGTTCCAGGATGATGTATTTGCACCAGAGTTACTACGCCACTACCCTGAGCTTACACAATCATGTGATGTTTTAGTTTCTAATCCCCCCTACATACTCAACGATGAACGAGAAACCCTGGATCGGGAGGTACGCGAATTTGAGCCTGAAGTAGCACTGTTTTGCAGCTCAACCCATCGTATGTACTCAGCCCTAATGGATCAATCAAAAAGAGTACTAAAACCGCATCATTCTCATCTATATTTTGAAGTACATGAAAATTATGCCAATGAAGTTCAAGAACTCTGCAATGAATACGGATATACCTCAGAAATTATCACGGATTTAGCCGGTAAAAATCGCTTTGTCACCGGCTCATAAACCCAAGCATAACGAAGGTCAAATAAAACGGGTCATTTAGCTACATCACATCCTTCACTAAGCACCATAAATTATTCTCTAGCAATGGACTTTAGAAGAATTTCATGATTTGCAAAAAAATGTGGATAATTTGTTGAAAAGTACCCAAAAAAAATCTGGGCTTATTAAAAACTTTGAAAACAACCTCATTAAGGCAATGTTACCCCAATGTTACCTATCTTACTAAGTTTATGAGTGACTACAAATAAATACTGTTTTATATGGCTTTATGGCTAATTAACGAGTGTGGATAACTCAAAAATTAAACAAGGTATTAGGTTTGACAAGTAGACAAATTATCATCATTTTCTTTTTAAGAAAGTAACGCGCTAACTAACTAAATGTGTGGATAACTCTAAATACTGCGCGGTTGAAGTAGCTCAAATAAGGAATAATTGATGTATCTAATGTGTAGGAGGTCATAAGCATTGCAAAAGGAAACAGCAGAGGCAACATGGGAGGAATGTCTCAACATAATTAAGGATAATATAAGCTATCAAAAATTTAAGTCTTGGTTTGAACCTATACGTGCGATTAGTCTTTCTGAAAACACCCTAACCATTCAAGTACCCAGCCAATTTTGGTACGAATGGCTCGAAGAACATTACTACAATATGTTACGATCAACCCTTGCGAAAGTGATGGGTGAAAAAGGTAAGTTGGAGTATTCTGTGGTAATGGAAAAGTCGGATCAGTATGAGCACAACAAATCTGTTAGGCTGCCTCAACGACCTATGCCTCCTATTCAAGATCAACATGTTCAGAGTCAACCTGATTATTCTCCAGATCGAATTGAAAATCCATTCGTTATTCCAGGAATTAGAAAAACCAAAATAGATTCCAATTTAAATGGGACGTATGTATTTGAACGTTATATAGAAGGGGATTGCAACCGCCTTGCACGCTCTGCTGCTATGGCCATTTCTGATAATCCAGGCACTAATTCATTTAACCCGTTTTTTATTTACGGGCCTACCGGTCTTGGAAAAACACACTTGGTACAGAGTATTGGCAACCGAATTAAACATAAATATGGGGACGAAAAATCGGTGCTTTACATCTCATCGGAAGCTTTTACCAATGAATTTGTGCACGCGATTCGTAACAATCGGGCCAGCGAGTTTTCCATGTTCTATCGTAACATTGATGTACTTATTGTAGACGACATTCAATTTTTTAGTGGCAAAGAAAAAACGCAAGAAGAATTCTTTCACATTTTTAATGCGCTTCATCAAGATGGTAAGCAAATCATTTTAAGTAGTGATCGTGCCCCAAAAGATGTACCTGACATAGAAGATCGACTTATATCTAGATTCAGTTGGGGGCTAAGCGCTGACCTCCAAATGCCTGAGTACGAAACTCGGTATGCTATTCTCGAGCGTAAGGCAAATGACAACGGAATTGAAATCCCCGGTGATATACTGGAATTCATTGCTCACAACTTCAAATCCAATGTTCGCGACCTAGAGGGTGCCATCATCAAACTGCTGGCTCATGCCTCTCTGCAAAATCTTGATGAAATTGATTTAGCCATGGCTAAGCGAGTTCTCAAAGACATGGTCAAAGATTCACACACCCAGATTTCTATAGAATCCATTCAAAATTACGTTTGTGATTACTTTGGAATAGATACTAATAAAGTACGTGAAAAAACCAGAAAGCAGGAAATTGTTGAAGCGCGACAGATTGCGATGTACTTATCGAAGCGTTTTACAAAATCTAGCCTAAAAACCATTGGTTTGCATTTTGGGGGACGGGATCATTCCACTGTTATTCATGCCATCTCTACCGTAGAAGAGCGAATGACGACCAGCCCAAAGCATAAACGAATTTTAGAAGAACTTCATCAACGTATAGAGGTTGCTAGTCTGTAATACTTATTCCTAGCTGCCACTCAAGTACCACTCATTGCCACGGCTCATGGAGCATAAAGATCTTCTTACGCTAAAAGCCTTGCGCTATCATGCTCCACATGGAGTTCACGAAATTGAACGCGAAAAAGGCAACAGCTTCGAAGTCGATGTCACCTTTTGTGCGACATTACGCCAGGCCGGTGCCCGCGACCAGTTAGACCTAACGGTAGACTACGAAAAAGCCGAAAAAATAATTAGCGACGTCATGCTTGGACCCTCTGTCCAATTAATCGAAAAACTTTGTGTAGACATCGGGGAACGGTTAATGAAGACTTTCCTACTGGTTGATGCAGTTCACGTGGTCATTAGAAAGCTTGGCCCACCTATAAATGTCCCTGCAGCTTATTCAGAAATAAGTATGCAATGGCAACGGGCTAGTGAATAAAAAAATTAAACATAGCACCGCAGAGAGTTTTGATACTTACTCGTCATTGACAAACAAAAAAGATGCTGATTCCTCGGAATCTGTTTACATAGCCCTGGGATCTAACGAAGGTGATTCTACTGCGCACTTGATTCAAGCAAAATCATTTTTACAAGACATCAGTACTACGCCTATTCAAGCTTCCCGAGTCTACCAAACAGAGCCCATCGGCCCCTCGGACAATGACTTCCTAAATGCTGTTATTCGTCTTGGTTGGAATGCAAGCCCAGAAGCACTTCTTGAACAGCTTAAGAAACAAGAACGAATACAAGGTCGCCCTTCTCGCTATCCCAAATGGACTTCAAGAACCTTGGATTTAGACATCATCGATTTCGGAGGTCTCATTCTAAATAATGATCGCTTACAACTCCCCCACCCAGCCGCAGCACAGCGATTATTTGTCCTATTACCTCTGTACGATTTGGCTCCCAAATGGGTTGAACCTGCTATGAATATGGCTATTTCAGAACTTATTAAGCAAGCTCCAGAAATGAGGATTGAAGTGAGTGCATGGCAATGGGAATAGTGTTAGTTTAGGTTATGCAGGTTGAACCACGATTTATCGCAATAGAAGGGGTCATTGGTGCGGGGAAGACCACCCTAGCACATATGCTAGCCGAGCGGCGCCAAGCCAGATTAGTACTCGAAGAGTTCGAAGATAACCCCTTTCTACCCAAGTTTTACGAGGATAGAGTGCGTTATGCTTTTCAAACTCAGTTAGCTTTTTTAGCTAGCCGTTTTCGCCAGCAACAAAATATGATGAGCCAAGATCTATTCCATACAATGACCGTATCGGACTATATTTTTGATAAAGATCGTATATTTGCGCGTTTAAATTTAGATGCAGACGAATTAGCACTGTATGATTCCATTTTTTCCATCATGACAGGTATCGCTGCCCAACCTGACTTAGTAGTTTATTTACAGTCGTCTGTCGAGCGGCTCATGCACAATATCGACCAACGAAGCAGAGAATATGAACGGCATATCACCCCAGAATACCTAAAGGATTTAAACGAGGCCTACAATCACTTTTTCTATCATTATCGGCGGAGTCCCGTTGTATTCATTAATGTTAGTGATGTAGATTTTGTTCAAAACCCCGAGCATCTTTTGTATATTGAAGAACAACTATTTGAGCGCCCGGTAATGGATAATATGCATATCCATTTATCGTAAAATTGAGATACACCGCTATTTATGACCTTTAAGCTGCTACTATTTTTCTTTTTAATTTGGGTTTTTCTTCGATTTGTAGGAAGAATCTTTTTACCTCTCGCTATTTTTCGCAAAGCCGTAAAAAACGCCCAAAATCAGCAACCTTTTGGAAATAATCCGTTTTCAGGAGCTAACAGGCGTAGTAGTGCCAAAAAAAAAGATTTTTCTGCGATTCAAGATGCAGAATTTGAGGATCTAAGCGAATCAGAACCCGCAGACAAGCATAAGGATGGAGCCACGGGGGCGTCCAGTTCAACTAGTCAAAAAAACTAATCGTATAACGACCTAAAACGCATTACTATGAATATTGAAGAAAAGCTAAGCCGAGGCTTCGAACTCCTACAAGAAAAAGACATCGACCATAGCTTAGATATTGCAAGAGAAGTCCAAAAAGAAGCCCCCGATACCCCAGAGGGGTACTATCTAGAGGCGCTAATTATGCAGCAGCTTAATCAGATGGACATTAGTTTTTCGTGCATTGAAAAGGCCATCGACCGATCCGATAATAACGGGGTGTATCTGAATCTTCGCGGTCATATACACATGATGAAAGAAGATTTGGAAAAAGCCGAAGCAGATTTTGATGCGGCTATAGAATCTAATGATCTTGCAGCAGCTCACCGGAATAAAGTGATGGTGATGTTAATGTCCGATCGTGGGGCAGATGCCGTAAACTATTTAATTGGGCGAATCAAATCCGATCCAAGAGATGCGGAAAATTGGATACTAATGGGTGACATGATTATGAAGGGCGGGCAAAATGATAAAGCTCGCACGTATTATGAGCAGGCACTTAAGATTGATCCCGATAATGAGTATGCCCAACGACAGTTAGAAGATATAGACGGATAAGTAGAGGCCACTTTTTTGGCGAGTGTCTTTTTTGTGATATTTAAATTGTAGTAACAAGAGGTTAGGATAGTTGCTATGAAAAGGTCTACTAATAAGGGGTAGTTTCAATACTCATACATTTTAACCGAGGTAAATCTATTAGGGGTACATGCTTTTACATGTGTAAAAATACTATGGCAATGCTCTTGCTGTTACAGGAGTCGAACCCTTAATTAATTGTAAGAATATGTATAAACAAACCACTTTACCATCTAGTTTTTCCTTTCGAACAAGCTTTTTTGTAGGCCTTTTTGGTTTATTTCTAGTGAGTAGCACAGTTTTATTCGCACAAGAAAACAGCACTCATGAATCTGAAGAAGTGATTCACAAACGTGGCGAACGGGCTCAATGGTTGCAGCCTGGTAAACGGGCTATGCAAAATCGCGCAAGGATGCAACATCTTGAAAGAAACAGAAAGGATGATTCTAGCCTGCCAAGACTACAAAAAGCTATGGAGCTTGAAACTGAGCTTATGGCCGAACGGCTTAATCTAAGCAATGAACAGCTTGAGATGTTACACTCCCAACAAGATGCTTTAATTGAAAAGTATTCCAGAGCCCGTCATGAAATTGAAAAAGAGGTTAAGCAAAAGCGGGAAGAAATGAATCATCGCAGAAATTCTATGCGAAAAATTCACCAAGAAAACCCTGAAGCAAGACCATCAAAAGAAGTTCGTGAAGCTATGCAAATGGCGATTAGAGAAGAGAATGAAACCTTATTAAAAGAAATGACTAAAGCCAATAGGGCTCTAATGAGTTCCCTTCAGAATGATCGTATGCTAATTCTGTTTGATGTTTTAAACGATGAACAATATCGAGATTATCTAGAGCAACGCTCTTCGATACGTAAAGAGATACAGGCAAAGCGTTCTAGATAGTATTCGCATTTATCGAAGTACCATTGCGGTTTCTGCTAAGAAAGCAGTATATTTGTAACCCTTTCTTGCTCACGTGGCGGAATTGGTAGACGCGCACGCTTGAGGGGCGTGTGGCTTAACGGCCGTGATGGTTCGACTCCATTCGTGAGCACTTAATAATTAAGCTAAATAACATAATTACAGTTATTTAGCTTTTTTATCTTGCACGAACTGTACAAGTTTTAAACAACTTATCTATAATTAAGAGTGATTTATAAATAAAGCAAGAGATTAGCAGGTAAGTTAATTCTTACTCATCTGTTCCTTTAATAACCTCTGGGTTGTCTCCCAATCTAAAGTAGATTTAAGTCCACCATTACTATACTTCTCTACTAGCTTCAAAGTTTCTTCTGCACCTTCATAGATACCTTTGGTATAACCACTAGATAACCCTTCTTTCTTACCAATAACGTATCCTACAAATAGAGTTATACTGCTTACTAATAATACTATTGATACATCCATGTTTGATCCATTTATTTCAACTAAATTTAGCCCCTACAGGCCAAAATGAAGGAGGGTTTATCATATGCTTAATTTTTTCCATCTAGCAGAATCTTTTTAGATAAGCTAGTTTAATCAAGCTTTAACCATGTTCTTTTTGGTGTGAATGAGATTCTAAACATAGGTATACAAGATTACTTATCACATTATTGTTTTTATCAGTATTTATGTAATAGTCCTGCAGAAACTGTTTAAAAAGAAATAAAAATACATGGAATTAACCGAAAACAATAGATATAAATAATAAATGTATATATCATTAAACCTTTTTTTTAATTCATAAATTGTTTTTTTATTAATTAATTAATTAAAAAAATAAATATAAAATTATTAAAAATGAATGTACTAGTAACTGGTGCAGATGGCATTTTAGGAAATAATTTAGTCCGCGAATTGTTGAGTAGACAGTATAATGTTAGCACCATGCTTCTCAATAAATCATTGGCTCCCAAAGGACTTATTGGCTTACAAGTAAATCGATGTTACGGAAACATTCTAGATAAACAAGCTTTAGATAATGCAATAATTAATCATGACGTTGTTATTCATGCTGCTGCCGATACTAGAGTTTATCCAGCTTATGATTCAAACATCCGAGCTGTAAACGTGACAGGTACAAGTAATGTGATTGAATCTTGTTTAAAGCATAATATAAAACGATTAATTCATATTGGATCAGCTAATTCATTCGCGCCAGGTAATAAAGAAAATCCTGGTGATGAAAATGGTATATACAATGGTTTCAAGTATGGTTTATCCTATATGGATTCTAAATTTGAAGCTCAACAATTAGTACTAAATGCAGTAAAAAGTAAAGGCTTAGACGCTCACATTATTAATCCAACTTTCATGCTTGGTCCATATGATTCAAAACCAAGTTCTGGTCAACTTATTATTGCATTATTTAAAAATAAATTACCTATATACCCGCCTGGTTCAAGAAGTTACGTTGCTGTAAAAGATGCTTCGATTGCAATAGTTAATAGTATATCAATGGGTGAATCAGGTGAGTGTTATATACTCGCAAATGATAATCTTTTCTATAAAGAATTTTTTCAAATTGTAGGAGAGTCAATAGGGGTAAATACACCAAAGTATACCTTACCTTCATCCATAATTAAACTATATGGATCAGTTAATTCATTAATTGGAAAAATTAGTGGGAAGATACCTACTATGACCAAAGAACTAGCTATTATTTCTTGTGAAAATCATTGTTATTCAGGTGCAAAAGCAAAAGAAAAACTGAAACTGCCACATACTAAACCAGCTATTGCTATAAGAGAATGCTTTGAGTGGTTTCATGTAAATGGATACATTTAAATACAAAAAGCCATGTTCAAAAATAAAGTAATAGTTATTACAGGATCTACACAGGGTATAGGATTTAAAACTGCTGAAATGCTATTAAATAGAGGTGCTAAAGTTGTTATCAATTCAAGGTCATCAGAGAAAGTAACAAATGCTCTTAATTATTTTGAAAAATTTAGTCCCAATGTAATTGGACTAGCAGGTGATGTAAGTAATTATCAATTTTGTATAGCTCTAAGAGAATTTGCATTAAGAAAATTTGGGCAAATTGATATTCTAATCAATAATGCCGGTGTTGCATCAAGTGGTTTATTGAAAGAATCAGTACCAAATGCATTGGAAAAAGTTATTAATATCAATTTATTAGGTAGTATATATCCAACTTTGGCTTGTGTAAATGATATTTGTAAACATAGAGGTTCTATATTATTTATATCATCTGTAGCAGGTATAATTGGATTACCCAACTATTCGCAATATTCTGCCACTAAACGTGCGGTAATAAGTTTAGCTGAAAGCTTAAAAAGTGAACTATTTGATTATGGGGTTTTTGTTGGTATAAATTATCCAGGTTTTACAGAGAATGAAGAACATAAAACGATTATTAATTCAGAAGGAGTAGAAGTACTTCTGAGTAAACGACCAGGAATTAATGCATTAACACGAGAACAGACTGCAGGAAAAATTATTGAACAATTACAAAAAAAGAAATTTAGAATGTACTCATCAATTTCAGCAAAAATAATTCAAATCTTATATAATCTATTGCCAAATCTAGCATTGAGGATCGTGATTTATCTTCGAAATAAAATAATCTCAATGCAATAAACCTGAAATAATAAACAATGCTTTAAAACTAATTTTTTGTACAGTCGCGTAAAATGCTTGGTTATTTTGCCATTCCTCTGCTTACAGGAGAATCGTTATTGTATTATTCTGATTCAAGGGCTGGATGGCTATGGCGGCACTCTTGAGTTTGATTTTTTATGGTGTGGCACTTTTGCATAGAAGCCACTTCACGCTCACTGACATAAAATACATAAGTATTGTAAAAGTAATCCTGGGTCTAACAGCAATTAAATGGATTCAATATAGTGTGTTTATCTGGGGAATTGGCTTTGGAATCGTACATATAGGATATGACTTGTATATCTATCTTCAATACGAACAAATTTCCTCATAAGCCTAAGGTTACGGACCACCCTCAATATGAAGTCTCAACTCCTAAACATTCAAAAAGTTTTTGAAAATCGAATCCGTCTTGGGATAATGTCGGCACTATCACTGAATGAGACCTTAGATTTTAATGCGCTTAAAGAGTTGCTTGAACTCACCGACGGTAATTTGGCCACACACCTTAAAACCCTTCAAAAGCACAAATACATTCAAAAAAAAACAAATCATCGATAACAAGCCAAATACTCGGTATGTAATTACTGCTCTAGGTAAAAAAGTCTTTGGAGAACATATAACTGCTTTGGAAGGATTACTTCGTCAACTTAAATAATCTGTTCAATAATGGTATTGAAACTCAGCCGCTTAATGATCACATAAAACCACTTCCCTAATACACGTTAAAATGTAAGTTTACACCGGACCTAAAGGAACGTTTAAAGGAGATTTTTTACTTTATTAGTTTGATGCATAATGTCAACTTCTAAAAAATAATTGGACATGAAAACGTATCTTTTAGGGTTCTTACTGATGCTTGTAAGTTTTGGAGAAATTGGATACTCAACCATTTTTTCCAATGATACCTACACAAGCTTTTCAGCGGCACAATCAACTATTTCATCAAACGAATCTAATACTTCTATGACAACACAACCTATACCCGATTCTCTCGAATTAGCTACCTTTGGCGCTGGTTGCTTTTGGTGCGTAGAGGCCATTTATGAATTGGTAGAAGGCATTCACCATGTGGAATCTGGATATTCTGGTGGTCACATAGAAAACCCAAGCTATAAAGAAGTAACCACAGGACGCACCGGGCATGCGGAAGTAGCGCGTATTCATTTCGATTCTAAAGTGATAAGCTATGAAAACTTATTACAAGTACTGTGGCACACACACAATCCAACCACATTGAATCGGCAAGGTAATGACGTAGGCACACAATATCGAAGCGTAATCTACTATCACAACGAGGAGCAAAAAGCCATAGCGGAAGCGTCAAAGCAAGCGGTAGATGCCACTGACTTATGGGAGGATCCGATAGTGACCACTATTGAGCCGCTCACTAATTACTATGTAGCTGAGAATTATCATCAGGATTATTTCGAGAATAATCCTACCGCAGGTTACTGTTCTTTTGTAATAGCGCCCAAAGTTCAAAAATTCAAAAAAGAATTTGCTCACCTGTTGAAAGAAAACAATTCATAACAGGGTCAAGTGACCATATAAATTCACATAAACTCATAACTATTCATAATCATATACCATGAAAAAAATATGTACATCCATACTATCTGTATTCGCATTTGCGATACTTCTCACATTTAGTTCCACCTCCACCTTTGCTCAAGAACGAGGCGAAGGAATTCGTGTAAGCCCAAATGCAGCGGTTAGTCAAAATATTGGTGCAACTGTAGTAGAGGTTACCTACGGGCGTCCAGGATTAAAGGGACGCAGCTTAGAAAGTTTAGCTCCTGCTGGACAAGTTTGGAGAACTGGCGCAAATGAATCAGCTGCAATAACCTTTTCTACTGACATTATGTTAGGTGGAGAAATGGTAGAAGCAGGAACCTATTCCCTTTACACCATCCCTGGTGACAACTGGACCATTATTCTAAACAGTAAACTCAGCTGGGGAACCCAATATGATGAGAGCGACGATGTGCTTCGCGTACCAGCAGCGGTTACCACTACAGAAGCGACCGAATTAGAATGGTTCTCTATCTATTTTGATACCCTCAGCGAAACTAAAGCTCATTTGAATCTACACTGGGGAACAACATTAACAGCTATACCAATTACAATCGAATAAGCTCCTCCCGTCTATGACTAGGACTTAGACTCTTCTTTTTTGTATCTTTTAGCAGGCCTTCAAGTCTGCTTTTTTTATGCCTTTTTGCTTCAAATATGTTCCATTTTAATCCACCAAGCTCCCGCATTAACGCTCTCAAAAAATCGGCTCTTTTCGTTTATTCCGTGGGCATTGGACTGTTTTTACTTGTAAGCGGCACTACACTAAGCGCCCAATGGGCACCGAGTCAAGATACTCGCTTTCCTTTTTCGAGTGAATCCTTAGATCGCATTGACATCGTAATTGATCAAGATTCACTAGACATCATCCTGCAAGATGGAAATCAATTAAGTGACTATGAATTCCCCGCTACCTTTATCTATACTTATCGAAAAACCGACAGTCAGGTAGTACGCGTAGATACCGTAGACCAAATAGGCTTTCGACTACGAGGAAATACCTCCCGTAATTCCGCAAAAAAATCGTTCAAAGTTTCTTTTAATACCTATCAAGCCGGACGCCAATACCGAGGTTTGGACAAAATGAATATAAATGGAGAGCACAATGATCCTACCATGATGCGTGCCCTGCTTAGCTGGGGTTTAATGAGAAAGATAGACCTTCCGGCTCCATCGGCTAACCCGGTTGAATTATACATTAACCAGGAGTACAAAGGTCTCTACATTAACGTAGAGCACATAGACGATGAATTTGTGCAGCATCGCTTTGGCAGTGATGCAGGAAATCTGTACAAAAACTTATACCCTGCCGACCTGACTTATCGTGGTTCTAATTCTGAGGCCTACAAATTCAGCCCTAGTTGGACCGACCGGCGCACGTATGAGTTAAAAACTAATACGGAGCAAGATAATTATAGTGACCTTGCTACCTTAATTAGTGTACTAGAAAATACTCCGGACTCCAACTTACCTGAAGAATTGGAAGCCATTCTTAACGTAGATAACACGCTTAGATGGATGGCCATAGATATTGTTACAGGTAACTGGGACAATTATTGGTATAATAAAAATAATTTCTACCTCTACCGTAATCCCAGTTCCAATCGTTTTGAATTCATTCCCTACGACTATGATAACACCTTTGGTATCGATTTTATTGGCCCAGATTGGGGACGACGATCATGGGAAAACTGGGGACATCCTACCGAATCTCGACCACTCACCGATCGGCTCTTAGAGGTACCAGAGTATCGCCAAAGGCTAGATTTTTATCTACGGGAATTGGTTGAAGGGGCCTTTCAACCGGATAGTTTATTCCCGGAGATCGACCGCTTTGCTTCGTTAATGCTGCAGGCCGCTCGAGATGATGTATACCGAAGCTATGACTGGGGTTTCTCCCCAGAAAGCTTTCTGCTCTCACTGGACCAAGCGCTTGGCGGGCATGTTGCTTACGGACTAAAACCCTACATACAAACTCGTTTCGAACACACCAAAACTCAAAATACAGAAACACAAATACTCCCCGTTATTCGCAAAAAGTGGAGTCAGGTACAATCGCTACAAAGCGATAGTCTAACCTTCGAAATAGCGGTGGAATGGGTGGACGACGATCCAAAAGAAATCAATTTAGAAGTAAATCTGGGTAATTATTCGGAATTTATTCCATTGAAGAAAACCTTACAACGGCCCGCCCAACTTTCAGCTACCCAGAAAACGGTCTCTTTCTCTGATCCTCAATGGGCGCAGTTATCCTTGACAATCCCATGGGTGGGGAATGAACTGCTTTATGCCCTACATGCACGTTCCGAAGACGGTGGCGTAAAACGAGATCCTCGAGCTACGGAACATTACCACAGCCTTGCTGTTCAGCGGCCCACCCAAAAGTTACTTATAAACGAACTTATGGCTGACAACGAGACCACCATACAGGATCCCTCAGGTTCTTATGAAGACTGGGTGGAACTGTTAAATCCAGGTGTATCTTCTGTGAATTTAAGCGGTTATTATTTAACAGATGACTTGAGTAATCCTGGGAAATGGGCGTTGCCTGATACCCAACTACAAGCAGGCGGATACCTGCTTATTTGGACAGATAATGACGACGACGAAGGTAGCTTGCACACAAATTTTGCTCTTAGTAAAAATGGAGAAGAACTGGGTATATTTTATAAAGATATTTTAGACTGGACCCCAGTGGATACCCTTAGATTTCCTGCTTTGAGTGATGACCAAAGTTTTGGCCGATCTGCCGATTTTAATCAAGAATTTACGTTTATGGCATATCCAACACCAGGATCAGCTAATTCGCAGGGCGTCAGTAATGAGCCAGTTACAGAAAAACATAGCTCCGACCTTCCATCGATTATGGAATTACTCCCAAATTATCCAAACCCCTTTAACCCGACCACGAAAATTCAATTCCGAGTAACCCAAAGCAGTTGGGTAGAGCTAAGGATCTTTAACACCCAGGGACAAAAAGTACGTGAATGGCCCGTAAGATATTTTGGGCCAGGTCTTCACTCTGAAACATTCCATGGAGAAGGCTTAGCCAGTGGTTTGTATATACTTCAGGCCTCCATTTTACCTCAAGGAAGCTATGGAACCGGCGACAGAGAGCTCCAACAGCGCTCGATGCTGCTTGTCCGGTGAGCTTCATATAGAGCTTCAAATATCCTTATATGCTTTAAGATGCTTGTTAGAGGCTAAAATTAGTTCATTTATTTTGTAAGTAAGGGTAGCAAATAGTTACCTATGCCAGTGGAACTTGTACAAAACTTGTACAAAAATGTTCATCCTTAATTCCACTATCATGGCAACTATTAAAACCGTATTACGACCTTACAAGAATAACGAAGGTAAACAACAGATTACTATTCGAGTATCTCATAAAGGTAAAACCTGTTTTCACCCAACAGGTGAATATATACTAGCTAAGTACTTCTCTACCAAAGAAGGTAAAGCCAAATCCACCCTGAGTGGGTGGATACAAATCAATACTAGACTAGATAACCTAGTAGATACCTATAAGCAGAAGTTAAACGAGTTGCTTGTCTCTGGTCAAGCATTTACAGTAGACGATATCACCATAGCTACAGATACCGCTATTGCTAATGATGATTTTTTTCAATTTGCATATCAGTACAGAGACAAATTTAAAAACAACACAAGAATAAATTCATACAGAAGAACAAAAACTATAATTAACAAATTAAAGCAACATTCACCTAAGCTTAAATTTAATGATATAGACATAAGTTTTATCCATAGATATGAGCTATATCTTAAGTCAATAGGCAATAGCGTAAATACAATTAATCTTAACCTAAGTGTAATCAGAACAATCTATAGAGCTGCTATTAAATCTGGAATCATTACACAGTTTCATGACCCCTTTATCCATTATAAATTTAAGCTGGAGTCATCTCAGAAAGAGAAACTAACAGAGCCCCAAATAGGGGCTCTAAAGAACTTAGATCTAAAGAAGGGTTCATGGTTATGGCATACCAGAAACTACTTTCTAGCTTCGTATTACATGGCAGGAATGAGGTTTGCTGATGTATGTATGCTTACTACAAAGAATATCCAGGACAATAGAATACGATACGTTATGTCTAAGACAGGCAGAAGAATATCACTACCTCTTTCGGATGGCCTCAAAGCCATCCTAGAGG